>NZ_JBEYVY010000002.1:0-614024 GCF_040644205.1 Glycomyces sp. NPDC047010 | reverse complement strand
GCCCTCCCTTCGCTCCCACCCTCTGGCGGGGGGCCCGCTCCCCACTATCCATCCCTCCCTCCCGCCGGCCCCGGGCGAGAACCTCCGCCCCCACCGCCCGCCCCCCCCCCGCCTCTTCGGCTGCCTGAGTGCGGCTTACTGCTGCGGCGCCTGCGGCCACTGGTTCTGCTGGGTCTGCGGCGCGGCGGCCGGCGGGACCGCGGGCTGCTGCCCGGTCGGGTACGCCGGGGCGGCGGGGGCCGCGGGTGCGGCGGCCTTCCCGGGGACCAGGAGCGCGCCCGCGGTGAACAGGGCGTACGCGCCGACCAGAAGGAGCGCGCCGATCCAAGCGGAGGCGTCCGAACCGGACGACCCGTCGGGCAGCGACAGCAGGTCGTACAGGAACCCGGCGAGGAACACGCCCGTGCCGGCCACCGTGAGCGACTTCCACAGCGAGCGCAGCTTCTCGCCGCCGAACAGGGCCAGTGCGAACATGACGATCACGGCGGTGAGGACCGACGGGAGCCCGAACAGGGCCGCGGCCACGTCCACCTGGAGGTCGGTGCCGTCGCTGGTGCCGGTGATGAGGCCGGACAGGGCCAGGGCGCCGAGGCCGGAGAGGCCGAGGATCGCGGGAACCGAGGGGACGCCGAGCTTGTCGAACAGCGACGGGGCCGGCGGGGCGTAGGCCGCGTACTGCTGCTGGGCCTGGTACTGCGCCTGGGGCGAGGCGTAGGGCGCCTGGGGGTAGGGCTGCCCGGGCTGGCCGGAGACCGGCTGCTGCGGGTACCCCGCACCTGATTGCTGTTCACTCATGCCCTCATCATGCCTTGACCGGGCAAATGGGCGCACCCGGGTTGCGGAGCCCGCAGGGCCCCTTGCGGGCCCGGCGGGGGCGGCGCGGATTCGCGGGCCCCAACGGCAGCACCGCGGTCGGCGGAACCCGTAGGCTGGAGCCATGTCGCAGCGTCTCCGTCCCGTTTCGCCCATCTGGGTGGCGGGACGTCCCCAGCACGGCGAGGAGGAGTTCTTCGTCACCCACCCCTTCGACGACTCACCGGTGGGCGCCACCTCGTGGGCGACGGCCGGGCAGGTGGAGGCCGCCGTCGCCGCCGCCTCGGGGGCGGCCGCGGAGTGCGCGGCGCTGCCCGCGCACGTGCGGGCCGAGGCCCTCGACCACGTGCGGCGGCGCCTCGACGAGGAGTCCGAGACGTGCGCGGAGCTCATCACCGCCGAGTCGGGCAAGCCGATCGCGTGGGCGCGCATCGAGGTGCGCCGCGCCGTGTCGGTGTTCCGTTGGGCCGCAGAGGAAGCGCGGCGGTTCGGCGGCGAGGTGCAGCGCCTCGACACGGACGCGACCGCGGAGGGCCGCCTCGCCCTGGTGCGGCGCTTCCCGCGGGGCCCGGTCCTGGGGATCACCCCGTTCAACTTCCCGCTGAACCTGGTGGCGCACAAGGTGGCCCCGGCGGTCGCCGCGGGCTGCCCGATCGTCCTCAAGCCCGCCCCGGCGACCCCGCTGTCCTCCCTCCACCTGGGGGCGCTGTTCTCCGAGACCGACCTGCCCCCGGCGATGCTCTCGGTCCTGCCGGTCCCCAACCACCGCGCCGACCAGCTCGTGGAGGACCCGCGGCTGCCCGTCGTCTCGTTCACCGGCTCGGGCCCGGTGGGCCGCCAGATCCGGCAGAAGGTCCCCGGCAAGCACGTGACGCTCGAACTGGGCGGGAACGGCGCGGCCCTCGTGGCCGCCGACTACCCGAAGCGGGACTGGGCCGCCGAGCGGATCGCCGTGTTCGGGAACTACCAGGCCGGCCAGTCGTGCATCGCGGTGCAGCGGGTGTTCATCGAGGCGCCCGCCTACGCCGACATGGCGAACCGCATCGTCGAGCAGGTCAAGGCCCTGCCCTCGGGCGACCCCAACGACCCGTCCTGCAAAGTGGGGCCGCTCATCTCCGCCGACGCGGCCGAGCGGGTCCAGTCGTGGATCGAGGAGGCCGTGGACGAGGGCGCGAAGGTCCTGTGCGGCGGCGGGCCCCGCCAGGGCGCCCTGGTCGAGCCGACCGTGCTCGCCGACGTGCGCGCCGACGCGAAGGTCCTGCGCGAGGAGGTGTTCGGACCGGTCCTGGTCCTCGGATCAGTCGACAGCTTCGAGGCGGGCCTGGCCGCGGTCAACGACTCGCGGTACGGGCTCCAGGCGGGCGTGTTCACCGACCGGCTCCCGCAGGCGATGCTCGCCCACCGGACCCTCGACGTGGGCGGCGTCGTCATCGGCGACGTGCCCTCGTTCCGGGCCGACCAGATGCCGTACGGCGGATCGAAGGCCTCGGGCATCGGACGCGAGGGCGTGCGGTCGGCGATGGAGGACTACACGGTCGAGAGGGTGCTGGTCCTCCCGGACGCGCTCTGAACCGGCCGCCCGGGCCGACCGCCCCCGCGAGGTGCGTCACCTCGCACCGGTGACGGACCGGCCCGTCAAGGACGGTTCCCCCTTCCGGCCTGCGAGTTTCCTTCACAGGTTTGGCCCTCCGCGCGGCGGCTGTTGACAAAGCGCTATAGCGTGGCTTGCATGACGGTCCCTCCCAATTACGGCCCACCGCCTGAGCAGCCGCAGACCCCCGGGTACGGCTACCAGTCGCCGTACAACGGCGGCCAGAACCCGTACGGGGGCCAGCCGCAGCAGCCCCAGCAGCCTCCGCAGTACGGCAGCGCGCCGCAGTTCAGCGCCGGGCAGGCGGGCGGCGGCGGGCAGCCGCCGTACGAGCCGCCCACGTCGTATGGGCCGCCGATGCTGCCGCCCGAGCCGCCGAAGCGCAACTACGGGCTCATCGGCGGCATCATCGTCGGGGCGCTCGTCCTGGTCCTCGGCGGGGCGCTCCTGGTCGTCATGAACATGAACAAGGACGACAAGGACGAGGCCGCCGACCCCACCACCTCCGAGGAGGCGTCGCCCTCCGACGACGCGAGCCCCAGCGACGAGGCCACGACCGGGGAGGAGCAGACCGACTCCGAGGTCGGCCAGTGCCTCCCGTACGAGCCCGTGATCGCCGACGGCGGGTACGGCGACGGCCTGGAGCTCCTCGACTGCGCCGACGCGACCGCGTTCTGGGAGATCACCGCCCAGTCGTACGACGTCGCCGACGTGGCCGTCGACGACGAGGGGAACCTGACGGACTTCACCGCCGCGAAGGCCCTGTGCGGCGACGACTGGGCCGTCCTCCACCCCGGCGAGCTGTGGACGAACTGGCACTACGTGTACTCGTCCGGGTCACTCGACTCCCTGTACTGCATCAAGGCGACCGGCGCGGCCGACCCGAGCGAGCCCGCGAACACGCCGTACGTGCCCGCCGAGGGCGACTGCTTCTACGACGCCGACTCCTGGTGGACCGTGGAGTGCTCCTCCGCGCTCGCCCAGTACGTGGTCGTCGGGGTCGTCAACATCGACACCCCCGTCGCCATGTCCAAGGAGGAGGCCGGCGAGCAGGCCACCTGCGGCGGCTCCTGGTACTGGCAGGTCACCGACCCGGAGGGCCGCACCTCCGCGATCCTCTGCGGCGACGACGTCTAGACACCGGCAAGACGATCTAGTCACTGACAAGACGGACGGGGGCGGCCTGCGGGCCGCCCCCGTCCGCGTCCCCGAGATGCGCCCCTGTCGCGCTTCCCGGGGAACGCGAAACGGCGGCGCGACCCGCGAGGGTCGCGCCGCCGTCGGCGTCGAAGCCGGCCTAGCCGAAGCGGCCGGTGATGTAGTCCTCGGTGCGGGAGTCGGACGGGTTGGAGAACAGCCGCTGCGTCTCGTCGAACTCGACGAGGAAGCCGAACCGCTCGCCCGCGTCGTCCACGTCCGCGGAGTAGAACGCCGTCGCGTCGGAGACGCGCGCCGCCTGCTGCATGTTGTGCGTGACGATGACGATCGTGTAGTCCTTGACGAGCTCGTTCATGAGCTCCTCGATGCGGGCCGTCGCGATCGGGTCGAGCGCCGAGCACGGCTCGTCCATGAGCAGGACCTCCGGCTGCACGGCGATCGCGCGCGCGATGCACAGGCGCTGCTGCTGCCCGCCCGAGAGCGCCAGGGCGCTCTTCTTCAGGTTGTCCTTGACCTCGTCCCACAGGGCCGCGCCGCGAAGCGCCTGCTCGACCCGGTCTGCGAGGTTGTCCTTCATGCCGTTGATCCGCAGGCCGTACGCGACGTTGTCGAAGATCGACTTCGGGAACGGGTTGGCCTTCTGGAACACCATGCCGATGTGGCGGCGCACGGCGATCGGGTCGACCCCGGAGCCGTAGATGTCCTTGCCGTGGTAGGTGATCCCGCCGGTGACCTTCGCGCCCGGGATGAGGTCGTTCATGCGGTTGATCGACCGCAGCACGGTGGACTTGCCGCAGCCCGACGGGCCGATCATCGCGGTGATCTGGTTCCGGGCGACCGGCAGGGAGACGTCGCGGACCGCGTGCGCCTTCCCGTAGTGCACGCCCACGCCCTTGAGCTCGATGACGGTCTCGGTGGCGACGGGCGAGGCCGTCCGGCCCTGCGGGGCCAGGCCCGCGATGGGCGCCTTGGCCCTCGTACCAGTCTCGTTCACGGTCACGCGTGCTCCTATCACCGATCGTCAACCGCCGTTAACGTGTCCTGCCCTCATGGTTCGCCATGGAGGTGCACGACGGGCGGCGAACAGGTGAACTGGCAGTGAACGGGACTGCGTCGGCGGTCACCCCGCGGACGGGCCGCTCAGGCGTGCTCGGGCGGCAGCAGCTCGTCGTTCGGGTACCCGCCGAGCAGGTCGTCCGAGGCGGTGAGCGTGAACTGGTCCCCGACCGGGACGGCGCCCAGGTCGACCGAGCCCGCGACGTCCCCGTCCTCGGCGAGCTCCATGAGCATCCCGCGGATCACCGGCGCCGGGACGCCCGCGTCCTCGGCGAGCGCCGCGAGCGAGACGTCCACGGTGGCGGACTTCGCGTTCCCCGGCAGCACGAACCGGCCCTCGTCGTCGAACTCGTAGTCGACGCCGCCGACCCGGCGGATCGCGATCGCCGTGAGCTCTTCGAGGTCCCCGCGCTGGTCGGCGGCCTCCTCGATCGCTTCGAGCTTGTCGAAGGAGAGCACGTCGAACGGGTTGATGTACAGCTGCGGGGCGACGTACATGGCGCCGTCGCGCTGCTCGGAGCGGTACAGGCCCAGGGCGAGGAGGAATTCGAGGAGGTCGCGCACGGTGTGGGGGACGGGCAGTCCGGCGCGGCGGCAGTGGGTGGTGAACGTGTCGATGCGCTCGGAGCGCTCGGCGGTGGCCCGGTCGTACTCCTCGCGGGCCTCCTTCTCGACGACCTCGGGGGACGCGCCCAGGTGGTGCTCGGACGCCTCGGCGATCCAGTCGTCGACGTCGCCCGGGTCGCACCAGACGGGCTCGTTCCAGATGTCGTCCTCGGGGAAGGCGTCGGCCCACCATCCGGCGGGGAACGGGTTGAGGGAGGGGACGGTGCGGAACAGCTCGATGCTGCACGGCATGATGCGGATCCATGCGGGGTGCATAGGGGCTTGGACCGGGCCGGACTCGTCGCCGAAGGGCCGCTCGAAAGATTCCACGCATCGACCGTATCAGCGCGGGGCTGCGGCGCAGAGCCGCCGGGACGCGACTTCGCTTTCAGCGTAGCGACCGGGTCCGGGGCCGTCCCGGCGCGGTGATACCAGGTATTGCTCAGTGCCCGTTGAGTGCCCGTTCGACGGCCCGCCCCCGGTGGGTCCACCCTCGCGGACGGACCCGGGGGCGCGCCGGCGCCGGGACGGCCCTCGCGCGTCGGGGGGCGCCTGCTCCGGTGCGGGCCCTGCCCGCTGCCCGGAGGGACGCCGCCAGCCGCGTCCGGGCCGACGTTACTCCGATCGATACAGGTGAATATCGACTGAACGGTCGGGTTTGACTACCCGTTCGACCGAATACCGGAAAGGTCCGGTTCGAAGGAGGCGAGCGCGGCGACGTGGTCGGGGGTGAGGTATTCGAGGGTGCGGACCTGCTGCTCCAGCATGCGGCCCACGGTGACGATCTGGTCGGCGGCGTTCAGCACCAGCCAGTTCTCGTATTCGGCGTAGCGCTCCTCGACGTCGGCGATCACTGCGGATTCCTCCCTGATGTGCCCTGTGGATGGTGCGATCCGGAACAACCTATTGCGCCGCGAGCCGCGCACGGATTCATGACACACCCGCGGCGGCGGAAATAGCGGCGTCCCCGGACCGCCCGTCTCAGGATCGCAGCACGAGCTTGAGCGTCGACACCCCGTCCCCGGTGATCTCCACGGGCACGCCCCAGTCCTGGCGGGTGAGGTGGCACGCGGGGTGCTCGGCCTCGGCGTCGCAGGTCGCGGCCTGCGCGACGACCTGGAGGACGCCTTTCCCGATGCCTTCGGCGAGGACGAGTTCGCGGGTGAGGTCCTCAGTGCGGCCCGCGCCCTCGGCGAGGAGCTGCGGCGGGTCGGCGGACACGGTCACCTGGACGGGCGATCCGTACGTGTAGTCGAGCTTCTGCCCCGGGGCGGGCTCGAAGAGCACGTCGAGACGGAGGCGCCCGGGGGCGACCTTGGTGCGCTTGCGGGTGACGCGGTGGTGCTGCCCGGAGACGGCGGCCTCGCTCAGGTCGGGGACGGCGAGGCGGTGCGCGGCGGACTCGACCACGACCACCCTGTCCCCCAGCGGAAGGACGTCGCTGGGTTCGGCGAGCCCGGACGCGAGGGTCGCGACCTCGCCGGTGCGCGGGTCGTAGGCGCGCAGGGCGCCGTTGTAGGTGTCGGCGACGGCGATGCGGCCGTCGGGGAGGACGGCGACGCCGAGGGGGTGCTGCATGAGGGCGTCGGCGGCGGGGCCGTCGACGTGCCCGAAGTCGAACAGGCCCTGGCCGACGACGGTGCGCATCGCGCCGTCCTCGACGTACCGGAGCGCGGAGGTCTCGGAGTCGGCGATCCACAGGCGCTCGCCGCCGTCCGGCCCGGCGCCGACGGCGAGGCCGGAGGGCTGGGCCATCCACACCTGGTCGAGGGGGCCGTCCTTGAGGGACTCGACGGTGGTCCCGGCGTACGCGCCGACGGTGCGGGCGGCGGGGTCGAAGGCCCACAGCTGGTGGATGCCGGCCATGGCGACGACGACTTTGCCGTCGTACCAGGCGAGGTCCCACGGGGAGGACAGGTCGGTGTCGAGGGCGGTGCCGTCGCCGTCGTCCATGCGCCACTGGCGGCCGGTCCCGGCGACGGTGGTCGCGGTGCCGGTGGCGAGGTCGACGCCGCGCAGGAGGTGGTTGACGGTGTCGGCGACGACGAGGTCGTACCCGGCCGCGGCGGCGACGTCCTCGGGGAGGAGCACGAGGCCCTGCGGCTCGTTGAACTCGGGGGCGGTGCCGTCGGCGCGGCCCCGCTCGCCGGTCCCGATGACGTCCTTGACAGTGGAAAGATCGGGTGCGAGGCGCACGAGGCGGTGGCGGGCGGAGTCGCTGACGAGGACGTCGCCGCCCGGGAGCGCGATGGCCTTGCCGGGGAAGCGGAGCGCGGTCTCGGCGGGTGCGGCGGCCACGTACGGGCTGCCCTCGGGGTCGAGGGTCCCCTTGGCGGTGTGGGTCTCGACGAGGCCGCCGATGATGCGGTCGAGGGCCTCGGCGTGGCCTTCGCCGGCCATGGTGGAGACGACGTAGCCCTCGGGGTCGAGGACGACGAGGGTCGGCCAGGCGCGGGCGGCGTAGGCGTCCCAGGTCTTCAGGTCGGGGTCGTCGAGCACGGGGTGCTCGACGCCGTAGCGCTCGACGGCGGCGGCGAGGGCCTGCGGGTCGCGCTCGTGCTCGAACTTCGGGGAGTGGACGCCGATGACGACGACGGCGTCGCCGTACTTCGCTTCGAGGGGGCGCAGCTCGTCAAGGACGTGGAGGCAGTTGATGCAGCAGAACGTCCAGAAGTCGAGCACGGCGATCTTGCCCTTGAGGCTGTCGAGGTCGAGCTGCGCGCCGCCGGTGTTGAGCCAGCCGCGGCCTTCGAGGCGGGCCGCGCGGACGCGCGACTGCGCCTTCGGGGCGGGCTTCGCGGCGGCGTCGCCGGTGGCGGTGTCGCTGGTGGATTCGGCGCTGGAGGACGTGGTCACGGCCCGAGCCTAGCTCGCGCGGCCGTCCCCGATCCCCTGCTCGGCCCGGACGTGAACGAGGCTCACACAGCGGCGCGGGCCGGTGGGGGTGCCACCGGCCCGCGCCGTGATGTCATACCCCTGCGGTACTTTTACGCCAGGGGTCCCTTAGACCGGATTTATCGCGATAAAGCGGGATATCAGCCGGTTTGCCGGGTTGTTTATTCCTCTGAGGGGGACTCGGTGGCCTCGCCGCCGCCGTCGCCGCCCTCGTCGGTGCCGCCGAGGACGCTCAGGCAGTAGACGTCGTCGCCGACCGTGAGGGTCTCGCGGCCCGCGTCGGCGCACTCCTGGCCGTCGCCGACCTTGTCCACGATCTCGTAGTCCTCGCCGTCCACCGCGTCGGCGCAGTCGACCGCCTCGGCCTGGTCGCCCGAGGTGTGGCGGACGCAGCCGCCCTCCTCGAACTTCGGGGCCGCGAACAGCAGGAAGTAGACGCCCACGGCCGCGGCGATCACGACCAGCGCGCCCACGGCGGCGAGGATCGGGACGAGGCCCTTCTTGCGGCCGCCGCCGCTGGTGGCGGCGGGCGCCGGCGGGTACTGGCCGGGCGGCGGGACCGAGCCGGGCGGCATGCCCGGCTGCGAGTACTGCGGGGCGGCCTGCGGCTGCGACGGCTGCGCGGGCGAACCGTACGCCGACGGCGGGGCCGGCGGCTCGCTGTACGGGTTGTGCGCGCCGATGATGAGCTTCTGCGTGTCGTCCGACTGGGTCGGCGGCGGGCCCGCGGGCGGCTGGTAGGCCGCCGGGGGCTGCTGCTGGTACGGCTGCTGCGGCTGCTGGTAGGGCTGGACCGGGGGCGGCGGCGGGACGGCCGCCGGGCCCGGCTGGGCCTGGTTCGCGAGCGGGTTCGGCGGGGGCGAGGGCCACGCCGCCGGATTTGCAGGAGGCTGGGCCGCGGGAGAGGGGCTCGGGGCGGCCTGCTCGCCGTACGGGGCCGGGGCGTTGAAGCCCGAGATGCCCTGCGGCGGAAGGACCTGCGTGCTCTCCTCGACCGGGTCGGCCACCGGCTGCTGCGGCTGCGACGGGCCCAGGCGCAGGATCTGCGTCCCGTCCTCATCGAACTGCGGGCCGCTGTCGAACTGCGGGCCCGGAGGCGACGACTGGGCCGCAGGGGCCTCGAACGCGGCGGGCGGGACCTGCGCGGGGGCGTCGGCCGCCGGAGCGGGCGGCACGTCCACGTCGATGGACGCCGGGACGGACTGCGTCGCGCCCTCGTCGACCGGAGGGGCCTCGGGGGCCGCCTGCGGCGCCTCAGGCTCGGGTGCGGCCTCGGCTACGGGAGCGGTCTCCGCGGGGACCGGCTCGGCCGGGGCCTCGGGTTCGGCAGCGGGGGCCGGCGGCTCGTCGGCCGCGGCGGGGGGACTCTCCGGTTCGGCGGGGGCCGGGTCGGCCTGCCCTGCCGGGCCCGTCTCGGCCGCGGGCTGCTCGGCGCCCGTCTCGACCGGACTGCCCTCGGCCGCACCGCCTTCAGCGGTGCCGCCCTCGGCAGCGCTCTTCTCGACGTCGCCCGGGTCGACAGTGCCCTGGTCGTCGGGGGCCTCGCCCTTTGCTGGCGGGTTGCCTTGCTCGGAGGTCACGGCTGCTCCTCAATGCTGCTTCCGGCCTGGCGTCTTGGGGGCACGCCAGACGGCAACACGGTACCGCAGCGGCGCCAACGATCACTCGACAGGGTTAAGCGGGCACGGAGAACGCGGTCCTGCGGCAGAACGGGAGAAAAGGGGGAAGCCGCCCTGAGGGCAGAGAAAAGGCCGGGCGCGCACGGTTGCCCACCCCTCATGGCAAACGCGGCGCCCGGCCGGTGTGAGAACCCCCTGGAGAGGGTCTCCGCGGTGTGGCGACTCGGCGCTGTCATCCACACCAGTTGGAGGAGAAAAGTTCGCGGTCCCTTGGATCCTTCGGTACTCGGCTTGCGAGCTCCGTCGGAACTGAGACACGGAAACTTGGAAGATATGTTTCCCCGTTGTTTCCGTGCCTCAATTACAACACCGAACGGTAAGTTCCGCCAACGATTCGCTGGTGCGCTTGGTCACGTCCAGGCGAGCAGCGTTTCCCCAGGGTGCGATAGGAACGCGCCCACGTCGGCGAGGAACTGCGAACCGAGCTCCCCGTCGATGAGTCGGTGGTCGAACGACAGCCCGAGCGTCGTCACCTGGCGCACGGCGATCTCGCCCTCGTGGACCCACGGCTGCGGCCGGACCGCGCCGAACACGAGGATCGCCGACTCGCCCGGAGGCAGGATCGGGGTGCCCGTGTCGACGCCGAAGACGCCGACGTTGGAGATCGAGATCGTGCCACCCATCATGTCGGCCGGGGTGGTCCGCCCCTCCCTCGCGGTCCGGGCGAGCGAGCCGATGGCGTCGGCCAGCTCGACCAGGCTCAGGTCCTGGGCGGCCTTGACGTTCGGGACGACCAGGCCGCGCGGGGTGGCGGCGGCGATGCCGAGGTTCACGTCGTGCTTGACGACGATCTCCTGGGCGGCCTCGTCCCAGCGGGCGTTGATCATCGGGTGGCGGCGGGCGGCCAGCAGGACCGCCTTGGCCACGAACAGGAGCGGCGTGACCTTGACGTCGGCGAACTCCCGGCGCGCCCTGAACTCCTTGACGGTGTCCATCATGCCGGTGACGTCGCAGGTCAGGAACACGGTGACGTGCGGCGCGGTGAACGCCGACGCGACCATGTTCTGCGCCGTCAGCTTCCGCACGCCCTTGATGGGGATGCGCTGGTCCTCCGCCGCGGCGGCGACCCGCTGCGGGGCGGCCGGGGCCGGGCCCGCGACGGCCGCCTCGACGTCGGCGCGCGAGACCGTCCCGTTCGGGCCGGTCGGCACGACCGACGCGAGGTCCACGCCGAGGTCCTTGGCGAGCTTGCGGACCGGCGGCTTGGCGAGCACCGGGCCGGACGGCGCCGCGGCGGCGGGGACCGGGGCGGCCTCCACCGGGGGCGGCGTGAACGACGGCGTGATCACCGACGGCGGGGTCACCGGCGCCAGCGACCGCGCGGGCGGCGCCGGCGTCTCGGCGACGGGCGCGCCCTTGCGCTTGCGGCGCTTGGAGCCAGCCTCGCGGGCGCCGTAGCCCACGAGGTTCGGCGTGCGCTCGTCCTTCTTGACCTCGGGCGGCGCGTCGGCCCCCTCGACCTCGAAGGTCGCCAGCGGCTTGCCGACGTCGACGGTCTCCCCGGCGACGGCGTGGTGCTCGGCGAGCACCCCGTCGTACGGGCTGGGGACCTCGACGAGCGCCTTCGCGGTCTCGACCTCGACGAACGGCTGGTTGAGCTTGACCTCGCCGCCGGGCTCCACGAGCCACGCGGCGACCTCGCCCTCGGTGAGGCCCTCACCGAGGTCGGGCAGGTTGAACGTGATCTTCTGTCCCATGTTCGCCTCCTCAGTGCTCCAGGGACCGGTCGACGGCGTCGAGGACGCGGTCCAGGTTCGGAAGGTAGTCGTCTTCGAGGCGGCTCGCCGGGTAGGGCACGTCGTAGCCGGTGACCCGCAGGACGGGCGCCTCCAGGGAGTAGAAGCACTCCTCGGTGAGGCGGGCGGCGACCTCCGCGCCGATGCCGACGTTCCCGGGAGCCTCGTGGACGACCACGGCCCGGCCGGTCTTGCGGACCGACGCGAACAGCGGCTCCCAGTCGATCGGGGACAGCGACCGCAGGTCGACGACCTCCAGGTCGAGGCCCTCCTCGGCGGCGGCCTTGGCGGCGTTCTCGGCCACGTCCACGGTGGGGCCGTAGGCGATGAGCGTCGCGGTGCGGCCCTCGCGGACGGTGCGCGCCCGGTACAGGTCGAGCCCGGCCGTCTCGGTGTCGACCTCGCCCTTCCCGTGGTAGCGGCGCTTGGGCTCGAAGAAGACCACCGGGTCGTCCCCGGCGGCGGCCTGCTGGATCATCCAGTAGGCGTCGGCGGGGTTGGAGCAGGTGACGACCTTCAGGCCCGCGGTGTGCGCGAAGTACGCCTCGGGGGACTCGGAGTGGTGCTCGATCGCGCCGATGCCGCCGCCGTAGGGGATGCGGACGACGACGGGGAGGCGGATGCGGCCGCCGGAGCGGTTGGGGATCTTCGCGAGCTGGGAGACGAGCTGGTCGAACGCGGGGTAGACGAAGCCGTCGAACTGGATCTCGCAGATCGGCCGGTAGCCGCGCATGGCGAGGCCGATCGCGGTGCCGATGATCCCCGACTCGGCGAGCGGGGTGTCGATGATGCGGTCGGAGCCGAAGTCCTTCTGGAGGCCGTCGGTCACGCGGAACACGCCGCCGAGGCGGCCCACGTCCTCGCCCATCACCAGCGACTTCGGCTGGTCTTCGAGTACGCGGCGGAGGCCCTCGTTGAGGCCCTTGATCATGGACATCGTGGTCATCGGGCGTCGCTCCCGTTCTCAAGGGAGGCCTGGAACTCGACGGCCTCGGCGCGCTGGTCCGCGATGCCCTGCGGCATCTGGGCGTACACGTTGTCGAACATCTCGGACACCTCCGGGTCGGTCAGGGCCATGACCCGGGCGCGCAGCGCCCGGACCTGCTCGCCGGCCTCGGTGTCGATCGCGGCGAAGTACGCCTCGTCGGCGAGCCCCTCGGCCGCCAGCCACTTGCGGTAGCGGACCACCGGGTCCTTCGCGCGCCAGAAGTCCAGCTCGGCCTCGTCGCGGTAGCGGGTGGCGTCGTCGGACGTGGTGTGCGGCTGCATCCGGTACGTGTACGCCTCGACGAGGCTGGGGCCCTCGCCGCCGCGGGCGCGGTCGAGCGCGCCCCGGGTGACCGCGTAGGTCGCGAGGACGTCGTTGCCGTCCACGAAGATCCCGGGGACGCCGAAGCCCTCGGCGCGGCGGTACGGCGGGAGCCGGAACTGGCGCGCGTTGGTCTCGGAGATCGCGTACTGGTTGTTCTGGCAGAAGAACACCAGCGGGGAGTTGAACACCCCGGCCCACACGAGCGCCTCGTTGAAGTCGCCCTCGCTGGTGGCGCCGTCGCCGTGGTAGACGATGACGGCCTCGCCGTCCTCGGTGCCGACCGCGCCGTCCATGGCGACGCCCATGGCGTACCCGGCGGCGTGGAGGGTCTGCGAGGCGATGACGATCGCGTACATGTTGAACCGGTCGGCGACCGTGTCGCGGCCGCCGAGGTCGACGCCGCGGAACAGCGCGAACGACGAGATCAGGTCGATGCCGCGGCACCACTGGACGCCGAGCTCCCGGTAGGCCGGGAAGACGGTGTCCTGGGCCCGCAGGGCCCTGCCGGAGCCGACCTGGGCGGCCTCCTGGCCGAGGAGGCTCGGCCACAGGCCGAGCTGCCCCTGGCGCTGGAGGGCGGTGCCCTGGGCGTCCAGTTCGCGGGTGATGACGAGGTCGCGGTAGAGGCCGCGGTACTCCTCGTCGCTCAGGTCGATGTCGTAGTCGGGATGCTTGACGCGCCGCCCTTCGGGTGAGAGCAGCTGCACGAACTGTGGTTCGTTCGTCGAGGCGGGTTTCGGACGGCTCTTGACCGCCTTCTTGGCTGGACGCTGTGTGTCGCCCATTGATGCCTCCTCATATTCGTATTCCGGTACATCCAAGCATCCCAAAGCCCTGGGCGGTGCGCGTCACACCCTTCACCCGATTACTATTCGGGACTGAAGTCTGACACTGAGTAGCCGAGGGCTGTCGATCATCGACATCATCGGCCCTGAACGGCCGTTTCGTCGCACGGGGGTGGCGGGAAGGAGCACGCAGTGCACGGCAGAGGCAGCGACCAGGGGGGACGCTGGCCGGTGGGGATCTGGTTCGCCCTGGTGGGGATCAGCGCCGGCACGGTGGCGTCCTTCGCGATGGTCGGATGGACCTTCACGCGCGGGCTCTACACGGGCGACGACGGCGCCGAGCCCGTGGAGATCGAGTCCGGGACGGTCGTCATCGAGGGCGACGAGCCCCCGGCGACCCCCGGGGAGATCGAGGGCATCGCCGGGGCCGAGCCCGTCCCGGGCGGTCTGGCCGAGCCCGGTGAGGGCGTCGAGCCCGTGGCCGCCGAACCGCAGGCCGAGCTGGTCCAGCAGCACGAACGCGAGCCCGAGGAGGCCCCCGGCGCGCCCGTCGAGGAGGGCGGTGAGGAAGGCGGCGAGGAGGCCGAGCCGCCGCGCCTGGTGCCGGTGGACGAGGACCCGTGCGGGCCGGAGGAGTCCGGCGAGACCCCGGGCGAGGACGAAGAGGACGACGGCGGGGACGCCGGGAACGACTGGGACCACGGCGACTGGGACCAGGACTGGAACGACGGCGGCTGGGAAGGCGGCTGGGACGACTGGGACCACGGCGGCTGGAGCAGCGACGGCGCCCGGCTGGACCCCGAACTCGAAGTGGAATTCGAAGTGGAACTCGATCTCGAAGCCCCCCAAGAGCTTCCGACCGGCGACGGCGACTGACCCCCGCCCTACCCCAGCACTCTGCACTCCGCCGAACCCGCTCGCCCGAAGGGGTGAGATGTGGGGAAGGCCACCCCGCAGCCGTAACCTGCATATGCGGATTGCCGTTACCCCCTTTGAGGGCGCGTCCCCGAGCGATCGGGACGCGCACGGATCTAGGTGGGGTACAAGCAAATGGATCTCTTCTCTCGCAGCATGCTCGCGAGTTCGGCCGAAGCGGGCCTGACCACGACCGCGCTGTCCCGGCACGTTCCACTCCTTCGCCGCAACATCCGGACCGGCGACCAGGTGTCGCTGCTGAGCCGCTGCGTCGGCTCCGACGGTCTCGGCAGCGGCGACCACGTCCTCATGCTCACGGGCGAGCGCCTGGTGGTGACCCGGCAGTCGCGGCTGCTCGGCCGCGTGCGCCTGTGCCTCGACGCGCCGGTCGCGGCGATCGAGAACCTCCGCTGGTCGGCCGACCCGGCCGGTCCCGGCGTCGAACTCAACTTCACGGTCCTGGAAGGCCCCGGCGCGACCGAGCCGCACCGCTGGCACTTCTGGCTCCCCGCGAGCCACGCCAAGCGGGTGTGGCGGGTGGACGCGCTGCTCGCGCGGGCGTTCCGCCGCCCGAAGGTCATGGCCCGGCCCGCCGGGCGGCCCCGGCAGCCGCAGCGGCCGAACCCGCTCGTGTCCCCCAGCGGCGTCTTCCCGGTCGTCCCCGCGCCGCTCGCCGGCGCGATCTTCCCGGAGGCGGGCGGGCATCCGCGGAGTCCGCTCCCGATGAGCGACACGGTCCGCCTGGAGCGGCTGGTGCGCCCGGCGGTCCGGGCGATCGAGGGTCCGGCGGTGCGGGCGATCGAGGGTCCGCGGGGGCAGGTGCCGTCGCCGCGTCCGGCGCCGGTGAACGCGGTGCGGCCTTCGCCCGGACCGGTGCGGCCGGGCCCGGTGGGCCCGGCGCCGACGCTGGCCGCGGCATTACCCGACCGCCGGGCCTTCGCGGGCCCGGCCTGTGACCAGGGTGCGGACCGCGGCGGCGGTTGGACGCCTGCCGTGGCAGGGCGCGGCCCGCACCCTCGAAGTGCTTCTCGCGGTTGACGAAGGGGGCCGGTGCGACTAGTCGTCGCACCGGCCCCCTTGCGTGGTCTACGCGTTCAGGGCCGCTCGGTTCGTCCTACCGGCGGAGTTCGGCGGTGCAGCACTTGACGGAGCCGCCGCCCTTCTTGAGCTCGGAGAGGTCGACGGGGACGGGCGTGTACCCGGCGTCGTCCACTTTGCGCGCCATGGCCTCGGCTTCGGCGTTGATGACGACGTTGCGGCCGTCGGAGACGAAGTTGAGGCCGAACCCGGCGGCGTCCTCTGCGTCGGCGATGACGGCGTCGGGGAAGAGCCGTTCGAGGAGGAGGCGGCTGCCGGGGGCGAAGGCGTCGGGGTAGTAGGCGATGTTGTGGTCGTCGAGGGGGGCGAGGGCGGTGTCGAGGTGGTAGTAGCGGGGGTCGACGAGGCGCAGGGAGACGACTTGGCGGCCAAACACGTCGGCGGCCTCGGCGTGGGCGCGGGCATCGGTGCGGAAGCCCCATCCGGCGAGGACGAGTTCGCGGCCAGGCAGGTAGGTGAAGTCGCCTTCGCCTTCGTTGATGTGCTCGGGCTCGGCGAAGGTCCAGCCGGAGGTGCGGTACCACTTCTCGTGGGAGTCGGCCTCGGGGCGGCGTTCGGGGTGTCGGAAGCTGGCGCCGTAGGCGATGCCGTCGACGACGAAGGCGCCGTTGGCGGCGTAGACCATGTCGGGGAGGCCGGGCTCGGGTTCGAGGCGGAGGACCTCGTGGCCGAGGGCCGTGTAGATGTCGGCGAGCTCTTCCCACTGGGCGCAAGCGAGGGCGGCGTCGACGGGGGCGGTGGTGTCCATCCAGGGATTGATGGCGTACTCGACCGCGTAGTAGGCGGGGCGGCACATGAGGTATGTGCGGCGGCCGGGCGACCGGGTCGCGGTCACCTGGTCAGGTGAAGAACGGTGTTTCTCCATTGCGCGAGTGTAGACAGCCCGCGGCCTGCCGGGCGACCCTCCAGCCCCTCGACACTCGGGAGTGTGACCAAACCACCTCATTCCCTGCTCTGGCAGCGCTTTCACGCCTCCCGGAGAGCTCCCGCCGGGGGCGCGGAGGGTCCTCGGCCGCACCCGGATTCCCGGACCCGGAATCCCGGGCGCGGCTCGCGGCTCGCGGCTCGCGGCTCGCGGCTCGCGGCTCGCGGCTCGCGGCTCGCGGCGAATGATCGAACGCGGCGGGGCGGGGATCGGCGAGCGGCGGAGCCGGGCCCGAGGCGGACGGATTCCGGGGCCCCTCCCCCTCCCCGTGCCCACCCTCCGCCGACCAGCACACCGATTACTCGTCAAGCCTGTGTTCTTCTTTCCGGTCCCCCGGCGGCCTGGCCTTGGCCGCCGGGGGCAGGTTGGTTCGGTTATTCGATGGTCACCGGGCCCGCTCGGGAGACGGCCCTGGCGGGGCCGAGGAGCTGCGGGAGGCCGGTGGGGGTCTCGTTGACGTGGACCGTGACTTCGAGGCCGTTGACGTCGCAGCGGACGAACTCGGTCGCGGTGCGGTCGACGATCGCCCTCGCGGCGCCGCAGGCGTCCGCTTCTCCGAAGAGGACCCGGTTGGCGCCCGCGAGGGCGGCGGCGTCGGCCGCTCCCTGGGCGCGGTGGCGGGCGGCTCCGGCCTGGCCGAGCGCGGTGAAGGCCACCGCGGCGGCGACCAGTGCCGCCGCCACCCCGGCGGCCAGGACCGTCGCCGATCCCTGCTCGCCGGTGGACCGGGGCCGCCGGGTGCCGCGCTCCCGGGTGCCCGGGTCGGGGCCGGTTCGGTTCATGGGCCCAGTCCCGGTTCGAGCGGTGCCACGGCGGTCGCGGTGACCGTCAGCGCCGGTGTGAGCGGGCCGAGCGGCCGGGTCGGGGCGGTGACGACCGCGCGGGCGAGGTCGCCGTCCTCGGAGACCGCGACCGTGGCGCCGTCGGGCAGGTAGGCGTCGGCGACCGCGTGCGGGTCCTCGCCGCGGGCGGCGGCGATGGCGGCGCTGTTGGCCGCGTCGATCGCCCGGACCTTCAGTCCGACCGCCGACACCGCCCACAGCCCGAGCGCGAGGACCGCGACCACCGCGGGGAGGGCCGCCGCCGTCTCGGCGGTGACGAACCCGCGTTGCCGGGGGTCGTCGCGGGCCCGGCGGTCGGGCGGTCGGCTCGTGGGGGGCCGGGTCCTATTGGGCGCGTTCATGAGAGGGCCTGTTCGATGAGGGCCTGGAGGGCGGCCTCGACGGGGCCGGAGGTGAGGACCTTCATGAGGATGCCCGCGAAGGCGACCGCGGCGAGCGTGCCGAGGGCGTATTCGGCGGTGCTCATGCCGCTGTCGCCGCGCATGCGGGACGCGAACCTGCCGCCCCAGCTCGGTTTCGCGGCGGCGCGCATGCGGCCGGGGCGCCATTCGTCGGGTTCGTCGGGGCCGGGGCGGTGGTAGCGGGTGGCCGGGCGGTCGTCGGGGACCTGCGGGTCCTCGGCGGTGATGGGCGTGCGGGCGCGGTTGGAACCGGGGGACCAGGCCGGGGCGTCGACGGGGGCCGCGGCGATGCGGACGGTGGGTTCGTCGAGGTCGTCGTGTTCGCGGTCGTCGCGGAACGCTTTGCACCTGGGGGCGTTGCAGGTCGCGGTGCGGCAGGTGGGCCAGCGGATCGAGTCGGGTCGGCAGGATGCCTGGAGGGCGGCGGGTCGGTCGGCGGTTCGGGTGTCGGCTCGCATTGCGGTGTCCTCTCTTCGGTTGCGGTGGGTCAGAGTCCGGGCGCCAGGGTCTCGGCGACGACGCCGAGGACCACAGGTCCGATTCCGGCGACGACGAACGCGGGCAGGAAGCACAGGCACAGGGGGCCGACGAGGGCCACTGCGGCGCGTCCGGCGCGTTCGTCGGTCCTGGTGCGCTGCTCGGCGCGCAGTGATGCGGCGAGCTGTTCGAGTCCCCCGGCGACGGCGGCGCCGGTGTCGCCGGAGCGGTCGAGCTGGCGGGCGAGGCGGGCGGCGCCGGGGAGCCTGCCGAGTTCGGGGAGCGCCTCGGACGCGGTGGCGCCGAGGTGGATCGCTCCGGCGAACCGGTTGAGGCGTTCGGCCATCGCCGGGTCCTCGGTGTCGGCGACCGTGAAGGCGACGTGCGGGAACGGGGCGCCGGAGCGCAGCCCGGCCGCGATGAGGTCGAGGGTCCACGGCCAGGCCGGGGCGAGCCGGTCTGCGGCGGCCCGTTCGGTGCGGTCGGGGTCGAGCCGCAGGAGCCGGGCGGCGAGCCACCAGGCGGCGAAGCCCGCGAGGACGCCGATCGGTCCGCCGACGACGACGGCGACGAGGACGCCCAGGAGCGGTCCGACGAGGCGGCGGATCATGACGCGCCTCCCGGTCCGACGGAGTTGATGAGGGCCCCGGTCCACGCGAGTCCCGCGGCCTGGAGGCCCATGGCGGTCGCGCCTGCCGCCATGCCGAGCGGGTTCGCGAGGAGGAACGCGAGCGGCTGCGCGCCGAGGAGCTCCCCGAAGGCGACTCCGGCGGCGGGGAGGGCGATGAGCAGTGCGGCGGTGGCGCGGATCGACGCGGTCTGGGCGTAGGCGCGGGCGGTCGACTGCTCGGTCTCGCGGAGGTGCTCGGCGAGGCGGCGGCACAGGTCCGCGGCGGGCGCGCCGAGTTCGGCGGCGATCGTGAGCGCGGCGCGCAGGCGGGTCGCGGTGGCGGTGGCCTCGGCGGGCCAGTCGGGTTCGGCCGAGGCGAGCGCGTGGAGCGGGTCGGTGCCCGCGGTGAGGTCGGCGGCGAGGTAGGCGACCGTGTCGGCGGCGGCCCGGTCCGCCTCGCGCCGTCGTTTTCGCCGCAGGGCCCGGTGCCAGGAGATCGCGGCGGCCGCGGCGTAGACGGCGGCGGCGAGGCCGGCGTTGGCGGCCGCGAGGAGGCCGAGGCCGCCCTGGTGGCGGTATCCGGCGAGCCAGGCGGCGAGGAGCGCCGCACTCAGGGCGATGCAGGTGGCGGTGGTCTTGGGCCGGTGGGTGATCAGGGCGTTGGCGATGGCGGTCATGCGGTTCGCTCCCTCAGCAGGCGTTCGAGGATTCCGGCGGACCCGCCGGGCCCGTGGCGGGTCCAGGCGGTGGTGACGGCGAGACCGGCGGGCCCGGTCTCGATGACGGCGATCTCGGCGGCCTGGCGGCCGGTGCCGGTGCGCCGCAGGTGGACGACGACGCGCAGGGCGGCGACGAGCTGGGCGTGGAGCCCGGCCCGCGGGAGGCCGTGCGGGAGGGCGAGTGCCTCCAGCCGGGCGGGGACGTCGGCGGCGGTGTTGCAGTGGAGCGTCCCCGCACCGCCCTCGTGCCCGGTGTTCAAGGCGCCCAGCAGTTCCACGACCTCGGCGCCGCGGCATTCGCCGACGATGATCCGGTCGGGCCGCATCCGCAGGGCCTGGCGGACCAGGGCCGCGAGGTCGACCGCCCCGGCGCCCTCGACGTTCGCGGGGCGGGATTCGAGCGTGAGCGCGTGCGGGTGGTCGAGGGCGAGTTCGGCGGCGTCCTCGACGATGACGATGCGTTCCGTGCGCGGCGCGTTCGACAGCAGACTCGCCAGCAGCGTCGTCTTGCCGGACCCGGTTCCGCCTGTGACCAGGAACGGGAGCCGTGCCCTGACGATGCGGAGCAGCAGGTCGGCCATGTCGGCGGTGAGCGTGTCCGCTTCGACCAGCTGCGTCAGCGTGAACGCCTTCGACCGGTGGGTGCGGAACGACAGGTACGGCCCGGCGGTGGCGATCGGCGGGAGGACGGCGTGGAAGCGGGTGCCGTCCGGGAGCCGCACATCCGCGTACGGGCTGCCCGCGTCGAGGCGCCGCCCTGCCGCCGCGGCGAGGCGACAGGCGAGGGAGCGGACCGCGTCGGGGCGGCCGAGGCGGACCTCGACGGGGCGCAGGCCCTCGCCGCGGTCGGCCCAGACGCCGCCCGCGCCGTTGACGACCACGTCGGTGACCGCCGGGTCGTCGAGGAGCGGTTGCAGCGGGCCCGCGCCGATGAGGTCCCCGCTCAACGACTCCGAGAGCCGCAGGAGCGACGCCTGGTCGGGCGGGGCGGCGCCGGAGTCGCGCAGGGCCCGGACGATCTCCGCGGTGGCGGAGCCGCGGCCGCCCGGCCGGGACTGCGCCGCGAGCTGGCGCCGGACCCGGTCCAGCAGTTCGAGGCTCATCGCGTCGCCCCGGTGCAGGCGAGGCCGCGGCGCGGGCGTTCGCGGCTGAGTTCGGCCGTGAGGTCGTGGACGGCGCGGGCGAGGCGCCCGCGCGGGACGCGGCCCTGGCGCAGCAGCACCGGGAGGCGCCGGTCGGTGGGGAGCGCGCCCCACACCGGCGGTTCGGCCCAGTCCGCTTCGCGCGGGCCGTCCCAGGTGAAGCCCGCCGGTCGGGCGCGGGCGTCGCCGCGCAGGACCGCCCCGAGGTGCGCGTTGTAGAGGCCGTAGGCGGCGGTGACGCTGCGGGCGGCCTCCCAGGACCGGTCGCCCGGTCCGATCGCGACGGCGACCGAGCGGGCCGCGGTGACGGCGCGGACGGCCGCGTCGGTGCGGGCGCGGGGCAGGTCCACGACGACGAGGTCGGCGGCGATCCGCGCGGCCCGCAGGACCTGGTCGAACACGTCGGCCGGGACGTCGGCGGGGTTGCGCGGGTCGGGGCCGACGACGTGGAGGCCGCCGCGGCGGGGGAGGCCGTCGAGGAGCCGCTCCGGTTCGAGGAGCCCGGAGCCCTCGGCGAGGGAGGGCCAGCGCCAGCCGGGTTGGGAGGCGAGTCCGGCGGCGGCGTCGATGCCGCCGCCGGTGCGGTCGAGGTCGATGAGGACGGTGCGGCGGCCGTCGCGGGCGGCGCCGCTGGCGGCGGCGAGGGCGATGGTGGAGGCGCCGGCGCCGCCGTGTCCGGCGACGGCGGCGATGACGGGTGCGGGTTCGGTGTCGCGGACGGTGCGGGTGAGGAGGTCGAGGAGCCAGTCGTCGGCGGCGGGGAGTGCGATGACGCCGGTGGCCTGGAGGCGGAACGCCATGGGCCAGAGGACGGAGGCGTCGGTGGGGTCGTTGCCGAGCCAGGTGACGGTGGTGCACACGACGATGTGGTCGCGTGGGGGGAAGTCGAGTGCGACGCAGTCGGCGGCGAGGTCGGGTCCGACGAGGACGACGGGGGCGCGCTGCCAGGTCGCGGCGGCGTCGGGGGCGTGGTCGATGCGGCGGAGCGGGTGGCCTGCGGCGGCGGCGACGGGGAGGACGGCTTCGGCGAGGCGGTCGTCGGCGGTGACCAGGATGGATTCGGCCGCGGGTGCGGCGGTGGCGGTGCGGCGGTCGAGGATCGCGGCCATGGTTGCTCCTACGCTCGGTGGTGTTCGCGTGACTTGGAGCAACCTTGACGGGTGGGGCCGGGAGCGGCAAGGAAAAGTTTCGGGGCTGTGGATAACTCGCGGAGCCGCAGGTCGGGGGCCTGTGGATAACTTCGTGGAGATGAATTTGGTTCGGGTATGCGGCGAGGGACCGTCCCGGTGGGACGGTCCCTCGTACGCGTTCGCGGTTCCTACTCGGGGCGGATGCCCCAGACGCCGAACCACGCTTCGCTGGGGGAGAGCTCGATGAGATCCTCTCCGGTGGCGAGAGCGTTCGGCGGGCAGGTGGTCGGCTCGATGGCGACGGAGGCGCGCTTGCGGTCGCCTTCGAGGCCGTCGGAGGTGTAGATGTGCACCCATCCGAAGGACTCGTCCATCCACACGGTGACGGCCTGTCCGGAGACGGGGTCGGCGAGGCGGACCTCGGCCTTGCCGTCGGAGCCGCGCTTGAGGTCGCCGTAGGCGTCGTCGACGACGAGGTCCTTGAGCACGGTGGGCTCGTCGAAGTCGCCGGCGCCGGAGCCGACGGGGATGCGCTGCTTGTCGAGCCGCAGCTTCTTCGCTGCCGGGACGTGGAGGGTGGCCTCGTCGATCCGCTCCAGCGAACCCGGGATCAGGTACGAGTGCGTGCCCAGTCCGAAGGGGGCGGTCTTCGTGCCGGGGTTGGAGACGGTGTGGGCGGCGCGGAGGCCGCCGGGGCCGACGGACCAGCGGGTGCGCAGTTGCAGCGTCCACGGGTAGCCGAGGCGGGCCGGGAGGCGGCATTCGAGGGTGACCGAGGTGTCGGTGACCTCGACGGCGGACCATTCGGCCCAGGCGACGAACCCGTGGAGTGAGGTGTTGGTCTCGATCTCGTTGACCGGGAGCTGGTAGTCGGTGCCGTCGAAGGCGTACTTGCCGTCGCGGATGCGGTTGGGCCAGGGGGCCAGGACGTGGCCGGACCAGCCGGGGGCGAGCTCCTCGTCGCCGTAGCTCATGACGACCGGTCGGCCGCGGTAGGAGTACGAGCGCACGCCGCCGCCGACAGCGACGATGGTGGCCTCGTGGTCGTTGTAGGCGATCACCCATTGCTCGCCGGACAGCGCCATAGGGGTTACCTCCATGTCGTTATCGATGGGCTGGATGTGCTTTGACGTTAGCTCATGTCGGATGACCTGCGGCACGCGTGTCGATGTGGGCGAGATCGCAGGAAACCGTTGAAACCAACAAGACCCATTATTGAAACCCTCCCATCAAAACGGGCAAACTTGGGCAAATAACTAAGCTCACGATGCTTGTCTCATATTTTGCGCCACTTCCGTACCGCCGTCGAGGATCACCCCCGCCCCGCGGGCACTTCCGTCGCGGACGGCCTTGAGGCACCATTTCCAGATAACTACGAACCGTCGCCTCCCGGAAGCCCCCGGTCGGCAACCACAGGGACAACACACTCAGGAGTACAACGATGTCTGAGTTCAAGCCCGGCCTCGAAGGCGTCATCGCCTTCGAAACCGAGATCGCCGAGCCTGACAAAGAGGGTGGTTCGCTCCGCTACCGCGGGGTGGACATCCAGGACCTGGTAGCGCAGAGCACCTACGGCGACGTATGGGGACTCCTCGTCGACGGGAAGTTCGGGAGCGGCCTGCCCGCCGCCGAGCCCGTGCCAGTCCCGGTCTCCTCCGGCGACACCCGCGTCGACGCCCAGGCCGCGGTCGCCATGCTCGCCCCGTACTGGGGCCTGAAGCCGCTGCTCGACATCGACGACGAGACCGCCCGGGACGATCTCGCCCGAGTGTCCGTCACCACGCTGTCGTTCATCGCCCAGTCCGCTCGCGGATCGGGCCGCCCGGCCGTGCCCCAGTCGGAGATCGACAAGGCCGAGACCATCACCGAGCGGTTCATGCGCCGCTGGCGCGGCGAGCCGGACCCGGCCCACGTCAAGGCCGTCGACACCTACCTGATGTCGGCCGCCGAGCACGGCATGAACGCCTCCACCTTCACGTCCCGCGTGGTCGCCTCCACCGGCGCCGACGCGGCCGCCGCGATCTCCTCCGGCATCGGCGCCCTCTCGGGCCCGCTGCACGGCGGCGCCCCCTCGCGCGTCCTCCACATGATCGAGGGCGTCGAGAAGTCCGGCGACGCCGAGGGCTACGTCAAGAACCTCCTCGACTCGGGCGAGCGCCTCATGGGCTTCGGCCACCGCGTCTACCGCGCCGAGGACCCGCGCTCGCGCGTGCTCCGCGCCGCCGCGAAGGCGCTGGGCGCGCCCC
Source organism: Glycomyces sp. NPDC047010 (assembly GCF_040644205.1). Lineage (NCBI taxonomy): Bacteria > Bacillati > Actinomycetota > Actinomycetes > Glycomycetales > Glycomycetaceae > Glycomyces > Glycomyces sp. NPDC047010. Next base: position 589,888 of record NZ_JBEYVY010000002.1, on the reverse strand, counting down.
GCTACGAGGTCGCCGAGGCCCTGGAGTCCGCGGCCCTCGCCGAGCTGCGCGCCCGCAAGCCCGACCGCGTGCTCGCCACGAACGTCGAGTTCTGGTCCGCCGTGCTCCTCGACTTCGCGGAGGTCCCCGCGGAGCTGTTCACGCCGATCTTCACGTGCGCCCGCGTGGGCGGCTGGAGCGCCCACATCCTGGAGCAGAAGAAGCTCGGCCGGATCGTGCGCCCGTCCGCGACCTACGTCGGCCCGGGCCCGCGCGGCCTCGACGAGGTCGAGGGCTGGAGCTAGCCGCAACGCCGTCGAGCGGCCCGCGCCCCCAGGGATGCGGGCCGCTTTCGCGTTCCCTCTGCGATACCCGGTATGCGCGGTCGGGATAGGATCGTCCCCGAAACCCCACCACCCGAACGGGACGACCCATGCCCTCCCCCCGGACGCCGCACCTGCGCCGCCGCGACCTCCTGGTCGGCGGCCTCGCCGGGCTGGCCGTGACCGCCGCGGCGGCCGAGAGCACCAGGCACGTGTGGGACGCCGCCTCCGGCACGCCTTTCCCCGAGCCGCCCCGCACCGGGCCCGTCCACCTCATGATCGGCGCGCACCCCGACGACTGCCTGTACTTCGTGAACCCGCGCGTCGCCCGCGTCCTGGAGGACGGCGCGAACCTGTGCACCGTGGTCCTCACCGCGGGCGAGGCCGACGGGCGCAACACCTGGGACACCGCCGCGCCCGTCGACTACGCCGGGTACGCCGCCGCGCGCAACAACGGCCTGCGCCGCGCCTACGCGCTCATGGCCCTCGCCGACGCCGACGCCCCCTGGGACCGGACGCGGGCGACCCTCGACTCCGGGCAGGACGTCGAACTGTGCGTCCTGCGAGATCGGCCCGAAGTCCACCTCGTGTTCTGCTCCCTGTGGACGAACCTCGGCCGCGTCACCGGCGACTTCACGCGCCTCCTCGCCCTCTGGGAGGGCCGCCTCGACGCCTCCGCGGTCCTGCCGCCGACCGGCTCGCCCCTCGACTCCGAATCCACCGTGGACCGCGCCACGGTGCGCGCGAGCCTCGCCGAGCTCGTCGACCGGTACCGGCCCGCCGTCGTCAACACCCTCGACCCCGACCCGGACCCCGTCGTCGGCGAGCGGCTCGGCGCCGAGCAGACCGGCTACTCCGACCACATCGACCACACCGCCGCCGCCCTGTTCGCGTGGGAGGCCGCCCTCGGCTCCGGTGCCGCGGTCGAGTCCTGGCGCGGCTACTACAACCGCCGCTGGCCCGGGAACCTCGGCCCCGCCGACCTCGACGCCAAGGGCGCCGCGCTCGACGCGTACGCGTGGGCCGACGGCGGCGACTGCGGCCACGCCCCCGGCTGCGGCGACCGGCTCATCGTCGGCCCCGGCGCCGGGACCACCTACGGGCACGCCACCCACCCGCGGTACACGCAGGGCGTCGTCCCCGTCGCCACCGCCGAGGGCATCGCGCCCGCCGCCGTGCGCGGCGGCCGCGCCGCGGTCCTGCGCGAAGACGGCTGGGAGGACCTCGGCGGACCCGACCTCCTCCCGTCCCTCGCGGCCGCCGGGACCCGCCTGTACGGCGTGAACCCCGTGCTCACCGAGGACCCGGCCGGGCACCTGCGGGACCTGTACTGCCTCGACCGGGACACCGGCGCATGGGACAACCTCGGCAACCCCGCCGGGGCCGGCCCGGCCGCGCGCACCGTCGGGCAGCCCGCCGCCGCCGACGACGGCACCACCGCGGTCGCGTGCCTGCGCCACCCCGACGGCGGCCTCGCCGTGCGCACCCGCACCGCGGACGGCTGGAGCGAGTGGGCCCGGCTCGAAGGGCCCGCCGTCCACGAGGCCCCCGCCGCGGTCGGCGCCGCCGGGACCTTCACCATCGTCGCCGCCACCCCCGACAACATCGCCGCCTGGGAAGGCGACGGCACCGCCTGGACCCACCGCAACCTCGACCTGCCCGGCGCCGACGGCGCCGCCCACATCCCCGCCGGGGCCGTCACCGCCGCCCAGGCGCCCGACAGGCGGATCCTCATCGCCTCCCGCGCCGCCGGAAGCAGCGACGTCGTCCTCCACCTCGGGCGGGGCACCGCGTGGACGGGCGTGCGCGTCCCCCTCGAAGGCGGCATCCTGTCGCCGACCGTCGCCCTCGGCCCCGACGGCGCGGTCGCCGTCGCGTGCGACGACGGCAGCGGCGCCCCCGCGGTCCTCGTCCTTGAACTCGGCGACCTCGAAGCCTCCGGTTCGGCCTCCGGCGCAGGCGAGGTCGCGCTGCTGTCGCGGCCGTGGACCCGCGGCGACGTCACCGTCGTCAAGCGGCCCGCGGCCGCGTTCGGCGCCGACGGGACGCTGCGCCTGTGGGCGCTCGCCGCCGACGGTGAACTGTGGACGGCGCAGGCCGGGCCCGGCGCGCCGCCGCCCGCCGGGTGGGAGCCCGCCGCCTGACCTGCCGGTCCGTCCGTCCCAGCCAGCGGCCGGGCCGGGCCCGCGCGATCACGCCCCGCAGGCCCGGGTTTACAGTGAGGCCCAGGACCGACCCAGATGGGAGCCTTACCGTGACCGACCAGATCACCATCCCCGCAGAGCTGCTGCCCGCCGACGGGCGCTTCGGATCCGGACCCTCCAAGGTCCCGTCCGAGGCCATGAGCGCGCTGTCCGGTCTCGGCAGGTCCGTCATGGGCACCTCCCACCGCCAGAAGGCCGTCAAGTCGCAGGTCGGGCGCCTGCGCGCCGGCCTCGCCGAGTTCTTCGGCCTCCCCGACGGGTACGAGGTCGTCCTCGGCGTCGGCGGCGCGACCGCGTTCTGGGAGGTCGCCGTGTTCGGCCTCGTCGACGACCGCGCCCAGGCCGCGACCTTCGGCGAGTTCGGCTCGAAGTTCGCCAAGGCCGTGAAGATCGCCCCGCACCTCGGCGACCCGACGATCGTCACCGCCGAGCCCGGCACCGCCGCGTACCTCTCGTACGAGGAGGGCGTGGACGTCTACGCGACCCCGCACAACGAGACCTCCACCGGCGTGGCCGTGGACGTCAAGCGCGTCGCGCACGAGGGCGCGCTCATGCTCCACGACGCGACCTCCGCCGCCGCGGGCCTGCCGGTCGACCTCACCGAGACCGACTGCTACTACTTCGCGCCGCAGAAGGGCCTCGCCTCGGACGGCGGCCTGTGGATCGCGGTCCTCAGCCCCGCCGCGATCGAGCGCGCCGAGCGCATCGCCGCGTCCGGCCGGTACATCCCCGCGTTCCTCGACCTGAAGACCGCGATCGACAACTCCCGCAAGGAGCAGACCTACAACACGCCGGCCGTGGCCACCGTGGTGCTCGCCGCCGAGCAGGTCGACGCGCTCAACGCCGCGGGCGGACTCGACGCCGCCGCCAAGCGCTGCGCCGAATCGGCCGGTGCGGTCTACTCGTGGGCCGACGCGAGCACGTTCGCGACTCCGTTCGTGACCGACCCCTCCCTCCGCTCCAACGTGGTCGCCACGGTCGACTTCGACGGCGTCGACGCCGCTGAGATCGCGAAGGTGCTGCGCGCCAACGGGATCGTCGACACCGAGCCGTACCGCAAGCTCGGCCGCAACCAGCTCCGCATCGCCACCTACCCCGCGGTGGACCCGGCGGACACCGCCAAGCTCACCGAGGCGATCGACTACGTGGCGGCGAAACTCGGCTAGAGCGGCTCCGCTGCTCTCGACCCGCATCCGTTCTCGGCCGGTCGGGCGACCCGGCACCCGCATGCCGGGCCGTCCGACCGCCTCGACCGTACCCGCGGCCACCGACAATGCCTCTGAACAGGACATTCGCCTGAGGACGGGCGGCAAGGACACCGGCCGGGCCGGACCGCTTCGCGGTCCGGCCCGGTCCCGTTCCGGGCGTTCGCGATCGGCGGGCGGCGCGCGACGGCGTCCGGGGAGTCCGCAGTCCAGGGAGCCCGTGCACGGGCGCCGACCGAGCACTCCGGATCCCGCGGGCCCGGGCGCCGGGCCCGGACATGGCCTTTCACCGCGGTGGAGCGCCCCGGCTTCGGTTACATTGAACCCGTGAGAGAAGCCCCCGACCGCCGCGACCTCCGGCTGCTGCCGCAGCTCATCGAGCACCAGCGGGTCCGCACGACCCCGGTGAAGGCCAACGACTTCTCGATGCCCCTCGAAACCCCGAGCGCCGGATCGGCCTCCGCGCAGCGCCTCACCTTCGACGACGGCTCCCACCTGTTCGCGAAGTTCGCCGAGGGCCGCGCCCCCGGCTACCTCGCCGCCGAGGCCAACGGCCTCCGCTGGCTCGGCGAAGCGACCGGCGCGGTCGTGCCGCTGCTGCACGCCGACGACGCGATGCTCGTCGAACCGTGGATCGAACCCGCCGCCCCCACCGCCGAACTCGCCGCGGGGCTCGGCCGCGACCTCGCGCAGATGCACGCGGCGGGAGCCGACCGGTTCGGCGCGCCCTGGCGCGGCTACATCGGCGAGACCTTCATGGACAACGAACCGGCCGAGGGGACCTGGGCGCAGTGGTACGCCGCCAGGCGCATCGCCCCGTACCTGAAGCCCTCCCGCGACAACGGCGCCCTCGACGCCGCCGACACCGAGGCGATCGAGCGGCTCGCGTCCCGACTCGACGGCCTCGCCGGGCCCGAGGAGCCGCCCGCGCGCGTCCACGGCGACCTGTGGTGGGGCAACGTCCTCTGGGGCGGCGAGCGCGCGTGGCTCATCGACCCCGCCGCGCACGGCGGCCACCGCGAGACCGACCTCGCGAACCTGCGCCTGTGGGGCGGGACGCCGCTGCTCGACACCGTGATCGCCGCGTACGCCGAGGCCGCGCCGCTCGCCGACGGCTGGGAGGAGCGGACGCCGCTGCACCAGCTGTTCCCGCTCCTGGTGCACACCACGCTCTTCGGCCGCGCCTACCGCTCCCAACTCATGGGACTCGTGTCTCACTTTACGAAACTGTCATAGTGGGGGACTACGCTCGAACCATGCCTGCACCGATCCCCGCACCCGGCTCCCCGGAGCCCGCGAGCGCCCAGGGCCCCGGCGCCCTGCGGGACCGGCACGGGCGCGTCGCCACCGATCTGCGCGTGTCCCTCACCGACCGCTGCAACCTGCGCTGCGCCTACTGCATGCCCGAGGCCGGACTCCCCTGGCTGCCTAGACCTGAGCTCCTCACCGACGACGAGGTGTCGCGGCTCGTCCGCATCGCTGTCCGCGACCTCGGCGTGCGCGAAGTGCGCTTCACCGGCGGCGAACCGCTCCTGCGCCCCGGCCTCCCCGGCATCGTCCGCGAGGCCGCCGCTCTGGAACCGCGCCCCGAGACCTCCTTGACCACCAACGCGATCGGGCTCGACAAGCTCGCGCCGACGCTCGCCGCCGCGGGGCTCGACCGCGTCAATGTCTCGCTCGACACGCTCGACCGCGAGACGTTCAAGGCTCTAGCGAAGCGCGACCGCCTCGACGCGACCCTCGCGGGGATCGCGGGCGCGGCCGCCGCCGGGCTCGCGCCGGTCAAGATCAACACCGTGCTCATGCGCGGCGTCAACGACACCGAGGCGCCCGCGCTCCTGCGGTTCGCCCTGGATCACGGCTACGAGCTGCGGTTCATCGAGCAGATGCCCCTCGACGCGGCGGGCGTGTGGCGCCGCGACGAGATGGTCACCGCCGCCGAGATCCTCGACGCCCTGCGCGCCGAGTTCGACCTCGTGCCCGACCCCGCGCACCGCGGGTCGGCCCCGGCCGAGACGTGGCTGGTCGGCGGCGGGCCCGCGAAGGTCGGCGTCATCGGCTCGGTGACGCGGCCGTTCTGCGGCGACTGCGACCGCACCCGGCTCACCGCCGACGGGCAGGTCCGCAACTGCCTGTTCGCCCGCAGCGAGACGGACCTACGCGGGCTCCTGCGCGAGGGCGCCGACGACGCGGAGATCGCCGCGCGGTGGCGGGAGGCCATGTGGGGCAAGCTGCCCGGGCACGGCATCGACGACCCGTCGTTCCTCCAGCCGTCCCGGCCCATGTCGGCGATCGGGGGCTGAGGGTGGTCACGGTGCGGTACTTCGCGGGCGCGAAGGCGGCCGCGGGGCGCGGCGAGGAGCAGGTCAGCGCCGCGGACGTCGCGGAGCTGAAGGCGGTCCTGGAGGGACGGCACGGCCCGGCGCTCGGGAAGGTCCTGTCGGCGTCGACGCTCCTGGTGGACGGGCTGGCCGCGCGGGACCCGGGGACGGTGCTGCGCGCGGGGGTCACGGTCGAGGTGCTGCCGCCGTTCGCGGGCGGGTGAGGCGGGCCGGTCGCGGGGCCGTGTCGCCGCGCGAAACGTGAAAGCGGATTTTCCGGATTTGTCCCGCGCGGCGCCCCCTATCCATGACCGTACGCCTCGGGTCCGACACGGTGCGCGTTCGCAGGTGCGGCCCGGTTGAAGCCCGGTTGAATCTCGGCCGAGGGGCGGATGAGGGCTTGTCGTGTTCGCTGTCGCGGCGCGGTTTCCGGCGGGTTCGGGGTGCGATGCGGGGCGGTGCGGGGGCGCGGAATCGGGTCGGGGTCGGGAGCCGCTGGCTCGGGGGCGGTGCGGATCTGCGAGGATGCATGTGTGCGCCGTCCTGATGAACGAAAGCAGCCGCAGGTGGCGTCCCCGCTGTTCGAGCTCTCGGCCGACATGCGGACCACCGGCGAGCGGCGGCGCCGCTCGCACCGGCCCCATTCGCGGTACGTCCGCGAGTCCGTGCCGATGCCGGAGCCGGCGTTGACGACGCGGACGCCCGACCCGTGGCTGGAGTCCGCCCCGCTGCTCACCGGCATGGACGAAGTGGGGGCGGGCCTGCTCGACTCCCTCGACGCGATGCAGCGCGTGGCCGCGGCCGCCGGGCGCGGGCCGCTGCTCATCAACGCCTCGCCCGGGACCGGGAAGACCCACCTGCTCATCCGCCGCACCGCGTACCTGGTGCAGGAGCTGGGCGTGCCCGCCAGACAGTGCCTGGTGCTGGCCGCCTCGACGGCGGGCGCGGCAAGGATCAGGCGGGAGCTGGGGACGCTGCTGGGCCGCGAGGCCGCGGCGATCACCGTCGCGGAGTTCGACGACTTCGCCGCCGCGTCACCGCCCGAACTGGGCCACCTGTTCATCGACGACCTGCCGCGGATGCCGATGCGGCTGTTCCGGCAGCTGACCGAGCGCCGCGGGCCCGAGGCGGACGTGACCGCCACCGGCGACCCGGACTCGGCGCTGTGCGCGGGCGAGCCCGCCGCGTTCGCGGCGTTCGGGGAGCAGTTCCCGCAGGCGCACGTGATGCGCCTGTCGCGCAACCACCGCAGCCCCGCCGCGGTCCTCGTGGCCGCCTCGCAGGTGGTCGAGCCGATCAGCCGCGTCCCGGGCCGCCTCGTGCAGCCCGAGCGCCCGGCCCTGGAGGGCTCGGGGATCGGCCGGTACTTCGCGGTCGACGCCGACGACGAGAAGCGCTTCGTGGAAGCCCTCACCGACCGGCTCGCCGAGATGGGGGTCGACGAGGACGAGCTGGCGGTCATCGGACCCGACGGCCTGTCGGTCGCCGAGGCGGCCGACGGCGAGTACCGCGTGGTGTGCCTCACGGGCGTGACCGCCGAGGACTGGCCGAACACGGCCGCCGCCCGCCGCGAGCTGTACGTGGCGCTCGGCCGGACCCGCGACCTCGCCTACGTCTCCCACACCGGTGCGGGTTCGCCCCTCCTGGCCGATGTGGACCAGGGGCTCTTCAGTCCATTCGGGATGGTCCCGCAACCGCACTCGGGTCCTGAGCAGCCGCGACTGCTGTAGCACGCGCGGTCCGGCCACGTGGAGTTCCCACGCGGACACGAACGGATGGGACACAATAGGCGGGTAACCGCCGTCTCACGCTGGGAGTCCCGATGGAGCACACCGAAGAGGACACCGTTCCTCTGCACCGGCCGGATGCTCCCGCGTGGTCTCCGTTCGCTCCGCCGGAGGTGAACGCGCAGTACGCGGCCGGGCCGGAGGGCGTCCACAACCCGCGCACCACCGACCACGTGCCGAGCGCGCCCCCGCCGCCCGCGATGCCGATGCCCGCGGAGGCCCCGAACGGGCAGCACCCCGCGGCCGACGGCTGGCCCGCGCCGCCCGCGCAAGGCGCGCCACACACTGTCTCTCCGCACGTCCCGGTGCCCGTGTTCCCCGACCACGCCGGCGCACTGGAGCGCGTCGGCGTCACCGCCGACGACTTCGCGTCCCGGCGGGTCGTGCCCCCGCGCGCGCCCGTCGCCGAGACGGGCCTGCGCGGCGCTCTGCACCGGTTGAGCTTCGGGACCGTCGCGCTGCCGCCGGGTCCGCGCGAACGCGCCCGCCAGCGGGCGGTCGAGACCGTGCGCCGCAACTTCGGGGGCCTGCGCCAGATCACCGTCGTGAACCCGAAGGGCGGCGCGGGGAAGACCGTCGCGGTCCTCATGCTCGCGAGCGCGTTCGGGCGCCACCGGGGCGGGTACGTGCTCGCGTGGGACAACAACGAGACACAGGGGACGCTGGGCATGCGCGCGCAGCAGGACTTCCATGTGCGCACCGTCAGGGACCTGCTGCGGGACCTCGACCACTTCAAGGGCCCGACGGGGCGGATCGGCGACCTGTCGCAGTACGTGCGCGCGCAGGGCGGCGCGATGTTCGACGTGCTCGCCTCGGACGAGTCGGCGACGGCCGGGGAGATGCTCACGGCGCAGTCGTTCGGGGACCTGCGGGAGGCGGTGTCGCGGTTCTACAAGCTCATCGTGGTGGACACCGGGAACAACGTGCGGGCCCAGAACTGGCAGGCGGCAATCGACGCGACCGACCAGCTGGTGGTGACGATGTCGGCGCGGAACGACTCGGCGGAGACCGCCGCGAGGATGCTCGACCACCTGGAGCAGACGGGCCGGCGGGACCTGGTGCGCGGCGCGGTGTCGGTGGTGTCGATGCCGGCCCACCGCAAGGACGTGGACCTGCCCGCGGTGCAGCGGCATTTCGCGGCCCGGACCCGGGCGGTGCTGCTGGCGCCGTACGAGAAGCTGCTGGACTCGGGGGAGCCGATCCGCTACGACTCGTTGAGCAAGGCGTCGTCCGCGGCCTGGCTGCGGATCGGCGCGGCGGTCGCCGAGGGCCTGTAGGAGGCCAGGAGGTCGACGAGGCCCGCGGCGGCGTCGGCGAGGCGGGAGTCGTCCTCGTCGGCGTGGCCGGTGACGAGCGCGCCCTGGACGAACACGAGGGCGGTGCGGGCGAGGCGGCCGGGGTCGGCGGCGGGGTCGAGTTCGCCGCGTTCGACGGCGCGGGCGAGGATCGCGGCGAGGTCGCGTTCGAGGTCGGTCCAGGCGTCCTGGACGCGGCGCATGGTGGCGGGGTCGTCGGCGAGTTCGACGGCCGCGCGGACGATGAAGCCGCCCTCCTTGGAGTGGCGGACGACGACGTCGAGCAGTTCGCCCACGGCGCGCAGCGCTTCCCCACCGGCGGCGTCCTCCTCGGTGCCGCGGCCGGTGGCGCTGCGGGCTATGGCGCGCAGCTCCGGTTCGGTGTCGTCCCTATATCGTTGCAGCGCTGTGATGTAGAGCTGGTGCTTGGACCCGAACGCGGCGTAGAGCCCGGCGCGGTTCATGCCGGTGGCGGCGACCAGGTCCGACATGGAGGTCGCGGAGAACCCCCTGTCCAGGAAGACCCGTGTCGCAGCGCGAAGGACTCTGTCCAAATCGGCGTTCTTATTTCTGCTCACGTTGAGCACCGTATCGACACCCGGTGCTACGGGTCAATAACCGCAAGGCGGGAGTTGACTCACGAGGCGCGAGTGAACGGTCGCACTGCGGAGGCGTCCGGCTTGACACCCCCGGGGGCACCGGCGAGAATGAGCGCAAACTGAACAGGCGTCTGGCGGGGGAAGTCCGGTGAAAGGCCGGCGCTGACCCGCAACGGTAGTCGCGGTCGCCCCATGGCGACAACCGGGCACCCTTCTGTTCCTGCCCGGTCCACCCGCGTGAGCCCGAATGCCCGCCGCGCCCAACGGAATTGTCAACGCCTGTCGTGGTCTACAGGCGCTTGCGGCGCAGCCGCCTGCCCGAAGACCCACTCGCTCTAGGAAAGGTCAGGCAATGCGCCACCTTGCCGGCCGCGTGCTCATCGCAGCGGCCCTGCCCGTCACCCTGCTCGCGGCCTCGCCCGCGCACGCCCAGTCGTCCGAGCCGTTCGCGGAGCCCGCGGCGGCGGCCGCGTCCTGGCTGGCCGCCCAGTCCGACGGGACCGCCTGGAACCAGGACCCGGCGACGACGCTCGACGCGGTCATCGGCCTCCAGGCCGCCCGCGTCGGCGCCGACCAGGTCCGGACCGCGCTCGAATGGCTCAACGACTCCGAGGTCCTCAGCCCGTATGTGAACACGGACGCCACCGGCGCGGCCGGGTTCAACGCCGGGTCGGCCGGGAAGGTCATGTACGTCGTGGCGACCGCCGGGGGCGACCCGACGGACTTCGGCGGGATCAAGCTCGCCGAGGAGGTCGCCGCGTCGCAGGCCGCGAACGGCACGTACGGCGACGGCACGGCCCTGTCGACCGCGTGGGCGGTCCTCGGGCTCTCGCGCACCGACACGGCCGCGGGCGAGACGGCCGCGGCCGGCCTCGCCGCGGTCCAGTGCCCCGACGGCGGGTTCAGCTACGGCGACGCCGACGGCGGCGACGACTGCGTGTCGGACGCGGACACCACCGGCCTCGCGGTTCCGGCGCTGGTGAGCCTCGGCGACCCGGCTTCGGCGTCCCTGGAGTCGGCCGTGACCTGGCTGGAGGGCGCGCAGGCCGAGGACGGCGGGTTCGACGGCGGGTTCGGCGAGAACGCGAACACGACCGCGGTCGCCGCGCAGGCGTTCCTCGCGGCGGGCCGCGCCGACGCGGCCGAGCGGGCCGTGGCGTTCCTGCTGACGCTCCAGTTCGGCTGCGACGGCGCCGCCCCCGGCGCGTTCATGTACACGAACCCCGAGGACGCGGACTTCGGCGAGGCGACGCGCCTGTTGGCGACCGCGCAGGCCATCGTCCCGGTCGCGGGCCAGAACCTCGCGACGCTCGACGCCTCCGGTTCGGCCGCCGACGTGCCGGCCGTGGACTGCGCTTCGGCGGACGCGGGCGACGCGACCGCCACTGCGGCCGAAGAGGACGAGTCGGGTTCGACCTCGTGGCTGACGTGGGCGATCATCGCCGCGGTCGTCGTCATCGCCGCCCTGATCGTGGTCTTCACGCTGCGCTCGCGCCGGGGCGCCGGTTCGGGCGACACGGCCGCCGAGGCCCCTGCGGCCCCGGTCGCCGACGCGCCGAAGACCGACGACGCCGAAGAGGCCGCCGCCGACGAGTCCGCTTCGGACAAGTCGACGGGCGACGAGCCTGGCGACGACTCCGGCGAGGGCAAGGACAAGTAGTCCTCCCCGTGCCTCGACACGAACGACGCGCAGCCAGCGCCCGCCTGACCGGCGGGCGCTGGCTGCGCGCGGTCCTCCCGGTGCTGCGCAGTGGCGCCGCCGGGTTCGGCGCGGTGCTGTTCGGCGCCGTCGCCGCCGCGGGGCTCCCCGCGGCCCCGGCCGGGGCGCAGGAGCGCTGCGGCGGGGTCGTGGTTGTGGTCGACTTCGGTGAACTGGACGGGCTGGAGACCGGGTGCGCGGCCGATCCGGCGGACGGACTCGACGCGCTCGCGCAGGCCGGGTTCGCGGTGACCGAGGTCGCGGCGATCCGCGGCATGGTGTGCAGCATCGACGCGCTCCCCGCGACCGACTGCGGCGCTTCGCCTCCCGCGGACGCGTACTGGTCGTACTGGCACGCGAACGCCGGGGACGCGGAGTGGACGTACTCGATGGTCGGCGGCGCCGACGCGACCCCTGACGCGGGCGACTTCGAGGGCTGGGCGTTCGGCGACGGCTCCGCGCCGCCCGCCATCGCGCCCCCCGACGCCGTAGCCGACGCCCCTGAGGCCGAGTCGGATTCGGGCGGGGCGTCGTACACGTGGGTCATCGCCGTGGCCGTGCTCGCCGTGATCGGCGCGCTCGCCGCCTGGCGGCTCCGGCAGCGGCGCGCCTGACCGTGCCGACCGACCTCGGCCCGATGCGCCGCCGCACCGCCCACCCCGTCGCGTGGTGGGCGTGGGCGCTGCTCCTCGCGACCGCGGCCGGGCGCACCGCGAACCCGTGGCTGCTGCTGCTCATCGCCGCCGTCGCCGGCCTGGTCGTGGCGTTCTGCCGCGGGGACGAGCCCTGGTCGGGCGCGTACCGGGTGTTCCTCTACATCGGTTTGAGCGCGGTCGCGGTCCGCATGGCGTTCTATGTGGTCTTCGGCGGCTCGGACGGGCCGACGGTCCTGTTCACGCTGCCTTCGGTGACGCTCCCGGAGTGGGCGGCCGGGTTCCGGCTCGGCGGGAACGTGACCGCGGAGGGCGCGCTCGCGGCGCTCTACGACGGGATGCGGCTCGCGGTGCTCCTGGTGTGCGTGGGCGCGGCGAACGCGCTCGCGAGCCCGCGGCGGCTCCTGCGGTCCGTCCCGGCCGCACTGTACGAAGTGAGCGTCGCGGTCGTCGTCGCGCTGTCGGTGGCGCCGCAGCTGGTGGCCTCGGTGGGGCGGGTCCGGCGGGCGAGGGCGCTGCGCGGCAACACGGGCCGCAGCCCGGCGAACCTCATGCGCACCGTCGTCGCGCCCGTGCTGCACGAGGCGCTCGACCGGTCGCTGCACCTCGCCGCCGCCATGGCCTCGCGCGGGTACGGTCGCGCGGCGGGCGTCCCGGCGCCGGCGCGGCGGGCGACCGGGGCCGCACTGCTGGTCGGGCTCCTCGGCCTGTGCGCGGGCGCCTATTCACTGCTCGGCAACGCCACGCCCGCGCCGCTCGCGTGGGGCGTGCTCGCGGTCGGTGCGGCCGCGGCGGTGTTCGGGATCGCGTTCGCGTCCCGGCGCGTGCCACACACCAGGTACCGGCCGGACCGGTTCGGCCCCAAGGACTGGGCGGTCGCCGCCTCCGGCGCGGCCGCTGTGGCCGGGTCGGTGGCGAGCCTCGCCCTCGAACCCGCGGCCCTGTGGCCCGCGGCCGCGCCGCTCCACATGCCCCCGCTGCCGCTGTACGCCGCGGCCGGGGTCCTCCTCGCCGCCACACCCGCGCTCCTCGTCCCGTCGGCGCCCGACGCCACGGCCGCAGGGCGGCGCACCGGCACGCACCCGCAGCCCGCGGACGACCACGTCGGGCGTTCGGCGGCGAGCACCGGAGCACCGCAAAGCGACCGTCGCTCCGCTGCGCGCTCCGGAGCCGCAGCTCCTGACAGCGGGCGCCGTCCGGCCGCGGACACCGACACCGACACCTCGGCAACGGAAGGCACCCGATGACCGTCGACGCCATCGTGTTCGAGCACGTCACCTTCGCCTACGGGCCGCCGCCGTCCGGTGCGGGCGGGACAGCCGAAACCGCGGCGCCCGTGCTCGACGATGTGTCGTTCGCGCTGCCCGAGGGCGAGTTCTGCCTGCTGGTCGGCCCGACGGGCGCGGGGAAGTCCACGCTCCTCAAGGCCGTCAACGGGCTCGTCCCCCGGTTCAGCGGCGGCGACATGCGCGGCCGCATCGCCGTCGCCGGGCGCGAGGTGCGCACGGCGACCCCCGCGGACCTCGCCGACGTCGTCGGGTACGTCGGGCAGGACCCGCTCGCAGGGTTCGTCACCGACGAGGTCGAGCTCGAACTCGCCTACACCGCCGAGCAGCTCGGCATCGCACCCGCGGCGATGCGCAAGCGCGTCACCGAGATCGTCGACCTGCTGGGCCTCGCCGACGTGCGAGACCGCGCGCTCGCGCAGCTGTCGTCGGGTCAGCGCCAGCGGGTCGCCATCGGCGCGGCCCTGGTCGCCGGGCCCGCCGCGCTCGTGCTCGACGAGCCGACCTCGGCGCTCGACCCGGCCGCGGCCGACGAGGTGCTGTCAGTGCTGCACCGGCTCGTCCACGACCTCGGTGTCACGGTGCTGCTGGCGGAGCACCGGCTCGAACGCGTCGTCCAATACGCAGACTCTGCCCTCCTCCTCAATGGCAGCCGTGTCACCGCCGGTCCGCTCGGCGAAGTCCTCGCCGACTCGCCGGTCGCTCCCCCGGTGGTCGGCCTCGGGCGCCTCGCCGGGTGGCCCGGCCCGCCGGTGACGATCCGCGAGGCCCGCCGCCACGCGGCCGGACTCCGCGAGACCCTCACCGAACGTGCCCGAACCGTAGCGCGGCCCACCGACACTCCCGTCCCGTCCGCCCCGCTGGAACCGGCGCTGCTGGAGGCCCGCGGCGTCACCGTCGACTACCCGGGTGTGCGCGCGGTCGCCGGGATCGACCTCGCCGCGGCGCGCGGCGAGCGCATTGCCCTCATGGGCCGCAACGGGTCCGGGAAGTCCAGCCTCATGTGGGCCCTCCAGGGCACCGGGAGGCGGTCCGGCGGGACCGTGGCCGTCGCGGGCACCGACCCGGCGTCCCGCAAGCCCGCGGAGCGGCGCCGCCTCGCCGGGCTCGTGCCCGCCGAGGCCGCCGACCTCCTGTACGCCGAGACCGTCGCCGCCGAATGCGCCGACGCGGACGCGGACGGCCGCGCCCCCAAGGGCACGTGCGCGAAGATCCTCGACGACCTCGTCGACGGCGCCGACCCCGCCGCCCACCCCCGCGACCTCTCCGAGGGGCAGCGCCTCGCGCTCGCCCTGGCCGTGACCCTCACGGCCGCACCGCCGCTGCTGCTCCTCGACGAGCCGACCCGCGGCCTCGACTACCCCGGGAAGGCCGCGCTCGCCTCCCGCCTGAAGACCCTCGCGCAGGCCGGGCACTGCGTGGTCGTGTCCACGCACGACGTCGAGTTCTGCGCCGAGTTCGCCTCCCGCGTCGTGGTCCTCTCCGACGGCGAGGTCGTCGCCGACGGCCCGGCCCGGCAGATCACGGCCGCCTCCCCGATGTTCGCGCCGCAGGTGGAGAAGATCCTGCCCGGCTGGCAGACCGTCGCCGAGGTCGCCGCGGCCCTGGGGCGCGGCGGTGAGTGAGGTCCCGCGCCCGGCGGTCCACCGCCGGGCGGCGCTCGCGCTGGCGCTCGCGGCCGGGTTCGGGCTGGTCGCGATGTCGTGGCCGCTGCTCGCGGCCCCGGGCGGGGCCCTGACGGAGACCACTTCGGGCCCTTGGCTGTTCGCGCTGCTGCTGCCGCTCGTCACCGCGACGGTGGTGGTGCAGTTGGGCGACGGCGGCCTGGACGCGCGGGCGGTGGCGCTGCTGGGGGTGCTGTCGGCGGTGGTCGCGGCGGTGCGCCCGTTCGGGGCCGGGGCGGCCGGGGTGGAGACGGTGTTCTTCCTGATCGTGCTGGCGGGCAGGGTGTTCGGGGCCGGGTTCGGGTTCCTGCTGGGGTGCACGGGCCTGTTCGCGTCGGCGCTGCTCACCGGCGGGGTGGGGCCGTGGATGCCGTACCAGATGTTCGCGGCGGCGTTCGTGGGACTGGGCGCGGGGCTGCTGCCGCGCACGCCGGACACGCAGCCGGGCCGGGCCGGGGAGGTCGCGCTGCTCGTCGGCTACGGCGTCGTCGCGTCCCTCGCCTACGGGCTCTTGATGAACCTGTCGTTCTGGCCGTTCGCGATCACGCAGGGGGAGCTGGCGTACGTGCCGGGCGGCGGGCTCGGCGAGAACCTGCCGCGGCTGCTCGCGTACTCGCTGGCGACGTCGCTGGGCTGGGACGTGGGCCGGGCCGTGACGACGGCGGTGCTGCTGGTCCTGACGGGGCCGCTGCTGCTGCGGGTGCTGCGGCGGGCCGCGCGCCGCGCGAACTGGTCCTAGACCCTCACTCGTCCAGCGTCGCGACGAGGCCGCGGAGCCCGACGGCGGTCTCGGTGGACCGCTGGGCCTGAAGGCCCGCGTCACGCGTTGCGGGCCAAGCGGAATCCGAGGTCGTCGATGCGCAGGACGGGCATGGTGCGGCGGCGGACGCCGGCCCGGCACGACCAGTGCTCGTCGAACCAGCCGCCGCCCTTGATGACCCGGTAGTCGCGGTAGACCTCTCGGTCGTACACGTCGAAGCACCACTCCCAGGCGTTGCCGAGCATGTCGTACAGGCCCCACGGGTTCGGTTCGCGTCCGGCGACCTCGTGGAGGCGCTCCCCGGAGTTGCCGCGGTGCCAGACGATCGCGTCGAGGTCGCCGTAGCGGGGGCCGGCGGTCCCTGCCCGGCAGGCGTGCTCCCACTCGGCCTCGGCGGGCAGCCGGTAGCCGTCCGCGGCCCGGTCCCACTCCACGGCATCGCTCTCGCCGGTCTCCGCGCCCGCGTAGACCGGCCGCAGCCCTTCACGGGCCGAGAGCGCATTGCACCAACGGACGGCGTCGAGCCAGGACACGTCGACGGCCGGGAGGTCCCCGGTGCCGTCTCCGGCATCGCCGCCGAGCACTTCGGCGTACAGGGCACGCGTGACCGGCACGGCGCCCAGGCGGAACGGCGCGACCTCGGCGGTCCAGGAGCGCTCGGTCCGCCGGTCGTGCAGTGTCGCGGTCCCGCCCGCGATCGGCAGCATCTGCGGTGTCACCGACGAATACTAGAACCCGCCACCGACAGGTGACACCGGTCACTGCCGGTCACATCGGGGCGGCGCCCCGGTTCACACGGGCAACAGCGTCCTACAGAACCGGAGCAGTCCGATGAGCATCGCCTTCTACACCGTCACCGTCGTCGCGGCCCTCTGGACCGGGTTCTCGGCCTACTCGATCTGGGCGAAGGCCGCGTACGTGGTCGAGCCCCTCCGCCACTACGGCGTCCCTCAGTCGTGGTGGTTCTGGCTGGGCCTTGCGAAGGCCGCCGGGGCCGTCGGCCTCCTCGCGGGCCTGGTCGTCCCGTGGATCGGCATCGCCGCCGGGGCCGGCCTGGTCCTGTACTTCCTCGGCGCGGTGGTCACCGTGCTGCGGGCCCGCTCCTACTCGACCCTCGTGGCCCCGCTCATGTACCTGGTCCCGGCGGCCGCCGCACTCACACTCGGCGTCCTCGTCTGAGCCTCTGCGACAACGACAGCCGCACGGAAAAGGGCCCGCGCAGTGCGCGGGCCCTTCCTCCTGTCTCCCTTTAGCGCTGCCACTGCTCGGCGAAGGACACGCCGACCTTGGGGCTGCCGATGAGCGCGAGCGGCATGAAGAACCCGATCTGGCCGAGGACCCCGATGAGGACGACGATCTGCTCCTCGGTGAGGTGCTTGCGGGCCTCGTCGACGACCTCGTCGGAGACGCGCTCGCCGGTCGGGTTCGGGGTGTGGACGGCCTCGGCGAGGGCCAGCGCGGACCGCTCGGCGTCGGTGAACAGCGGCGAGGTGCGCCAGGTGGCGACGGCGCCGAGGCGCTCGGGGGTCTCGCCGGAGGCTTCGAGCTGCCGGGAGGTGAAGTAGCTGGAGCCGAGGAGCTGCCCGACGCGCAGGTGCACGAGCGACGCGATCGCGGCGGGGAGGACGCCGTCGGCGTTCACCTTGTTGACGGCGGCGGCGATCTCGTTGACGACAGGGAGGTACTGGGCGGGGTTCTCGATGCGGGGCAGGACGGTCATGGCGGTGTTCCCTTCTCGGTGGACGGTGCTGCCTCCATGACGGATGCCGGGCCGCCGATGTGACCGCGCCTCGTGCGATGCGCGTCACACACCATTCCGGAGACGGAACCGGGCCCGTCGAGGACGACGGGCCCGGTCCGCACTGTTCTCCCTCAGCCCATGAGGGCCCCGGCGCCGAGCAGCGCCTTCAGGTCCGCGGACAGCTCCACGGAGGGCCGCACCCGCCAGGCGTCGCCGAGGGCGAGCAGGGTCGTCTTGGGGCCGTTGGCGATCTGGACGCGGACCTGCGCCTCGCCGCGGTGGGTCTTGAACGTGTCGGAGAGCTTCTCGATGAGGTCGGGGTTCACCGACGCGGCGCGCAGCGCGAGCGTGATCGGCGCCGAGTTCGACTCCGGCCCGGAGGTCGTGTCGAGGACGGCGAGGTCCTGCGCGATGAGCTGCGCGGTGCCGTCCCGGCGGTCGAGCTTGCCCTTGACGCAGCAGATGAGGTCGTCGGCGAGCGACTCCGACACCAGCTCGTACGTGTTCGGGAAGAACCGCACCTCGATGGAGCCGGCGAGGTCCTCCAGGGTCGCCGACGCCCACAGCTTGCCCTGCTTGGTGACCCGCTTCGCGACGTTCTGGAGGATCCCGGCGACGCGCACGTTGGCGCCGTCGGGCAGCTCCTCGCCGTGCAGGGCCGCGATCGGCCGGTCGGCGTTCGCCGACAGGAGCCGCTCGAACCCGTTGAGCGGGTGGTCGGAGACGTACAGGCCGAGCATCTCCCGCTCGAACCCGAGCTTGTCGCGCCGGTCCCACTCGTCGTCGGCGATGGTCAGGTCCACGCCGAGCGTGTCGGTGGTCTCCTCCATCATGCCGCCGAACAGGTCGAACTGGCCGCGCGCCTCCTCCTTCTTGATCGACACCATCGCGTCGATGGCCTTCTCGTGGACCTCGGCGAGGCCCCGCCGGGCGTGCCCGAGGGAGTCGAACGCGCCCGCCTTGATGAGCGACTCGACGGTCCGCTTGTTGCACACCGGCGCCGGGACCTTCTGGAGGAAGTCCTTGAAGTCCCCGTACGCGCCCTTCTCCTCGCGGGCCTCGATGATCCCGGCGACGACGTTCGCGCCGACGTTGCGGACCGCGCCGAGCCCGTACCTGATGTCCTTGCCGACCGGGTGGAACATGTGCCGCGACTCGTTCACGTCCGGCGGCATCACCGTGATGCCCATGCGCCGGCACTCCGACAGGTACACGGCCGCCTTGTCCTTCGAGTCGCCCACGGAGGTGAGCAGCGCCGCCATGTACTCGGCCGGGTAGTTCGCCTTCAGGTAGGCCGTCCAGTACCCGACGAGCGCGTAGCCCGCGGCGTGCGACTTGTTGAACGCGTACCCGGCGAACGGGAGCATGATGTCCCACAGGGTCTTGATCGAGTCCTTGGAGTACCCGTTGCCCTGCATGCCCGCCTCGAACGCCGCGAACTGCTTCTCCAGGACGTCGAGCTTCTTCTTGCCCATGGCCTTGCGGAGCACGTCCGCCTGGCCCATCGTGAACCCGGCGAGCTTCTGCGCGATGCGCATGATCTGCTCCTGGTAGACGATCAGGCCGTACGTCTCGGCGAGGATCTCCTCCAGGGCCTCCGCGAGCTCGGGGTGCAGCGGCGTGACGTCCTGCCGCTTGTTCTTGCGGTCCGCGTAGTTGTTGTGCGAGTTCGCGGCCATCGGGCCCGGCCGGTACAGGGCGTTCACCGCGATGATGTCGTTGAACTCGGTGGGCTGCATGCGCTTGAGGAGCTCGCGCATGGCGCCGCCGTCGAGCTGGAACACGCCGAGGCTGTCGCCGCGCGCCAGCAGCTCATAGGCTTTCGGGTCGTCGGTGGCGAGCGTGTCCAGGTCCAGTTCGATGCCCCGGTTCAGCTTGATCGCCTCGATCGCGTCGCCGATGACGGTGAGGTTCCGCAGCCCCAGGAAGTCCATCTTCAGGAGGCCGATGTCCTCGCAGGACGGGTAGTCCCACCCGGTGATGATCGACCCGTCCGGCCTGGCCCACATGGGGATGCAGTCCACGAGCGGCTGCGACGACAGGATGACCGCGCAGGCGTGCACGCCGGCGTTGCGGATCAGCCCCTCCAGGCCCAGCGCCGTGTCGAAGATCGTGCGGACCTCGCCGTCCGACTCGATGAGCGACCGGACCTCCTGGGCCTCCTTGAACCGGTCGTGGCCCGGGTCCATGATCCCCGACAGGGGGATGTCCGTGGCCGCCACGGGCGGGGGGAGGGCCTTGGTGATCCGCTCGGCGATCGAGAACCCCGGCTGCCCGTGGTGGACGCGCGCCGAGTCCTTGATCGCGGCCTTGGTCTTGATCGTGCCGAACGTGATGACCTGGGCGACGAACTCCTTCCCGTACTTCTCCGTCGCGTACGTGATCATCTCGCCGCGCCGCCGGTCGTCGAAGTCGATGTCGATGTCGGGCATGGAGACGCGCTCGGGGTTGAGGAACCGCTCGAACAGCAGCCCGTGCTCGATCGGGTCGATGTTCGTGATCTTCATCGCGTACGCGACCAGCGAACCGGCCGCGGACCCGCGGCCCGGCCCCACGTAGATCCCGATCGACCGGGCGTGGGAGATGAGGTCGGCGACCACCAGGAAGTACGACGGGTAGCCCGCGTTGATGATGACGTTCAGTTCGAGCTCGGCCCGCTCCAGGTAGTCCGCGGGCACGTCCCGGCCCGGGAACCGCTCCGCGAGGCCCGTGCGCACCTGCTCCCGCAGCCACGTCCCCTGGTCGTGCCCCTCCGGCACGTTGATCACGGGCATCCGGTCCTGCACGGCGAACACGTCGTCGTAGGACTCGACCATCTCGGCGACGAGCAGCGTGTTCGCGCAGCCCTCCTGCCACAGGTCGTCGGTCTTGATCCCGTACATCTGCTCGGCCGAGCGCAGGAAGTAGCCCTCGCCGTCGAACTTGAACCGCTTCGGGTCGTCGAGGGTCGTCCCCGACTGCACGCACAGCAGCGCCGCGTGCGTCGACTTCTGGTCCTCGGTCACGAAGTGGGAGTCGTTGGTGACCAGCGGCCGCAGCTTCATCTTCTGCGCCATCTCGTACAGCTCGTTCTTCACGCGCATGTCGATCTGGTTGTCGTGGTCCATGATCTCCAGGAAGAAGTTCTCCTCCCCGAAGATGTCCCGGTAGTCCGAGGCCGCCTGGTACGCCGCCTCGTGCTGCCCGAGGCGGAACCGGGTCTGCACCTCCCCCGAGGGGCACCCGGTGGTCGCGACGATCCCCTCGGAGTACTGCGCGATGAGCTCCCGGTCCATGCGCGGCTTGTAGTAGTAGCCCTCGAACGACGCGGTGCTGGAGAGCCGGAACAGGTTCTTCAGGCCCGTCGAGTTCTTCGCGACCATCGTCATGTGCGTGTACGAGCCGCCACCGGAGAGGTCGTCGCCGCGCTGGGACGGCTCGCCCCAGAACACGGGCTTCTTGTGGAACCGGTCCTGCGGCGCGATGTACGCCTCGATGCCGAGGATCGGCTTCACGCCGGTCTTCTTCGCCTCCTGGTAGAACGCGAACCCGCCGTACATGTTGCCGTGGTCGGTCATGGCGATCGCGGGCTGCCCGAGCCGCTGCGCCTCCGCGAACAGGGGTTTGAGCTTCGCCGCTCCGTCGAGCATCGAGTACTCGGTGTGCACGTGCAGGTGGACGTACTGGTTCGACACGCTTGACTCCCGCTTTGACCTGTGGTTTTGTCCTCGCTGGGCCCCCGGCCGCGCCCCCGCGGACGGCCCGCTCCAGACCTTCTAGCCTAGCCCCCCGCCGGGCCCGCCCGCGCGGCCTCCGCGGCACCTGCGGGCCCCGCCACGGCCCCTCACGCGCCCTTGGCGAACGCCTCCCGGGTCGGCTCGTCGAGGGGGAAGAACAGCTCCACGGCGAGCTCCGAGACCGTCACGTCCCGCGGCGCGCCGAACGTCGCGATCGTCGTGAACATCGACAGCTCGCCCCGCGAGGACCCCACCCGCAGCGGCAGCGCGATCGGGTGCGGCGCCGCACTGTCGTCCCACTCGGCCCTGCCCCGCCCGCCGTCGTCCGCCCCGGCCGGCCCGTACCCGCCGACCTCCTCGATGAGCGCGGCCACCACCGGGTGCTCGTCCACCGCGTACTGCTCCCGCAGCCGGTCGAGGAAGTACCGCTGCACCTCCCGGAAGTTCCGCAGCCGCGGCGCCATCCCGCCCGGGTGCAGCGCGACCCGCGCGAGGTTCACCCGCCCCGACAGCAGGGCCGGGTCGACGCCCTCCATGAGCACGGCCGCACCGCCGTTGAAGTCGAGGAGGTTCCCGAACCGGTCGACCACCACCGCCGGGAGCGGGTCGTGGTGCTCCAGGATCAGCGCCACCGCCTGCCGGGCGACCGCGAGCCGCTCGTCCCAGTAGTCCGTCTCGTCCCACGCGGGCGCGAACCCGGCCGCCACGAGCAGCGCGTTCCGCTCCCGCAGCGGCACACCCAGGTCCTCGGCGAGGCGCAGCACCATGCGGCGGCTGGGCTCGGCCCGGCCGGTCTCGATGCGCGACAGGTGCCTCGCGGACACGCCGGTCCGCACCGACAGCTCGAACTGGCTGAGGCGGCGGCGCTCGCGCCACTGCCGCAGCAGCGCACCGAACGCGGGAAGGGTCTGCACGGTCACGGCGCAACCGTATCCGCGCCCGCGCCGCCCGGCCATGACCTCCGAGGTCATTGCGGACCGGACCCGCCGGGCCCACGATGGTCGGCATGCGGCGGCCACCCGAGCCCCGCCCGACCCCCTTGTGGAGGAACCCATGACGACGACCGCCCCCGCCACCGCCGAGGCCCGCCTCCGCACCCTCCTGCGCCAGGACGCCGCCGCGTGCGCGGCGTTCGGCCTCCTCATGACCGCCGGGTTCGCCCTGGTCGACTCGCTGCTGGGCCTCGGCCCGGCCTGGGCGGTGCCGCTCGGCGTGTACCTCCTCGGCTGCGCGGTCGCACTCGCCCTGGTCGCCGGGTACCCGGTCCTGGTGCGCGGGCAGGTGATCGGCGTGGTGGTGAACAACGCCGTCGCCGCCACTGCGCTGGCGGCGCTGCCGTTCACGGGCCTGGTGGACCTGACGGTCGCCGGGGTGGTCGTGATGCTCGGCGGGGCGGCGCTGGTGGTGCTGTTCGCGGTGCTCGAAGCCGCAGGGGCGAAGCGCCTCGCCTGAACCGATCCCACCGAAAGGGGCGGCGCGGAAGCGCCGCCCCGAGCGGCTACCACGTGATTCCCGAACACGCCAAACAATCCACAACCACTTTCTTCACCACAAAAAGTTATCCACAGCCAGAAAAAGAATTCTTGCCAGTAGTCGACACCTGACGGACAGTTGACCGATGAGCACGACACAGGCGAGAATCAGCATCAAGAGCCCCACTGACCTCCTGACGACACTCCCGCATCTCATCGGCTTCCGCCCGGAGAACAGCCTCGTGGCGGTGGGCCTCATCGACCGGGAGCTCCAGTGCACCTTCCGGGTGGACCTTCCCGGCTCGGCCGACCACATGGAGCACCTGGTCGACCTGACGGCGCAGCTCAGTCGCAACGACTGCGACGAGTGCGTGGTGATCGCCTACGGCGACAAGGAGGTCGCCGAGGCGTCGATCGCCCGTGCGGCACTCCGCTTCCACCACGCGGGCATCGAACCGCTCGACAAGCTCCGCGTCACCGAGGGCCGCTGGTTCAGTCTGACCTGCGACCAGCCCTGCTGCCCCTCCGAGGGCACGCCGGTCCCGGAGTCCACTCCGGCGTCCTGCGAGGTCGCGGTCGCCGGCTGCTATGCGGCGGCTGACCGCGCCGCGATCGCCGAGCAGCTGGCCCCGGCCCCGCCGGGCCGGCGCGCCGCGGTCGAACGGATGGTCGCGCAGACGCTCGCCGCCGAAGCGGACCTCGACTGGGCGGCCCAGCGCTCCCGCGACCTCCATGCGATCGACCACTGGCTGAGCACGCGGGCCCTCCCCGGCCCCGAGGACATCGCCTCGATCGGCCTCGCCTTGGGCGACTTGGACATCCGCGATTACGCGCTCCGCCGCATCAGCGCCGGCGGGCTCGACGGGAACCGGATCGACCTGTGGCTGTGGGTGGCGCGCCACATGGCCGACGACCTCCTGGCCCCGGCCGCGACGGTCGCGGGCTTCGCGGCCTACCGATTCGGCAACGGCGTCCTCGCCCTCGAAGCGTTCGAGACCGCGCTCAAGGCCAGCCCGCACTACCGGCTCGCCCAGATGCTCATGGCGGCACTCCAGGCGGGCTACCCGCCGAGCGCCCTCGACAAGATCGGCACCGGCGACATCGAAGCCGCGGAGAAAGAGGACTGAACCCGGGCCTCCCCCGAAACCCGCACGACCTCGTCCGACCCGAAAGAAAGGAAAGGTATGCCGACACCGAAGACCGCACCGCGGCCCATGGGAACACGTACCCGAACGGCACCGTCCACAGGCCACCGCGCCACGGCGCTGATGGCTAGTCTGGGGGCATGGGTGAACTCCCGAGCGATTTCGCCGCGATCCTCCTGGTCGGCGGCAGGGCCCGGCGATTCGCCGGATGCGCGAAGAGCGAACTGGTCGTCGACGGTGCGACGATCCTCGAACGGATGCTGGCGGCCTGCACCGGGGCGGCCGCCCGGGTGGTGGTGGGCGCGCGGCCCGCCGACGCCGCGCCCCTCCCCGAAGGGGTGGTCCAGGTCCTGGAGGACCCGCCGGGTTCGGGCCCGGCGAGGTCGGTCCGGACCGGCCTGGAGCACGTCCCCGACCACTGCACGCGGGTCGCGGTCCTCCCCGGGGACCTCCCGTTCCTGACGCCGGAGGCGCTGCGGCTCCTCCTCGGTACAGCGGACGCGGCGGGCCCTGAGACCGGAGCGGTCTTCTGCGACAACG
Organism: Glycomyces sp. NPDC047010; assembly: GCF_040644205.1. Classification (NCBI taxonomy): domain Bacteria; kingdom Bacillati; phylum Actinomycetota; class Actinomycetes; order Glycomycetales; family Glycomycetaceae; genus Glycomyces; species Glycomyces sp. NPDC047010. The sequence continues at coordinate 565,499 of NZ_JBEYVY010000002.1, read as the reverse complement.
CGGGACGCAGGCAGTGGCTGTGCGGCGTATGGCCCGCGGCGCGGCTCCGCCGCAACGCGGCCGTGGTCGAGCCGGGAGCCCCCGCGAGGTTCCTGTTCACCGGGATCGACATCGAGACCGTGGTCTGGGAGGACGCCAGTCCGCCCCCGTGGTTCGACTGCGACACCCCGGAAGACCTCGACCAGGCCCGAACCTGGGCCGCCGACATGAAGCTGTCCGACTAACGATCCAGGGGCGGGTGGGGTGGGGGCGGGGGGGGGAGGGGCCCCAAAGGCGATCGCGCGGAGAACTCGCGGACCGACCGGACCTGACAGGACTCGCCGGACCCCGGGGCCGCCTTGCGGCGGCCCGGGGCTAGACGACGTCGAAGCGGTTGTCGAGGGCGCCGGTCTGGAAGAACGTGACCGCGGCGAGCGCGATCAGGAACAGCGCGAAGCCGACCCAGTGGAGCTGGCGCCGCTCGCGCGGCGTGAACGTGAGGATCGCGCCGCAGATCAGGCCGCCGACGAGGCCGCCGACGTGGCCCGCGAGGCTGAAGCCCATAAAGATGGTCAGCACCAGGTTGAGGCCCAGGAGCACGTAGATGCCCTGGTTGTCGCGCCGGAGCTTGCGGTTGACCATGATGAGGAGCCCGAACAGGCCGTAGACGGCGCCGGAGGCGCCGGCCGTGAACGTGTCGTAGGAGAACAGGTAGACCGCGACCGAGCCGGCGAGGCCGGACAGGAAGTAGGCCGCGGTGAACCGCGCGGGCCCGAGGTCGCGTTCCAGGATCCGCCCGAGCATCCACAACACCACCATGTTGAACAGCAGGTGGATGACCCCGAAGTGCAGGAACATGCCCGTGATCATGCGGTAGTACCCGCCCGCGGCCACGACCGGCGCGGTGAACGTGCTCCCGAAGAGCGTCACCGGCACGTCGGTGCTGTAGCCGGGCACGTACCCGATCTCGGCGCCGAACATGTGCAGGGGCGTCATCGCGGAGGACGTGACCGCCGCGAAGCTGCCGCCCGCGACGATAGCCAGGACGAACACCGCGACGTTCGCGCCGATGAGGATCTTCGTGGCGGTCCCGGCGACGCCCGCGCGCGAGCCGCCGCCGAACGAGGAGCGCGTCTTGCGCATCGTCCGGCGGCCCTCGGCCACGCAGTCGGGGCATTGGAAGCCCACGGGGGCGTCGATCCGGCAGTCGGCGCAGATCGGCTTGTCGCAGCGCACGCAGCGCAGGTACGTCTGGCGGTTCCGGTGGCGATAGCAGACCGGGGCCGACTGCTCTTCGCTCATCGAGGAGGTGCTACTTCTCGATGACGACGGACTCGATGACGATCTCGTTGACCGGGCGGTCCATCGGGCCGGTCGCGGTCTTGCCGATGCGGTCGACGACCGACTGCGACTCCGGGTCGGTGACCTGGCCGAAGATGGTGTGCTTGAAGTTCAGGTGCGGGGTCGGGCCCAGCGTGATGAAGAACTGGGAGCCGTTGGTGCCGGGCCCGGCGTTCGCCATGGCGAGGAGGTACGGCTGGCCGAAGTGGAGGTCCGGGTGGAACTCGTCGGCGAACTGGTAGCCGGGGCCGCCGCGGCCGGTGCCCGTGGGGTCGCCGCCCTGGATCATGAAGCCGTCGATGACGCGGTGGAAGATCACACCGTCGTAGTACGGGCCCGAGCCGGGCTGGCCGGTCTCCGGGTCCTTGTACTCCTTGGTGCCCTCCGCGAGGCCCACGAAGTTCGCCACCGTCTTGGGCGCGTGGTTGTCGAGCAGTTCGATCCGGATGTCGCCGGCATTGGTCTTCAGCGTCGCCTTCGTCATGGCGTCTATGGTGCCAGACGGCCGAGGTTCGTCCAACTTTCTCCCCCGTTTCCCTCGACGGGTGTCACAGGCCGGTGCACGATGAGTTGTACATGCACCTAGAGGAGGCATTCACGATGGGCTTCAGCCGACGTTCCGCGACTCCCACCCGGGAGGCAGTGGACCATTTCAAGCACGGTGTGACCTCGTTCAAGGACGCGGGTTTCGCGGCCGCGCGGGGCACCCGCGACGCCGCGGCGCCGAAGGTCAACGTCGTCCTCGCGAAGGTGGGGCTGCGCAAGCCCCCGGCGCCGAAGTGGCCGTGGGTGGCGGGCGCCATCGGGGCGGGCCTGGCGATCGGCGGGGCCGTCGCGTACCTGTGGTACCGCCAGCGCACGGAGTCGATCGGGGAGCAGCTGCTCGCCGACGAGCTGCTCGACGACACGGAGCTGGACGACCGGGCGCTCCAGGAGGAGCTCGTCGACAGCGTGAGTCGGTAGCGCCGCCGGGCGGCGCGGCGGTCCGGGGGGACGCCGCCGCCGCGGCGAGCAAGGCAAGGCATCCGGCTCGGGGCCGGGTGATCGGGGATCCGTGCGGGCACGGGTCCCCGGAATCGTTCCGGGGCAAGGGGAGCGCGGTGCCGGGAAGGGCAACGCCGGACCGGTGTCTCGCTCCGGGGGGGAGTGGGCGAGCTCACCGATCCGGCGTCAGGGGGCGGGATAACGGCTGCTGCCGCGGCTGGGCCGCGGCCACGCAACCGATTGTGGCGCCCCGTCGGCTTCCGGGGAAGAGCGGTGCGGTGGCGGTTATACGCCATGTCGCATAACCGCCATCCGTAATGGACGGAGTGTCGCCGTGCCGTCACGTACCGTGCCGTGGCGGATGGTGCACCGGGTCAGGCGCGGGAGGTCTCCACGGCCTTGGCGAGGCGCCGCACGCCCTCGTCGATGCGGTCGGCCTTCACGGCCGAGTAGGCCAGGCGCAGGCAGGACTCGCCGCCGTCGAGGACGAAGTCGGTGCCCTTGACGACCTGGACGCCTTCGTCGGCGGCCGCGGCGGCGACCTTCGCGCAGTCGACGCCCTCGCCGAGGTCCACCCACAGGAAGTAGCCGCCGTCGGGGACGACGAACTCGGCGTTCGGCAGGTGCGCGCGCAGGGACGCGGCGAGCTGGTCGACGCGCTCCTCCAGGGCGGCTTTGACCGTCTCGATGGACCGGTCGAGGGCGCCTGAGGCCGCGAACTGGTAGATCGTGGACTGCGCGAACATGTTCGGCGCGATGTACGTGTTGGTGGCGGCGGCCGCGATCTGCTTGATGAGGTCGGCGGGGCCGACGAGGTAGCCGGTGCGCAGGCCGGGGCAGACGGTCTTGGAGAACGAGGACGCGTAGACGACGCGGCGCCCGGCGTCCTGCTCCAGCATGGTCGGGAACTGGTCGCCGCGGAAGCGGATGTCGAGGTACGGGTCGTCCTCGAAGATCGTGAAGTCGTAGTCCTCGGCGAGCTGGAGGAGGCGGACGCGCTTGTCGCCGGAGAGCGTGACGCCGGCGGGGTTCTGGAAGTTCGGGATGATGTGCGCCAGGGACGGGCGGACGCCGTCCTTGAGGAGCACTTCGAGCTCGTCGACGTCGAGGCCGTCGGCCTGGACGCGGACGGGGTGGAGGCGGCCGCGGCGCTCGCGCAGGCCCAGGAGGGTCCGGTCGTAGGTGGGCCGTTCGACGACGACCGGCGAGTCGGGTTTGACGAGCGCGTCGAACAGGAACGCGTCGGCCTGCATCGAGCCGTTGGTGACGAGCACGTTCTCGGGCTGGACGCCGTGCTTGGCGGCGATCCACTCGCGCAGCGCGGGGTAGCCCACGGACGTGCCGTAGCCGGTGGTCCCGGCCGGGTCGGCTTCGAGGGCGGCCACGGCCGCGGCCTTGAGGCCCTCGGTGTCGACGATGTCGAGCGACGGGGCGCCCCGGGAGAAAGAGATGACGTCGATGTTCGGCATGACACCAGCGTAAGCGGCCCGAAGGGTGGGCGTCGAGCGGCATGTGCGCGGGCCGCGGCGCACTTCACGTCCCGGCACGGGGAGGGAGCGCGGGGCAGGGCCGGTCAGGGCGCGGCACGGGGGCGGCGCCGCGCGGTCGGGTCCGGGCCGGGGTGCGGGCGCGATACGGTGCAGGAGAAGCCGTTCGCTGTGAAGCGCAGATCCCGCGGCCCCGCGGGCGGACCGTTCCGTCCCGGAGGGGCCCGGAAGGAGGAGGACGATGACGTCGCTCGACCGCACGAGGGCCCCGTGGCCTTACGATTTCCTTCCCGCCGTCCCGTCGTTCGCGGTCGTCTCCGACGACGTGGCCGACGGCGAGGTCCTGGCGGCCGCGCAGGTCGCCGGGCAGGACGTGTCCCCGCACCTGGCGTGGTCGGGGTTCCCGGCCGGGACCGCGGCGTTCGCGGTGACCTGCTTCGACCCGGACGCGCCGACGGGGTCGGGCTGGTGGCACTGGATGCTGCTGGGCCTGGACGCGTCGGTGACGGAGCTCGCGACGGGTGCGGCCGCCTCGCCGCCGCCGGGGTCGGTGCAGCTGCGCAACGACTCGGGGACCACCGAGTTCGCGGGGGCGGCGCCGCCACCGGGCGACCCCGACCACCGGTACCTGTTCGCCGTGCACGCGTTGAAGGCGCAGGTGGACGTGGACGCGGGGGCGTCGATGGCGGTGGGGGCGTTCCACCTGACGTTCAACACGATCGCACGCGCGGTGGTCGCGCCGGTGTACCGCAATGGCTGAGGCGGTGGTCCTCGCCGCCGCCCGCACGCCGCTCGGGAGGCGCAAGGGCGTCCTGGCGGGCGTGCACCCGGTGGACCTGGCGGCGCATGCGATGAACGCGGCGCTGGCGCGGTCGGGGCTGGGGCCGGACGCGGTGGACGACGTGGTGCTCGGGTGCGTCTCGCAGGTCGGGGAGCAGTCGTGGAACGTGGCGCGGAACGCGGTGCTCGCGGCGGGCTGGCCCGACGCGATCCCGGGGACGACGGTGGACCGGCAGTGCGGGTCGAGCCAGCAGGCGGTCGCGTTCGCGGCCGCGGCGGTGCTCGCCGGGCACGCGGACGTGGTGGTCGCGGGGGGCGTGGAGTCGATGACGCGCGTGCCGATGGGGTCGAGCGTCGGCGACGGCGGGCTGCCGTACGGTCCCGCGGTGCGGGAGCGGTACGCGCCGGAGCTGGACGTGTCGGTGCCGGTGCCGTTCGACCAGGGGGTGGCCGCGGAGCGGGTCGCCGCGAAGTACGGGATCGGCCGGAAGGCCATGGACGCGTTCGCGCTGGCGAGCCATGAGAAGGCCGCGGCGGCGGCGGACCAGGGGCGGTTCGCGGCGGAGATCGCGCCGATTGCGGGCGTCGACGCGGACGAGGGCATCCGGCGGGACACGAGCCTGGAGCGGCTCGCGGCGCTGCGGCCGGTGTTCCTGGAGGACGGGTCGGTGACGGCGGGGACGTCGTCGCAGATCTCCGACGGGGCGGCGGCGCTGGTGGTGACGACCGACGAGCACGCGCGGCGGCTGGGGGTGCGGCCGGTGGCGCGGATCGCGGCGGCGTGCGCGGTGGGTTCGGACCCGGTGCTGATGCTGGACGGGCCGATCCCGGCGACGGCGAAGATCTTGCGGCGCACCGGACTCGACCTCGACGAGATCGACGTGTTCGAGGTGAACGAGGCGTTCGCGGCGGTCCCGCTGGCGTGGCTGGCGGCGACCGGCGCGGACGAGGAGCGGCTGAACCCGAACGGCGGCGCGATCGCCCTCGGCCACCCGCTGGGCGCCTCGGGCGCGCGGCTGGCCGCGACGATGCTGCATCACATGCAGGCCAATGGGTTGCGGCGCGGCCTCCAGGTCATGTGCGAGGGCGGCGGCATGGCGAACGCGACGGTCTTCGAACTGCTGTAACGAATCCGGAGCGATCGGGCGAATCACGAAATAAGCCGATAAATCCGCCCTTAAGGGACCCCTGGCACAAGAGTACGCCGGGGGTCCGACACTCTCCGGGGGCCGAGTCCTCGCGAGGAGGACTCGGGTTCACGAGCGGGACGCCGGGACCTGCTCGGTCAGCGCCACTTCGAGAGGACGAGGAGCGCCGCGACCATGCAGGAGAAGCCGACTGCGAGGTTCCAGTAGCCCCAGGCCGCGACGGGGTAGGCCATGCCGGAGAGGTAGAACAGGGTCAGCCAGCCGATGCCGATCACGATGAGGGCGACGGCGGTGATCGGGACCCAGGTGGGGCTCGGCTCGTAGCTCTCGCCCGAGCTGGTGCTCGTCCCGGCGGAGCTTGAGTAGACCTTCTTCTTGCGCACGCGTGACTTCGGCATCGACGACTCTCCAACTGAGGGACATGTCCGGCGTCCAGGGTACCGCCCGCCGGTGACGCGGCGTCCGCGCGGCATCGCGTAGCTCACACCCCGCGGGTGAGCTGCCCGATTCCGGGCCCCGAAGGCGTGTAAGGAGTAGTGCGGGAACGACATCGGCGGCGCAGCCGCGCCCCGTCCGGCGCGCCCGGGCCTCCGGGCCGCGGCGGCGCCGGTGGGCTGCCCGTTCGGGCGATACACGCCCTCGTGGGACAACCCTAGGATTGCCTCGCGCGTTATGGTTACGACAGCGCCCGCAGCACACGGGCACGACTGAGGGGAATTTCCAGGTGAGCGATCAGGACTGGTCCCCCTTCGCGAGCGAGCCGCCCCCTCGCCCGCAGGGTCCCCAGGGGGCCGCCCCCGGACCGGCGCCCCAGCAGCCGCCGGTGAGCCCGCCGCGCGCGCCCCAGCAGCAGAGCCCCCAGCAACCGGGGCCGCCGCCCTCGCCCCCGCAGGCGCCGCAGCCGGGCCCGCAGGTCCGGCAGCCGAGCCCCCCGCGGGCGGGTGCCCCTGCGCCCCAAGCGGGTCCGCCCGCCTCGACGCCCGGCCGCGCCAGCGTCCCCGGCGCCTCGGGCAAGGCCCAGGTCCCCGGCGACCGGCCGCCCGGCGCGCGCCCCAGCCCCGGCCCGCGCATGCCCCCCGCCGAGCCGGCCGAGCCCGACTACGACACCACGACCGCGCTGCGCCCCCCGAAGCTCGCGAAGGCCCCGCTCGTCCCCGAGCCCGACGGCACCGCGATCCTCCCCGTCATCCCCGCCGACGACGTCCCCGCCCCGCCCGGCGCCGAGTCCGCCGCCCGCAAGAAGCGCACCGTCAAGCGCCACCGCGGCGACGGCGCCCGCTCCACCGTGCGCGGCCTCGGCGAGGCCCTCATCAGCCTCGGCGCGGTCGTCCTCCTGTATGCCGCCTACGAGGTCTTCGGCGTCTCCGGCGAGATCAACAACGAGCAGGACACCCTCTCCACCGACCTCGACACCATGTGGCAGGCCGAGGAGGAAGGGGACGAGGGCTCCCCCGTCCCCGAGCTCGGCGACGCCTTCGCGCGCATGTGGGCCCCCGACATCCGCCCCGAGTCGTGGACCCTCGTCGAGGGCACCGAGCCCGCCGACATCGAGTACGCCCCCGGCCGCTACCTCGACGGCGCCATGCCCGGCGAACTGGGGAACTTCACCCTCGCGGGCCACAACGTGCCCGCGATCTTCCAGAAGATCCGCGACCTCGAAGCGGGCGACAAGGTCGTCATCGAGACCAAGGACTACTTCTACGTGTACGAGGTCCAGGAGCACGTCGTCGTCGACGAGACCCAGGTCGACATCACCGCGCCCGTCCCCGGCGAGCCCGGTTCCGAACCCGGCGACGAGGACCACTGGCTGACCCTCTTCACCTGCCACCCCCTGTGGGACAACTACGAGCGGTACGTGGTCTACAGCCAGCTCGTCGACACCATCGATCGCGACGCCGAGGGCGACCTGCCCGACGCGGCCGTGGACGCGGAGGCCTGACGTGTACTCGTGGATCTGGAGCAAGCTCCCGTTCGGCCTGCCCGGCAAGATCATCGGCTCGGTCGCCCTCAGCGCCGGCACGTTCGCGCTCCTGTGGTTCGTGCTGTTCCCCGCGATCCGCCCCCACATGCCGTGGAGCAACGTCGACCCCGCGGGCGGCGTGAACGTCGAGCAGCCCGAGGAAGGCGGCGACGCCTCCCCGACCTGCACGCCCGGCGTCGACTGCCAGGACACCCAGTTCGACCCGGAGGACTGGCACACCGCCGAGTCCCCGACCGGGGAGACCGACGGGGACGACGGGTGACCGACCGGAGCGGGCCGTGACGGGGAGCGTGCTGGTGGTGGACTTCCGCGACTCGTTCGTCCACACCATCGTCTCCTACCTGCGGGCCCTCGGGGCCCGCGTCGACGTGCGCCGCTCCGACCGGACCGATGTGGACGAAGCCGTGCGGCTGCGCCCCGCCGGGGTGCTGCTCTCCCCCGGGCCCGGCCGCCCCGACGAGGCCCGCCTCGGCCACGACCTGCTCGACCGGTTCGCCGGGGACGTCCCGATCCTCGGAGTGTGCCTGGGGCACCAGGTGATCGCCGAGCACTGGGGCGCGGTGGTCTCCCGCGCCGCCGAGCTGCGCCACGGCGAGACCTCCCCGATCCTCCACGACGGGACCGGCGTGTTCGCCGGGCTCGCGAACCCGTTCACCGCCACCAGGTACCACTCGCTCGCCGTGGAGCCCGGCAGCGTCCGCGACCCGCTGCGCGTCACCGCGACCAGCGAGGACGGGACGGTCATGGGGCTGCGGCACCGCACCGTGGACGTCGAGGGCGTCCAGTTCCACCCCGAGTCGATCCTCACCGACGACGGGAGCGCCCTGCTCGCGAACTGGCTGCGCCGCACCGGGACCGGTGACACCGCAGGGGGCCCGTGAGACGCCCCCGGGACGCGTTCCGCGCGGTATGCCGGATACGCCCCCGCGGCGTCGAGTGTGGATGCCCCGGTCGCGGTCCGCAGTCGCCTAAGCTGTGCGGACGCGGCGACAACGCCGCCTGCTCCCGGGGGGACCGCGCATGACCGACAAGGACTGGGCGCCGCGCCGAAAAGGCGGCGGCTCCGGGTTCGCCGGGGTCCTGCTCCTGCTCGTCGGCGCCTGGCAGGTGTTCATCGGGTACGCCGTCGCCTCCGGCGACGCCTACGTGTTCACAGGCGGCGGCTACTGGTACCGCGCCGACAACACCGGGTGGGGCTGGGTCAACCTCGCGATCGGCCTGGCGGCCATCGCGATCGGCTTCGTCCAGCTGGGCCGCGTGCGGTCCCGGCGCCTGGACCGGCTGCGCCGCGGCGGGTACGCCGGACTGCTCGTCGCCGTCGTCTCGGCCATGAACCAGTTCTTCCTCGCCCCCCAGTACCCGCTGTGGGCCACGCTCGTCATCGCCGTGGACGTCTTCGTGATCTGGGCGCTCACCACCGGGCCCGGGACCGGCGAGCGGGACCAGGACGGGCCCTAGATGCCCCGAACCGCCCCGCGGGCCCGCCGGGCCTGGCACCGTGGAGGGATGGGTGGACGGTCGATCGTCAAAGCCGCCAAGCGATACGGCGCGGCGAGCCGCGGCGACGCCGCGGCCGCCCTCACCTACTACTCGGTGCTCTCGCTGTTCCCCGCGATCCTCGTCGGCACCTCCCTCGTCGGGCTCCTCGACGCCGACGCGACCGCGTCGCTCCTCGACGGCGCCGGGACGCTCGTGCCCGGCGACTCCATGTCGATCATCGAGGACGCGGTCGCGCGCCTCCAGATGGACCCGCGCACGGCCGGGCTCCTCGCGCTCCTCGGCCTCGCCGCCGCACTGTGGGCCGCCTCCAACTACGTCGCCGCGTTCTCCCGCGCCCTCAACGCCGTCGACGACGCCGCCGAGACCCGCAAGTGGTGGACCGTGCTCGTCGTCAGGGTGGTCCTCACCGCGGTGGTCGGCGCTTTGACCGCGGTGTGCGCGGTCGTCGCCGCGACCGGCGGGTCCGCCGCCCGCGCCGCCGGGCGCGCACTACACGCCGGGGACGCCGCGGTCACCGTGTGGGGCTGGGTGAAATGGCCCGCGATCACCGTGCTCGTCGTCGTCATCGTCGCGCTCCTGTACTGGCTCGCCCCCGCGAAGCGGACCCGGCTGCGGCACCGCGCGCCCGGCGCGGCCCTCGCCGTGGTCCTGTGGCTCGCCGCGTCCGCCGGGTTCGGGCTGTACGCCGCGAACTTCGGCAGCTACGACAAGACGTACGGCGCGCTCGGCGGCGTCATCGTGTTCCTGGTGTGGTTGTGGATCACCAACGCCGCCTTGCTGTTCGGGTACGAGTACAACGCGACTGCCGAGACGGGGGACGAGGGCGACCCGGCCCCGGCCGCGGAGGGCGGGACCGCTTAACCATTCCCTTTGGCCTGCACCAGACCCGACTCGTACGCGAACACCACCAGGCCCGCCCGGTCGCGGACCGCGAGCTTCATCATCGCCCGGTGCACGTGGGTCTTCGCTGTCGCCGGGCTGATGAACAGCCGTTCCGCGATCTCCGCGTTCGTCAGCCCGCGCGCCACCAGCGCCACGATCTCCGTCTCCCGGGTCGTCAACCCCTCGACCTGCCCGGCGAGGCGCGAGGGCGGGTGGGCGACGTACTCGGCGACGAGCTTCGCGGCGATCTGCGGCGACAGGAGCGTCTCCCCTCCCGCGGCGGCCCGGACGCAGCGCAGCAGCTCCTCCGGTTCGGTGTCCTTCACGAGGTACCCGGCGGCGCCGGCGCGGAGCGCGTCGAACACGTACGCGTCGAAGGAGTAGTTAGTGAGCATGACGACGCGCACGTCGCCGAGCCGGTCGTCGGCGGCGATGGCGCGCACGGCGCCGATGCCGTCGCCGCCGGGCATCTCGACGTCCAGGAGCGCGACGTCCGGGAGGACCTCGGCGGCGAGGCGCGCGGCAGTGGGGCCGTCGGCGGCCTCGGCGACCACGGTCATGTCGTCCTCGGCGTCGATGAGCGCCCGGAACCCGCCGCGCATGAGCGGCTGGTCGTCGGCGAGCAGGACCCGGATCACCGCGACTCCTCCAGTTCGGGCGCGCCCCCCGCGACCGCGGTGCTGGCGGCAGGAAGTGCGGTATCGGGGAGCGACGCCCGGACGGTGAAACCGTACGCGCCGGGTCCGACATCAAGGGTGCCGCCGAGGTCGTCGACGCGTTCGCGCATGCCGGTGATCCCGCGGCCGGGGACGACGGCGGCGGCGTCGCCGTTGTCGGCGACCTCCACGACGAGCGCGCCGTCCCCGCGGCGCACCCGCACCCGGACCCGGTCGCCGTTGGAGTGGCGGACCGCGTTCGTCAGCGCCTCCTGGACGATCCGGTACGCGGCGTGGTCGGTCTCGGCGTCCACCGGGACCGCGCAGTCGATGTCGCACTCGACGTCGACGTGGAACCCGAGGCCCCGGTAGCGGTCGGCGAGGTCCTCGATCCGGTCGAGGCGGTGCCCGTCGTCGTCGCGGAGCATCGTCAGGGTCTCGCGCAGCTCCCGCGTCGCGTCCTTCGCGGCGGCCTCCACCGCGACCAGCGCGGTCGGGGGCTCCTCGTTCCGCTTGCGCGCCAAGTGGATCGCCACCCCGGCCTGGACGCGGATGACGGAGATCGAGTGGGTGAGGGAGTCGTGGAGCTCACGGGCGATCCGCACCCGCTCGTCGGCGGCCTTGCGTTTGACGGCCTCCTCGCGGACGTGCTCGGCCTCGGCCATGTACGCGTCCCGCTGGCGCCGCGACAGGCCCGAGATGAGGGCCACGTGCAGCCAGCCGACGACCAGGAGCGTGCGCTCCACGACCTGCGTGTCGAGCTGCCAGCCCGCGTTGTGCAGGTTCCCGAGCGCGGTGACCGCCGACAGCGCGAGCACCGTCCACACCGAGAGCGCCCGGTACCCGGTGTACATGGCGACGGCGATGGCGACCAGCGCCGGGACCACCGCGAGCGGGCCGACGCCGAGGGGCCCGGAGGCGAGGACCGAGCCGACCGCGAGGACCAGGACGAGCCGCGGGTGGCGCCGCCACAGCGGGAACACCAAGGGGCCCAGCATGAGCGGGAGCCAGCCCCACGGGGGCATGCCGTCGCGCACGTCCTTGATGAGGCCCGCGGCGAGGGTGTCGGCGAGCATCACGGCGGTGACGGCGAGGTCGAGGCGCCGGCCCGTCAGGACGCGGGCGCGCCCGCTGGACAGGCGGCTCTCGGGGGCCCGGGTCTCGGAGGGGTGCGGCATGTCCCCGATGGTATCGCCGCAGGCGGGCGGCGGCGTCGGCCCGCGGTGCAGGCCCGGGGTACGGCGCTGGGTGTACGCGGGGGCCGGTGCTGCTGCGTTCGGCGAGGCCGCGGATGCCACCTCGGGGCGGACGACGCGGGGCCGCGCGGCGGGGAGTCTGGAGTGGTGCGGCGGCCGCTGGGCCGCCGGAACCCCGAACGAGGAGGGAGTCCCCCGTGTCCCCCGCAGTCAGGCATGTCGTCCCTGTCGATCCGAGGCACGCCGAAGGCGTTGTGGCCGAGGTGTACCGGCAGGTCAAAGCCGAGCTGGGCGTCCTCGGCCCGGCGCTCACGATGTTCTCGCCGGCGCCGGAGCTGCTGGCGCCGGTGTGGTCGCTGCTGCGCGAGTCGCTGCTCGTCGGCGGCCCCGAGGAGCGGAAGGCGAAGGAGGTCGTCGCCACGGTGGTGGCGGTGCGCAACGGGTGCCGGTTCTGCACCGATGCGCACGTCACGATGCTGCACGCGGCCGGGGAGCCGGAGCTCGCCGAAGGGCTGCGCGCCGGCGTCGCGCCGCCGGAGTGGGCGGCGCTCGCCGACTGGGCGGCCGCGCCGACGGCGGAGGGGCCGTTCCCGGCGGAGGCCGCGCCGCGGTTCATCGGTACGGCGCTCGTGTTCGAGCTGCTCACGCGCCTGTTGAAGGTGCTGGCGGTGAACGAGGCGCCGAGTCCGGTGCTGACGACGCGGCTGGGCCGGTCGGTCGGGTCGCGGATGGTCCGCCAGGCGGTGGCCGCGGAGCTGGAGGCGGGCGCGTCGCTGCCGCTGCTGGAGGAGCGGCCGTCGTGGGCGCGGGGCACCGCGGTCCGCGAACCGGCATGGGCCGCAGGGACTCCGGTGGGTCGCGCGTACGGGGCCGTCAGGTCGATGGCCGCGTACGGGTCGATGCTGCTCTCGGACGCGGCCGTGGAGTCGGTGGCGCGGACGGTGGGCGTGCACGGCACGGAGCTGGCCGGCCGGGTGCCGGACCTCGCGGGCGGGGAGGGCCTGCCGCGGGAGGCGGCCCTGGGGGCGCGGCTGGCCGTGGGCGCGGCGCTCGCGCCCGGCGCGGTCGCGGACGCCGACGTGGCGTCGTGGCGCGGCGGGGTGTTCACCGACCACTGCGTGGTCCATCTGCTGGCGTTCGGGGCGATGACCGCGGTCGACGCCGTCCAAGACGAGATCGAAACGAGGAATGTCGATGCTTAGGTTCTATCGGGTGTGGATCGGCGTGCTCCACGCGCTGATCGGGATCCAGTTCTTCCTGGCCGGGTACGGGGCGCTGGGGACCGGCTCGCCCGACGAGTCGTTCTCCCTGCACATCATGAACGGGCGGCTCATCGCGGCGGTGGCGCTGCTGGGCATCCTGTTCGCGGCGCTGTCGCGGGCGGGCGGGAAGCTCGTGGGACTCGCGGCGGGCGTCCTCGGCCTGGTCGTGCTCCAGTCGCTGATCGCGCTGGTGAGCGTCGCGGGGACGACGCCGGGGCAGATCATCTTCGGGTTCCACGCGATCAACGCGCTCATGATCATGGGCGTCGCGGAGTCGTCGGCGCGGCTCGCGAAGCGGATCATCGCCGAGCGCAAGGGCGAGGAGCGCACGGAGGCCGTCCCCGCGGCCGCTTGAGACCTGCAAGGGGAACCAGGGGCCCGCGGCGCGTCACGCCGCGGGCCCGCCCGCGTGCCGGGGCGGGGGCGGCGGTGGGATGCTCGGGGCATGGGTGAGCTGGTGCGGCGCCGGTGCGCGCGGGTCCTGCTGGTCGACGGGGACGACCGGGTGCTGCTGTTCCGCAGCACCGACTACATGGGGCCGGGCGTGGAGTACTACGTGACGCCCGGGGGCGGCCTCGACGCGGGCGAGTCGCTGGAGGCGGGCGCGGTCCGCGAGGTGTTCGAGGAGACGGGCCTGCGGCTGGACGGGCCGCTCGGGCCGGTGGTCGCCGAGACCGCGGGCACGTGGTCCGACAGCCCGGAGCTGGTGGTCGAGTCGGAGGACGCGTACTTCTTCGTGCGCACGGCGCATTTCGAGCCGGTGCGCGACGGCCTGGAGGCGATCGAGCGGGAGGAGTTCACCGAGGCGGTGTGGCTCACGGTCCCCGAAGTGACGCGGATCGATGCGCTCGTGTTCCCCGCGGGGATCGCGACCCTGCTCACGGCGCTCCTGGACGATCCGAGACCGGCTGCGCCCCTTCGCATCCCGTGGGGCGCCTGGACATGGGACACCGATAGGGGCTGGACGACTACCGAGCGTGCCCCCATACTTGACCGGTGAGCGCGACGAACGAACCCACCCGAATCGACCGGTACGGCGCGCGGTGCATCGTGATCGACGAACAGGACGCAGTGCTGTTCATCGGCCGGTCGGCCGCAGCGGACCGCCCCGCCCGCTGGTTCCTGCCCGGCGGGGGCATCGACCCCGGCGAGACCCCCCTCGACGCCGCCGTGCGCGAGCTGTTCGAGGAGACGGGCCTGCACGTCCCGCCCGCCGACGTGACGGGGCCGGTCGCCCGCCAGCTGTACCGCGCGAACCGCTCGAACGGGCCGTTCACGCAGGAGAACCACCTGTTCATGGTCCGCACCGAGCGCTTCGCGCCGCACGTGTCCGGCGGCGACGCCTACGAGGCCGACTTCGAGTTCAACTGGATCTCCGCGACCGACTTCGACACCACCGACGGCTTCGACCACCCCATCGAGTCCCTGCTCATGCTGGTGAAACGACTCATCGACGGCGACGTGCCCGCCTCGCCCGTGGAGCTGGAGCCGGCCGGGTCCCACGGGGTGGCCGACTGATGGGGGACGTCGAGTCCGAGACCGGGGCCGAGTTCCGGGTCTCCGCGCGCGTGGTCCTCCTCGCCCCGGACGACACCGTCCTCCACATCGGCGGCAACCGCTGCCGCGAGGGCGTCGAGCGCTGGTTCACGCCCGGCGGCGGCGTCGAGGACGGCGAGGACCTGCCCGTCGCGGCCGCCCGCGAGCTCTACGAGGAGACCGCCCTCGAACTCGACCCGGCCGCCCTCGGCGGGCCCGTCGGGTACGGCGTCTACGTGTGCTTCCCGAACGGGCGCCTGCTGGTCCAGAAGAACTGGTACTTCTTCCGGCGGATCGAGCGGTTCGCGCCGCGGATGCTCATGGACACCGGGTACGAGAAGGACCTCGTGTTCAAGTGGCTGCCGGTCGACGAGTGCGGGTCCACCGACGGGATGCTCGAACCCGAGCGGCTCGTGGGCCTGGTCAAGCGGCTGCGGGACGGGGACGTCCCGGCCGAGCCGGTCGACGTCGGCGGGTCCTACGGGCCCTGGTTCGTCTGAGGCAGAACGGAACGGCGCCCCCGCAGGTGATGCGGGGGCGCCGTTCTGCTTGCGGCCCTTAGACCTCGTGCTCGGTGCGGTCGCCCGACCAGTCGGTGTGGAACGTGCCGGGGCGGTCGGTGCGCTTGTAGGTGTGCGCGCCGAAGAAGTCCCGCTGGCCCTGGATGAGCGCGGCCGGGAGGCGGCGCGAGCGCAGCCCGTCGTAGTAGGCGAGGGCCGAGGAGAAGCCCGGCGTGGGGATGCCCGCGAGGGCGGCGGTGGCGACGACGCGGCGCCACGCGTCCTGCGCGTCGGTGACGATCTTCGTGAACTCGGGCGCGGCGAGGAGCGTCGGGAGCTCGGGGTCCGAGCGCCACGCCTCGGTGATGCGGTCGAGGAAGCGGGCGCGGATGATGCACCCGGCGCGCCACAGCGCGGAGCAGGAGCCGAGGTCGATGCCCCAGTCGTACTCGGCGGAGGCGGCGGCGATCTGGTCGAAGCCCTGCGCGTAGGCGACGATCTTGGAGGCGTAGAGCGCCTGGCGGACGTCCTCGACGAAGGTCTCCGGGAAGTCGGTCTTCGCGGTGGGCCCGGTGAGCAGGTCCACGGCGCCTTCGCGCTGCTTCGTGCCGGAGGAGAGGGCGCGGGCGAAGGTGGCCTCGGCGATGCCGGTGACGGGGACGCCCAGGTCGAGGGCGTTCTGGACGGTCCAGCGGCCGGTGCCCTTCTGGCCGGCCTGGTCGACGATGACGTCGACGAGGGGTTTGCCGGTGGCGGCGTCGACGTGGCCGAGGACTTCGGCGGTGACCTCGATGAGGTAGGAGTCGAGCTCCCCGGCGTTCCATTCGGCGAAGGTCTTCGCGAGGTCGGCGGGCTCGATGCCGACGCCGCGGCGGAGCAGGTCGTACGCCTCGCCGATGAGCTGCATGTCGGAGTACTCGATGCCGTTGTGCACCATCTTGACGAAGTGCCCGGCGCCGTCGGGGCCGAGGCGGGTGCAGCACGGGGTGCCGTCGGGGGCCTTGGCCGCGATGGCTTCGAGGATGGGGCCGAGGGACTCGTAGGACTCCTCGGAGCCGCCGGGCATGATCGCCGGGCCGAGGAGGGCGCCCTCCTCGCCGCCGGAGACGCCGGTGCCGACGAAGTGGAGGCCCTTGTCGCGCAGGGCCGCTTCGCGGCGGCGGGTGTTCTCGAAGTGGGCGTTGCCGCCGTCGATGATCATGTCGCCGGGCTCCATGAGGGCGGCGAGCTGGTCGATGACGGCGTCGGTGGCGGGCCCGGCCTGGACCATGATCATGGCCTTGCGGGGGCGTTTGAGGGAGGCCACGAAGTCGGCGAGCTCCTCGGAGGGGACGAAGTCGCCCTCGTCGCCGTGCGCGTCGACCAGTTCGGTGGTCTTGGCGTACGTGCGGTTGTAGACGGCGACGGTGAAGCCGTGCCGCGCGAAGTTGCGTGCCAGGTTGGAGCCCATGACGGCCAGCCCGACCACGCCGATGTCGGCGGTGCTCATGCCTGTCTCTCCCTTGAGTCGCGTAAGAGGTGTGCGCCCCGATTCTCGCCGGTCGGACCGGCGCGGGCGCCACCACCGCCGATCGTATCCACGCAGCGGGACGTGCACGGGCCGTTGCGCACGGCCGGTTCGGGAGGTCAGGCCCTAGGCTGTGACCATGCAGTATCACGATTCCGTGCTCGGCCTGATCGGCAACACCCCGCTGGTGAGGCTCGGGGCCGTCACCGGCGGCGCTCCGGCGACCGTCCTCGCGAAGGTCGAGTACCTCAACCCGGGCGGGTCCATCAAGGACCGCATCGCCCAGCGCATGATCGACGAGGCGGAGGCGTCCGGGGCCCTGAAGCCCGGGGGGACGATCGTCGAGCCGACCAGCGGGAACACCGGCGTCGGGCTGGCGATGGTGGCGCAGCAGCGGGGCTACAAGTGCGTGTTCGTGTGCCCGGACAAGGTGTCCGAGGACAAGCGGAACGTGCTGAAGGCGTACGGCGCGGAGGTCGTCGTGTGCCCCACGGCCGTGGACCCGGAGGACCCCAGGTCCTACTACAAGGTGTCGGACCGGCTGATGGCCGAGATCGAGGGGGCGTGGAAGCCCGACCAGTACTCGAACCCGGCGAACCCGGCGTCGCACTACCACCAGACGGGCCCGGAGATCTGGGAGCAGACCGAAGGGAAGATCACGCACCTCGTCGCGGGTGTGGGCACGGGCGGCACGATCACCGGGATCGGGAAGTACCTCAAGGAGGTCTCGGGCGGGAGGGTGCAGGTCGTGGGGGCCGACCCGGAGGGCTCGGTGTACTCGGGCGGCACGGGCCGGCCGTACCTGGTGGAGGGCGTGGGCGAGGACTTCTGGCCCGCGAACTACGACCGTGAGCTGGCAGACCGGATCGTGGAGGTCACCGACGCGGAGTCGTTCGCGATGACGCGGCGCCTGGCCCGCGAGGAGGGCCTGCTGGTCGGCGGGTCCGCGGGGATGGCCGTGGTCGGCGCGGTCACGGTGGCGCAGGACGCGGGGCCCGACGACGTGGTCGTGGTGATCCTCCCCGACGGGGGCCGCGGGTACCTGTCGAAGATCTTCAACGACTCGTGGATGACGGAGTTCGGGTTCCTCGGCGGGTCCGGGGAGACCACCGTGGGCGAGGTGCTCGCGGGGAAGAACGGGGACATCCCGGAGCTCGTCCACGTGCACCCGCAGGACACGGTGCGCGAGGCGATCGACATCATGCGGCAGTTCGGGGTGAGCCAGATGCCGGTCCTCAAGGCGGAGCCGCCGGTGACGTCCGGGGAGGTCGCGGGCGCGGTGGCGGAGCGAGACCTCATGGACGCGCTGTTCGGCGGGAAGGCGACGCTGCACGACCCGATCGAGCGGCACATCGGGGCGCCGCTGCCCACGATCGGCTCGGGCGAGCAGGTCGAGCGGGCGGTGCAGTCGCTCCAGGACCGGGACGCGCTCATGGTGTTCGCCGAGGGCAAGCCGGTGGGCGTGCTGACCCGGCAGGACCTTCTCGGCTACGTCGAGCGCTGATTTCGCGGTTCCGTTGACGTGCGGGCCCCCGCGCTCCTAGTATAAGTCTCAACTTATATTAGGAGGGGCACATGTTCGATGCCGTAGACCCGATCGGGGCCGTCGAGGCGGTCGCGCGGGAGGTCCGCACCGGCGAGCGCGACGGGAAGCCGACGCGCCTGGTGGTCGCGCGCCGCACGTACCGGGCCGACCGGGCGGACGTCTGGGACGCCGTCACCAGCCCCGACCGCATCCCGCGCTGGTTCCTGCCGCTCAGCGGCGACCTGCGCGAGGGCGGCCGGTACCAGCTCGAAGGGAACGCCGGGGGCGTGATCGAGAGGTGCGACGCACCCGCCGACCTCGCCGTCACATGGGAGTTCATGGGCGGCGTCTCGTGGCTCGAAGTCCACTTGAGCGAGGCCGGGGACGGGACGGTCCTCGAACTCGTCCACGAGGCCCTCGTCGACCCGGAGTTCTGGGGCCAGTTCGGCCCCGGGGCGGTCGGGATCGGCTGGGACTCGGCCCTGTTCGGCCTCGACCTGCACCTCGCGGGCGGGGAGGACGTGGACCAGGCCGAGGCCGAGAAGTGGGCCGTCGGCCCGGTCGGCGTCCGGTTCTCCACGATCGCGGGCGAGTCGTGGGGCGAGGCCGCGATCGCGGACGGCGACGAGCCGGACGCGGCGAAGGCCGCCGCCGCCAACGCGATCCGGTTCTTCACGGTGGCGCCCGAGGCGCAGTGAGCGCCCTGGCATGATGGCGCGGTCCCGATGGAAGTGAGGCCACGATGGCGGAGGCGGCGCTGGAGGCGCTCGGCGACCCGGTGCGGCGCCGCATCATGGAGCTGCTCGGCGCGGGCGACCGCCCCGCCGGCGACGTCGCGGCCGTCATGCGCGAGGGCCTCGGCATCTCCCAGCCCGCGGTCTCGCAGCACCTGAAGGTGCTCCGCGAGGCCGGGCTGGTGACCGTGCGGGCGGAGGGGACGCGCCGGATCTACGGCGTGGACGGCGCCGGACTGGACGAGGTGCGGGCGTGGCTCGCGCGTTTCGAGGACGCCTTCGCGGGGCCGCTGGACGCCTTGGAGACCGAGCTCGCGCGGGGAAAGCGCGAGCGGCGGCTGCGGGGACGGGGCACTGCGGAGGGCACCGGGAAGGGTCTGGGGGAACGGCGCGGCGTCGCGTAGCGACCGATAGCGTCGTCGCGTAGCGACAAATAGTAAGGAGTCCGACTCGTTCGGTTGCGGGCCTTGGCAAGGCGGTCCGCAAACCGGGCGAGTCGGATTTTTCTTCGCCCCGAAGGCTTGACAAGCGGCGTGATGACCGACACGATGAAGGACATACATTTAGGAATCTTTAAATATATGGAGGTCCCTTGCGACGCCTACGATCCGCGGCCGTCATCGCCGCCACCACCCTCGCCGCGGCAGGCGCCGTCGCCCTGCCGGTCGCCTTCGCGAACGGCGCGTTCGCCGAGGCCGCCTGCGAGGGCGCGCCCTGGCAGAACAGCGCCGTGTACGTCGGCGGCGACCGCGTCAGCCACCAGGACCGCGAGTACCGCGCCAAGTGGTGGACCACCGGCGAGACCCCCGGCACCACCGGCCAGTGGGGCGTCTGGGAGGACCTCGGCGCCTGCGACGGCGCCGAGCCGCCCACCACAGAGGAGCCGACCGAGGAGCCCACCGGCGGCCCCGGCCAGGGCGGCCACCACCTCACCGGCTACTGGCACAACTTCGACAACGGCTCGGGCGTCATGGAGCTCAGCGCCGTCCCCGCGACCTACGACATCATCGCCGTGGCCTTCGCCGAGTCCACGACCACGCCCGGCCAGATCGACTTCGCCCTCGACTCCAGCCTCACCAATGCCGGCTACACCGAGGCCGAGTTCAAGGCCGACATCGACGCGATCCAGGCCCAGGGCCGGGACGTCATCATCTCCGTGGGCGGCGAGCGCGGCAACGTCACGATCAACGACGGCACCACGGCCGCGGCGTTCGCGAGCTCGGTCGTGTCGCTCATGAACGAGTACGGCTTCGACGGCGTCGACATCGACCTGGAGCACGGCATCAACGCGGGCGCGATCGAGACCGCGCTGCGCTCGGTCAGCTCGCAGAAGCCCGGCTTCACGTACACGATGGCGCCGCAGACGATCGACTTCCAGTCCACCTCGGCCGGGTACTACCAGCTCGCGGTGAACACCAAGGACATCCTCACGATCGTCAACATGCAGTACTACAACTCGGGCACCATGCTCGGCTGCAACGGCCAGGTATACGCCCAGGGCGACATCGACTTCCTGACCGCGCAGGCGTGCATCCAGCTCCAGGCGGGGCTCGCCCCGTCCCAGGTGGGCCTGGGCCTCCCGGCCGTGCAGAGCGCCGCGGGCTCGGGGTACGTCAACCCGACGATGGTGAACGACGCGATCACCTGCCTGGAGACCCGCCAGCGCTGCGGCGACTTCGTCCCGGCCCAGTCCTACCCGGGCATGGGCGGCGCGATGACCTGGTCGATCAACTGGGACAGGACGAACGGCTACAACTTCGCCAACACCGTCGGCGGCTGAACCTGACCTTTCCTCTCTCGCAAGCGAACCGGCCCCGCTCGATCGAGCGGGGCCGGTTCGTGCTCCGGGGTCTAGCGGTCCTCGCCGTAGGCGGCCTCCAGGCGGGCCCAGTCGGCGCCGCGCACGGTCCACCGCCGGACGCTGCGGCGCTCGGTCAGGGCCCCGTCGGCGCCGCGGACCAGGAGCTTCCCGTCGGCGGCGACCCAGCGCTCGCCCTCCTGGAGTTCGACCAGCCGGGACCAGCCGTACTTGCCGCGGACCCACAGCTCCCGCTCCTCGACCCGGATGATCGCGAACGGGAGGATGAGGAGCCCGATGAGCGCGACGCAGGCGGAGGCGATGCCCGCGAGGATCCAGAATCCGGGGTCGCTGTAGCCGGTGCCGGGTTCGACGAGGGGGATCGGGGCGACGCCGAGGACGCCGAGCGGGGCGGCGAGCAGCGGGGCGTACCACTTGGGGCGGAGCTTCACACGGGTGCCTTCCTGGGTCGGGAGGGGCTGCGGTGCAAGCGTACGGGGCCGGGGCGGGCGGGGCGGGTCAGTAGCGCGGGGGCTTGCGTCCGGCTACGGGGCGGTCGGTGGTGCGGCGCTGGAGGGAGGAGAGGTGCTCGTCGGCTTTGAGCTCCTCGTCGGTGGGGACCATGACGACGGTGAAGACGAGGACGAGGAGGACGATCGCGGTGAGGGTCGCCATGGGGAAGACGAGGTCGACGGCGGCGACGCCGTGCGGGGCGTCGTCCGCGGTGCCGCCGGTGCGCAGGCCGAGCATCCCGGTGTAGTGCATGAGGTTCACGGCGAGGGCCATGACGGCGGCGGCGAGCCACATGGAGGAGGCGCGCTGGAGCCGCCAGGAGAGCCACAGGGCGGTGGTGGCGGCGCCGATCGCGATGACGACGGAGGCGGCGACGTATCCGGGCTCGTAGTCGAGCTTTACGTCGGCGCTGAGGGCGGCCATGCCGGTGTAGTGCATCCCGGCGACGCCGATGCCGGTGAGCGTGCCGGCGACGGCGAGTTTGAGGGGCGTGTAGCGGCCGAGGCCGATCGCGTAGAGGCCGCAGGCGACGACGGCGACGGCGATGAGGGCGCTGAGCGCGGTGGTCCACGGGTCGTAGAGGAGGCGCGTGTCGCGGACGGTGAAGCCGAGCATGGCGACGAAGTGCATGACCCAGATGCCGGTGCCGCCGATGGCGAACGCGGCGATCGTGAGCCAGAGGGCGCGCCGTCCGCGGGACTCGTGGCGGCGGGCGTGGCGGGCGAGGAGGAGGCCGAGGGCGGAGCCGGTCATGGAGACCAGGAATGCCACGGGGAGCGTGGTGTACCCGTGGGAGAAGTGTTCGATCATCGCGTAATCCGAATTGGGTACTGGGCGGCGGGGATGATCGGATCGTAATCGCGGGAACGGGGTTCCGCTGGCCGCTGGTTTTATCCGGAATGCCTGGTGGGCGGGGGTTTGCGGTCCCCCGAAACCGCTCGGAAGGACACAGGGGCGACAGTGGCGTTCCGATAATTCCGCCGAGCGGCGGATCGGATTCTGGCCGTTCGCACCGATCCGGACAGGCGTTGTGCGCTGTCTCACAATTCACTTGGTTCATCAAGGGGTACAACGGGAAAGGCCGCCGACCTGAGCGGTCGACGGCCCCTTGGTCGACGGCGGTTACGTCACGGTGATGTGGCGGCGGCGCCCGACGGTGAGCACGGGCTGGCGGGTGGCCTCGTAGAAGTCGTTGCCCTTGTCGTCGACGACGATGAACGCCGGGAAGTCCTCGACCTCGATCTTCCAGACGGCCTCCATGCCGAGCTCGGGGTACTCCAGGACCTCCATCGACTTGATGTTCTCCTGGGCGAGCTTCGCGGCGGGGCCGCCGATGGAGCCGAGGTAGAAGCCGCCGTGCGCGTTGCACGCGTCGGTGACGCGCTGCGAGCGGTTCCCCTTGGCGAGCATGACGAACGAGCCGCCCGCGGCCTGGAACTGGTCGACGTAGGAGTCCATGCGCCCGGCGGTGGTCGGCCCGAAGGACCCGGAGGCGTAGCCCTCGGGGGTCTTCGCGGGGCCGGCGTAGTAGACGGCGTGGTCCTTCAGGTACTGCGGCATGGGCTCGCCCGCGTCGAGGCGCTCCTTGATCTTGGCGTGGGCGATGTCGCGGGCGACCACGAGCGTCCCGGTGAGGGACACGCGGGTCTTGACCGGGTACTTCGACAGCTCGGCGCGGATCTCGGACATCGGCCGGTTGAGGTCGATGCGGACGGCGTCGTCGTCGAGGTCGTCCTCCTGGACCTCGGGGACGTACCGGCTCGGGTCGCGCTCCAGCTGCTCCAGGAACACGCCCTCGGCGGTGACCTTGGCCATGGCCTGGCGGTCCGCGGAGCAGGAGACGGCGATGGCGACGGGCAGGGAGGCGCCGTGGCGGGGCAGGCGGATCACGCGCACGTCGTGGCAGAAGTACTTGCCGCCGAACTGGGCGCCGATCCCGAACTGGCGGGTCAGCTCCAGGACCTCCTGCTCCAGCGCGATGTCGCGGAAGCCGTGCCCGGACGGGGAGCCCCCGGTGGGCATCGAGTCGAGGTACTTCGTGGACGCGTACTTCGCGGTCTTGAGCGCGTACTCGGCGCTGGTGCCGCCGATGACGATCGCGAGGTGGTACGGCGGGCACGCGGCGGTGCCGATCTGGCGGAGCTTCTCCTCCAGGAACCGCATCATCGCGTCGGGGTTGAGGATCGCCTTCGTCTCCTGGAACAGGAACGACTTGTTCGCGGAGCCGCCGCCCTTGGCGATGAACTGGAACTTGTAGGCGTCGTCGCCCTCGGCGTACAGGTCGATCTGCGCGGGCAGGTTCGAGCCGGTGTTCTTCTCGTCCCACATGGTCAGCGGCGCCATCTGGCTGTAGCGCAGGTTGAGGTCGCGGTACGCCTGCCAGACGCCGCGGGAGAGGTGCTCGGCGTCGCGGCCGTCGGTGAGGACGTGCCGCCCGCGCTTGCCCATGACGATCGCGGTGCCGGTGTCCTGGCACATCGGCAGGACCATGCCGGAGGCGATGTTCGCGTTCTTGAGCAGGTCCATGGCGACGAAGCGGTCGTTGCCGCTGGCCTCGGGGTCGTCGAGGATGGAGCGCAGCTGCGCGAGGTGCGCGGGCCGCAGGAAGTGCGAGATGTCCTTGACGGCCTCGGCGGCGAGCTGCGTGAGGACCTCGGGCTCCACGGTGAGGAAGCGCCGCCCGGCGGCCTCGACCGTGTTCACCCCGTCCGTCGTGAGCAGGCGGTACTCGGTGGTGTCCGGACCGGTGGGAAGCAGGTCGGTGTAGTGGAACTCCGATGTCATGGAATCGAACTTAGCGCGGCCGTCCCGCCAGGCGGACGCGGCGCGGCCGCTCCGGGAACCGGACGCCGCGGGCGTTTCGGGGCGGTGTCGCGCCCGGTCCTGTCGGACCCGGCGGGTACCGTCACACCCAGGCGGAGCGGCCCCGGCCGCACCGCCTGTAAGCAGGTACGATTGCCAGGTTGCCCGCCGCGAGGCGGGCGACGCGCAAGTGATTCCTCCTGCTGCGGAGAGACCGCAGCCGATTGAGACCGAAGGAGGTGGAGCGATCTTGCGGCACTATGAACTCATGGTGATCCTCGAACCGAACATCGAGGAGGCACAGGTCGGCCCGACGCTGGAGAAGTTCCTCAAGGGCGTCAAGGACGCCGGAGGGGCCGTCGACAAGATCGACGTCTGGGGCCGTCGCCGTCTGGCATACGAGATCAACAAGAGCAACGAGGGCGTCTACGCCGTCGTCGACCTGCAGTCCGAGCCCGGTCCCGTCGCTGAGATGGACCGCCAGCTCCGGCTCAACGAGTCGGTGCTGCGGACCAAGGTGCTGCGACCGGAGCTTCGGTAACCCGACCCTGCAACTGCGAGACCGTCAAGGAGATAGGTCATGGCAGGAGAGACAGTCATCACGGTTATCGGCAACCTCGTCGACGACCCCGAACTGCGTTACACGCCGTCCGGTGCCGCCGTCGCGAAGTTCCGCATCGCATCGACCCCGCGCACGTTCGACCGCGAGTCGAACCAGTGGAAAGACGGTGAGGCCCTGTTCCTCACCTGCAGCGTCTGGCGCCAGTACGCCGAGAACGTCGCCGAGTCGCTTTCGCGCGGTACCCGCGTGATCGTGCAGGGCAGGCTCAAGCAGCGCAGCTACGAGACCCGCGAGGGCGAGAAGCGCACTGTGTACGAGCTCGACGTCGAGGAAGTAGGCCCCGCGCTGCGGTTCTCCACCGCGAAGCTCAACCGGTCCGGCGCGTCCGGCGGCGGAGGCGGCGGCCGTTCCTTCGGGGGCGGCGGCAACTCCGGCGGCGGTTCTGCACCCGACGACCCTTGGGCCTCGGCCGCCCCCGCGGGCGGCGGAGCCGCCGCTTCGGGCGGCTTCGACGAGGACCCGCCGTTCTAACCGGGCGCTCCGCCCGGAACGATCTCGATTAAGAGGCAAGACAGAGACATGGCCAACCCGAAATCGGCTCCCCTGCGGAAGCCGAAGAAGAAGCCCAACCCGCTTGAAAAAGAGGGCATCACCTACGTCGACTACAAGGACACGGCGCTGCTGCGGAAGTTCATCTCCGACCGCGGCAAGATCCGTGCCCGCCGTGTGACCGGCGTGACCACCCAGCAGCAGCGCCAGATCGCCGCGGCCGTCAAGAACGCCCGCGAGATGGCCCTGCTCCCGTACACCAGCCAGACCCGCTAGGAAGGAGCACGACATGGCGAACATCAAGATCATCCTGACTCATGAAGTGCCCAACCTGGGTTCGGCAGGGGACGTGGTCGAGGTCAAGCCCGGTTACGGCCGCAACTACCTGCTCCCGCAGGGCCTTGCGATCGCCTGGACCAAGGGCGGCCAGAAGGAGGTCGACGCGATCCAGCGTGCGCGTGCCTCCCGCCAGATCCACGACCTCGACAAGGCCCGCTCGGTGGCGGACAAGCTGAAGCAGACGGACGCCCACATCGTCGCCCGCACCGGCGACGGGGACCGCCTCTTCGGCTCCATCACCGCGGCCGACATCGTCAAGGCCGTCGACGAGGCCGGCGGCCCCAAGATCGACCGCCGCCGCGTCGAGCTCGCCTCGACCATCAAGACGGTCGGCACCTACGACGTGTCGGTCAAGCTGCACCCGGAGGTGACCGCGAAGTTCAAGCTCCAGGTCACCCCGGCCAAGCGCCGCAAGAAGTAGGCAAGGCAACGTCGAAGGCCCGCGACCCAGGTCGCGGGCCTTTGTCATGTCCGTCCACACCTTCGGGCGAACCCATCACAACCGATTCGCCGGTTTCACCCTGATTTGACCGCCGGTGTTCGACGCCTCCGGCCCCGCCCTCTCTCCACACCCGACCCCTGTGGTCGCACCCGTGGGAGAGGGTGGTCTTTTTCAGTCGGTGTGGTGAAGGTGGGTTCGGGTGGGTACCCGGGGCCGCCCGTACGGCTTCAGATCACCCAGCCGGCCGTCCGCAGGACCACCGTGACCAGGCCCGCGCCGAGGATCGCCGCCGCCGAACCCGCCACGCCCGCACGCCATCCCGCGCGCGGGAGGCGCAGGAGGACCGCTACGAGGAGGCTCGCGGTGAGCGACGAGAGCGTCCACGCCCAGCCGCCCGCGACCGCCGCGCCGACCCGGCCCGCCACCGTGCACCCCGACGCCGCGCAGTTCGCGTCCACCGGCGGCTGCGACAGCACCCACGTCAGGTAGACCGCCACCGGCACCGCGTACCAGGCGAGCGTCACCAGCAACGTCGGAGTGAACGCGCGCTCACCCGGGCGGTCGTCGCCCTCGGGGTCGAGGCGGGGCCTGCGTTCGGGGCGCTGCGGAGCGGTCATGAGCCGGTCTCTCCTCTGATCCGTGCCGGGGACGCCCCCATGCTATCGGCAAGTTGGCACGAACGGATTTCCGTCCACAGGCGGTGGACGGCGTCCCCGCAGCTCCCGACCCGGATCCGAACCCCGATCGCGTTGTTGTCCACAGGTTGTCCACAGGCCCGGGCCGGGTTATCCACAGGTTATCCACAACCTTGTCCACAGGTTGTCCACAGGGTCGTTTGCAACCGTGCCCGGCGCGACATAGCGTCGTTGACGCCGCCCTTCTGTCGTATGCGGGCGGTACTGTCTCCATGAACGCACGGTGACCGAGGGGGTGGACGGCATGACCGACGTGTCGACGGACGGCGTCTTCTCGCGAGGCGCGAACGGTGCGAACGGGTCCTATTTCGACACGCCCCCGGAGGACCCCTTCGCGGGCGGCGGAGGCGGCCACGGCGGCAACGGCAACGGAGGCGGCGGCTCCCGCACCTTCGAGCGCACCCCGCCCCAGGACCTCCAAGCCGAGATGTCGGTCCTCGGCGGCATGCTCATGAGCAAGGACGCCATCGCCGACGTCATCGAGGTCCTCGGCCCCGGCGACTTCTACAAGCCGTCCCACGGCATGATCTTCGACGCCGTCATCGACAAGTTCGGCAACGGCGAGCCCGCCGACGCCGTCACCATCGCCGCGGCCCTCGCCGACACCGGCGACCTCGCGAAGATCGGCGGCGGCCCCTACCTCCACGACCTCCTCAACGCCGTCCCCACGGCCGCGAACGCCGGGTACTACGCGAAGATCGTCAAGGAGAAGGCCATCCTGCGCCGCCTCATCGAGGCCGGCACCAAGGTGGTCCAGTACGGGTACGGCGGCGGCCAGGGCGGCCGCGACATCGACGACCTCGTCGACCTCGCCCAGCAGGCCGTCTACGAGGTCACCGACAACCGCCAGAGCGAGGACTTCGCGGTCCTCTCCGACCTCCTCCAGCCCGCCATGGACGAGATCGAGGCGATCGGCGCCAACCAGGGCGTCATGACCGGCATCCCCACCGGCTTCGCCGACCTCGACCGGCTCCTCTCCGGCCTCCAGGCCGGCCAGCTCATCATCGTCGCCGGACGCCCCGGCGCCGGCAAGTCCACCGCCGCCATGGACTTCATGCGGCACGCGTCCCTCCACCACCGCCACGCCGCGGCCCTGTTCTCGCTCGAAATGAGCAAGCTCGAAATCGTCATGCGCCTGTTGAGCGCCGAGACGCGCGTCCCCATGCACGTCCTGCGCTCCGGCGACCTCTCCGACGACGACTGGACGCGCCTGGCCAAGCGCATGGGCGACATCTCCGAGGCGCCGCTGTTCGTCGACGACACCGCGTCGATGACCATGATGGAGATCCGGGCCAAGGCCCGCCGCCTCAAGCAGCGCCACGACCTCAAGCTCATCGTGGTCGACTACCTCCAGCTCATGACCTCCCCGAAGAAAGTGGAGTCGCGGCAGCAGGAGGTCTCCGAGATCTCCCGTGGCCTCAAGCTCCTCGCCAAAGAAGTGCAGTGCCCGGTGATCGCGGTCGCGCAGCTGAACCGCGGACCCGAGCAGCGCACCGACAAGCGCCCGCAGCTGTCCGACCTCCGCGAGTCCGGCTCGCTGGAGCAGGACGCCGACGTCGTCATCCTCCTGCACCGCGAGGACTACTACGACAAGGAGTCGCCGCGCGCGGGCGAGGCCGACTTCATCGTCGCCAAGCACCGCAACGGCGCCACGGACACGATCACCGTGGCGGCCCAGCTCCACCTGTCGCGCTTCGTCGACATGGCCGTCTGAGGGACTAGCGCCACCACTCGACGGCCATCGACGGGCCGGGGCCCGTCTCATGCTCCAGTTCGTCGACCGCCTCGTCCTCGATCTCGACGCCCGCGAACAGCGTCCCGTGCGCCGAACCGGCGATCGCGTCGCGCAGCGGCAGCCACCAGCCGAGCAGCACCACCGGGTACAGCATGTACCCGAAGCGGCTCGCGGGCATGAGCAGGAACGCGGTCGTCAGCCCGGCCGCGCACCACATCGCCGCGGCCGCGGCCGTCGACGGCGGCCGCGTCCACAGCAGCCACGCGATGACGACCGCCGCGAGGCCCAGCAGGGCCTTCGCGATGAGGTCCCCGGCGGGCAGGTGGTTCACCACGAGGTAGCCGATGAACGGCGACTGCGCCGGGGAGGTGACCACGCCGTGCCCGAAGCCGAACGCGATGACGTTGTCGAAGAACCCGCGCGCGTCCACGGCCAGCACCGGGGCCATCGTCGCCAGGACCGGGACCGCGAAGCCCGCGGCGTAGCGGCGCAGGCCGCCCTGGCGCCACATCAGGAACGCCACGACGATCGCGACCGGCCACGCGAACAGCTTCAGCGCCGCCGCCGCGCCGACCGCCAGGCCCGCGGCGAGCGGCCGCTCGCGGTGCGCGAACGCGAGCGCGAGGACCATGAGGGCGACCACCGGCATGTCGTCGCCGCCCGTGGCGAACGTCAACGCGCACACCGGGAACACGAACATCGCCTGGAACGCCCGCAGCAGCGGGCCCTTCCCGGCGCCGAGGACCCCGGGGCGGGTGCGCAGCAGCCGGAACGCGCCGTACGCGCAGGCCGCGGAGGCGAGGAGGAAGTAGATGCGGGCGTCGGTCCACCAGTGCTGGCCGAACAGCGCGGCCGGGAAGCCGAATACGGCCATGCCGGGCTGGTACGGGTTGTAGCCGTGGACGGGGTTCGGGAGGGTGGTGATGACGTCGGCGTGGAGGTAGGGGCTGCCGGTGTCGAGCAGGCGCGCGCCGGACTCCTCGACGACCTCGACCTCGGACTGGGCGCGGCGCTCGCCGACGCCGATCGCGCGCTCGACCGCCATGAACACCAGCGGGAACGCGGTGACGGCGACCGCGGCGCCGCCCGCGACGACGGCCCGGCCGCGCCAGACCGCGCCGGTCTGGGTCAGCAGGACCGCGATGCAGATCGCCGCCGGGAGGTACCCGCCGAGTGCGACGGCGCCCCAGACCTCGTGCGGGACAAGGGTGGTCCACAGCGCGGTCGCGCCCGCGAAGAGCGCGGCGGCGGCGTACAGGGCGAGGTCGATGTAGAGCGGACGGTGCGACACCCGGACATCGTACGGTGACCGGACCCGCCCCGGAGGACGGCAGGGACGAGCCCCGGGCCGACGCGGATCGCGGGCCCCCGGTCGCAAGGGTGACAGCAGGGTCCGACAACCGGGTCCGGGAGGGCGGGGGTTTCCGGGGCAGGGCCGTGCGCCGTCAGGACGCGGATTCCGGGCCCCCGGCACAAGGGTGACAGCAGGGTCCGACAGCGCAGTCCGGCAGCGCGGTCCGGCGGTCCTACCGGAAGGGGATCCTCGCCCAGACCTCCTGGGTGCCGTCGCCGAGCGTGCGGGCGCCCCAGTCGGTGGACAGTTTGGACACGATGAACATGCCGCGGCCGTGCGCGGAGTCGAGGTTCACGGAGCAGACGTGCGGGTGGGTGCGGGAGCCGCCGTCGGCGACGCGGACCTCCACGTCGGCCGGGCCGAGCACGTAGGTGACGCACACTTCGTTGCCCGGGAGCGGCCGGGCGTGCCGGACGGCGTTGGAGACGAGCTCGGTCGCGCACACCAGGAGGTCGTCGCGGGCCTCGTCGGGGAGGTCGGGGAGCGCGTCGCGCAGCCACCGGCGGACCTGGCCGGGCGCCCCGGACTGGTGGGGGACGCGCAGCCGCTCCGGCGCCGGTATCGCTGCTGGCATGGCGTTCTCCCCTCCTTCCGACGTGCCCTGGGGAAGCTATACAGCAAACTACCCTTTACGCCCTCGCTACGCCAGCATTACCGTCGGACCCTGAGTGCGTCTTGAGGTGCCGGGTTCAGCCGGTGAGGGTCTGGCGGATCGCGGCGGGCCGGTCGGAGATGATCAGGTCGACTTCGAGGCCCGCCATGCGGTGCGCGGTGTCGGCGTCGTTGACGGTCCAGGTGTACACCTCGTAGCCCGCTTCATGGCTGCGTTCGACGAAATCGGGGGTCGAATCGATGTAGTCGACGCGGGAGCTGAGGATCTGGACGCCCTCGGGCGGGCGGCGGAACGGGTACTCGAAGATCCACACCAGCGGCGTGTCGGCGTCGAGGCCGCGCCAGGTCTTGAGCGCGGCGCGCGAGAAGGACATGACGGTCACGTCGAGTCCGGGCCAGCGCCGCAGGGTCTCCCACAGGCGCAGTTCGAGGCGGGGCCCGAACTTGGAGGGGTGCTTGGCCTCGACGAGGAGCTTGAGGTCCTTGCCGGAGTCGACGACGAGCTCGAAGACGTCTTCGAGGGTGGGGATGCGCTCGGCCTCGGGGTTGCCGGCGCAGTCGGGGTACTGGTGGGCGAAGTTGAACTCCCGCAACTGGGCGAGTGTGAGATCCGCCACGGCGCCTTTGCCGTCGGAGGTGCGCTTGACGGTGCGGTCGTGGTGGAGGACGAGGTGCCCGTCGGCGGTGAGGCGGATGTCGAACTCGAACCCGTCGGCGCCCTCGACGATGGCCTGCCGGAACGCGGCGAGGGAGTGCTCCGGCAGGAACTCGTTCGCGCCGCGGTGGGCGGCGATCAGCGGGTGGGACACCCTTTGAACGATAGACGGTGGGGACGACGGCGTGGTCGCTCCGCGGTGTCCGGTTCGCGTTGTGGCGGTGAACACGCCCGGATCGGGGTGAACGTTCGGTGGCCGTTCGACGGCGTGCTGCCGTTCGGTGCACGGAGTGGACGGGGCGGGGCGTGAGTGGCGGAGGAGTGCCGGTGGAGGGGAGGATGGTGGGCGTGCAGTACGAGGAAGGGGCCTACCGGGACCTGGGGTGGGCGAAGATCGACGTCGGGCGGCCGGCCCGGACGGGCACGGCCGAGGCCGTGTACGCGGCGGGCAAGACCCCGGCGCAGGTCGCGGGCGCGCTCGCGGTGCTGCGCGAGGCCCACCCGGGGCGGGTCGCGGTCGCGACCCGCTGCGACGAGGCGTGCGCGGCGGCCGTGCGGGAGCGGTTCGCGGACGAGCCGGTGCTCGTCGAGGCGGGCGTGTGCGCGGTCGGGGAGTTCCCGGTCCCGGAGTCGGGGGCGGGGCCGCTCGCGGTGGTGTGCGCGGGGACCTCGGACCTGCCGGTCGCGCAGGAGGCCGTGGTCACGGCCCGCGCGAACGGCCTCGGCGTGCGGCTGGTCCCCGACGTGGGCGTGGCCGGGCTGCACCGGCTCCTCGACAAGCTGCCGGAGCTGCGGGAGGCGGTCTGCGTGATCGTGGTGGCGGGCATGGACGGGGCGCTGCCGTCGGTCGTCGCCGGGCTCGTCTCGGCGCCGGTGGTCGCGGTGCCGACGTCGGTGGGGTACGGGGCCGCGTTCGGGGGGCTCGCGCCGCTGCTGACCATGCTGAACTCGTGCTCGCCGGGGGTGACGGTGGTGAATATCGACAACGGATTCGGGGCGGCGATGGCCGCGGCCCGCATCCTGAACGTGAAGGCGGAGCGATGACGGTCGCGTGGCTCGACTGCTCGGCGGGCGCCTCCGGCGACATGGTCCTGGGGGCCCTGGCGGACGCGGGGGTGCCCCTCGAACTCATGCAGGCGGCCGTGGACTCGCTCGGGACGGAGCCGATCCGGCTGCACGCCAAGCGGGTCGCCCGGCACGGGCTCGCGGGCACGAAGGTCGACGTGGAGGTCCCGGAGGCCGCGAACGACCGCCGCTGGCGGTCGATCCGGGCGATGTTCGAAGGCGCCGACCTGGACGAGGCGGCCCGGACGCTGGCGCTGGGCGCGTTCGCGCGGCTGGCGGCGGCCGAGGCCGCGGCGCACGGGATCGACGCGGAGGACGTGCACTTCCACGAGGTGGGGGCGCTCGACTCGATCGCGGACATCGTGGGCGCGGCCGCGGGCCTGGCGTCGCTGGGCGCGACCAGGGTGACGGCCTCGACGGTGACGCTCGGGGGCGGTACGACGCGCGGTTCGCACGGCTCGATCCCCCTGCCCGCCCCGGCGGTGCTGCGGGTCCTCGCGGACGCGGGCGCGCCGGTCGTGGGCGCGGTGCCGTACGAGGCGTGCACGCCGACTGGCGCGGCGATCGTCGCGGCCGCGGCCTCGGCGTACGGGCCGCTGCCGGAGATGGTCGTGGAGCGGGTGGGCGTCGGCGCGGGCGGGCGCGACCCGCAGGAGCGGGCGAACCTGCTGCGGATCGTGATCGGCCGGGAGGTCGCGACGGCCCGCCGGGCGGGCCGTGCGCACGTCCACCGCGTCGGACCCGAAGTGCAGGAGCACGGCCACGCTCATTCCCACGGCCATGACCATGCGCCGCAGGCGGTCCGCGATCCGCAGGACCACGGTGTCGGCAGTGCGGATGCGAAGCCCGTGGTCATCGAGACGAACGTCGACGACCTCGATCCGCGGCTGTGGCCCTCGGCGCTGGCCGCGCTGCTGGAGGCGGGCGCGTCGGACGCGTGGCTGACGCCGATCCTCATGAAGAAGGGCCGCCCCGCGCACACCGTGCACGTGCTGTGCCGGGCCGAGGCGGTGGCCGCGGTGCGGTCGGCGCTGGTTCGGCACACGACGACGATCGGCATGCGCTCGTACGAGATCGGCAAGTACGCGCTCGAACGCCGGTACGCGCACGTCGATGTGGACGGCCAGTCGATCGGGGTGAAGATCGCGCTGGAGGACGGCGAGGTCGTCAACGCCTCCGTCGAGTACGAGGACGCGGCCGCGGCCGCGGCGGTGCTCGGCAGGCCGCTCAAAGTGGTCGTAGCGCAGGCGACGGCCCTTGCGGCGCAGGAGTATCCGCGTTAACGGTCCCGTTGGGCGGAGTCTGTATCCTGCCCGCATGATCGATTTCGAGAATGGTTCGGTTTTCAAGCTCAAGCTCACCGACGACCCCGGCTTCCGCGACGAGGTCGCCCCGCTGCTGGTCGACGGTGAAGAGGTCGCGCTGACGTTCGAGGGCGTGCGCGACTTCATCGTCTTCACGAACAAGCGCATCATCGCAGTGAACGTCCAGGGCATCACCGGCCGCAAGAAGGACTACACGACCCTCCCGTTCAGCAAGATCCAGGCGTACTCGGTGGAGACCGACGGCCTCATGGACAACGACGGCGAGCTGGACCTGTGGTTCTCCGGGCTCGGCAAGGTCCGGTTCGAGTTCAAGGAGAACGTCGACCTGCCCGCGATCGCCAAGCACATCGCGGCCGCCAGCCTCTAGCCCTTCCCCGGGGCGCTGCGGCGCGGTGCCCCGATTCCCCTTGCCCGCAACGTCTTCAAGGCGGCGCCGGGCCGGACTCCGTGGTGCCTACGGGTGCCCGTCCGGCCCGGCGCCGCTGTCCTGTCAGCCGTGCGCGGCGTGCGCGGGCGCGGGGACCTCGCCGATCTCCTCGCCCTCGCCGAGGACCACGAACTGGCCCATCATCCCGGCGTCCTCGTGGGCGAGGATGTGGCAGTGGAACATGTACGGCAGGTTCGGGTCGGTGTAGTCGGCGAACCGCATGGCCAGCCGGTACTTGCGCTGCGGGACGAGCTGGACGGTGTCCTTCCAGCCGAGGAGCTGCGGGGGCGGCTCGTCGCCGTCCACGTCGAGGACCCGGAACTGGACGTCGTGGACGTGGAAGCTGTGCAGGTACCCGTCGGCGTTGGTCACCTCCCACACCTCCACGGTGCCCTCCTGGACGCCGAAGTCGATGCGCGCCAGGTCCATCGCGTCGCCGTTGATCTGGCTGAAGCCGGAGAGGGAGAACGAGCGCTCCTGGGCGGCCTCCGCGGGGTCGACGTCGGGGGCGGTGCCCATCCGGTCGGGGACGGAGGTCTCGTCGGCGAGGGAGTCGGCGGCCCGGAACTGGAGGACGTCGAGGAGGTCCTCGCCGCCGTTGACGCGGGCGAGCGGGCCCGTGTAGCCCTCGGCCGCGGGGTGGGAGCGGAGGACGGCGGTCTCGCCGGGCTCGAAGGCGACGACGATCTCGGCGCGCTCGCCGGGTGAGAGCTGGAGGCGGTCGGTCTCCCACGCCTCGGGGAGGAGGCCGCCGTCGGTGGCGATGAGCTGGAACCTGCGGTCGTCGCCGAACCCGAAGTTGTAGAGGCGCGAGACCGAGCCGTTGAGCAGGCGCAGGCGCACGAGGCGGGTGGTCACGTCGAAGTAGGGGCCGAGGGTGCCGTTGACCATGATCTCGTCGCCGAGGATGCCCTGCATGCTCATGAAGGAGCCGCCGTCCTCGAACTGGTTGTCGCCGTTGAAGTTGCGGTCCTGGACGATGAGGGGGACGTCGTCCACGCCGTACGTGGAGGGCAGGGGCAGGGCCTCGGACTCCTCGTCGTCGATGATGAACATCCCAGCAAGTCCCTTGTAGACGTGATGGGCGGTGCGGCCGTGGGGGTGCGGGTGGTACCAGAGGGTCGCGGCGGGCTGGTTCAGGGTCCACTGGGGGGTCCAGTCGCCGCCGGGCTCCATCTCCTGGTGGGGGCCGCCGTCCATGACGGCGGGCAGGTGCATGCCGTGCCAGTGGAGGGAGGTGCCCTCGTCGAGGCCGTTGTACACGGAGAACGCGATCTCCTCGCCGCGCCTGGCGCGGACGGTGGGGCCGAGGAAGGTCCCGTTGATCCCCCAGGTCTCGGTCTCGGCGCCCTGCTTGAGGGCGGTGGTGCCGGCCTTGATGTCGAGGTTGAACACGCGGGCGCCGGAGGGGTCGTCGACGGACTCCGCGAGCGGGGGGACCGCGAGGGGGTTGTCGAAGTCGACCTTCCCGGCGGTGTCGAGCTTCGCGCTGCTCCACAGGTACGCGACGGTCCCGGCGCCGCCGAGCGCGATCACGCCCACGCCGCCGCCGACACCGATGAGGGTCCACTTCAGTGCTTTACGCCGCTTCATGAACGCAATGTTCGTTGCAGGAAGGGCCCGGTGCATCGGGCCGCGGGAGGCAATGCCCGTACACCGTGGGGACTACGCGGCCCGCCGGAGTCAACCTTCAGTATCGATACTTACGGATGGAACGGCGCGGGTCTCACTCCTCGGCGAGGTAGCCGCGGATGTGGGCGGCGTTCACCGCGGCGGCGCGGCCGGCCACTTCGAGCTTCGCCATGGCACGCGAAAGGTGGACGCTCACGGTCTTCTCGGAGATGAACAGCTCGGCGCCGATCTGGCGGTTCGTGAGGCCGCGGGCGACCAGGCGCAGGACCCCGAGTTCCCTGGGGGTCAACGGGGTCGAGGTGGGCATGGCCGTGTCGAGGCGGGCCCGCTCGGCGAGCGCGCACAGCTCCTTGCGGAGCGGTTCGGCGCCGAGTTCGATCGCGGTGCGCTTCGCGGCGACGAGGGCCTCCGCGGCCTTCAGGCGGGCGTCGGCACCCGGGGAGGCGAGGAGCGCCTCGGCGAGGCGCCAGCGGGCGTACGCCTGGCGGTACGGCTCGGCCCAGTCCTGCGCGGGCGCGGCGGGGCCGCGCTCGATAATCGCGAGGGCCGAGGAGGCGAGCGGGTCGGTCAGGGCCAGGTCCAGGCGCTCGGAGTCGGTGAGGCGCGGGACCGGGTCGGCCGCGGGTTCGGTTGCGGCCGCGGGGTTCTCGGCGGCGAGGGCGATCCGGTAGTCGAACGCGTCGGCGGCCGCGCGCCACTTCTCGGCGTCGCCGTCGCCGTACAGGCGCGTGGCCTCGGCTTCGAGCTGCGCGGCCCAGGCGACCCCTTCGGGGCCGAGGTTCGAGGAGAGCGGCTGGCCGTGTTCGAGGAAGAACCGGCCGCGCTCGGCGAGGCGCTCGCCCGCGGCGACCGCGTCCTTGGCGCCCGAGGTGTCGCCGTCGCGGCGCAGCGAGTGGGCGAGGTCGGCGGCGGCGCCCACTCCGGCGGCGCACACCGACACCCCCGCGAGGTAGTAGCCCGGCATGCGGGTCATGAGCTCGGTGGCGCGCTCGACGCGGCGCAGCGCGTCGGCGGGCCGGTGGCGCCAGCGGTCGAGTTCGGCGCCGCACAGGGTCGCGAGGGCGAGGACCTGGCCGTCGATCTGCCACCGGTCGGCGAGGTAGTCGAGGCGGCGCTCGGCGGTCTCGAAGCGGCCGCGGGCCACGTCGACGAGGAGGACGGCCGCGGCGAGGCGGGTGAGGACGACGCCGGGGAGGACGCTGGAGGCCATCTCGCCGTTCGCGTCGACGTCGCCCCAGCGGCCCAGCATGTAGTTGCAGATGACCTGGCGGACCGCGATCTCCACGCCGAAGCCGCTCCACTGGTCGCCGGTGCGCCGGCCCCGCGCCATGCCGCGGTCGAAGTGCACGAGCGCCTCGGCGAGGCGCGCGGTCTCCACGAGGACCAGGCCGTTGTTGAAGTGGCCGCGCAGCTCCACCTCGTGCCAGTCGAGGCCGCGGACCAGTTCCAGGGCCTCGTCGTTGCGGGCGATGGTCTCCTCGGCGGACAGGTCGCCGCGGCGGAACGCGGCCTTGGTGTCGGTGATGATCGCGTCGGCCTTCGCGGCGCGCGCGGCGCACGTCTCGTCGAAGTCCGCGGAGCCCGCGATGACCTCGTCGGCGGTGGCGATGGCCGCGGCGGTCCACATGTCGGCGTCCTCGTGGTGCCGGTTGGCGTAGACGGTGCGGGCGACGACGGCCTGCGCCCACGCCTTCACCGCGCGCGGGCCCTCGTCCTTGACGAGTTCCCAAGCCTCCCAGGCGACCCGGTGCGCCTGCGCCTCGTCGCCCTCGATGGTGAGGAGGTGCTTGGCGTACTTGCGGCGCGTGGACGCGCCGAGGATAGGGTCCCCGGAGGCGTCCGCGAGGCGCACGGCCGCCGCCGAGTACGACTGGGCGCGTTTGATCTCGCCCGAGGCGTCGGCGTTCGCGGCGGCGCGAGTGGTCAGCTTCAGCTCGGTGATCCCGACGGGCCGCTGCGGGGCCGGGACCCGCTCGAACAGGGCCAGGGCCCGTTCGAGGTGCAGGAGGGCCTCGGCGGGCGCGGCGAGCTCCACGGCCTCGTCGGCGGCGCGCACCGACGCGCTCAGGGCGCAGCGCAGGTCCCCGGACTCGTAGGCGTGGTGCGCGAGCTCGGCCTCGGCGCCCTTGCCGTGGTCCCCGGCGAGGGACTCGGCGATCTTCTGGTGGTACCTGATCCGCTCGCCCGGAAGGAGGTCGGAGTAGACGGCCTCGCCGAGGAGGGCGTGGCGGAACGCGTACGTGTCGGCGCTCTTCTGCACGATGATGCCGTGCGAGATCGCGGCCCGCAGGGCCTCGTCGAGCTCGCGCTCGTGCCGCAGGCCGTTCTCGTCGAGCATCGACCAGGCGGCGGCGTTCAGCCGCGCGTACGTGAAGCGCCGGCCCAGGACCGACGCGAGGCGCACGACCTGCCGGGACGCTTCGGGGAGGCGTTCGAGGCGGGCCAGGAGGACCTCCGCGAGCTCGAACGTGACGGTGTGGGTCTCGGCCGCGGCCAGCTCCTCGGCGAGGAACGCGTTCCCCTCGGAGGCGGCGGCGATCTTGGAGACGATGACCTCGTCGAGCCCGGTGTTCAGCTCGCGCACGAAGTCGGCGGCGTGCTGGGAGTCGAACGGGTCGATCTGGAGGCGCTGGACGGCGGGGAGGCGCACGAGCTCGGCCAGGAGCGGGCGGAGGGGGTGGCCGCGGTGGACGGCGTCGGCGCGGTAGGAGCCGAGGATGAGGAGGCGCTGGCCGGTGAGGCGGGAGGTGAGGAACGCCAGGAGGTCGCGGCTGGAGCGGTCGGCCCAGTGGAGGTCTTCGAGGGTGAGGACGACGGTGCGGTCGGCGGCGAGGTCGGCGAGCGCGGCGTGGAACGCCTCGAACAGGCCGAGGCGGCCGAGGTCGCCGTCGGAGGCGGGGTGGCCGGGGAGGAGGGGGCGCAGGCCGGGGTGGGCGGCGACGAGCTCGGGCTGGTCGCGGGCGAGGGTGCCGGTGATCTCGGCGAAGGGGAGGTAGGGGAGTGCGGAGTCGGCCGTGTCGAGGCAGTGGCCGGTGACGGTGAGGACACCGTCACCGGCGTTGTCGTTGAACTCGTGGAGGAGCCGGGTCTTCCCGACCCCCGCGTCCCCCGAGACCAGGACGGTCGCGGGCCTTCCGTTCTTCGCGGCGTCGAGCGCGTCGCGCAGCGCGGCGAGCTCGGCGTCGCGTGCGAAGAGCGGGAGGTCGGAACCTAGGCGCGGCATGTCTGCAATCATGACACGCCCTTAGGACACGGCGGCCCGGTCGGTTTCGGCGGAGGCGGCGACCGCCTCGGCGTGCCCGTCCTCGTGGCGCAGGCCCAGGGCCCGGGCGACGCGGTCGGCGACGCCGCCGTGGCGGACGTGCGTCCCGGCGCGGCGGGTCTCCTTCGCGGCCTTGAGGAGGCGGCGGGCCTGGCGCTCGTTCTCGGCCTCCTGGCGGAGCTCCTCGGAGCGGGCGTAGTGCAGGTAGTGCAGGTCGAAGTCGTTCATCTTCGTTCCTTCGGTATCGTGGGCCGGCGTTTCCGGCCTGACACCAATACTGGTGCTGAGGCCCGGTGCGGGGCATCAGGCGTCCGCGTCGAAGACGGCCTTACACCCCTTACTTCCGGGCCTCAGCGGCCTCAGGTCCCTTACTTTCGGCTGAGGGGCCTTACCCGGGCGAGCCGGGACGGCCACCAGACGGCCTTGCCGATGTCGATCGTCAGCGCCGGGACCAGCAGGGACCTGACGATCACGGTGTCGAGGAGCACCCCGAAGGCGACGACGAACGCGATCTGCGCGAGGAACAGGATCGGCAGGACCGCGAGCGCCGAGAACGTCGCCGCGAGGACCACCCCAGCGGAGGTGATGACCCCGCCGGTGGCGACCAGGCCCCGGACCGTCCCGGCCCGCGTGCCGAGCCGCGCGGACTCCTCGCGGACCCGCGTCATCAGGAAGATGTTGTAGTCGATGCCCAGGGCCACGAGGAACACGAATCCGAAGAGGACCACCGTCGGATCGGCGCCGGGGAACCCGAAGAGGTGGTTGAACACCAGGGCCGAGACGCCCATGGTCGCACCGAAGGACAGGACCACCGTCGCGGTGAGCAGCAGCGGGGCCACGATGGACCGCAGCAGGAGCATGAGCACCAGCAGGATCACGGCGAGCACGATCGGGATGATGACCGCCCGGTCGCGCTCCGAGGTCAGGAGCGTGTCGAGCTGGATCGCGGTCGGGCCGCCGACGAGCGCGTCGGCGCCGTCCACGGCGTGGACCGCGTCCCGCAGCCGCTCCACAGTGTCCACGGCGGCGTCGGAGTCGGGCGCGTCCTCAAGGACCGCTTCGATCTCCACGAGCCCGTCCACCGTGCGGACCTGGCCTGCCTGGTCGACCGAGGGCGCCACGGAGGCGACCCCGTCGACCTGCGCCGCCGCCACGACCGCGTCGAGGGACGACTCGTTCGCGATGATCACCGCCGGGGCGCCCGAGCCCGCGTCGAAGTGGTCGGCGAGGACCTCCTGGCCCGCGACCGAGTCCACGTCGGTGAGGAACACGTCGGTCTGCGACGTGCCGTCCGCCTTGAGCTGCACCGTGAACGCGGCCGCGACCGCCAGCCCGGCGGCCGTCACCGCCCACACCGTGCGGGGGCGGCGGGAGACGAGCACCGCCACGTTCGCCCACAGCCGCGAGGGCCGCGCGCGCCCGGCCCCGACCCGGCGCGGCCAGAACGCGGCCCGCCCGAACAGCGCCAGCATCGCGGGCAGGAACGTCACCGCGGCGAGGAACGACCCGCCGATGCCGATCGCCGCGACCGGGCCGAGCCCGCGGTTCGATTCGAGCTGGCTGAACAGCAGGCACAGCACGCCGAGGACCACGGTCCCCGCGGACGCCGCGATCGGCTCGATCGTGCCGCGCAGGGCCCGGCGCACGGCCGCGAACCGGTCGCCGCCCGCGTCGAGCTCCTCCTTGAAGCGCGCCACCAGGAGCAGCGCGTAGTCCGTCGCGGCCCCGAACACGAGGATCGACAGGATGCCCTGGCTCTGGCCGTTCAGGTCCACGACGCCGTTGTCGGCGAGCCAGTAGACCGCGGCGCTGGCGACCGCGAGCGCGAACCCGCAGGACAGGAGCACCAGGACGGGCAGGAGCGGGGAGCGGTAGACGAGCGCGAGGATCACCGCGACGACGGCGGCGGCCACGAGGAGCAGCAGGCCGTCGACGCCGCCGAACGCCTCGCCGAGGTCGGCGCCGAGCGCGGCCTGGCCGGTGACGAGGACGTCGAGGCCGTCGGGCCGGTCCTGGGCGAGGACCTCGCGGATCTCGGCGACGGCGTCCGCGTCGTCGGTGCCGCTGTCGATGAGGACGATGAGCTGCGCGGCCTCCGGCGGGTCCTCGCCGGAGAGCTGCGGCGGGATCGGCGGCCCGGCATTGAACGGGAGCGCCGCGAGGGCGGCGCTCGCGGCGTCGAGGTAGGCGAGGTCGTCGGCGCTGAGGCCGCCGTCGCGTTCGGCGACGACGACCGCGGGGACGGCCTCGGTGTCGTCGAACGCCTTGCGCAGCTCGATGACCTCGGTGGACTCCGCGGAGGACGGGAGGAACGCGGACCCGTCGTTGCTGGCGACCTCGCTGAGCTTCCCGGCGTAGGGCCCGGCGAACGCGCCCAGGGCGAGCCACGCGAGCGCGAGGAGCGCGGGGATCAGCCAGCGCAATCGGCGGACGGGTCGCGGTCGTTCGGGTGCCATGTGGGAGTCTCCTCGCGTCGCGGCGAACCGATGATTCCATCGGCGAATATTT
This sequence comes from Glycomyces sp. NPDC047010, assembly GCF_040644205.1. Taxonomy (NCBI): domain Bacteria; kingdom Bacillati; phylum Actinomycetota; class Actinomycetes; order Glycomycetales; family Glycomycetaceae; genus Glycomyces; species Glycomyces sp. NPDC047010. The sequence continues at coordinate 524,226 of NZ_JBEYVY010000002.1, read as the reverse complement.
CGATGATCGAAATAGTAAACTGCATCTGGACCACGGACTCGGATAGGACGGCGCGTATGACCCACGGCACCGACGGTGGCGGACCCACCGACAGGGACCTGTCGCGGCTGCTCCAGAACCTCACCGTCGAGTCGGACCGGTACGCGGAGCGCTTCGGCGCCAAGCACGGGCTGCACCGCACCGACGTCAACGCGCTCGCGGTCATCCTGGAGGCGGCCCGCCTCGGCGTCCCCATGTCGCCCTCCTCGCTCGCGAAGGAGCTGGGGCTGTCCCCGTCGGCGACGACGGCGCTCATCGACCGGCTCGAAGCGCTCGGGCACGTCGAGCGGGCGCGCCCGGCGGGCGACCGCCGCCGCGTGGCCCTGGAGGTCCCGGAGGCGGCCGTGGAGGCGAACCGGCACCTGTTCACGCCGCTCGCGATGGCGTTCGCCCAGTCGTGGACCGGGTTCACGCCCGAGGAGCGGGAGGTCGTGGCCCGGTTCCTGAAGGTGAGCACGGAGACGATGAAGACCGTGAGCGCCGAGGCGCAGGATCAGGCCCGCGACCAGCGGTCCCGGTAGGCCCCTTCGGGGTCGAAGCGGCCGGCCTGCCGCTCGTGGTTGAAGCCGCGGTTGGGGCGGGTGTCGTTCCCGGTCCCGGCCGTCCACTGCCAGTTGCCCCAGTTGTTGGCCTCGTCGAGGTCGACCAGGTGCGCGGCGAAGTGGGCGGCGCCGTCGCGCCAGTCGAGGCCGAGGGTCTTGACGAGGTATCCGGCGGTGATGAGGCGGGCGCGGTTGTGCATCCAGCCCTCGGTGTGGAGCTGGCGCATCCCGGCGTCGACGATGCCGACCCCGGTGGTCGCGGTCTTCCACGCTTCGAGGGCGGTGAGGTCGGCGTCCCAGACGTCGTTGGCGCCCTTGCGGTACGGGGTGTCGGTGAGCGCGGGGAACGCGGCGAGGACCTGGAGGTGGAAGTCGCGCCAGCACATCTGGCGGACGAAGTCCTCGCTCACGCGCGGGTCCTCGGCGACGGCGCGGGCCGAGAGGCAGCCGAGCGCCAGGTAGGGGCTGAGGCGGGAGGTGCGGTCCCCGGCGAGGTCGTCGTGGCGCGCGCCGTAGTCGCCGGAGTCGGGGGCCCACTCGTCGAGGCGGGCGAGACCGGCGCGCTCGCCGCCGGGCGGGAGGTCGGTGGCGGTGGGTTCGGCGGGCGCGAGGTCGTGGGAGTCGGGCAGGTCGGGGACGCGCAGGCCGTCCGGTTCGGCGGCGGTCTCGCGCCAGCGGACCTGCGACCAGGCGCGCCAGTACGGGGTGAAGACCTTGTAGTGGTCGCCGCCGCCGCTGGGCAGGAGCCGCCCGGGCTCGACCACGGCCGGGCCGGGCGTCACGTGCAGATCGGCGTCCTCACCGAGGCGCTCCAGCAGCGCGGTGGCGAACCTCCCGGCGTCGGAGGCGCAGACGACGAGGTCGGCGCCGGTGTCCTTGCGGACGGCCGCGACCTGCTCGGCGGTGTCCCCGGCGCGGAGCACGAGGTCGCCGCCGAGGTCGCGCAGGGACTTCCGCAGGTCGTCCAGGGATTCGAGGAGGAACCGCCGCTGGTTCCGGTTCGACTCGCGGGCGGGGTCGTCCACGTAGAGGGGGACGACGCGGTCGGCGTCCCGGCAGGCCGCGGCCAGCGCCGGGTTGTCGTGGACGCGCAGGTCGCGGGTGAACAGGAGGACGGCGGTGCGGGTCATGGCGGCTCCAGGTCCGTGGGCCGACCGGGCCGGGCGGCCCGGGCAGCGTAACCGCCGCGCCCGGCCGCTCAGGGGAGGCGCGTCAGCCGGCGCGGGGCGGCTCGACGTCGGTCTGGGCCTTGACGACGCCGACGGGGCACGAGAGGCCGTTGGGGCCGTGGTTGCAGTACCCGTTCGGGTTCTTGTGCAGGTACTGCTGGTGGTACTCCTCGGCGAGCCAGTAGGGGCCGGCGGGGAGGATCGCGGTGGTGATCGCGCCGAGCCCGGCTGCGGAGACGATCGGCGCGAACGCCCGCTTGCTCGCCTCGGCGGCGGCCTGCTGCTCCGGGGTCGTCGTGTAGATGACGGACCGGTACTGGCTGCCGATGTCGTTGCCCTGCCGCATGCCCTGGGTCGGGTCGTGGTTCTCCCAGAAGACCTTGAGGAGGTCCTCGTAGTCGGCCTTGTCGGGCTCGTAGACGACTTTGACGGCCTCGGCGTGGCCGGTCAGGCCCGTGCAGACCTCCTCGTAGGAGGGCTTCTCGGTGTTGCCGCCCATGTAGCCGACGGAGGTCGTCCACACGCCGGGGACGCGCCAGAACAGGCGTTCGGCGCCCCAGAAGCAGCCCATGCCGAAGTAGGCGACGGCGGCGTCGGGGCCGGGCGCGCCTTCGATGGGGTGCTTCAGGACCGGGTGCGTGATGCTCATCCGGCAAGTCTGTCACGCGGGGATAACGGGTGCCACGTGTCGGCGCCTGCGGCTACGGTGAGGCGATGGTCTCGAAAATCAACCAGTTCACCTTCGACGCCCGCGACGGCTACGAGCTCGCGAAGTTCTGGAAGGCGGTCACCGGCTACACCGAGAACCCCGACTACCCCAACAAGCCCGACGAAGAGGAGAACTTCATCGGCCCCGGCGGCGGCAGCCCGGGGCTCCTCTTCATCAACGTCCCCGAGGGCAAGACCGTCAAGAACCGCCTGCACCTTGACATCTCCCCCGATACCACGCGCGACGAGGAGGTGAACCGGCTCATCGCCCTCGGCGCGACCGTCCACGACGACCACCGGAAAGCCGACGGCACCGGGTGGGTCACCATGCGCGACCCCGAAGGCAACGAGTTCTGCGTCGAGCGCTCCGACGCCGAGCGCGGCCGGTAAGGCCCCGAACGCGACCGCGGGCCGCCCCTGACCGGGGCGACCCGCGATGCGAAGTCTGGTGGCGGCTCCTGCCGAAGCGGTCCCGAGGGGGCCTTTCGCCTCCCGGGGGCTACTTCTCCGCGACCGCGTCGAGCTCGCCGTCGCCGTCCGCGTCCACCGCGGCGGTGTCGTACTTGCCGTCCCCGTCGTGGTCGATCAGGACGTGGTCGATGACCCCGTCGCCGTCGGTGTCGACCGCGAGGAGGTCCGCGGTGCCGTCGCCGTCGACGTCCACGTGGTACTCGACCGACCCGTCTCCGTTGCGGCGCACGCCGACCGTCTCGTCGACACCGTCGCCGGTGATGTCCATCTTGTGTACTTCGTCGAAGCCCATGAGGCATCTCCTAAGCAAGGAAGTGGTAAGTGTCGTCTGCACGATAGCGCGCCTATCCATAGCCAGTGGTACTCGCGTCGGCTAGCTTAGGGACATGCATGACGGTCACGGGTTTTCCACACGCGCCATCCACGCCGGTCAGGAGCCGGATCCGCTGACGGGCGCGGTAGTTCCGCCGATCTACGCGACCTCCACCTACAAGCAGGACGGGGTCGGCGGCCTGCGCGGCGGCTACGAGTACTCCCGGTCGGGCAACCCGACCCGGACCGCGCTGGAGACCTGCCTCGCCGCGATCGAGGGCGGCACGCGCGCGTTCGCGTTCGCCTCCGGCCTCGCCGCCGAGGACGCGATCCTGCGGGCGCTCCTGGCCCCCGGCGACCACGTCGTCATCCCCGACGACGCCTACGGCGGCACGTTCCGCCTGTTCGACAAGGTCGCGACCCGCTGGGGCCTGCGGTACACCGCCGCCCCGATCACCGACCTCGCCGCGCTCACCGCGTGCATGAGCGAGGGCACGAAGATGGTGTGGGTCGAGACCCCCACCAACCCGCTGCTCAACATCGCCGACATCGAGCAGATCGCCGACATCGCCCACCGCCATGGCGCGATCCTGGTCGTGGACAACACGTTCGCGAGCCCGTACCTCCAGCAGCCGCTCGCGCTCGGCGCCGACGTCGTCGTCCACTCCACCACCAAGTACATCGGCGGCCACTCCGACGTCGTCGGCGGCGCCGCCGTCGTCCGCGACGCCGAACTCGCCGACGCGATCGCGTTCCACCACAACGCCATGGGCGCCGTCGCCGGACCGTTCGACGCGTTCCTCACCCTCCGCGGCGTCAAGACCCTCGGCGTGCGCATGGACCGCCACTGCGACAACGCCGAACGCGTCGCCGAGTTCCTCGCGGGCCACCCGAAGATCGCCGAGGTCCGCTACCCCGGCCTCGCCGAGCACCCCGGGCACGACGTCGCGGGCAAGCAGATGAAGCGCTACGGCGGCATGATCTCCTTCCGCCACAAGGACGGCGAGCAGGCCGCGGTCGACGTCTGCGCCCGCACCGAGGTGTTCACGCTCGGCGAGTCCCTCGGCGGCGTGGAGTCCCTCATCGAGCACCCGGGGCGCATGACCCACGCCTCGGTCGCCGGCAGCGCCCTGGAGGTCCCCGCGGACCTCGTGCGCCTGTCGGTCGGCATCGAGGACGCCGACGACCTCCTGGCCGACCTGCGCCAGGCGCTCGGCTGACCGTCCTCTCCCCCCGGTAGAGCCCCAGTCCCCCGCGAGAAAGGACGATCAGTGAGCTGGTCGGGAACCACTGCGCAGCAGATAGCGAAGGCGGTCCGGCGCGGCGACGCGGACGCCTCGGTCGTCGTCGACCACCATCTGCGCCGCATCGAGGACCACCGCGAGGCCGACGCCGCCCTCACCGGGGTCCGCAAGATCGAGTCGCTCGCCGAGGCCGCCGCCGTCGACGACATCGAGAACCGCGAAGCCCTCCTCGCGGCGGGCGTCCCCGTCGCCGTCTGCGAGCAGCTCCCGGTCACCGGGCACGCCCCGCGCCTCGGCTCCAACGCCGCGGTCCTCCCGATCGCCGACACCGACCACCGTGCGGTGCAGCGCATCCGCGGCGCCGGCGCGGTCGTCGTCGCCTTCGGGCGCTCCTCCGAGCTGGGGCTGTGGCCCGCCACCGACGACGACGGCAACGTCCCCGCCAACCCCTGGCGCCCCGACCGCGGCATCGGCGGCCCCTCCGGCGGCGCCGCCCTCGCGGTCGCCACCGGCGCCGCCCCCATCGGCATCGGCCTCGACGGCCCCGGCTCCGCGGGCGGCGTCCGCACCGCCGCCGCGGCCTGCGGCATCGTCGCCTACAGCCCCGAGCACGTCCCCGCCGACATCAACGCCGACCCCGAGCACTGGCTCGGCGGCCACGTCGGCGTCATGGCGACCACAGTGGACGACGCGGCGCTGGCCTATGCGGCCCTGACGCACCGCTCGCCCCGCTCCACCGGCGACCCGGGGCGCCTGCGCATCGCCGCCACGAACTCCGCGCCGCTCCCGGCCCGCGTCGACGACGACGCCACCAAGTGGCTCCTCAAAGCGGTCCGGTCCCTCACCGACCTCGGCCACGACACCTTCCGCGCCAAGCCCCGCTTCGGCGCCCGCCTCACCCCCGCGTCCTCCGGCGCCTGGACCTGCGCCGCTTATCTCCGCAGCCTCAAATGCGGCCCCGACGGGCTCCAGCGGCGCACCAAGCGCCTTGTGGCCGTGGGCGAACGCACCTACCTCGGCGGGCTCTTCGGCGGCGTCCTCGGCGACGGCAACCGCGTCCGGCGGCACCTGGAGGACTGGTTCGACCTGGAGGACTACGACGTCCTCATCACCCCGGGCCTGCCCGCCGCGCCCCCGGCCGCGAAGGAGTGGTCGCTGGAGACCCTGCGCTCCAACGTCACCCACCTCGCCTCGGCCGCCTCGTTCACCGCCCCGTTCAGCCTCGCCGGGCTCCCCGCGCTGGTCGTCCCGGTCGGCATGCGCTCCGACGGCGCCCCCGCCACCGTCCAACTCGTCGGCCCGCCCGGCTCCACCGGCCGCCTCTTCGACGTCGCCGCCCAACTCATCGCCAAACTCCGCCCCCGCCGCTACGCGCCGGGCCTGAGCTGGGACTAGCCGAGGCCGATCACGCCTGTCCGGGCCGGACGATCCGCTCTGCGGATCGTCCGGCCCGCTCGTTTCCGGCCCAGTCGGACCCGTCCCGCCCCTTTCCCACGACCCCGCCCCTCCCTCACGGTGGCGAAGGCCACCGACACCCGATCGGGTGACAAAACCCCTGCGGGGCAGGGTTTTTGTCGGACCCCCGCGCAAACCTGGGCGCTACGTTCCCCTTCTGGGAGGGTGGGGGCTAGGGACGGCCGCCACCTTTAGCTCTTAACGCCTCTTGCGAACCTCCCTCTGGTTCACTAATGTTCGCAATGTGCACATAGTTTCATCCTGCGCACACTGAAAATGGACCTCCTCCGCGAACCCTGGGGCCGCCGTGAGCACCGCCTTCATCCTCGACGCCGTCCGCACCCCGATCGGCCGCCACGGCGGCGCGCTCGCGAAGGTCCGCCCCGACGACCTGGCCGCCAAGGCGATCGGCGGCCTCGTCGCGCGCCAGAGCGGCCTCGACCCGGCCGCCATCGGCGACGTCGTCCTCGGCAACGCCAACGGCGCGGGCGAGGACAACCGCAACGTCGCCCGCATGGCCGTGCTCCTCGCCGGGCTCCCCGCGACCGTTCCCGGCACCACCGTCAACCGCCTCTGCGGCTCCGGCGCCGAGGCCGTCGTCGCCGCGGCCCGCGCGATCGAGTGCGGCGACGCCGACCTCGTCGTCGCAGGGGGCGTCGAGTCGATGAGCCGCGCCCCGTGGGTCCTCCCGAAGACCGAGAAGCCGTTCCCGCGCGGCGGACTCGAACTCGCCGACACCGCCCTCGGCTGGCGCCTCGTCAACCCCGCCATGGACCCGCAGTGGACCGTGAGCCTCGGCGAGGGCGCCGAGATCCTCGCCGACGAGTTCGGCATCACCCGCGACGCCCAGGACGCCTTCGCGGCCCGCAGCCACCGCCTCGCCCACGCCGCCTGGGAGTCCGGGGCCTTCGCCGACGAGATCCTGCCCCTCCCCGAGCTCGACCGCGACGAGGCGATCCGCCCCGCGACCACCCCCGAAGTCCTCGCCGGGCTCCGGACCGCGTTCCGCCCCAACGGCACCGTCACCGCCGGGAACGCCAGCACCCTCAGCGACGGCGCCGCCGCGCTCCTCCTCGGCGGCGAGCGGGCCGCCGAGGAACACGGCCGCCCCTTGGCGCGCATCGTGTCCCGCGCGGTCACCGCCGTCGAGCCGCACCGGTACGGCATCGGCCCGGTCGCCGCCGCCGAACGCGCGCTCGAACGCGCCGGGATCGGCTGGACCGACCTCGACACCGTGGAGCTCAACGAGGCCTATGCGGCGCAGTCGCTCGCGTGCCTGGCGTCCTGGCCCGGCCTCGACCCCGCGATCGTCAACCCGCAGGGCGGCGCCATCGCGATCGGCCACCCGCTCGGCTGCTCCGGCGCACGGCTCCTCGCGACCCTCGCGTGGCGGCTGCGCCGCGACGGCGGACGGTACGGCATGGCGGCGCTGTGCATCGGCGTCGGCCAAGGGATCGCGGTCGTCGTCGAAGCGACCTAGCGCCCGTCCTGCTCATCGCAGGACGGGCCTCAGGCCGCCGACTCGGACGCGGTCGGTCCGGTTACGCTGCGGCCCTGCTCAGCTGAGGACCAGCGGGGCTTCGGACTCGGGGCCGGCGGTCAGCGCCCGGGCCAGCTCCTCGGCGCCGGTCGGCATCGCCCCCGGGTCGGTGCCGCACAGTCCGGCGGTGAGGAGCGAGGCGAGCGCCCAGTTCAGCTCGGCGGGGTCGGCCGCGGCGTGGCGGTCGTCGATGTTCCAGGTGAACGTGGCCTGCCGGTCGCCGTCGACGGAGTGGAACGAGTACGTCATGTGCCCCAGGCCGCCACCGGTGTGGCCGACGAAGACCTCCTCGGGGTCGTCAGGGCAGCCGGGCTGGAGCCCGACCAGTCCCAGCCCGTAGGCCAGGCCCTGGTCGCCGCCGCCGACGAACTCGGTCATCTGGGCCAGCTCCGCGTCATCCAGGAGCGTGCCGTCGAGCAGCGCGTCGTAGAAATCGTTCACGTCCTCCATAGTGGAGATCACTCCTCCGGCCGCCCACATCTGGTCATGGGAGAGCCTCATGGAGTCGAAGTACGGGTCGTCGGCCTCACCGGTCGTCATGTACGGCACCGGGTTCGCGCCCCGGATGCCCCACGTGCCGTCCTTCGGCAGGTACGTGTCGTCCAGGTCGGCCGGTTCGAAGACCCGCTCGTCGAGGACCTCGCGCAGCTCCTCGCCGGTGATGTGCTCGATGAGCAGACCCAGGGCCATGTAGCCGGTGTTCGAGTAGGCGTAGCCGGTACCCGGCTCGAACAGCAGCGGGTCGGCGGTGCTCATCGCGATGAGCTCCTCCGGCTCGTAGTCGTTCCGGTAGTTCGCGTAGAAGTCGCTCATGTCGCTCTCCATGAGCGAGGGGTAGAGGTAGGAGAAGTAGTCGCGCAGCCCGCCGGTGTGCTGCATGATCTGGCGGATGGTCGGCTCGTCCTCGTACGGGAGGAGCCCCGGCAGGTAGTCGCCGATCGTCGCGTCGAGGTCCACCTCGCCCTCGGACTGGAGCCGGAGGAGCACGGCCGAGACCATCGACTTGGTGAGGCTGGCGATCCGGACCCGGTCGTCCTCGTCAACCCTGCCGCCCGACCCGTCGATCTTCCTGGTGCCCATGGCTTCCGACCAGACGTCGTCGCCGAGGCGCACCTCCGCGGTCACGGAGTGGTCGGCCGCGTCGTAGAGCTGCTGGAGCTTCTGGTCGAGCAGGTCGTCGTCGAGCCCATCGGAGGGCGCCGCGCCGGCGGAGGCGGGGAGCGCGATGAGCGCGAGTGCGAAGGCACCGGCGAAGGAGAGTGATTTGCGCATGCCGCAACGCTATTGGCGCGTGTTATGCCGTACCACCGTAAAACGAATGAACTTCCCATACTGCGACAGGTGGAAGCCCCGGCCCATGCCTCCACCGGAAGGCGGAAGACCGCCGGTGGACGGCGAACCGCCGTTCGGATCAGCCGAACTGGATCGCCATGTCCGCGAGGATGCGCGCGGCCGTCACGAGGAGCGGCGGCAGCAGGTCGCGGCGGGCCTTGTCGAGGTCGGTGCGGCTGGCGTGCGAGGAGACGTTCACGGCCGCGACGGCCTTCCCCCACTGGTCCCGGATCGGCACCGCGATCGACCGCAGCCCCTCCTCCAGCTCCTGGTCGACGAACGCCCAACCCTGCGCCTTCACCCGGTCGAGCTCCTCGCGGAGCTGCCCGGTGTCGGTGATCGTGTGCGACGTGAACGCCGTCAGCTCCGCCGACTCCAGCATCTCGTCCAGCCGGTACCCCGGCAGGTCCGCGAGCAGCACCCGCCCCATTGACGTGGACGCGGCCGGGAAGCGGGTGCCGATGTTGATCGAGACGCGCATGATCCGCTGCGTCGCAACGCGGGAGACGTACACGATGTCGGTGTCGTCGAGGACCGCGACCGACGCCGACTCCTGCACCTCGGCGACGAGCCGCTCCAGGTGCGGCTGCGCGATCTCCGGGAGCGACAGGCTCGACAGGTACGCGAACCCGAGCTCCAGGACCCGCGGTGTGAGCGCGAAGTAGCGGCCGTCGAAGCGCACGTACCCGAGTTCGGTGAGCGTCAGGAGGAAGCGCCTCGCGGTCGCGCGGGTCAGCCCGGTCTCCTTGGCGACCTCGCTGAGGGTCATCGCCTCCCGCTCGGCCGAGAACGACCGGATGACGGCGAGCCCGCGCGCGAGGGTCTGCACATAGTCGGAGTTGCGGGGCGCGCTCGTCGCCGCCTCGTCGCTGTCCGGGGTCTCCTGCATGGAATCCACCCTATCCGTGCCCGGCCGCCGCGGCCTCAGCCGCGCTCGTCGGAACGGGGGTCGGAAGCGGGGTCCGGTCCGGCGGTGTCCTCCGCGTCGGTGCGCTCGATGTGCTCCGCGACCAGGGGGCCCGCGAGGTGGAACGCGCGGTTCGCGCGGGGCAGGCCGGCGTAGACCGCGGTGTGGAGGAGGACCTCCTTCACCTCATCGGCGGTGACGCCGTCCGCGAGGGCGGCGCGGACGTGCATCACGAGCTCATCCTCGCACCCGAGCGAGCACAGGACGCCGATGGTGAGCAGTCGCCGCGTGTGGGTGTCGAGGCCGGGCCTGGACCACACGCCGCCCCAGGCGTACTCGGTGATGAACTCGCCGAAATCGCGGTCGAAGCCAGTGCGGGCGGCGTTGGAGCGGTCGACGTGGGCGTCGCCGAGGACGGCCCGGCGGACCCGCTCGCCTTCGGGAACCGTCACGACCGGTCTCCTTCCAGGAACTCGACGACCGCCCGGTTGAACCAGTCGGGCCGCTCGGCGGTGAGCAGGTGCTTGGCGCCCTCAGCGAGGAGCACGCGCGAGTCGGGGAGGTGCTCGTCGAGGAACGCCGCGTCGGCGGGGGTCGTGACCTCGTCGGCGGTCCCGGCGACGACGAGCGCGGGCGCGGCGATCCGGGCCAGGTCGGCCCGCTGGTCCATGGCGCCCAAGGCTTCGCAGCAGGCGGCGTATCCCTCGCGGTCGCAGTCGTCGAAGCGCTGTCGGAACGCGGCGACCGTGTCGGACTGGTCCTCGATGAACGCCGACGAGAACCACCGCCCCATCGCGGCTCCGCTGATCGACGCGCACCCATCGGCCCGCACCACCGCTGCGCGTTTGGTCCACCCCTCCAGGGTCCCGATCCGCGCGGCGGTCGAGATGAGCACGAGCCGGTCGACGCGCTCGGGACGGGTCACGGCCAGCCGCATCGCGACCGCCCCGCCGAGCGAGACGCCCGCGACGTGGGCCCGCTCTATCCCCAAGTGGTCGAGGAGATCCGCGACATCGCCCGCGAGGTCGTCCACGGTGAACGGCGAGTCAGCGCCGCGGCCTTCGCGGTCGGCGCCGTGGCTTGCGTGGTCACCACCGGTGGGCGGCCGGTCGACGTCGTAGTCTGAGCGGTCAACGCCGGCAGACGAGCGACCGGCGCCGCTCGGCGGTCCGCCGGGCGCACCGTGCGGAAAGCCGCCTGGCACGCCGCCCGCCGGTCCACCGGAAGCGCCGTCCAGCAAGCCGCCCGGCACGCCGTACGGCGTGCCGCCGTGACCGCGGTTGTCGAATCGCACCAGCCGGAACCGGGCGCCGAGCGGCGTGACCTGCGGTCGCCACATCTCCATCGTCGTACCGAGCGAGTTGACGAGCACGAGCGGCGGCCCGTCGCCGTCGATCTCGTAGTGGGTGATCATCCTTCGGCCTCCCGCAGGTTGCGCTCCATCGCTTCGGGGTGGAATTCGAGCCCTTCCAGGCATTCGCGCAGCCAGACCGCCGCGGACCCCGTGAGCCGCAGCAGGTCCGAGAGCGTCTCCCACTCGGTGTGCCACAGTCCCGGCGAGCGCTGGAGCTCCTGCGGCATCGCCGCGAACAGGGTCGCCACGAGGCCCGGCGTACGGGCCGCGCAGGCCCGGGCGCACGTCGCGGCGACCGGGTTGCGCTTGTGCGGCATCGACGTCGAGCCGCCCGGTCGGCCCTCGCCGACCTCGCCGATCTCGTTCTGGCTCAGCAGGATCACGTCGACCGCGACCTTGCCGCAGGCCCCGGCCGCTTCGGCGGCGGCGGCGCCGATCCGCACCACCGGCCCGCGCGCGGTGTGCCCAAGGTGCTGGGACGGGTCGATGCCGAGGCGCCGCATGACATGCGCGCGCAGGTCCTTCTCGGGGATCATGCGCTTGGACCAGCTGCGGCCCACCGGCCCCGCCAGCACGCCGGGGAACTCCAGGTCCTCGATCGCGCGACGCGCCTGGGCGATGCCGGCGGTCCACCGGCCGGTCAAGTCCATGAGTCCGATGGGCTCGGCGTGCTGGAGCAGCGTCCGGGCCCACAGCCTCGGCTCGGCCTCCCACTCCTCCTCGACGATCCGATCGAGCAGCGCGTGCTCGCAGGCGCGCAGATCGTCCGCGATGGCCGCGACGGCGTCCTTCGCGACGAGCATCATCGCGGTGTCCATGACGTCCTGGCTGGTCGCCGAGAAGTGGATCGCCTCGTGGTGGCGCTCCGGGACCAGCTCGAGCAGCCGCTCCACCACGCCCGCAACGGGATTGCCGATGCCCGCCGCCGAGGCCGCGACCGCGGCGAGGTCGAAGCGGTCCGGGTCGGCGGCCGCGGCGACCGCGTCCGCGGCGTCGCGCCCCACATACCCGGTGTCCGCCGCGGCCTCGGCCAGCGCCGCCTCGACGCGGACCATCGCGGCGAGCCAGGCGGGCCCCGAGACCGCGTCGGCGGCACGGCCGCGCGCGAACACCGCGTCGAACAGTCCGGTCACCGGTGCGGAACCTCCTCGGGCAGCGCCCTCTCAGACATCGAAGAACACCGTCTCGCCCTCGCCCGTCTCGCCGTCCCCTTGCAGGCGTATGTCGAAGCGGAGGCCGTCCTGGTCGGCGACGGCGATGAGGGTGTGCCGCCGGTCGTCGGGGACCTTCGCGAGGACCGGGTCGTGGGCGTTGCGCGGCTCGTCGGGGAAGTACATGCGGGTGTGGAGCTGGAGGAGCAGGCCGCGGGCGTGGACCATGACCGCGAGGTGGGGCGCGCAGCCGTCGCTCGTCGCGCCGGGCCGCACGGTCGTGAACGAGAACCGGCCCGCCGGGGCGGTCGAGCAGCGGCCGAAGAGGCCGCCGACGCGGCCTTGCGGATCGGCTTGCAGCACTTCGATGAGCGCGTCGGGGACGGGTTCGCCCGCGCCGTCGAAGACGGTCCCGTGGACGTGCAGGGCGCCGCCCGGGACGATGACCGGCCCGTGCTCGTAGGGGAGTGCGAAGCCGTAGAACGGCCCGACGGTCTGCCCCGGGGTGAGCGCCTGGGACCGGCGCTCGCTCGGCTCCTGATGCCCGCCCTGGGACGGGATCTGTTCCTGGCCTTGCACCTGCGTCGCCATCAGCCCTCCCCGTCACTCGGGAGGTCGGTCTCGAAGACGGTCCGCTCCGGGCCGCGCAGGACGATGTCCCAGCGGTACCCGGTGGCCCACTGGTCGACCGTGGCGTCGAGGTCGAAGGCCGCGACCATGCGCTCGCGCGCGGCCGCGTCGGTGACCGAGTGCATCACCGGATCGTAGGGGAAGAGCGGGTCGCCGGGGAAGTACATCTGCGTGATCAGGCGCGCGGCGAACGCGGTGCCGAACAGCGAGAAGTGGATGTGCGCGGGGCGCCATGCCTTGTCGTGGTTGCGCCACGGGTACGGGCCGGGTTTGACCGTGGTGAACCGGTAGGTCCCGTGCTCGTCGGTGAGGCACCGGCCGACGCCGGTGAAGTTCGGGTCCAGCGGCGCGTCGTGCGCGTCCTCGGCCTGCGCGTACCGGCCGGAGGCGTTGGCCTGCCAGACCTCCACGAGCTGCCCGGCGAGCGGCGTGCCGTTGCCGTCGCGCACCTGCCCGGTGACGACGATGCGCTCCCCCAGGGGCGCCCCGGCGTGCTGGGCGGTGAGGTCCGCGTCCACCGGCCCGATCGGGCCGGAGCCGAGGAACGGGGCCGTCAGCTCCGTCTCCGGGTCGTGGAGGGGGACGAGCGGTCGCTTCGGGTGCCGCAGGGCCGTCGACTTGTACGCGGGGAAGTCGCGGTCGGGGTGGACGCCGCGGCCGTCGCGGCGCAGGAGGTCCGCCATGTCGGGGCTCCTTTCGAGAGGTCAGGAGGTCAAGGCGCGCAAGGCGTCGAGTTCGGCGCGAGTGGGCGGCTCGGTCGTGCCGAGGTCCGGGGCGACGCGCAGGGGCCAGCCGGTCCGGGCGACGGCCCGCTCGGGGTCGACGCCCGGGTGGACGCTGACGAGCACCAGCTCCCGGGTGCCCGGGTCCGGTTCGAGCACACCGAGATCGGTGATGACCCTGACGGGTCCGGCGCCGCGCAGCCCGAGGCGCTCGCGCGCGCCGGGGCCGTCGCCGTGGCCGACGGAGGTGGTGAAGTCGAGCCGGTCGACGAAGATCCGCGGCGTGTGCCGCACGACCACGATCGTCTCCTTGCAGGACGCGGCGATCTCGGGCGCCCCGCCCGCGCCGGGGAGGCGGACCTTCGGGCGGGCGTATCCGCCGATGACCGTGGTGTTCAGGTTCGCGTACCGGTCCATCTGGGCCGCACTGAGGAAGCCCACGTCGATGCGTCCGGGCTGGAGCCAGTAGTTGAAGATCTCGGCGCTGGAGACGACGGTGTCGGCGGTCTCGGCGAGCGAGCCGTCGCCGATCGACAGCGGCGGCCGGTCGGGTTTGGAGCCGATCGTCCCCGACTCGTAGATGAGGACGATGCCTGGCGCGCACGTCGCGCGGGCGAGGTTCGCCGCGAGCGAGGGCAGCCCGATCCCGACGAAGCAGGTCCGGCGCCCGTCCAGCGCGCGGGCGGCCGCGACGGTCATCATGTCCTCGGCGCTCGGGGGGTGCTGGTCGTTCACCGGGCCTCCATGACGTTCGCGTCGATCCAGGCGCGGAACGCGTCGCGGTCGCGGCTGACGGCGTCCCATTCGATGTAGAAGTCGTTGTCGCGCTCGGTGTATCCGGCGGCGTACGACGGCGACGCGCCGCCGGGGACCTCGCAGACCCAGTCGATCACCCAGTGGGGCAGGAGGATCGCGCCGGGGACGGGTTCGAGGGAGTCCACGACCTCCTCCACCGTCACGACCGTCCGGCTCGCGGCGAGGACCGCCTCCTTCTGCGCGCCGACGATCCCCCAGAGCTGCACGTTCCCTTCGCGGTCGGCGCGCTGGGCGTGGATCACGGCCACGTCGGGGTTGAGCGCCGAGACCGCGGTCAGCCGCTCGCCGGTGAACGGGCAGGTGATCGGGGCGATCGAGTCGGTGACGTCGACGAGGTCCGTTCCGGCGTAGCCGCGCAGGACGGCGAACGGCAGTCCCGAGGCCCCGGCGACGTAGCGGTTCACCATGCCCGCGTGGGAGTGCTCCTCGATCGCGAGTTCGCGGGGCCAGGCGTGCTCGACCGCGTCCCGCAGCCGGTGCAGAGACCCCACGCCGGGGTTGCCGCCCCAGGAGAACACCAGCTTCGCGGCGCATCCGGCGCCGATGAGCTGGTCGTAGATGACGTCGGGGGTCATGCGGATGAGGGTGAGGTCCCTGCGGCCCTGACGGATCAGCTCATGGGCGGCCGCATGCGGAATCAGATGCGTGAAGCCCTCCATGGCGACGGCGTCGCCGTCCCGGACGGCGGCGGCGAGGGCTTCGGGGAGGGCGGTCAGCCGCGCCATGGGCCTCCTCCAGGGGAGTTCGGGATGCGAACGAACGAAGCATACACGAACATCTATGGTTTTCCAACGGCCGCGAAGCCGCTCCCCTTGCCTCGCATGCCCGATCCCGATACGATGCTTGCGTTCACATGCCGAACAGTGATCCGCAAGACGAACACCCCGGTACCCTCTCGGCCCTCACGCTCTCCCCCACGCCGACAGGAGCGACGACGATGTCAACCGAACTCCCTTCCCCCGCATCCCTTCTCGACCCCTCGATCTGGGACTCGTGCCGCTTCGACGGCGCCTGGCACCCCTCCGAGACCGTCCGGCCCGTGGTCGAGCCGGCGACCGGCGCGGTCCTCGCGCACGCGGCCGTCGCGACCCCCTCGGACATCGCGGCCGCCGCGAGCGCCGCCGCCGCGGCCCAACCCCTCTGGGCCGCAACACCGTTCCACGTCCGCGCCGCGGTCCTGCGCCGCGCCGGCGACCTCTTCGAGGCCCACTCGGCCGAGATCCACGAGTGGCTCATGCGCGAGTCGGGCGCCGTCCCGATGAAGGCGGGCTTCGAGACCCACGTCGCCTCGGCGGAGTGCCACGAGGCCGCCGCGCTCGCGTCCTCCCCGATCGGCGAGGTCATCCCCTCGGAGTCGCCGCGCCTGTCGATGGTCCGCCGCGTCCCCGCCGGTGTCGTCGGCGTCATCGCCCCGTTCAACGCGCCGCTGATCCTCGGCATCCGGTCCGTGGCCGCGGCCCTGGCCCTCGGCAACGCCGTGGTCCTCAAGCCGGACCCGCGCACCGCGGTCTGCGGCGGCGTCGCCATGGCCCGCGTCTTCGAGGAGGCGGGCCTGCCCGCGGGCCTCCTCCACCTGGTCCCCGGCGGACCCGACGTCGGCGAGGCGATCGTCACCGACCCGAACATCCGCGTCGTCTCCTTCACCGGCTCGACCAAGGCCGGGCGCGCGGTCGCCGAGGCGGGCGGGCGCCTGCTCAAGCGCGTCCACCTGGAGCTCGGCGGGAACTCCGCGCTCCTGGTCCTCGACGACGCCGACGTCGAGGCCGCCGCGAGCGCCGCCGCCTTCGGCTCGTTCTTCCACCAGGGGCAGATCTGCATGACCGCGGGCCGCCACCTGGTCCACGAGCGCCTCCACGACGCGTTCGTCGACGCCCTCACCGCGAAGGCCGAGGCGATGACTGTCGGCAACCCGTTCACCGACAAGGTCGACCTGGGCCCGGTCATCGACGCGTCCCAGCGCGAGAAGATCCACGCCCTCGTGACCGCGGGCGGCCGGGTCACCACCGGCGGCACGTACGAGGACCTCTTCTACCGTCCGACCGTCCTGGCCGGCGCCGACGACGACACCCCGGCCTGGCGCGAGGAGGTCTTCGGCCCCGTCGCCCCGGTCCGCACCTTCGCGACCGAGGACGAGGCGGTGCACCTCGCCGCGGCCTCGGAGTACGGCCTCTCCTTGGGCATCCTCTCCAACGACGTGATGCGCGCCATGAACCTGGCGGAGCGCATCCCCACCGGCATCGTCCACATCAACGACCAGACCGTCGGCGACGAGGCCCACGCCCCCTTCGGCGGCGTCCG
This sequence comes from Glycomyces sp. NPDC047010, assembly GCF_040644205.1. Taxonomy (NCBI): domain Bacteria; kingdom Bacillati; phylum Actinomycetota; class Actinomycetes; order Glycomycetales; family Glycomycetaceae; genus Glycomyces; species Glycomyces sp. NPDC047010. The sequence continues at coordinate 507,536 of NZ_JBEYVY010000002.1, read as the reverse complement.
CGCCTCCGGAACCGGCGCCCGCTTCGGCGGCCGCGCCGCCAACACCGAGGCGTTCACCGAGACCCGCTGGATCACCGCCCAATCCCACCCCGGCCCGTACCCCTGGTAAACCCCCAGCTCACCAACGTGACCCCCATCTCGAACCCCACCACAGCCCCGCTCCCGAACCCTGTGTAAACTGGTCCGGGTTCCAAGGTCTACGACCTCTGGAACGCCAATCAAGGGGCTTTGGCGCAGTTGGTAGCGCGTTTCCATGGCATGGAAAAGGTCAGGGGTTCGAATCCCCTAAGCTCCACCATTTGAGGTTGCTGGGCGGGGTTCCGGCGTTGTGAGCGAGAGCGGTCATCGATTTGATGGCCGCTTTTTTGTTGTCTCGGGGCGGACTGTGGGGCTTGCTGAGGGCATTGGGTGATGGGAAACCGGTGCTGCGGGGTTGGCCGGGCGGGTGTAGGGGGGAATGAGGGCGGGTTCTGTCACTGTTGCGGGGGAGAATCGGGGGCATGTCTGATACGACTGGTCGTGCGCTGTTGGTGCTCAATCTGCTTCAGTCCCAGCGGCACTGGTCCGCGCCCGAGCTTGCTCGGCGACTCGGGGTGACCGTGCGGACCGTGCGGAGGGACATGGAGCGGCTGCGGGAGCTGGGGTACCGGATCGACTCGACCGCGGGCGTTCACGGCGGGTACCGGCTCGCGGCGGGCGCGTCGCTGCCGCCGCTGCTGCTGTCCGATGAGGAGGCCGTCGCGATCGCGATCGGGCTGCGCCTGGTGGCGGCGGGCCGCGTGCACCGCGGGGCCGAGTTCGCGCTGTCGGTCCTCGCGAAGCTCGAACAGGTGCTCCCGGCGCGGCTGCGCCGACGCGTGAACGCCCTGGCCTCGACGTTCCGGCACATGCCGGACAACAGCGGCGTCTCCTCAGACGTGCTCACCGATCTGGCGCTCGCATGCCGCGACCGCGAGCGGGTGCGGCTCGAATACGCGCCCACCGGCGGCGAGCGGCAGGAGCGGCGCGTCGAGCCCCACTCGCTCGTCCCGATCGGCGGCGACTGGTACCTGGTGTGCTGGGACGTGGACCGCGGCGACTGGCGGACCTTCCGCGTCGACCGCGTGCGGGCCGTCGTGCCCCTGCGCGTCACGTTCGCGCCGCGCACCTTGACGACTGAGCGAGTGGACGCGCTGATCACCGTTGCTCGGACCTGGGGGCCCCGCGCGCAGGACGCGGCCGCGGTCCTCGACATGCCGATCGAGGCGTTCGAGGCCGCGTTCGGCGAGTGGGCGCGGGGGGCGGAAGCCGAGGGGCCGGGGCGGACGCGCTGGCCGGTGGGCGGCGCGAGCGTGCGCGACATCGCGTACGGCCTCTCGTGGCTGCCGGAGGGGGTTCCGTACCGGGTGGACCTCGGCGACGCCGATCGGGACGCGATGCGGGAGATGTTGCAGCGCATGCTGACGGCTCTGGACCGGTGACCTTGCGGGGTCACCGGTCCCACGTCGGCGAGGAGCCTTAGTCCTTCTTTCTGGGGTCGGTGAGGGCCGTCAGGGCCTCGTCCAAGGTCGAATGGATGTATTCGAGTTCTGGCGTGGTGAAGCTGCTCCAGTCCTCGGCCTCGTCCGGCTCCGCGGCCTGCGACCAGTCCTGGACGGCGTTCGGGTCGTGCCGGTACACCCACCAGAGGTTCGAGGCCGGGTCCTGGAACCGCGCGAGGGTGTCGCCGAAGAAGTCGGTCGGGCGCGTGAGGATCTTCCCGCCGAGTTTCTCGGCGCGCGCGAGCACCGCGTCCACGTCGTCCACGTAGACGCGGACGAGCGCAGGAGTGAACGGCCAGTGCGGTTTGCGGTCGGCGACGGTGAGCAGTGAATCGCCGACGCGCAGCTCGGCGTGCAGGACGAGGCCGTCGGTGTCGAGCGTGCGGGCTTCGGGGACGTCCTCCGCCCCGAAGACCTCGATCAGGAAGTCGATCAGGGCGGCGGCGCCGTCGGCCAGGAGGAACGGGTTCACGGTGTTCGATCCGGCCGGGACGGGAGGCGATGCGGTCATGGCGGGTCCTTTCAATCGGTGTGGGACCCCACGATCACCGCGAACCAGGTCCGTTCCTGTCCGCGTTCACCGATCGGCGCGGTCGGGCGGGAAGGTCGTGCGCCATCGCCCAGAGTCCCGTGCGGCAGAGGGCCTCCTTGTATCTCACGGCCGCAGCGCCGGTCAGGGCGGCGCGTTTGGGTCTGTCGTCGGCGGTCACGAACTGGACGACGGCGTCGCCGCGGCCGAGGCTGATCGCCTGGTGGAAGTACCGCACCCGCAGGCGCGGCGGGCGCCTGGCGGTCAGGCGCGCGGCGAGGTCGCCCGCGGCGATCCAGCCGGTGGGCATCCCCGAGGAGCAGGACATGCGCAGCGGCCGCCCGGCGGGTCCCATCGCCCAGGCGGCGTCCCCGACGACGTAGACGTCCGGGTGGGAGAGCGAGCGCATCGCATCGTCAACGGCCGCTTGGCCCGAGGGCTCGACCGCCAGGCCGGACGCGGTGGCGAGGGGGTTCGCCGTGAACCCGGTCGCGGCAATGGGGAGGTCCGCCGCCAGCAGGGTCCCGTCGGCGCTGAGCGCGCCGTCGGGGGTGAACCGTTCGACCCTGACGCCTTCGCGCACTTCGATGCCGAGTCGGCAGAACCCCCGGTGCAGGTGCCTCCTGGCGGCGGGCGCGAGCCAGGCGCCCAGGCCGCCGCCGGTCGCCAGGGCCACGGCGAGTTCCGGTCGGGACTCGGCGATCTCGGCGGCGACCTCCAAGCCGGTCAGGCCGCCGCCGACGACGAGGACCCGTTGTCCGGCAACGGTTCGGGCGAGCCGGTCGCGCAGGCGCGCCGCGGCGTCGGGCGCGACCGCGTTCCAGGCGTGCTCCGCGCCGGGCATCGGCGCGGCCGAACTGCCGAGGGCATAGACGAGCGTGTCGTAGGCGTGGGACTCACCGTCCGCAAGGACGGTGCGCGCGTCGGCGTCGACCGAGGCGACTCGCGCGATGCGCAGGCGCACAACGGTTCCGGACAGGAGTCCGGCGAGGTCGTGGCGAGGCAGGTCCTGTCCGGCGGCGACCTGGTGGAGTCTGAGGCGCTCGACGAAGTGGGGCCGGTCGTTGACCAGCGTGATCTCGGTGTCGGTGCGGCGCAGCAGGGCGGCGAGTCGGCGGGCGGCGGTGAGGCCGGCGTATCCGGCTCCGAGGACGAGTACGCGGTGTCCCATGGCGGGGTCTCCTTCGCTGTCGGTGGCGCCTCTTGAAGAATCGGCGCGCCCGTTCCTGACAGACCGGGACTCGTCATGGCGCGGATCACCAGGTGTCGATGAGCGGTGCTCCGTGGGTGCTGCTTCGCCACTGGCGGTTGAGGTACGCGAGTTTGGCCGGGTCGGCGAAGGTGTCGACGGCCGAGATCTCGCCGCCCGCCACGGCGAGCGCCATGGCGGCGACGGCGTTGCCGCCGACGACCGCGATGAGCACGGGAGCGCCGTTCGCGGTGGCCGCGTGGACGATCGGGGCTCCGCCGAGCAGCCGCCGTTTGGCGGGCGTGGGGGCGGCGACGCCGCGCAGGTGGGCGGCGATGCGCTCGGCGCCCCGGTACTCGTACGGGACGGTTGGGACGGGGCCGCCGTCGCCGATCGCGGTCGCGTCGGCGCGGAGCAGTGCGATCAGCCGTCCGGTGTCGCCGGAGGCCGCGACGGCGAGGAACGCCTCGGCGACCCGGCGGGCGGCGGCCGCGTCCATCCCGTCCTCGCGCTCGGTCCTGCCGATCCGCTCGCGGGCCCGGTGCAGGTGCTGCTGGCTGGCGGCCTCGGTGATCCCGAGGATGCCGGCGATCTCGCGGTGGCTGTGGGAGAACGCCTCGCGCAGCACGTAGACGGCCCGCTCCTGCGGTTGCAGCCGCTCGAACAGGACGAGCATCGCCAGCGACACCGTCTCGCGCTGCACCGCGGTCTCGGCCGGACCGAGCATCGGGTCGCCGTCGAGCACCGGCTCGGGCAGCCACTGCCCGAACAGGCGCTCGCGGCGCGCCCGGCCCGACGACAGCCGGTCGAGGCAGAGGTTCGTCAGCGCCTTCGTCAACCAGGCGTCGGCCGAGCGCAGGCCCGTGCGGTCGACCGCCGCGAACCGCAGGAACGCGTCCTGCACCGCGTCCTCGGCTTCGGCGGCCGAGCCGAGCATGCGGTAGGCGAGGGCGCCCAGCCGCGGCCGGGCGGCCTCGAAGAGCTCGGTCTCACGCGGGGTCAACGGCATGCGGTCATGGTCCACCGACGCGTGGACCGCCGGCGACTCGGATCGCCGTCCGGTGGTCGCGGCCGCCCGATGCGGCGGGTCATGCCAGGTCGAGGGTGCGCAGGGCGATTTCGGCGGCTCGATGCATTGCCGCCGAAGTGGTTTCGGGGGTCTCGTCGTCCTGGAGGCAGGCCATGGCGGCGGCGCAGACGGCGCCGACGACGGCGCCGACGACACTCGCCGCGGTGGTGCGGTCCAGGGCCTCGGGGTAGGCGGCGCGGAGGGCTTCGGCGATGCGGGCCTGGCCGGTGAAGACGGTGCGGAGGATGCGGGCCTGGACCGCGGGCGAGTCGACCATGAGGCGGGCCCGCATGGCGGCCATGCCGTTCGGGAGGTCCGCGGACGCGGTGTCGGTGATCATCGCCTGGACCGCCGCGGCGAGGACCTCGCGGAGCGGGGCCTCGGGGGCGCGCTCGTCGATCAGCCGCAGGGCGAGGTCGATGCGGGCGGGTCCGTCGCTGAGGAGCACGTCTTCCTTGGTGGCGAAGTGCAGGAAGAAGGTTCGCTTGGTGACGTCGGCGGCCTCGGCGATGTCGGCGACGCCCGTCGCGTCGTACCCGCGCTCCTCGAACAGCCGCGCGGCCGTCTCGATCAACGCGCGCCTGGTCTGCTGCTTCTTGCGCTCACGGCGCCCGAGTTCCTCCACCACGCCCTCAATGTAGTACACCTTGGATATTAGTATACCTGGTGTATTGATATACCGAGTGCATTCAGATAGTCTCGGGTCACTTGCCGCCCCGGACCGGGGCGCGACACCGAGACGGGATTCGGACATGGGTGAACTGACAGGGCGGACGGTGCTGGTGACCGGCGCGGGCAGGGGCATCGGGCGGGCGGAGGCGCTGCATCTTGCCGCGCTCGGCGCGAACGTGGTCGTCAACGACCCCGGCGTGGCGATCGACGGGCGCGGCGGGGACGAGGGCGTCGCCGCGGCGGTCGTCGAGGAGATCCACGCGCTCGGCGGCCGGGCCGTCGCCGACACCGGCAGCGTCACCGACTGGGACGGCGCCGGGAGGATGGTCGAGCGGGCCGTCGAGGCGTTCGGCGACCTGCACGCGGTCGTCAACAACGCGGCCACCGAGGTCAACAAGGGCATCGAGCGGCTCACCGAGGCCGAGTTCGACGACGTGGTCGCCGTGAAGCTCAAGGGCACGTTCGCGGTGAGCCACTGGGCCGCCGCGCATTGGCGGCGGCAGTGGGACGCGGGCGTGAGAACCGATCGCGCGATCGTGAACACCGCCTCGGGGTCGGGGCTGTACAACCCGCTGCCGGGCCAGTCGAACTACGCGGCGGCCAATGCGGCGGTCGCGGCCATGACCACCGTGCACGCCCTTGAGTTGGGGCGCTTGGGAGTGCGCGTCAACTGCGTCGTCCCGTCCATGGTCCGCACCCGCCTGACCCTCCAGGTGCCGGGCATGGACCGGGCCCCGGCGGAGGACGGCCCCGACCCGAGGGACCCCGCGGTCGTCGCGCCCCTCGTGTCCTATCTGGTGGGTGAGGGCTGCCCGCTGACCGGGCAGTCCTTCGCCGTGCGGGGCGGCACCGTGAGCGCGAGCCGCGGCTGGTCGCTCGGAGAGCACGTCCACAAGGACGGCGAGGCGTGGACGGTGCCGGCGCTGGCGCAGGAGTTGGAGGCGCTGCCGCTGGACGACCCGTTCGAGCACCTGGCGGCCGCGCTCGGCCCGGCGCTCGGAGCCCACGGACGCGATGCGCTGCAAGCGATGATCGGCGCCGAGCTCGACAAGCACTGAGCCGGTACTCGTCGTTCAGGGATCGTCTCCTGTCACGGGCTCGCGTGGTGGCGCAGGTAGGTGAGCGTGGCGAGGACCCGGCGGTGGCCGGTGGTCTCGGTGGGGAGGCCGAGCTTGAGGAAGACGTTGCCGATGTGCTTGTGGACGGCATTGTCGGTGATGAAGAGGCGCTTGGCGATCGTGGCGTTGTCGTGGCCCTCGGCCATGAGGGCGAGGACCTCGCGCTCGCGAGGGGTGAGGGCGTCGACCGGGTCGCCGGTGAGGAGCTGGGCGATGACCTCGGGGTCCATGGCGGTGCCGCCGTCGGCGACGCGGCGGAGGGCCTCGGTGAACTCGGCGACGCGGCTGACGCGGTCCTTGAGGAGGTAGCCGATGCCGCCGCGGGTGTCGGCGAGGAGGCGGCGGGCGTACGACTGCTCGACATACTGCGACAGGACCAGGATCGGCAGGCCGGGGTGGTCGCGGCGGGCCTGGAGGGCGGCGCGGACGCCCTCGTCGCGGAAGCCGGGCGGCAGGCGGACGTCCACGATCGTGACGTCGGGCCGGTGGGCCGCGACGGCGGCGAGGAAACCGGGCGCGTCGGTCGCGATCGCGGCGATCTCGAAGCCCTTGGACTGCAGGAGAAGTTCGAGGCCGGACGACAGGAGGACGTTGTCCTCGGCGATCACTACGCGCACGGCAGCTCCAAGGTGATCGCGGTGGGTCCGCCCGGCGGGCTGTCGACCGCGACGGCCCCGTCCAGGGCGGCGGCGCGGCGGCGCATGCCGTCGAGGCCCGTGCCCCGGGCGGGGTCGGCGCCGCCGGTCCCGTTGTCGGCGATGCGGATGCGCAGGAGCGCGCCCTCGCGGGCGACGCGGATCGAGGCTTCGGTGGCGCCGCTGTGCCGGGCGGTGTTCGCGAGCGCCTCAGTGGCCGCGAAGTAGGCGACCGCCTCGACGGCCGCGGGCACCTCGCCGAGCGGGCCCGCGTCGAGGCGGACGGGGATGCCGGCCCGCGCGGTCAGGGCGGCGAGCGCCCCGGCGAGGGCCTGGTCGGCGAGCACCGGCGGGTAGATGGTGTGGATGACCGAGCGCAGTTCGGTCATCGCGTCCTCGGTCTCGGTATGGGCCCGGCGGACCAGGGCGGCGGCCGCGTCGGGGTCGTCGGCGTAGGTCTCACCGGCGACCGCGAGCCGCATCGCGATCGCGACGAGCCGGGCCTGCGTGCCGTCGTGGAGGTCGCGTTCGATGCGGCGGAGTTCCGCGCTGTGCGCCTGGAGGACGTCGACGCGGGTGCGGGTGAGTTCGGTGACGCGTGCGGTCAGGCGCTCTTCGGGCGAGGGCGCGAGGATCGCGAGGCAGCTCCGGGCGTGCGCGCGGGCGAGGGGCGGGAGGACGAGCGCGGCGATGGCCGAGAGGACGACCAGGTTCACGCTGCCGAGCGAGAGTGCGGTGGCCCAGTCGGTGACGGGGTCGCTGAGCACCGGCAGCCAGGGCGTCCAAGGGAACGCCCACCAGAAGGCGGTGGTGGCGGCGGCGAGCAGGAGGCAGCCCGCGAGGAGCACGGCGAGGCCGCCGGAGGGGAGGCCGAGGCCGAGGTGCGCGGCGAGCCAGGCCAGGTTGTGGCGGACGGCGCGCGGGCGGGGTTCGACCGGGCGGTCCAGGAGTGCTCCGGCTTTGCGGCGGTGCCGCTCGGTCCAGGACTGCGCGAGCGACGGCACGCAGAGCAGGGGCAGTGCGAGGAGCGTGGCCGCCGCGGTCACCAGTGCGCGCGTGAGGTAGACACCGCTGCGCCACGTCAGGTGCGAGCGCTCGCGGATCGCGTCGATGATGCCCTGCATTTGATCCGCCCTCCTCTGTCGGTCCGGGCCCCACCATATGGGGCCGGGCGGCTCCGCGGCACTACAGACAGCTGTAGGTTCTTTCCGGGAGTCCGAGGCACTGCGGCGAAGGCCCGTTCGTTCATAGCGTTGGCGCATGACCACTTCAGACCCGGCCCTCGCGCCGCACCCGAATCCCGCAGCACCGCAACGCAACCGTCGACGGCGGTGGTGGGCCGCCACAGCGGCGGTGCTCGTCGCCGCCGGCGCGGCCGTCACCGTCGGCCTGATGAACGACCGGGACGAGGCCCCCGCGTACGGGCAGGAGGACCTGCTCCGAGACACGGAAGCGCTTGAGGCCCTCGGCATCGTCGGCGTCCAGGCCCGGTTGTCGACCGAATCCGGCCCGGACGTGGTGGCCGTCAGCGGGTTCGCGGAGGACGGCACGGACCGCCCGGTGGACGGCGACGGCTACTTCCGGATCGCCAGCACCGGGAAGTCGCTCGTGGCCGCCGTGGTCCTGCAACTGGCCGACGAGGGCGCGCTGACGCTCGACGACACCGTGGACCGGTGGCTGCCGGGGCTGGTGGCGGGCAACGGGAACGACGGCGGCGCGATCACCGTGCGCCAGCTCCTCCAGCACACGGGCGGCCTCCACGACGACCTCCCCGGCTACGCCGACCACGACGACTACCTGGAGCACCGGTACGACGTCTACACGCCGGAGCAGATCGTGGAGCGGGCGACGGCGCACGAGCCGGATTTCGCGCCCGGGACCGGCTGGGGCTACTCCAACACCGGGTACGTGCTGCTCGACATGATCATCGAGGAGGCCACCGGCCGCCCCTGGGACCAGGAGGTCCAAGCGCGCATCCTGGAGCCGCTCGGCATGGACCGCACCTACCTTCCCGGCGACGACCCGACGCTGCGCAGCCCGCACGCCAACGGCTACGAGCTCTACCCGGACGGCCAGCGGCTCGATGTCACCGAGGTGATCGTCCCCGACCCCGGCGGCTACGTCTCCACCACCGCCGACGTCAACCGCTTCCTCCGGGCATTGCTCGGCGGGGAGCTCGTCTCCGAGGCGATGCTCGCCCAGATGCAGGACACCGTGCCGGTCGGCGAGGACATGCAGGCGTTCTGGCCGGGCGGCGGCTACGGCCTCGGCCTGGTCGAGCGGCCGCTGTCCTGCGGCGGAACGTACTGGGGCCACGAGGGCGGCGAGAGCGGCTACATCAACCTCAACGGCGCCATCGACGACGGCGCCCGGGCCGTCACCGTCTCCATGACCACCGCGCTGGCCGGCTCCCCCGACGGCCTGCTCCGGCAGGAGCAGACCGCCAGCGCCCTGGTCGACCGCGCGCTGTGCGGGACCGGCGGGTAGGACCGGCGTTCATCAACAGTGCCAACAGGAGTGATTCAGGGGCCTTCCTGCGGGAGGTCCCTGTCCTGCCGCGCTGGACCGGCCTCGATCGCGGCCTCCACCGCGGATTCGACGGTGGGGTGGACGTGTTCGAGGTCGGTGTCGGTGCGGCGGAGGAGGTCGCGGACCTGGCCGATGTCGTGGGCGAGGTAGAAGGTGACGTGCTGCGCGGCGAGGTGGCGGTCGAGTTCGGTGAGCATCTTCGTGCCGGAGAGGTCGACGGTGGGCATGGACTCGCCGTCGAGGACGAGGGCGCGGTGGCCTTCGGCGGCGGCGAGGAGGGCGGTGCGGACGTGGTCGGTGTTGGCGAAGTAGAGGCTGCCGTCGCAGCGGACGACGGCGATGCCGTCGACGGGTTCGGCGTCCTCGTGGCGGGCGCGGTCGACCCACTGGCCGGAGGGGGTGCGGCCGAGGTGGACGAGGTGGGGGCGGGAGGAGCGGTAGATGAGGAGGAGGAGCGAGAGGGTCATGCCGATGACGAGGCCGGGGAGGGTGTCGAAGACGAGGACGCCGAGCATGGCGGCGACGGCGGCGATGAAGTCGGGGCGGGCCGCGAGCGAGGCGGGGGTGCCGCGGGGCGCGAGGGAGGCTTTCCAGTAGCGCTTGAGGAGGCCGAAGTCGACGAGTTCGATGAGGGCGGCGATGACGACCGCGGCGAGGGCGGCCTCGGGGAGCTGCTCGAAGAGGCCGGTGAGGAACAGCAGGGTGACGATGGTGAGGACGGCGGCGGTGAGGCCGGAGAGCTGGGTGCGGGCGCCCGCGCCGCCGTTGACCGCGGTCTTGGAGAGGCTGCCGTTGACGACCATGCCGGAGGCGAGCCCGGCGCCGAGGTTCGCGGCGCCGAGGCCGGTGAGCTCGCGGTTCGGGTTGATCCGGTAGCCGTTCCGGTCGGCGTAGGTCTTGGCGGCGCCGAGGCCCTCGGCGAAGCCGATGAGCATGACGCCCGCGGCCGGGCCGATGAGGTCGATCCAGGTGGCGGCGGGGACGTCGGGGAGGCCGAGGGCGGGGAGGCCCGCGTCGATGTGGCCGACGATGTCCACGCCGTGGTCGGCCAGGTCGAGGGCGACGACGGCGGCGATGCCGATCGCGACTGCGACGAGGGAGCCGGGGACGAGCGGGAGCCAGTGCTTGAGGGCGAGGACGATCGCGAGGCAGGCGGCGCCGACTGCGAGGGTCCAGGCGTTGGTGCCGCCCAGGTGCGTCAGGACTCCCCAGGCTTGCACGAAGAAGTCGCCGTCGGTCTTCTCGATGCCGAGGAGTTTGGGGACCTGGCCGACGATGATCGTGAGGGCCATGCCGAGGATGAAGCCCTTGAGGACGGGTTCGGAGATGAATCCGGCGAGGAAGCCGAGGCGCAGGAGCCCGGCCGCCAGGGCGATGACGCCGGTGACGATCGCGAGGGCCGTGGTCACGGCCGTGTAGTCGTCGCCTCCGGCGTCGGCGTAGACGGCGACGATGCTGGCGGAGAGGGCCGCGGTGGCGGCCATCGGGCCGACGACGAGGTGGCGGGAGGAGCCGAGGATCGCGTAGAGGACGAGGGCGGGGGCGGCGGCGTAGAGGCCGACGACGGGCGGGACGCCCGCGATGGCGGCGTAGGCGAGGGACTCGGGGACGAGGACGGCCCAGACGGTGAGGCCGGCGACGAGGTCGGGGCGCAGCCATGCGGGGCGGTAGTGCCGCAGCGAGTCCAGCACTGGACGCTCCCCACTGTCCGCGCCGCTGCGTGCGGCGCCGGTCCCGGAGGGGCGAGCGTATCGGCCGGGGGGCGGGCCGGGGGTCGGATTCGCCGGACAGGCGCCCGGGACGCTAGGTAGCCTCACATTGCTCAGTGTGCGCGCCCGGTCACCCGAGGGCGCGCTCCGTCGGCCGAGGGGGAGACATGGCGAGAGCGTTCAAGGGCACCATCAACCTCGATGTGCGCGACTCGGTCCCGGACTGGGGCGCGTTCCTGGAGGGGACCGCGCCGGAGGGCGCGCCGAACGTGCTGGTCGTGCTGTACGACGACACCGGCTGCGCGGCCTGGTCCCCGTACGGCGGGCGCATCGAGATGCCGACGATGGACCGCCTCGCCCGCGACGGCCTCACCTACTCGCAGTGGCACACGACGGCGCTGTGCTCGCCGACCCGCTCGTGCTTCCTGACCGGCCGCAACCACCACCAGAACGGGTTCGCGTCGATCTCGGAGACCGCGTTCGGGTTCCCCGGGTACTCCTCGCACATTCCGCCGGAGAACGCGACAATGGCGACGGTCCTGCGGGACGCGGGCTGGTCGACGTTCTGGGTCGGCAAGAACCACAACGTGCCCGTGGACGAGTGGCACATGGGCGCCTCGAAGAAGCACTGGCCGCTGGGCATGGGGTACGACCGGTTCTACGGGTTCATCGGCGGGGAGACGAACCAGTGGTACCCGGACCTGGCCGAGGACAACCACTACATCGACCAGCCGTACGGCCCCGAGGACGGCTACCACCTGTCGAAGGATCTGGCGGACAAGGCGCTCGCGTTCATCCGCGACTCGAAGCAGTCGGCGCCCCAGAAACCGTGGTACCTGTGGTTCTGCCCGGGCGCGAACCATGCGCCGCACCATGCGCCCGAGGAGTACATCGAGAAGTACAAGGGGAGGTTCGACGACGGGTACGAGGCGTACCGCGAGTGGGTGCTGCCGCGCATGGTCGCGAAGGGGATCCTGCCGGAGGGGACGGCGCTGACCGGGCTCAACCCGATGCCGGACGGGACGTTCAGCCCGGCTGACGCGGTGCGGCCGTGGGACTCCCTGTCGGCGGACGAGAAGTCGCTGTTCTCGCGGATGGCCGAGGTGTACGCGGCCATGTCGGAGTACACAGACGCGCAGGTCGGGCGGATCATCGAGTACCTGGAGGAGTCCGGGCAGCTGGAGAACACGCTCGTCATTTACGCGGCGGACAACGGCGCGTCGGGGGAGGGCAGCCCGAACGGGTCGGTCAACGAGGGCAAGTTCTTCAACGGCTGGCCCGACACCGTCGAGGACAACCTGCCGTTCAAGGACCGGCTGGGCTCGCCCGACACGTACAACCACTACCCGACCGGGTGGGCGGCGGCGTTCTCCACGCCGTACAAGATGTTCAAGCGGTACGTCTACCAGGGCGGCGTGTGCGATCCGCTGGTGATCCACTGGCCGGCCGGGATGAAGGCCCGCGGGGAGGTCCGCCACCAGTACCACCACGCGACGGACATCGTGCCGACCATCCTGGAGGCGTGCGGGGTCGAGTTCCCCGAGGTCGTGAACGGCGTGGAGCAGACGCCGCTCGCGGGCGTGTCGATGCGCTACTCGTTCGACGACGCGGACGCGCCCACGCGCAAGGAGTCGCAGTACTACGAGCTGTTCGGCCACCGCGCCATGTGGCACGAGGGGTGGAAGGCCGTCACCGTCCACGGGCCCACGTCGAGCCTCTCGAAGTTCGAGCAGGACGCGTGGCAGCTGTTCCACACCGACGAGGACCGGTCCGAGGACGTGGACCTCGCCGCCGAGCACCCCGAGCGGCTGGAGGCCCTCAAGGCGCTGTGGATGGAGGAGGCGAAGCGGAACAACGTGCTGCCGCTCAACGACCTCGCCGTCGCCGGGGACGACATCAAGAAGTACCTGGAGCTGGAGTTCCACGTGCCGGTGCCGCCGTCGGGTCAGTACGTGTACTACCCGGGGACGAGCGAGGTCCCGGAGCGGTCCGCGGCGAACGTGCACTCCGTGTCGTACAAGGTGATCGCGGAACTGGACCTGACCGCGGACGCGCAGGGCGTGGTCTTCGCGCAGGGCTCGCGGTTCGGCGGGCACTCGCTGTTCCTCAAGGACGGCGGGCTGCACTACGTGTTCAACTTCCTCGGCGTGCCGCCGGAGCAGCACGTCAGCGCGCCCGCGCCCGGCGAGGGCGCGCACCTGGTGGGCGTGGAGTTCACGAAGGAGCGCACCGGGGACCGCGGGGAGTCGCACGGCCCGCTCAAGCTCTACATCGACGACCAAGTGGTGGCGGAGGCGGAGATCCGCACGAACCCGGGCCACTTCGCGCTGTGCGGGGAGGGCCTGTGCATCGGGTACGACGGCGGCGACGCGGTCTCGGCGCTGTACGGGCCGAAGTTCCCGTTCACGGGCGGCACGATCGCGAAGGTCGTCTTCGACGTCGCCGACGACGCCTATGTGGACCTGGAGGCGCACTTCGCAGCAGCGATGTCGCGGGACTGAGACGGAGCACGGCGGCCGCGGCGCGATTCGCGCCGCGGCCGCCGACGTGTCGGCCCGCTTCCGGCGGGCCCGCTCCGTACCCTGTGCAGGCCCGCGACCGAGGAGGCGCCCATGCAGCCCGTCCAGAACCCCGCCGTCCCGACCGCCGACGATTCGATGGTCCTGATCGGGGGCGGCGAGTTCGCCATGGGATCGGACCGCCACTACCCCGAGGAGGCCCCGGCGCACCGGGTCGCCTTGAGCGCCTTCAGGATCGACCCGCATCCGGTCACGAACGCCCAGTTCGCCGCGTTCACCTCCGCCACCGGGCACGTCACCGCCGCCGAGACCGCGCCCGACGCCGCCGACTACCCCGGGGCCGACCCGGCGCTGCTCGTCCCCGCCTCGGCCGTGTTCACCCCGCCCGCATCGCCCGTGCCGCTCGACGACGCCTACCGGTGGTGGTCCCACGTCCCCGGCGCCGACTGGCGCCACCCCCGCGGTCCCGAATCCGGCATCGAGGACCTGGCCGACCACCCCGTCGTCCACATCGCGTACGCCGACGCCGAGGCGTACGCGGCCTGGGCCGGGAAGCGGCTGCCGACCGAGGCCGAATGGGAGTACGCGGCCCGCGGGGGCCTCGACGGCGCCGAGTACGCGTGGGGCGACGGGCTGGAGCCCGGCGGGGAGCACCGTGCGAACGTCTGGCAGGGCGACTTCCCCACGGCCAACGACGAAGCCGACGGCTGGTACTGGACCTCGCCCGTCGGCTCTTACGCGCCCAACGGGTACGGCCTGTACGACATGATCGGGAACGTGTGGGAGTGGACCGCCGACTGGTGGTCCGCGCACCGCGCCGACCCCGTCCACTCGTGCTGCGGCGCAGCCGAACCGAGGCGGGACCCGGGCGGCGGGAAGCGCCTCCTGTCCGTGGACCCCGCCGCGCCGCTCGCCGAGCGGCGCCCGCGCAAGGTCATGAAGGGCGGCTCGTACCTGTGCGCGCCGAACTACTGCCGCCGCTACCGGCCCGCCGCGCGACTGCCGCAGACCGTCGACACCGCCACCTGCCACCTCGGGTTCCGCTGCGCCCGTTCGGCACCGTGAGAGTCTTCGCGACGCTGCGGCCCTACCGGCGGGCGTGGGTGCGGCGCGACGCCGTCGCCGGGCTCGCCGCCGGGGCGGTCGTCGTCCCGCAGGCCATGGCCTATGCGACCGTCGCCGGGATGCCGGTCCAGGTCGGCCTGTACACGTGCATGGTCCCGATGCTCGTGTACGCCGCGCTCGGCGGCGCGAAGGCCATGAGCACCAGCACCACGTCCACCGTCGCGACGCTCACCGCCTCCACACTCCTCGCCGCCGGGGTCGCGGCCGGGTCGCTCACCGCGCTCGCGACGCTCACGCTCGAAGTCGGACTGGTGCTCGCCGCGATGCGGCTGCTGCGCCTCGCCTCGCTGGTCGAGAACCTGAACACGGCGGTCCTCACCGGGGTCAAGACCGGCGTCGGCCTCGTCGTCGCCGTCGGGCAGGTGCCAGCACTGCTCGGCGTCCCGGCCGCGACCGGCGGGTTCTTCGCGCAGGCCGCCGACGTGGTCCGGCGGCTCGGCGACACCGTCCCGGCGACCGCGGTCCTCTCCGCGGTGCTCCTCGTCATCCTGCTCGTGCTGCCGCGCGTGGCTCCGAAAGTCCCCGCGCCGCTCGTCGCGGTCGTCCTCGCCATCGCGGCCAGCGCCGTGCTCGGCCTCGACGAACACGGGGTAGACCTCATCGACCCCGTCCCGACCGGGCTCCCGGTGCCGCACCTGCCCGACCCGGCGCTGGCCGCGGGCCTGCTGCCGGGGGCGCTCGCGATCGCGTTCATGGTGTTCATGGAGTCCCTCGCGGTGGCCCGCGCGATGCGCCGCCCCGCCGATCCGCCGCTCGACAACGACCGGGAGCTGACCGCCGCGGCCGCGTCGAATCTCGCGGGCGCCTGGTTCCAGGCGCTGCCCGCCGCGGGCGGGTTCTCGCAGACCGCGGTGAACGACCGCGCCGGGGCCAGGACCCAAGCGGCCCAACTGGTCACCGTGGCGCTCGCGGTCGCCGTCGCGCTGTGGCTCGCCCCGGTCCTCGACCTGCTCCCGCGCGCCGCCCTCGCGGCCGTGGTCGTCACCGCGGTCCTCGGCCTCGTCTCGCCGCGCGAGTTCGCGCGCCTCGCCCGCATCGACAAGGTCGAGTTCCGGCTCGCCGCGGCCACCGCGCTCGTGGGCCTCACCGCGGGGCTCCTCGCCGCCGTCGCCGTGGGCGTCGGGACCACGCTGGTCCTGATCCTGCGCGAACTCGACCACGTGCGCCTCCTCGAAGTGCGGCCCGGCCCCGACGGGCACCCGCGGCCCGCCGAACCCGGCGACGCCCCGGTCCCCGGCGTCCTCGCGCTCCTGCCGACCGGCGGGCTCTACACCGCGAACGTCAGGTCCGCCCAGAACCAGGCCCTCGCAATCGTCGCGGCACGGGACCCGCTGCCGCGCATCGTGATCCTCGACCTCGCGCTCCAGCGCGGCCTCTCGGTCACCGTCATCGACGCGATCCTCGAACTCGACCGCCAGCTCGCACGCGACGGGATACAGCTGCAACTCGCGCACCTGCCCGAACGGGCCCTCGCCGTCGCCCGCCGCACCCGCTGGTGGTCCGAGTGGGACCGCGCGGGACGCCTCCACCCCGACCTCGACGCTGCCCTGGCCGCGGCCCGGCCGTGACCGGGCCCGGGTCAGCGGGTCGTGCGCGGGCGGCCGTACGCGTCGTCGGTGACGGCCTCGTTCCAGGTCACGTCGTCGCCCTCCCACATCGCGAGGTGGGCCATGAACTGGTCGTCGGCGGCGCCATGCCAGTGTTCCTCGTTCGGCGGCGTCCACACCGTGTCGCCCGGGTGCGCCTCGATGACGGTGCCGTCGCGGGTGCCGACGAGGGCGATCCCGGCGACGATGTGGAGCGTCTGGCCGAGACTGTGCAGGTGCCAGTGGGTGCGGGCGCCGGGCGTGAACCGGACCAGTCCCGCCCGCAGGCGCGCGGGCGCCTCGGCGGCGACGAGCTGGTCGATGTAGACGGCGCCGGTGAACCAGTCGGCCGGGCCGGCGGCGGTGGGCCGCTTGGCGATGAGTTCCATGTGGTCCTCCCTAGAACCGGATCATGACCTTGAGGGCCTCGCGGTCGTCCATGGCCGCATAGCCTTCGGGGGTCTCCTCGATCCCGATGGCGCGGTCGAAGACCTTCCCGGGGTCCACCGAGCCGTCGAGGACGCCAGGCAGGAGCGGCTCGATGTAGGCGCGGGCGGGCGCGGGGCCGCCGGTGAGCGTCAGGTTGCGGCCGAAGAACGGCCACCCGATCTGGCCGTCCCCGTACTGCGGGACGCCGACCCGCGCGATCGTGCCGCCGTCGCGGACGACGCCGAGGGCCTGCTCGTAGGCGGGCATGTGCCCCACCGCTTCGAGGACCCGGCGGACGCCGAGGCCCCCGGCGAGGTCGCGGACCTTCGCGATCCCCTCCTCGCCGCGTTCGGCGACCACGTCCGTGGCGCCGTACTCGCGGCCCAGGTCGGTGCGCGACTTGTGGCGGCCCATGAGGACGATCCGCTCGGCGCCCATCTGCTTCGCGGCGAGCACGGCCATGAGGCCGACCGCGCCGTCGCCGATGACGGCGACCGAGTCGCCTTCGCGCACACCGGCGGAGCGGGCGGCGTGCCAGCCGGTCCCGTACACGTCGGAGAGCGTCAGCAGCGAGGGCAGCAGCGGGGAGTCCTCGGTGATCCCGGGGACGGCGACGAGCGTCCCGTCGGCCAGCGGCACACGGACCGCCTCGGCCTGGCCCCCGAGGACGCCCCGGCCGTTGTTCCAGAACCCGCCGTGCAGGCAGGAGGTCTGGAGCCCCTCGCGGCAGAACTCGCACGTGCCGTCCGACCACGCGAACGGCGCGATCACGAAGTCGCCCTTGCGGATCACGGACACTTCGGAACCGGTGTCCTCGACGACGCCGACGAACTCGTGGCCCATCGTCTGGCCTTCGGCGCTCGGCCGCATCGAGTGGTACGGGTGCAGGTCGGAGCCGCAGATGCAGGAGCGGACCACGCGCACGATCGCGTCGGTCGGGTCCTGGAGCACCGGGTCGGGGGCGTCCTCGACGCGGACGTCTCCGGGGGCGTACATGAACACGGCCTTCATCGGCGGGTTTCCTTTCGGTGCGCGAGGCGGTCGATCTCGGCGGTCACGGCGGCGGGTTCGGCGCCGAGCGGGAGCGTGTCGGGGTCGAGGACGGCGTCCCAGGCGCCCTCGGGGTCGGCTTCGAGCGCGGCGAACAGCGGTTCGAGGTCGTCCTGGCCCGGACCGGCCTCGGCGACCAGTTCGAGCGTCTTGCGCTCGGCGCCAGGGGAGGTGAGGGACGCGACGAGGACCTGCGCGATCTGGTCGCGGGCGATGGCCCCGTCCGCCGGGGACCCGGCGCGGCGGGTGTCGCCTTGCAGGAAGACGAGGCGGCGCTGGCCGGGCTCGTTGTAGTCGAACCAGGCGGGGCGCACGATCGTGTAGGGGTTCCCGGAGCGGCGCACGAGCCGTTCGGCGCGGCGCTTCCAGTCGTGGGTCCCGCTGGCGCGGTTGAAGGCGCCGTCGTGGACGGTCACGCCGATCGCGGTCATGAGGGCGATGCGCGCCGGGCGCCCGTCGAGCGCGGCGACCGCGTTGCGGACGATCCCGTAGTCGATCCGCTCGGCCTCGCCGGGGCCGCCGTGGGAGCCGTGCGTGAACACGATCCCGTCGACGCCTTCGACGGCGGCGGTGAGCGAGTCCGGGTCGGTCCCGTCGCCGACGGCGAGCGCCGTGGCGGCCGGGAGCAGGTCGCGGGCGCGGTCGGCGTCGCGCACGAGTGCGACGGTCCCGTGCCCGGCCGCGACGGCCTGGGCGGCGACGTGGCGGCCGATGCTGCCGGTCGCGCCGATGATGAGCACGCGCATGTCGGATGGTCCTTCGGTTCGCCGGTTCCGGTCCCGTCCGACGCTACGGGCGATCCGGCGGCCCCGGGAGGGTCTGCCGGTACTCCCCACGGGTTCGCCGCGCGGGCGCGCGGCGGGGGCTTACAGCGGTGTCGTCAGGTCCGGCGGCGATGCGGGGCAAGGAGGGGACACGGGTGAGGACGCCCGGAGCACCCCGGGCGTCCTCGTTCCAGATCCCGTCGCCGGGGTTATGCGTAGGTCTCGAACTCGGTGATCTTCGGCGTGCCGGAGGCCGAGACGATCACGAAGTTGACCTTCGTCAGGGAGGTGGCGGTGAAGGAGATGGTGCCCGCGCCGGTGCCCGAGGCGAGGACCGCCCCGGTGTCGTTGTTGACGAGCTGCCAGGAGCCGATGCGGCCGGCCGCGTCGGACGCCTCCTTGATGACGACCGTGTCGATCGTCTTCGCGGAGCTCCACTTGACCGAGACGCGCCCGGTGGTGCCGCTCGGGGACCAGTACGTCGACGCGGAGCCGTCAATGACGTTGCCGTAGCTGGTGCCGCTGGCCTTCGAGGTGCCGTCGGCGCCCGCGCCGAGGCTCAGGTTGGTGCCCGTGGGCGGGTTCCCGGTGGTCGGCGGGTCGGTCGGGTTGCCGGTGGTCGGCGGGTCCGTCGGGGTCTGGACGTTGCAGGAGCCGTCGGAGGTCTTCAGGCCCTTGTTGGCGCCCGCGGTGTTCGACACGATCGACGGGACGCACGCGGCGCTGTCGAGGCTGTACGAGTACGGGATCGACACCGTGGTCGTGGAGGTCGGGTTGGGGCCGGCCGGGTGGTTGTCGGTGCCGGGGGACGACCAGGTCACGTTGTCGAAGGTGTTGCCGCTGACCTGCCAGTAGCCCATGAGGTCGGTGTAGAAGGTCCCGAGCGGGTCCTTCGAGTCCTCGAAGTAGTTGTTGTCCACCTTGATCTTCGCGCCGACGCGGGGGTTGATGCCCGACTCGACGATCCCGGTGAAGTAGTTGTTGTAGGTGTGCGCGGTCCCGCCGCGCAGGAGCGGCATGCGGGAGTTCAGGTTCTGGTACAGGTTGTGGTGGTAGGTGACGAAGCTGCTCGCGGTGTCGCTGTCGCTGGAGCCGACGAGGCCGCCGCGCTCGGAGTTGCGCAGGATCGAGTACGAGAGCGTCACGTACTTGGTGTCGTCCTTGAGGTCGAACAGGCCGTCGTAGCCCTCGGACTCGCCGCCGGAGGCTTCGAGCGTGGTGTGGTCGACCCACACGTTGCGGACGCCGGACTCCATGCCGATGGCGTCGCCGCCGTTGGAGGTCGGGGAGCCGGACTTCTTCACGTTCTTGACCGTGACGTTCTGGATGATGATGTTGCTGGAGTCGCGGATGTGGATGCCGAGCTGGTCGAAGGTGGCGCCCGCGCCGACGCCGAGGATCGTGACGTTGCTGATCCCCTTGAGCTCGATGCGGTCCGCGGCGGTGTCGCAGCTGTCGCCGGAGACCTTCGTGGTGTTCCCGTGGTTGATGGTGCCCTCGACCTGGATGATGATCGGGGTGCTGGTCGAGGCCCGGTTGCACAGGGCCGCATGGATCTGCGTGCCGGTGGTGGCGCGGACGACGGAGCCGCCGGCGCCGCCGGTGGTGCCGCCGTTCTGCGTGGCGTAGCCGGTGGCCGCGTTTGACTGCGCCGAGGCGCCGGTGGTCGAGAACGCGATGCCCGCGACGGCCACGGCCATCGCCGCGGCCACCGTACCGACCTTGAGTGCTAGCGATCGTCTCATCGCCGAGCTCCTAGGGGTAGGGATTGACATGTTTCAATGAGTCTAGGGAAAGCCCTTTCCGGAAAGCAAGGGTTTTGGGCAACCGATTGCACAAACTTCTGTCGGCAGTGTTGCGAGGGGTCTGACCTGAGCGTCAGCCCAGGTTCTCCAGGGCTTCCTCCGCGGACGCGGCGTGCGCGTCCATCGCCGACCACGGGTCGGCCTTTCGGGTGAGGCGGCGCCGGATCCTCTCGGTCGTGTACTTCGCGGGGCGCGAGCGGCCGAGCTCGTCCCAGTCGAGCGGGGTGGCGACGGCCGCGCCGGGGCGGGCCCGGAGCGTGTACGGGGCGGCGAAGGTCTGGCCGAAGCCGTTCCGGTTGACGTCCAGGAAGATCCGGTCCCCGCGCTTGTTCTTGCGCTGCGCGGTTGTGAGCAGGTCCGGGTCCTCGGCGGCGAGGCGGTCGGCGACCGCGAGGGCGAGCTCGCGCACGGCGTCGAAGCCGGCGGAGCGGTCGAGCGGGGCCGCGACGTGGTAGCCGCGCCCGCCGGTGGCCTGCACGTACGGGGCCAGGCCGATCTCGGTGTAGACGTCGCGCAGGCGCCGGGCGACCTTGTGGAGCACCGCGTGGTCGGTGCCGTCGGGCGGGTCGATGTCGATGACGAGCCGGTCGGGCCGTTCGAGGTCCTCGACGGTGGCCGTCCAGACGTGGAACTCGATCGCGGCCTGGTTCGCAAGGTAGACGAGCGTCGCGGGGTCGTCGCAGACGACGTAGTGGACCGTGCCCCCGTCGCTGCGGGACCGGACCGCCTGCGTCCGAATCCAATCGGGGAAGTGGTCGGAGGCGTCCTTCTGGAAGAAGCCGGGCCCGCCGATGCCGTCGGGGTAGCGGCGCATGGTGAGCGGGCGGCCCGCGAGGTGTGGGACCATCGCCTCGGCGACCGCCTCGTAGTGCGCGATCAGGTCGCCCTTGGTGAGGCCGTCGTCGGGGAACAGGACCTTGCCGGGCCGCGAGACCTTGATGTCGCGGCCCGCGACCGAGACCGATGCCATGCGGGTACACCTCCTTGGCCGGAGGTGTACCCGCAGGTCGAGGCCGTAAACGAAGGCCCTTACGCCTCCCGCTCGGCGAGCGCGGCGAGCTGGGCGGCGACCGCGCCCCAGCCCTCGTGGAAGCCGAGCTCCTCGTGGCGCCTGCGCGAGGCGGCGCTGCCGTGGCGCACGAGCGCGCGGTACGCGGTGCCCTCGGGGGCGTCCGCGAACGTGATCTCGGCGGTCATGGCGACCGGCTCGGGTTCGGCGGGGCGCCAGGCGCTGTCGACGGCGTTGGTGAAGACGATGCGCTCGCCGTCCTCCACGACGAGGAACGCGGCGTCCATGTGCGGGACGAACTTCTCGCCGTCCTCGCTCATGCTGGTGACCATGGGCCCGCCGGGCACGGCGTCGAAGCGCTCGACGCGGCACGCGAACGGGGCCGGGAGCCACCACTGCTCGAAGCGGGCCGGGTCGGTCCAGGCCCGCCACACGGTGGAACGGGGCGCGCGGATGACGCGCTCGATGCTGAGGTCGAGATCGGTGTTCACTGCTGCTCCTCGGGATCGGTGACGAACTGCTCCAGCCGGTCGGTGCGCGACTCCCAGACCCGCCGCTGCTCGGCGAGCCAGTCGTCCACGAGCGCGAGGCGCTCGCGCCGGAGCGCGCAGGTGCGGACCCGGCCGGACTTGACGGTGCGGATGAGGCCGTTCGCCTCCAGGGTCCGCACGTGCTTCATGAAGGAGGGGAGGGTCATCGGGAACCCGCGGGCGAGGTCGCCGACGCTCATCGGGCCGCGCCCGAGGCGGCGGACCACCTCGCGGCGGGTGGGGTCGGCGAGCGCGGTGAAGACGCCGTCCAAGGTCTCCGAATACTGTGCCATACGGCTAAGTATTACTCCAGAAAACAGTTAGCGCAAGGGCTAAGTGTTTTTTCTAGCGAACGATCAGCCGGGGCTCCACGAGCAGGCCCTTCGGGTCCTGCTTCGCGACCTTGTTCCCCTCCGGTCCCATGAGCATCTCCAGGATTCCGGCGGCCACGCGCTCCGGCAGCTGCTCGACGCTGGAGATCCCGAGGGCCTCGGCCGCGGCGGTGTTGTCGAAGCCGACGATCGGCAGCTCGGGGCGACCGGCCTGGACGGCGGCGAGGTGCGCGCCGATCGCGAGGGCGTCACTGGCGCACACGAGGCCGTCGATCCCGTTGGGCAGCAGGGCTTTCACGGCCTCCTGGCCCTCGGCGACGCCGTCCTCGGCGGTGAGCCGCGGGGCGGTCCGCTCCCCCATCGCCTCGCGCCAGCCGCGCTCGCGGTCGTTGCCGCTCTCCGAACCGGCGGGCCAGCCGAGGAACGCGATGCGCTCCCCGGCGCGTTCGAGAAGGTCGGCGGTGGCGGCGCGGGTCCCGGCCGCGCCGTCGATGTCGACCCACGGGTGGGCGGCGGCCTCAGTCCCCCAAGGGCGGCCGAAGGCCGCGAACGGCACGCCGCGTTCGAGGAGGCGGGCGGCGCGGCGGTCGCCGCGGGAGGTGCCGGTGAGGACGATCGCGTCCACCTCCCCGGCGTCGGCGAGCTCGTCCAGGTGGCGCAGCTCCTCTTCGAGCGTCCTCGCGGCGTAGAGGAGGACGCGGAGGCCGCGGGCGGCGGCGCTCTCGGTGAGGGCGTGGACGAAGCGGTCGAGGACGACGCCGGAGACGCCCCCGGAGTAGGGGTCGAGCTTGACGGCGATCGTGGAGGTGCGCTGGGTGCGCAGGCGCCGGGCGAGCGCGTTCGGGGAGTAGCCGAGCGCCTCGATCGCGGCCTGGACCTTGAGCCGCGTGGACTCCTTGACGATCGAGGGGGAGTTGACGACGTTGCTCACGGTCTGGCGCGAGACGCCCGCTTCGCGCGCGACGTCCCCGATCGTCGCGGCCTTCCGTTCCGGCATTCCGGGCCCTTCCCGTCGCACTTGACGTTCACTCGCGGACGAGCCTATCGTATGATCGTTCCAATAAAAATTGATCGATCCAAAAACGGTCGGTCGATCATCACGGATCAAAGGAGATTCACCGTGAGCAGCAGGAGACGCACCGCCCTCGCGGCGGGGAGCGCGGCGGTCGCCGCAGCGCTGGCCCTCGCCGGGTGCGGCCAGGGCTTCGACGACACTGAAGGCGACGACGCGGAGGGCCTCACCTCCTCCGACGACGGCCTGACCATCCTCTACGGCGCCAGCGGCGAGGCCGAGACCCAGGCGATCGAGGCCGCGCTCGCGGCCTGGTCAGAGGAGTCCGGCATCGAGGCGACCGCGGTCGCCGCCACCAACATGGACCAGGAGCTGTCGCAGGGCTTCGCGGCGGGGTCCCCGCCCGACCTGTTCTACCTGGCCCCCGAGAAGCTCGCCGGGTACGCCGCGAACGGCTCCCTCGAACCGTACGGCGACCTGCTCGCGAACAAGGACGACTTCTACCCCTCCCTCGTCCAGAACTTCACGCTCGACGGCGAGTTCTACTGCGCGCCCAAGGACTCCTCGACGCTCGCGCTCGTCATCAACACCGACCTGTGGGCGGCGGCGGGCCTCACCGACGCCGACGTCCCCACCACCTGGGACCAGCTCGACGCGGCCGCCGCGGCGCTGACCACCGGCGGCACCACGGGCCTCGCGTTCGGCGCGGAGTACCAGCGCGTGGGCGCGTTCATGGCCGGCGCGGGCGGGCGCCTGGTCTCCGAGGACGGGACCACCGCGGTCGCCGACTCCGCGGAGAACCTCGCGGCGCTCGAATACGTCAAGGGCCACTTGGAGGACGGCACGTTCGCCTATGCTGCGGACCTCGGCGCCGGATGGGGCGGCGAGGCGTTCGGCAAGGGGCTCGCGGCGATGACCATCGAGGGCAACTGGATCACCGGCGGCCTGTCCGCCGACTTCCCCGACGTCAACTACAAGGTCGTGGAGATGCCCGCCGGTCCGGCCGGGCAGGGCACCCTCCAGTTCACGAACTGCTGGGGCATGGCCGCCGACTCGCCGAACCAGGAGGCCGCGCTCGACCTCGTGGAGTACCTGACCAGCGCCGACCAGCAGCTGGCGTTCTCCGAAGCCTTCGGGCCCATGCCGTCCGTGCAGTCCGCGGCCGGGACGTGGAGCACCGAGAACCCCGAGCTCGCCGCGTTCCTCGCGGGCGCCGACTACGCCACGGGCGTGCCGACCGCCGCCGGTTCCGCGGAGGTCGTCTCGGACCTCAACGCGCAGCTCGAATCGCTCGCCACCGGCGACCCGGCGCAGATCCTCGCGACGGTGCAGGGCAACCTCGAAGCCGTGGTCGGCTGACCATGGCCGTCGCAGCACCGCGCAGGCGGGCCCGCCGCGCCGACGGTCGCGCGGGGTGGCTGTTCACGCTCCCGGTGATCGTCGTGCTCGGGCTGTTCATGCTCGTGCCGGTGCTCATGGCCCTGTGGGTGAGCTTCTCCGACTGGACCGGGCGCGGGTCGCCGCTCGCGCCCGGCGTCGGGTTCGTCGGCTTCGACAACTACGAGGCCATCACCTCCGGCGGCGGGCTCGCGGAGCGGAACTTCGGGATCGCCATGCGCAACAACGCCTGGTACGTCCTGCTCGTGGTCCCGCTCCAGACGGGCCTGTCGCTGCTGCTGGCGGTCCTGGTCAACCGCGCGGTCCTGCGCGGGCGGGGCCTGTTCCGCACGGCGTTCTACTTCCCGTCGGTGACCAGCTCGGTGGCGATCACGGTGCTGTGGCTGTTCCTGTTCTCCACCTCGGGCGCCGTCAACCAGGTGCTCGGGTGGATCGGGGTCAACGGCCCCAACTGGTTCAACGATCCGCGGGGGATCGTCCACGTCGCGCTCGGCGGCGGGACGGGGCCCTCGTTCCTCACCGGCTCGGACTTCCTGGGCGTGACGTGGTGGGACTGGCTGTCGGGGCCGTCGGTCGCGATGAGCGCGCTCATCCTGATGGCGGTGTTCACCACCAGCGGGACGTTCATGCTCCTGTTCCTCGCGGCGCTCCAGAACATCGGGCCGGAGCTCGACGAGGCCGGCCGGATGGACGGCGCGACCGCGTGGCAGCGGTTCTGGAGGATCACCCTCCCGCAGCTGCGGCCCGCGCTGTTCACGGTGCTCACGCTGGGGCTCATCGGGTGCTGGCAGGTGTTCGACCAGATCTACACGGGCACGCAGGGCGGGCCCGGCAAGACCACGGTGACGCCCGCGTACCTGTCGTACGAGGCGGCGTTCACCGACCAGGCGTGGGGCCAGGGCGCGGCGATCTCGTTCGTGCTGTTCGCGATCATCGTGGCGTTCACGCTGCTCCAGCGGTGGATCCTGCGCGAGCGGGACACCTCCAAGCGCCTCGCGAGGCGCCTCGCGAAGGGGGCGAAGGCATGACCGCCGCATCGGTTCGCAAGCGGAAACCCCGGGTCGGGCAGGCCGTGCTGTACGCGGTGCTCGTCTCGCTCGCGGTCGTGTACGTCTTCCCGTTCCTGGTGCAGATCGCGACCTCGTTCAAACCGGACGCGGAGGCCGCCGCGAACGCGGTGTCCCTGTGGCCGCAGACGTGGACGTTCGCCGCGTACGACCGGCTGTTCACGCGCTCGGACTTCCCGCTGTGGTTCGCGAACTCCGCGGTGGTCACCGTGGCCGTCACGATCGGCCGGGTGTTCTTCGCGTCGCTCGCGGGCTACGCGCTCGCGCGGCTGAAGTTCCGGGGCCGGGGCCTGGTGTTCGCGCTCATCGTCGCCGTCATGGCCGTCCCGTCCGTGGTCCTGCTCATCCCGAAGTTCCTGGTGCTCAACCAGCTCGGGATCTACGACTCCTACGCGGGCATGATCCTGCCGCTCCTGGTGGACGCGGCGGGGGTCTTCATCATGAAGGGCTTCTTCGAGTCGATCCCGGTGTCGGTGGAGGAGCAGGCGCGCATCGACGGGGCCGGGACGTTCCGGGTGTTCTGGTCCGTGGTGCTGCCGATGGCGCGCCCGGCGCTGGTCACCATCGTGATCCTCTCGTTCCAGGGGTCGTGGAACGAGTTGAGCCACTTCATCGTCTCGACCCAGTCGCCCGAGCTGACGACGCTCACGAAGGGCGTGGCCTCGCTCGCGTCCGGCCAGCTCAGCCAGGGCACGCAGTACCCGGTCAAGCTCGCGGCCGCCGCGATCATGACGATCCCGGTCGCGGTGCTGTTCTTCGTCTTCCAGAAGCACATCATGAACACGAGCGAAGGAGCCGTCAAGGGATGACCCCCGGCCGCCAGCCTTTCCTGCACGACGCCGTCATCGCGCTGCACGCGCCCACGCAAGCGTGGTCGCGCCCGGACGGCGCGATGACCGCCCCGATCGACGGCCTCTTCCACGGCGACCGCCGGTTCGCGCGCGGCCTCCGGATCGAGGTGGAGGGCGAAGCGCCCGAAGCGATCGCGACCTCCGGTCGCGGCGCGCGCACGGTGGTATTCGACGCGGTCCTGCGCGGCGTGGACGACCCGACCCCGGACCCGCACCTGCGCCTCGGCCGGGAGCGCCACGTCGGTGACGGGGTCCTCGCCGAGTCGGTCACCGTCGCCTCGGTGGTGGACGCGGAGGTGTCGGCGGTGCTCAGGCTCATCGTGGAACCGGACTTCGCGCCGCTGCAAGAGGTCAAGTCCGGGCACGGGAAGGCCGCGGCGTGGACCGCAGACGTGGACGGGGCCTCCGCGGTGGTCGCCGCGGGCGACGCGTCGTTCGCGATGACCGCCGACGCCGGGACCTGGTCCATCGAGGACGGCGCCCTGGTCCTGGAGTGGCCGTTCGCGCTGAGCCGCGGCGAGTCCGCGGTGCTCCACTGGGACATGAAGGTGAGCGACCCGGGCCTGGTCGTGCAGGCCGCCGCCGCGCCCGCGGGCTGGTCCATAGACACCACGGGGATCGACGGGCGCCTGGCCCGCTGGACCGCGACGGCCCTGGACGACCTGGACGCGCTGCGCCTGGCGTTCCCCTCGTCCCCCGGGGACGACTTCCTCGCGGCCGGGGCGCCCTGGTTCTTCACCCTCTTCGGACGCGACTCGCTCTGGGCCGCAAGGATGATGCTCCCGGTCGACGTGAAGATCGCCGCCTCTACTCTTCGCGTCCTCGCACGCCTGCAAGGGAAGACGGACGACGCCGAAACTGAGGAGGAGCCCGGGAAGATCGCGCACGAGCTGCGCGCCACCGCGTTCCGGATGCCCGGCGAGGACATCACGCTCCCGCCGCTCTACTACGGCACGGTGGACGCGACGGCCCTGTGGGTGTGCCTGCTCGTGGACGCCTGGCGCGCGGGGATGCCGCGCGAGGAGGTCGCCGAGCTGGTCCCGAACCTGCGGGCGGCCCTTCAGTGGATCGCCGCGGCGGCCGAGAAGGACGGGTTCCTCTCGTACTTCGACCGCAACGGCAAGGGCCTGTCGAACCAGGGGTGGAAGGACTCCGGCGACTCGATCCAGTGGCGCGACGGGCGGCTCGCCAAGGGCCCCATCGCCCTCTGCGAGGCGCAGGGCTACGCGCACGAGGCCGCCGCGGGCGCCGCGGACCTCCTCGAAGCGTTCGGTGAGGACGACGGCGCGCAGTGGCGCGAGTGGGCGGCGCGGCTGCGCGAGCGCTTCAACGAGCGCTTCTGGGTCGAGACCCCCGAGGGCCGCTACCCGGCCATCGCGCTCGACCGCGACGGGCAGGCCGTCGACACGCTCACCTCGAACATCGGGCACCTGCTCGGCACCGGCATCGTCAGCGCCGCAGACGAAGCGTCCATCGCGAAGCTCCTCGTGGGCGAGTCGATGAGCTCGGGATACGGGGTCCGCACGATGTCGAGCGGCGCGGCGGGCTTCTGGCCGCTGAGCTACCACGGCGGGGCCGTGTGGGCCCACGACTCGGCGATCGTCGCGCACGGCATGGCGCGCGCCGGTCTCCGCGAGGAGGCCGCGGTCGTGGTCGAGGGCCTCCTCCACGCCGCGGAGGGCTTCGGCTTCCGGATGCCGGAGCTCCACGCCGGTTTCTCACGCGCCGAACGGGACCACCCGGTCCCCTACCCGGCCGCCTGCCGCCCCCAGGCCTGGTCCGCCACCGCCGCGATCACCTGCCTCCAGATCACCCGCGGCGCCTGACGCTTTCCCGGGGCCCGCAGAGGGGGCGGGCCCCGGGGAATCTCACGGCAGGGAGGCGCGCAGGAGGTCGATGTACAGGTCGGAGGAGAGCAGCAGCGCGCCGACGACCACGGCCACCGCGAGGAACGCGTACCCGGTGCGGGCGCTCCCGCTCCAGAACGCCAGCAGTGCGATCACGATCGGCCCCAGGAGCATCACCGCCAGGCCGAGCAGCAGAGCCAGGCCCCGGAGGTCCATCGCGAGGGGCGTCTCGTCGTGGCAGTCCGCCCCGCAGCCGTCGCCGATGACGATGCCGAGGACCGGGACCACGATCCACAGGAGGATCCCCAGCGGCACCGCGATGCGCCGCGACTCCGGGACTTCACTTCGCTCGATGTCCATGAGCCCCGAGGGTATTGCGGCCGTGCGCGGTCAGGCGGCGGTCGGGACCGGGCGTTCGCTCGGGCCGGTGTAGGCCGACAGGGGGCGGATGAGGGAGTTGGCGTCGAGCTGCTCGATGATGTGGGCGGTCCAGCCGGTGATGCGGGACATGACGAACAGCGGTGTGAACATGGGGATGTCGAAGCCCATGAGGTAGTAGGCGGGGCCGGCGGGGAAGTCGAGGTTGGGGTGGATGCCCTTGGCCGCGAGCATGGCCGACTCCAGCTCCTCGTACATCCGCACCCACCGCTCGCCGCCGGTGAGGGCGGCCATGTCGACCAGGGCGGCCTTCATGGTGGGGACGCGGGAGTCGGCGTCCTTGTAGACGCGGTGGCCGAAGCCCATCACCTTCTCCTTGGCGGCCAGGCGTTCGGCGAGCCAGTCGGCGGCGCGCTCGGGTTCGCCGACCTCCAGCATCATCTTCATGACGGCCTCGTTGGCGCCGCCGTGGAGCGGCCCCTTGAGGGCGCCGATCGCGGCGGTCACGGCCGAGTACATGTCGGAGAGCGTGGAGGCGACGACGCGGGCGGTGAACGTGGAGGCGTTGAAGGAGTGCTCGGCGTAGAGGATCATCGAGACCTCGAAGCAGCGCAGCACCTCCGGGGCCGGGACGGCGCCGAAGCACATGTGGAAGAAGTTCGCCGACCAGCCCAGGGACGGGTCGGGCGCGATCCGCTCCAGGCCGCGGCGGCGCCGGTGGGCGTGGCTGATGACCGTGGGGAGCTTCGCGAACAGCGCCTCGGCCTTGGCCTGGTTGGAGGCGCGCCGGTTGTCGTCCTCGGCGGGGTCCTCGGCGCCGAGGCAGGAGACGGCGGTGCGCAGCAGGTCCATCGGGTGGCAGCCGTCGGGGATGCGGTCGATGACGCCGATGGTCGAGCGGGTCACTTCGCGTTGGGCGCGTTCGCGGGCGGTGAAGGCCGCGAGCTGGGCCGCGTCGGGGAGCTCGCCGTACCAGATGAGGTGCGCGACCTCCTCGAACGAGCGGGACGCGGCGAGCTGCTGCACCGGGTAGCCCCGGTACGTCAGTGACAGGGTCTCGGGCACGACCTCGGAGATCGCGGTGGTGTCGGCGACGACTCCCGCGAGGCCCTTGTGGACGTCCAGCGGCACGGTGCTCATGCGTTCCTCCCGGGGATCTTGAAGTCGAAGAGGGCCTGGTCGAACTCGTTGTAGGACGCGTAGTCGACCAGGTCGTAGAGGCGGGCGCGGGTCTGCATGCGGTCGACCACGGACGCCTGCGTGCCCTCGGCGTTCAGGGCCGCGAACAGCTCGTCCACGGCGCCCATGGCGGCGCGGAGGCTGGAGACGGGCCAGATGACGAGGTTGTAGCCGAGGTCCTCCAGCTGCCGCGCCGTGAGGTTCGGGGAGGCCCCGAACTCGGTCATGTTGGCGAGCAACGGGACGTCGATCGCTTTGCGGAAGGCCGCGAACTCGGCCTCGTCGCGCATCGCCTCGGGGAACACCATGTCCGCCCCGGCGTCCACATAGGCTTTCGCCCGGTCGATGGCGGCGTCGAGGCCCTCAATGGCGCGGGCGTCGGTGCGGGCGCAGACCACGAAGTCCGGGTCGGTGCGGGCCTTCACGGCGGCGGCGACGCGGCGGACCATCTCCTCCGCCGGGATCACGGCCTTGCCGTCGAGGTGCCCGCAGCGCTTGGGGTTCACCTGGTCCTCGATGTGGCATCCCGCGAGCCCTGCGTCCTCAAGGGACCGGATGGTGCGGGCCGCGTTAGAGACCTCCCCGAAGCCGGTGTCGGCGTCGATCAAGGTGGGAAGGTCGGTGGCACGGGCGATCTGGCCGCCGCGGGTCGCGACCTCGGTGAGCGTGGTCAGCCCGATGTCGGGCAGGCCCAGGTCGGCGGCGAGGGCCGCGCCGGAGACGTACACGCCGTCGAAGCCGTGGTCGGCGACGGCCTTGGCCGCGAGCGGCGAGAACGCCCCGGGGAGGCGCTGGAGGCGCCCCGACGCGAGGCCCTCGCGGAGGCGGCGGCGCTTCTCGGACGGAGTCGGCATCAGAAGAGCCCCTTCGCGATCGGTTCAGTGAGTGCGCCGCGCGGCGCGGCGAGGTTCAGGGCCCGGACGCCGTTCGCGTCGAGCGCGTCGATGCGGCACGCGAGGTCGAGGAACCGGTCCTGCTCGGCCTCGTCGACGACGCCGTCGGTAAGGGTGCGGAACTTCGCGATGTACTGCTCGCGCCCGAACGGGCGGGCCCCGGCCGGGTGCGCGTCGGCGACGGCGAGCTCGTCCTCCACGACCGTGCCGTCGTCCAGGGTGATGACGACGCGGCCGCCGAACGCCCGCTTGTCCGGGTCCGGGTCGTGGTACCTCGCGGTCCACTCCGGGTCCTCCACCGTGCGCACCTTGTGCCACAGCGCCACTGTCGAAGGCCGGTGCGCGCGTTCGGGGGTGTAGGACCGCTCGTGGTGCCACGCGCGGTCTTCGAGGGCCACCGCGAAGATGTACATGATCGAGTGGTCGAGGGTCTCGCGGCTCGCGTCCGGGTCGGTCTTCTGCGGGTCCTCCGCACCCGTGCCGATCACGTAGTGCGTGTGGTGGCTCGTGTGGATCACGACCTCGCGGACCCGGTCGAGGTCCACGCGCGGGGCCATGCGGCGGGCCAGGTCGATGAGCGCCTGGGACTGGTACTCCGCCGAGTGCTCCTTCGTGTAGGTGTCGAGGATGGCCCGCTTCGCCTCGCCCGCAGTGGGAAGCGGCACCTCGTAGACGGCGTCCGGGCCGCTGAGGAGCCGCGCGATCACCGCGTCCTCCCCCTCGTAGATCGGCGACGGGGCGCCCTCGCCGCGCATCGCCCGGTCCACGGCCTCGATCGCGGCCTTGCCCGCGAACGCGGGCGCGTACGCCTTCCACGAGGAGATCGCGCCCTTGCGGGACTGCCGCGTGGCGGTCGTCGTGTGCAGCGCCTGCCCGATCGCCTGGTACACCGTCTCCACAGGGAGGTCCAGGAGCGCGCCGATCCCGGCGGCGGCAGAGGGGCCGAGGTGCGCGATGTGGTCGATCCGGTGCTCGTGCAGGCAGATCCCGCGCACCAGGTCCACCTGGACCTCGTACCCGGCGGCGATGCCGCGCACGAGCGCGCGCCCGTCGAGGCCCCGGTGCTGCGCGACCGCGAGCACCGGCGGGATGTTGTCGCCCGGGTGCGAGTAGTCCGCGGCCAGGAACGTGTCGTGGAAGTCCAGCTCGCGCACGGCGACCCCGTTCGCCCACGCCGCCCACTCCGGCGAGGACCGGAACGAGGCGGGGAGGCCGAACACGGCCGCGCCCGGCGTGTACGGGTGCGCGAGGGCCTGCGCCCGGGCGCTCGCCACGGGCCGGCGCGCGAGCGACGCGGCGGCGACCGCGGCGTTGTCGATGACGCGGTTGCCGATCATCTCGGCGACCTCCCGCTCCACCGGGACCGGGTCGACCGCGGCCGCGGCGAGCTTCCAGGCGAGCTGCCCCTCCCGGGGCAGGTCCTCGCGGGAGGCGTGGGTGCGGACGCGGTGGGTGATCACTCGACGGCTCCTTGCAGTGCGGCGGGAGGGTACATTTCACAGTATGCACACACCGGGATGCCCTTGAAACCGCTGTAAATGTGGTTTCTTGTGGAAATTTCCGGGCCCGTTTGTGGATATTGTGAAAGGACGTGGTCATGGCGCTGCGCAAGGCGAAGGTGGGGCTGCGGCTGCGCCGGTTCCGCGAGGAGCAGGGGCTCACGCAGGCCGCGCTCGCGACGGCCCTGGGGATCTCCACGAGCTACGTCAACCAGATGGAGTCGAACCAGCGGCCCATCACCGGGCCGGTGCTGCTGCGCCTCGCCGAGGTCTACGACGTGGACGTGCAGCGGTTCTCGGCCTCCGAGTCGGACCGGCTCACCGCGCAGCTGCGCGACGCGCTCGCCGACACCGCCCACGCCGACCGCGTCTCGAACGGCGAGGCTCGGGAGCTCGCGGAGTCGATGCCGGGCCTGGCGCAGTACGTGGTGGACCTGCACCGCCGCTACCAGCACATGGTCGAACGGAACGCCGCGATGAGCGCCGAACTCGACGCCGGATCGCCCACGGCTCATGAGGAGGTCCGGGACCTGTTCTACGCCAAGCGGAACCACGTCGCCGCACTCGACGAGGCCGCCGAGCGGATGTACGAGGAAGCCTCCCTGGACCCCGGCGACCTCGCCGACGGCCTCACGCGCCTGCTCCACGACCGCTACGGCACCATCGTCGCCGACCTCGAAGCGCGCGAAGGCAACAGCGTGAAGCGCCGCTTCGACGCCGACGCCCGCCTCCTGCGGGTCTCGCCGCTGCTCAGCCCCGGGCAGCGGGCGTTCCAGCTCGCCACGCACCTCGCACTCGTCGCGTGCGACGACCTCATCAAGTCCGAAGTGGACGACGCGGACCTGTCGGGGGACGAGGCCCGCGGCCTGGCCCGGATCGGGCTCGCGAACTACTTCGCGGGCGCGCTCATCCTCCCGTACGGCCCGTTCCTGCGCGCCGCTGAGGAACTGCGGTACGACCTCGACCTGCTCGGGCGGCGCTTCCGCGTCGGCTTCGAGACCGTCGCGCACCGGCTCTCGACGCTCCAGCGGCCCGGCGCGCGCGGCGTGCCGTTCTTCTTCGTGCGCGTCGACCGGGCCGGGAACATCTCGAAGCGCCAGTCCGCCACCGACTTCCACTTCTCGCGCGTCGGCGGCACCTGCCCGCTGTGGGACGTCTACGAGGCGTTCGCGAGCCCCGGCCAGATCCGCACGCAGCTCGCGCAGATGCCCGACGGCCGCTCGTACCTGTGGGTCGCGCGCACCGTGACCCGCCGCTACGGCGGGTTCGGGACGCCCGCGAAGACCTTCGCGATCGGCCTCGGCTGCGACCTCCACCATGCACACCGGCTCGTCTACGCCGACGGGCTCGACCTCGCCAACCCGGCGATGCTCACCCCGATCGGCCCGGGCTGCAAGGTGTGCGACCGCAAGGGCTGCCCGCAGCGGGCGTTCCCCGCGATCGGGGCGCCGCTGGAGGTGACCGACCGCCAGAGCCGGTTCACCCCCTACCCGTCAGCGGACTAGTGCGGCGTCCTAATGCGACGGCGCGTGCTCCGCGTCGTCCCGGAGCTTCCGGTTCGGCAGGAAGAACGCGAGCACGGTGCCGACCAGGATCACCGGGACCAGTCCGAGGAAGATCGGCAGCAGCGCGTCGGAGTACGCGTTGATCACCTGGTCGCGCAGGGCGTCCGGGAGCGAGCGCACGATCGCGGGCGTGATCGACTCGGCCCCCGCGCCGCCGAAGTCCGTGCCGATCCCGGCGAGGTGGTCGGTGAGCCGGTTCGTGAACACGGCCCCGACCACCGCGACGCCCACGGTGGCGCCGATCTCGCGGAAGAAGTTGTTGGACGACGTCGCGGTCCCGACCTCGCTCTGCGGGAACGCGTTCTGCACGGCGAGCACGAGGTTCTGCATGACCAGGCCCATCCCGGCGCCGAGCAGCGCGATGTAGGAGCACAGCACCCACACCGGCGACGACGGGTCGAGCGTCGACATGAGCCAGATGCCCACGGGCATGACGAGCATCCCCGCGACCACGAACCCCTTGTACCGCCCCAGCTTCGACACCAGCGAACCCGAGGTGACGGCCGTGAGCATCATGCCGACGACCATCGGGATGAGGAGCAGCCCCGACTCGGTCGCGGAGTAGCCGTAGACCATCTGGAGGTACGTCGGCATGTACGAGATGACCGCGAACATGCCCAGGCCGATCGCGATCATGCCGATGAGCGTGGCGATCGAGAACACCGGGTTCTTGACCATCCGCAGCGGGATCAGCGGCTCCTTCGCGCGCCGCTCCACGACCGCGAACAGCACCGCGGCGGCGACCGTGACCGCGCCGAGCCACAGGATCGTGGGCGACGTCCAGTCGTACTCGGTGCCGCCCCACGTGCACACCAGGATCAGGGAGGTCACGGCCACGGCCATGAGCGCTGTCCCGAGGTAGTCGAACTTCACCTTGACCTGCTTGCGCGGCAGCTTGATCGCGAACGCGGAGATGAGCAGCGCGGCGACGCCGAGCGGCAGGTTGATCCAGAACGCCCAGCGCCAGTCGGCGTTGTCGGTGATCCACCCGCCGAGGAGCGGGCCCGCGACGGCGGCGAGGCCGAACACGGCGCCCATGGGGCCCATGAACTTCGCCCGCTGGCGGACCGGGACGAGGTCGGCGATGATCGCCTGCGAGACGATCATGAGCCCGCCGCCGCCGAGGCCCTGCAAGGCGCGGAACGCGATGAGCTGCGGCATGTCCTGCGCGAACCCGGCGAGGCCGGAGCCGAGGACGAACACCGCGAGGCCCGCGAGGAACAGCTGGCGGCGGCCGATGAGGTCGCCGAGCTTGCCGTACACGGGCATGCCGATCGTCGCGGCGAGGATGTACGCGGTGGTCACCCAGGCCATGTGGGAGAGGCCGTCGAGTTCGCCGACGATCGTGGGGAGCGCGGTGGAGACGATGGTCTGGTCGAGCGCCGACAGGAGCATGGTGACCATGAGGGCGGCGTAGATCCACCCGAAGTGGGAGGGGAGCTTCGCGCCGGCGCTCGGCGCGGGCGGATCGAGGGTCTCAGTGGTCACTGCGGACTCCAAGTGCGGGAAGGACGACGAGGTCGAGGAAGCGGGTCAGGTAGGCCCGGTCGGGGAAGTCCCCGGTGTGGATCTTGTGCGCGATAAGCGAGGCGAAGAGCAGTTCGGGGACGAACTCGCGGGCGGGGGCGTCGGCGGCGATCTCGCCGCGGGCGGCGGCCCGGTCGAGCACGAGTTCGACGGCCCGCCGCATGGGTTCGACGAGGATGTCGCGCTGCGCCCTGTCGAGTTCGGGGTCGGTACGGGCGGCGTTGGCGAGGGCGCTCATGAGGTCGTGGTCGTCGGGGCCGGACTCGACGATCGCGGTGGTCCCGGCGAGGAAGTCGCCGCGGAGGCTCCCGGTGTCGACGTCCTGGAGGGGCGGGGGGCGGCGGTTGCGCACGGCCTCGACGACGAGGCGCGGCTTGCCGTTCCAGTGGCGGTAGAGGGTGGCGGTGCTGGTGCGCGCCTCGGCCGCGATCTGCTGCATGGTGACGTTCTCGTAGCCGTGCTCGCGGACGAGTCGCTCGACGCACGCGAAGATCTCGTTCTCGCGCTCGGCCGAGAGGCGTGAGCGTCGTTCCACTGGCCTGCTCCTATCGAAACGAAGTGTTTTCGTTTCGATCATAGGCACGCCGCGGGCAGAGCGTCCACGCCTGTGGCGGACGAGACTCAGGATCAGACCTCGACCTGGGACCCCATGATGATCGTGCGCTCGCGCGGGAGCCGGAAGTGGTCGGCCGCGTCGGCGGTGATCCGCGAGGTGGCGATGAACAGGTGCTTGCGCCACTGCGCCATCGTCGGCTGCTCGCTCGGGTGGAGGTGGATCGTGGACAGGAAGTACGACGCCTCGTCGATGTGCAGGCGCCCGCCGTGCGCCTCGCGGTCGAGCCGCGCGAGCGCGCGCGGCACGTCCTGGACCTCCATGTACCCGAAGCGGATCTGCACGTACACGATGCCGTCGTCGGCGAAGCCGAGGAAGTCCTCGGAGACGCGGTCCTCGTCGCCGACGCGCGGGACCGGCTTCGTCTCGATCGAGGCGATCACGATCTGCTTGTGCCGCACGTGGTTGTGCTCCATGTTCGCGCGCAGCGCGAGCGGGGTGGTGAGCTTGCCGCGGTTGAGGAACACGGCCGTGCCGGGCACGCAGTTCGTCTTCGGCAGCTCGGCGCGCAGCTGCTTGACGCACGCGCGCAGCGGGCCCTCGCGGCGCTCGCGCTCGGCGGTGACGATCGCGCGGCCCTTCTGCCACGTGACCATGACGGTGAACGCGGCGAGGCCGATGAGCAGCGGCAGCCACGCGCCGTGCACGAGCTTCGTGAAGTTCGCGGCCAGGAACAGCAGGTCGAACCCGAGCAGGACCGCCCCGCCGCCGAGGACCAGCCACAGCGGCAGCTCCCACCGCGACTTCGCGATGTACAGGAACAGGAGCGTCATGATCGTGATCGTCCCCATGACGGCCATGCCGTACGCGTACGCGAGCGCGTGCGAGGACCGGAACGCGAACACGAGCGTGAGCACCGAGACCATGAGCAGCCAGTTGATCCACGGCACGTAGATCTGCCCGTACTGCTCGGCCGAGGTGTGGTCGATGCGCAGCCGCGGCAGGTAGCCGAGGCGCGACGCCTGGGCGGCGACCGAGTACGCGCCGGTGATGACGGCCTGCGCGGCGATGACCGTGGCGGCCGTGGCGAGGATCAGCAGCGGCAGGCGGGCCCAGCCGGGGGCGAGGAGGAAGAACGGGCCGGAGACGGCGGTGCCGTCCTCCAGGACCATCGCGCCCTGGCCCATGTAGTTGAGCAGGCACGCGGGGAAGACGAGGATGAGCCACGCCTTGGTGATCGCGGGGCGGCCGAAGTGGCCCATGTCGGCGTAGAGCGCCTCGGCGCCGGTGACGCACAGGACGATCGCGGCGAGCGCGAAGAACGCGATGTGGAAGTGGTCGGTGAGGAAGTGCGCCGCGTAGTACGGGGACAGGGCCTTGAGGATCTCGGGGTGGCCGCCGATCCCGCGGAGGCCGAGGAGCGCGAGGACGCAGAACCACACGATCATGACCGGCCCGAACGCCCGGCCGACGGCGGCGGTGCCTTTGCGCTGCACGAGGAACAGCACCACGATGATGACCGCGGTCACGGGGATGACGAGGCTGTCGAGGCTCGGGGCGACGACCTCGATGCCTTCGACGGCGGAGAGCACGGAGATCGCGGGCGTGATCATGGAGTCGCCGAGGAACAGGGACGCCCCGAAGATGCCGAGCGCGGCGAGGGTGAGCGCGGCGCGGCGGCCGCGGCCCTGCTTCCACTTGTGGAGGAGCGTGATGAGGGCCATGATGCCGCCCTCGCCGTCGTTGTCGACGCGCATCGCCAGGAGCACGTACGTCACGGTCACGATGATGACCATGGACCAGAACATGAGGGACACGACGCCGTAGATGCTCTCGGGGGCCACGGGCACCGGGTGCGGGTCGGCGGGGTT
The DNA here is from genome assembly GCF_040644205.1 of Glycomyces sp. NPDC047010. Classification (NCBI taxonomy): domain Bacteria; kingdom Bacillati; phylum Actinomycetota; class Actinomycetes; order Glycomycetales; family Glycomycetaceae; genus Glycomyces; species Glycomyces sp. NPDC047010. The sequence continues at coordinate 469,777 of NZ_JBEYVY010000002.1, read as the reverse complement.
GAACACGGTCTGGAGCGCGTAGATCGGGCTGGTGCCGATGTCGCCGAAGACGACGCCGAGGGCGCCGACGACGAGCGCGAGGCGGGTGGCGTCCCTGACGCCGTGCCCCGGCTGGGGCGCGGCGTCGGTTGCGGGTCCGGGCTGACCCGCGCTGCCGGCGGCGGTCACTTGCGTTCACTTCCTGTCGGACGGGCGGCCGGAGCGTCGCGGGCGGGCGTCCGCGGTCGGGTCCGACCGATGCACGATACCCCGCGGAACGCCCCCGCCGACCTGGAGCCGCGAAGGGGGCACGCCTGCCGGTGGACCGCGTTGCCGCAGATCACACCTGCATTGTCGTCCGGTTCGGGTAGAAAATCCAGGGCGGGCGCGTCCAGGGCGGGGCTACGATGGTCGGCGGTGATCCCCCGGGGCCTGGCGGCCGCGGGGGCGTCCGCGGCCCCCTTCCCCATCCGTTCCCCGAGCCCCGCTGCGGCGCAACCGAACCGGCGAAGACCCATTCCTCGAACCGAATCCGGGGCACACCTGATGGACTCCATCGACCTCGACGGCAAGCACCCGATCGCCTCGCTCGCGAGGTCGCTCAAACCCCGGCGGAGGCCCCTGGGCGTGGCCGTCGCCGTCTTCATCGTCAAGGACAGCCCGGTCTGGCTGCTGCCGGTCATCACCGGCGCCGCCGTGGACACGGTCGTGGACCGCAGCCCGCTGTCGACCCTCGGCTGGCTCGCCCTCGGCGCGGCCGTCCTCGTCTTCCAGAACGTGTTCACGCACGTGTGGTTCACGCGCCTGTACATGGGCGTCGTGCGCTCCCTCGGCGCGGACCTGCGCAACGCGCTCGCGGCGCGCCTCCAGCTGCTGTCGATCGGGTTCCATTCGCGGTCGAACGCGTCGATCATCCAGAGCAAGGTCGTGCGCGACGTCGAGAACGTCGAGCTGATGCTCTCCCAGTCGGGCGGGCCGTTCCTCCAGGCGGTGTTCGTGTTCGCGGGCGCGATCACGATGACCTCGCTGACGGTGCCGCAGTTCCTGCCGGTGTTCGCGCTGTCGCTGCCGTGCGGCTTCGGCGTCTGGTGGTTCACGCGCCGCCGCACGCAGGAGCGCAACCAGGAGTTCCGCAAGGAGATGGAGGTGTTCTCGGCGCGCGTCGGCGAGATGGCGGCGCTCATGCCCATCACCCGCGCGCACGGCCTGGAGCACGTCGCGACCGAGCGGGTCTCGCAGGTCGCCGACGAGGTGCGGCACCGGGGGCTGCGCCTCGACGTCGTCAACGGCCGCTTCGGCGCCGCGAGCTGGGTGACCATGCAGCTGTTGTCCGTCGGGTGCCTGCTGCTGGCCGCCGCGGTGGCGCTCCTGGAGTGGGCGCCGATCACCGCCGGGCAGGTCGTCGTCCTCGGCACGTACTTCTCGATGCTCACCGGCTCGGTGGGCTCGGTCCTCAACCTGGTGCCGGTGACGGCGCGCGGCACGGAGTCGGTGCGGTCGATCGCGGAGGTCCTCCAGGACCCCGACATCGAGCGGAACGAGGGCAAGGCGGTGGCGGCGGTCGCGGGCCGGGTGGAGCTGCGCGGCGTCTCGGTCAGCTACCGCGACGCGGCGCGCCCGGCGCTGGACGGCGTGGACCTGGTGGTGGAGCCAGGGCGGACCGTGGCGTTCGTGGGGCCGTCGGGGTCGGGGAAGTCGACGCTGATGAACACGGTGCTGGGGCTGATCCGGCCGGATTCGGGCGCGGTGCTCGTGGACGGCGAGGACATGGAGGGCCTGGACATGCGGTCGGTGCGGCGGCACGTGTCGGTGGTGCCGCAGGATTCGGTGCTGTTCGAGGGGTCGGTGCGTGACAACATCACGTACGGGCTCGGGCCGATCGACGACGAACGCGTGCGGGCGGCTTTGCGGGACGCGAACGCGCTGGCGTTCGTGGAGGCGCTGCCGCACGGGTGGGACACGGTGGTCGGGGAGCGGGGCGCGCGCCTGTCGGGCGGGCAGCGCCAGCGCCTGTCGATCGCGCGGGCGCTCATCCGCGACCCGCGGATCCTGTTCCTGGACGAGGCGACGAGCGCGCTCGACTCGGAGTCGGAGCGGCACATCCAGGGCGCGCTGGAGACGCTGATGCGCGGGCGGACGACGCTGGTGGTGGCGCACCGGCTGAGCACGATCCGCTCGGCGGACCTGATCGTGGTCCTGGAGGACGGCCGCATCACCGAGCAGGGCACCCACGCGGAACTCCTCGCCGCCTCGGGCCGCTACGCGGCCCAATGGGGCGTCCAGCACGCGGCGGCCTGAGCAGGGCATGCCGCAGCTTCACCTCTGGGTAAGGGCCCCCGGTTTCCAAGGTACCGGCGGGTTCCTGAAGGGGAGCTGAAGCGGGATGAGAAAGTTTAGGGACACAACTTAGTGAGGGGTTCTCCATGATCGTGTCCGCGGCCGTGCATCCGATCGTCTCCGGGTTCCATCCGGACCCGACGGTGTGCCGGGTGGGCGAGGACTACTTCCTGGCCCATTCGAGCTTCGAGTACTTCCCGGGGGCGCCGCTGTTCCACAGCCGGGACCTCGTGTCGTGGCGGCAGATCGGGAACATCCTCGACCGGCGGGGGCAGTTCCTGCGCGGGGACGGGCGGCCCTCGGGCGGGATCTACGGTTCGACGCTGCGCCACCACGACGGGCGCTTGCACTTCGTGACCACGAACGTCGGCGACGACATGGGGCAGACCATCGTCTCGGCCGAGCTGGTGTCCGATACCGACCATGAGCGGCTGGTGTGGAGCGACCCGGTGTTCGTGCCGCAGGCGGACGGCATCGACCCCGATCTCGCCTGGGACGAGGACGGCACCTGCTTCCTCACGTGGGCGGGCGTCGTCCGCGCCGAGGACGGCGGCCGGTCGGCGAACGGCATCTGGCAGGGCCGCCTCGACATGAAGACCGGGGAGTTCGAGGAGCCCCCGTACCTCGTGTGGCAGGGCGCGGGACTCGCGCATCCCGAAGCGCCGCACCTGTACCGGATCGGGGACCGCTGGTACCTGCTGCTCGCCGAGGGCGGCACCGAACGCGGCCACGGCGTCACGATCGCGCGCGCCGACCGGCCCGAGGGCCCGTACGAGGCGTGCCCGCGCAACCCCGTCCTCTCCCACCGCTCCACCCCGCACCCGGTGCAGAACACCGGCCACGCCGACCTGGTCGAGACCGCCGACGGCGGCTGGGCGGCCGTGTACCTCGCGGTGCGCCCGGGCGGGTTCACGCCGTCGTTCCACGTGCTCGGCCGCGAGACGTTCCTCGCGGGCGTCGACTGGGTCGACGGCTGGCCGGTGTTCGACGAGGGCCGGTACGAGTTCGCGCCCGACCCGACCGGGTTCGCCGACGAGTTCGCCGCCGGGCCGCTCGGACTGCGCTGGGTCGCGCCAGCGAGCGAGCCCGCGAAGATCGCGTCGGTCCGCGAAGGCGGCGGGCTCGACCTGCGCGACCCGGCCGACGGGTCGCCGGGGCTGCTGTGCACGCGCGTCAAGGACCTGCGCTGGGAGGCCGAGGCGGTGTTCGCCGGGTCGGGCCGGTTCGAGGTCCGCATCGACGACCGGCACCGGTACGGCCTGGTCTACGCCGACGGGCGCGTGCGCGCCGAGGCGAGGATCGGCGGCGTCACCGCCGATCTGGGCTCGGTCGCGGCCGGTCCCGAGGCGGTCCTGCGGATGGCGGCGGTCGAGTGCGCGGCCGAGACCATGACGGCCTACGGCCCCGACGACCTCGTGCTCACCGCCGACGGCGCCGACCTCGCGCGCCTCGACGGCCGCTACCTGTCGACCGAGGTCGCGACCGGCTTCACCGGCCGGATCCTCGGCGTCGGCGCCGCCGGGACCGGCTCGGTCCTGCGGCGGTTCGCCTACCGGGCCTGATTCCGGACGGCCGCCGCCCTGCCCCGATGCGGTCCCCGGCGGCACGGCCGTTCACGAGGCGCGGTCGTTTTCGGACTCGGCCCGGTCGTAACCGGTGCCCGACCCGCTTCGGACCTAGTCTTTTTCGGACAGGTCCCGCACCACCACGACCGGGCACGGCGAATGCGAGACGCAGTACTGGCTGACCGAGCCGACGAGCGTCCCCACGAACCCGCCGTGCCCGCGGGAGCCCACGACGAGGAGCGCCGCACCCTCGGCGGCGTCCATGAGGACCCGCGCCGGATGCCCGGCGACCGTCTTCTGCTCGATGACGACGCCCGGGTCGCTGCCCGCGGCCTGGTCGATCGCGCGGCTGAGGACCTGCTTCGCGGCGGACTCGAACTCCTCGTTGCTGGGGAGCGTCATGACCATGCCCGTGCCGTACGCGGCGGGCACCTCCCACGCGTGCAGCGCCTCCAGTTCCGCGCCGGTGAGCGCGGCCTCGCGCAGCGCCCATTCGAGCGCCCGCTGCGAGGGCGCCGAGCCGTCGACGCCGACGACGATGCGGTCCGGCTTGTGCTCCGAGACGTCCATGTCCGCTCCTTCCGTCAGGCCCCTTCAGGGGGAGATCCGGCGGGTACCCGAAGCGGGCCCCCGCGAACCCGGGGATCGGTGCGAATCGCGGCACCAGCGTCCATTCGGGAGTTATATTCAGGCGTCACCGACCCGACGGACCTGCGAGGACGCCATGGCGCACGAGACCGCCGCCACCTCGGCCACCTCTGAAGGCCGCCCCGCAGTGAAGTTCACGTTCTGGACGATGACCGCGATGGTCGTCGGCTCCATGGTCGGCGCCGGCGTCTTCTCCCTCCCCTCCCGCTTCGCGCAGCAGACCGGCGTCGCCGGGGCCCTCATCTCCTGGGCCATCGCCGGGACCGGCATGCTCATGCTCGCGTTCGTGTTCCAGCAGCTCGCCGTCCGCCGCCCCGACCTCGACGCCGGGGTCTACGCGTACGCGAAGGCCGGGTTCGGCGAGTACCCGGGCTTCTTCTCCGCGTTCGGGTACTGGGCCAGCGCCTGCGTCGGCAACGTGACCTACTGGGTCCTCATCATGTCCACGATCGGCGCGGTCGTCCCCGCGCTCGGCGAAGGGGACACGGTCCTCGCAATCGTGCTGTCCTCTGCGGGCCTGTGGGGGTTCTTCCTGCTCATCAAGCAGGGCGTGAAGGAGGCCGCGGCGATCAACCGGATCGTCACGGTCGCGAAGCTCATCCCCATCGCCGTGTTCGTGATCCTCGCGCTGTTCTTCCTCGACCCGCACGCGTTCGCGGAGAACTGGGGCGGCGCCGACTACGCCGGTTCCCTGTTCTCCCAGGTGAAGGGGACGATGCTGGCGACGGTGTTCGTGTTCCTCGGCGTCGAGGGCGCGTCGGTGTACTCGCGGCACGCGAAGCGCCGCGAGGACGTGGGCCGGGCGACGATCACCGGCTTCCTGTCGGTGTTCGCGGTGTTCGCGTCGGTGACGATCGTGTCCTACGGGATCATGCCGATGGACGAGATCGCGGAGCTGCGGCAGCCGTCGATGGCGGGGGTCCTGGAGCACGCGGTGGGCACGTGGGGCCTGGTGTTCGTGTCGGTCGGGCTCATCGTGTCGGTGCTCGGCGCGTACCTGGCGTGGACGCTCATGGCCGCGGAGGTGCTGTTCGTCGCCGCGAAGGACAAGGACATGCCGCGGTTCCTGGCGCGGTCGACGGGCGAGGACGTGCCGGTCCCGGCGTTGGCGCTGTCGACGGCGCTGAGCCAGGTGGTCCTGGTCGTCACGTACTTCTCCGAGGACGCGTTCAACTTCGCGCTCGACCTGACGAGCGCGCTGACGCTCATCCCGTTCCTGCTCGCGGCGCTGTTCGCGGTGAAGGTGGCGATGGGGTGGGACCGGGGCGCGGTGGGGCGGCGGGCGGGCGGTGCGCTGCCGATCGCGGCGCTCGCGGTCGTGTACACGGCGTTCCTGCTGTTCGCGGCGGGCCTGAAGTTCGTGCTGGTGTCGTTCATCGTGTACGCCCCGGCGACGATCCTGTTCGTCATGACCCGCCGCGAGCAGGGGCGGCGCCTGTTCAGTCCGGGCGAGGCGGTGCTGCTGGCCGTGTCGATCGCGGGCGCCGCAATCGGCGTCCTCGCGCTCGCCCTCGACTGGATCTCGATTTAAAAGGGAGAGAACATGACCGAGGGATACGGCGTCCACTCCGAGGTGGGCCGGCTGCGGAAGGTCCTCGTGTGCCGGCCGGGCCTGGCGCACCGGCGGCTCACGCCGACGAACGCGGACGGGCTGCTGTTCGACGACGTCATGTGGGTGGAGAACGCGCAGCGCGACCACCTCGACTTCGTGAACAAGATGCGGGCGCGGGGCGTCGAGGTCGTGGAGCTGCACGACCTCCTCGCGGCCACTGTCGCGGACCCGGCGGCCCGGTCGTGGCTGCTGGACCGGAAGATCACCGCGAACGAGGTGGGCCTGGGGCTCATCGAGCCGACCCGCGTGTACCTGGAGTCGCTGAGCCCGGAGTCGCTCGCGGAGTTCCTCATCGGCGGCCTGTCGACCGCGGACCTCCCGGAGGACCTGCGACCGCCGTACCTCGCGCTCGCGCGGGAGTCGACGGGCGTGCGCGAGTACCTGATGCCGCCGCTGCCGAACACCCTGTACACGCGCGACACGACGTGCTGGCTGTACGGCGGGGTCACGCTGAACCCGCTGTACTGGCCCGCGCGGCGCGACGAGACGCTGCTGATGAAGGCCGTGTACACGTTCCATCCGGAGTTCACGGGCTCGACGGTGTGGTGGGGCGACCCGGACGAGGCGTGGGGGCAGGCGACGTTCGAGGGCGGCGACATCATGCCGGTGGGGAACGGCGTGGTGCTCATGGGCATGAGCGAGCGCACCTCCCGGCAGGCGATCACGCAGGTGGCGCGGGCGCTGTTCGCGCGGGGCGCGGCCGAGCGGGTCGTGGTGGCGGGCATGCCGAAGCTGCGCTCGGCGATGCACCTGGACACGGTGTTCACGTTCGCGGACCGCGACGTGGTGACCCTGTACCCGCAGATCATGGACTCGGTGCACACGTTCTCGCTGTACCCGGCGGACCGGGAGCCGGGCCTGGAGCTGGTCGACCACGGCACGGCCGCGTTCACCGACATCGTCGCCTCGGCGCTGGGCCTGCCGGGCCTGCGGGTCATCGAGACCGGCGGCGACGTGTACGCCTCCGAACGGCAGCAGTGGGACTCGGGGAACAACGCGGTCGCACTGGAGCCGGGCGTGGTCATGACGTACGACCGGAACACGCAGACGAACACGCTGCTGCGCAAGGCCGGGATCGAGGTCATCACGATCGTCGGCGCGGAGCTGGGACGCGGGCGCGGCGGCGGGCACTGCATGACCTGCCCGATCGTCCGCGACCCCGTGGACTTCTGAACCGGCGGCGGTGACGGGGGGCACATCGTCCCCGCGGCGGTCACGTTCGGGTCCAGGATTGCGTCATACCGGTGACCGCACTTCGGGGAAGGGACCGGACATGACCGACGACCAGTGGCTCGCACGCCGCTTCGACGAGGACCGCCCGCGGCTGGAGGCCGTCGCGTTCCGGATGCTCGGCTCCTCCGGCGAGGCCGAGGACGCCGTCCAGGAGGCGTGGTTCCGGCTCGCCACCGCCGACGCCGACCGCATCGAGAACCTGAGCGGGTGGCTGACCACGGTCGTCGGGCGGGTGTGCCTGGACCAGCTGCGGCGCCGCAAGTCCCGGGCCGAGCAGCCGATCCCCGAGGCCGGGCCCGAGCAGAACGCGCTGCCGAGCCTCACGGGCGCGCCGGTGGACCCGGAGTCGTCGGCGGTCATGGCCGACTCGGTGGGCCTGGCGCTGCTGGTGGTCCTGGAGACCCTCGAACCGGCCGAGCGGCTCGCGTTCGTCCTGCACGACATGTTCGGCGTCCCGTTCACGGAGATCGCCCAGATCGTGGACCGGACCCCCACGGCCGCAAGGAAGCTCGCGAGCCGGGCCCGCGGCCGGGTGCGGGGCACCGGCGAGCCGGAGCACCGCGACGCGGCCCGGCAGCGGGCCGTCGTGGAGGCGTTCATGTCCGCGGCGAAGGAGGGCAACTTCGACGCGCTCGTGTCGGTGCTCGACCCCGACGTCACGCTGCGGACCGACGCGGCCGAGGTCGGCACCATCCTGCGCGGCGCGGCCACGATCGCGGGCGGCGCGATGACCTTCGCGGCCATGGCCTCCCAGGCGCAGCTGGTCCTCGTGGACGGCAAGATCGGCGCGGTCTCCTCGATCCCCGACATGCCCACGCGGGTCCTGGTGTTCACGATCGAGGACGGCCGGATCACGGCCATGGAGGGCATCACCGACGCGGCCACGATCCGCGGCATGGAGCTGACGCTCCTCGAAGACTGAGCCTCCCGGAATCGTGCCGTCCATCGATTCTCGATCAGTATCTATTGACTTTCGATAGATACCGATCGAGAATCGATGCATGAACGCATTCCTCATCCTCATGCTCCGGCTGGCTCTGGTCACGGCCTTCCTGTTCGGGCTGTTCGGGCAGATCTTCATCGCGCCGAACTCGCTGGTCGACGAAATCGACTTCATGTACAGCTCGGACTTCATCCCCGTGCTGCTCACCGCCGCGATCGTCGGCGTCGCGCTCGTCCAGGTCGTGCTCGTCGCGGGCTGGATGCTCCTCGACATGATCGCCGCGGACTCGATCTTCAGCGACCGCGCGTTCCGGTGGGTCGATGTCATCATCGCGGCCACCATCGCCGCGACGCTCCTCTCCGCCGGGGTCTTCTGCTACGTCTTCGTGTCCGACAGCAACGGGACGGCCGACGAGATGGCCCTGCTCGGCGGCCTCGGCTCGCTCCTGGTGTGCGGCGCCGCGGGCACCTCGTTCGCGATGCTCATGGTCATCATGCGCGGGCTCCTGCGCAAGGCCACCCAGCTCCAGTCCGAGATGGCAGAGGTCATCTGATGGCCATCGTCGTGGACATCGACCTGCTGCTGGCCAAGCGCGGGATGTCCGTGGGGGAGTTCGCCGAGGCGGTGGGGATCAGCCCCGCGAACGTCGCGGTCCTCAAGAACGGGCGCGCGAAGGCCGTGCGGTTCTCCACGCTCGAAGCGATCTGCCGGGTCCTCGACTGCCAGCCCGGCGACGTGCTCCGCTTCGTCCCCGAACCCGAATAGCGGACGGCGGCACCGGAAACCGGTGCCGCCGTTCGCCGTTCGCTCTCCGCCTAGTGCCCGAACTCGTCGGAGTCAGCCGCGGCGCCCTCGCCGCGGTCCAGGCCCGACAGGGCCGCCACGTCGGCCGCTTCCAGCTCGAACCCGAACACGTCGAGGTTCTGCTCCAGCCGCTCCGTGTTCGAGGACTTCACCGCCACCGAGAGGCCCAGCTCCAGGTGCCAGCGCAGCACGATCTGCCCCGGCGTCCTCCCGTACTTCTCCGCCAGCTCGACGACCAGGGGGTCCTTGCGGACCTCGCCGCCCTCGCCGCCGATCGGGGACCAGGACTGGGTGGCGATGCCCTTCGCGGCGTCGTAGGCGCGGGTCTCGTCGCGGGTGGTGAAGGGGCTCAACTGGATCTGGTTGACGTCGGGCACGACGCCGGTGGCGTCGATGATCCGGTCGAGGTGCGCGGGCTTGAAGTTCGAGGTGCCGATGGCCTTGACGCGGCCGGATTCGAGCAGCCGGGCGAGGCCCTGCCACGCCTCGGTGTACTTGCCGTGCTGCGGATTGGGCCAGTGGATGAGCAGCAGGTCGAGGTAGTCGAGGCCGAGGAGGTCGAGGCGGCGCTCGGCGGCCTCGGCGGCGAGGTCGACGCCGTGCCATTCGCGGTTGAACTTGGTGGTGACGAACAGGTCCTCGCGGGCGACGCCGGAGACTTTGAGGCCCAGGCCGACGCCGCGCTCGTTGCGGTAGTTCTCGGCGGTGTCGACGAGGCGGTAGCCGAGGCCGATCGCCTCGGCGACGACCCGCTCGGCCTCGGCGTCGTCCATGGGCCAGGTGCCCAGGCCCAGGCGCGGCATGGCGGCGCCGTGGACGAGGTCGACCGTGGGTGCGGTGGGAGCCACGATTGCGTCCCTCTCTCATCGGGTGCGGTTCGGCGTCTACGCTACCTCCCGTCCCGACAGGTGGCGGAGTTTGTACCGGTGCAAAAAACCGTTTGTACCGGCATTTAGATTCGGGGCATGGGAACGAATGAGAACGCCGTGCTGCGCGTGCCCCCGGCCTCCCCCGCCGACGCGCTCGCCCACTTCACCGGCCTGCTGGCCTTCAGCACCGACGTCTCCGACGTGTTCGCCGCCTCCGGCGCGGATGACCCCGGCTTCACGCTCGTGGACACCCGCGGCGCGGCCGCCTGGTTCCAGGGCCGCGTCCCCGGCGCCGTGCACCTCCCGACCGACGACATCGCCTCCCGTGCAGCGGAACTCGTCGACCCGTCGAAGCCGGTGGTCGTCTACTGCTGGGGCCCGGGCTGCAACGGCGCCTACCGCGCCGCGATCGAGTTCGCGAAGCTCGGCTACCGGGTGAAGTACATGATGGGCGGCTTCGAGTACTGGTCCCGCGAGGGCCTCCCCGTCGAGACCGACGCCGGCGTCGAACGCGGCCGCCCCGACCCCCTGACGGCCCCGTCGAGCGGCCTCGCCTGCGACTGCTGACCGCGGATTTCGGGGGCGGGACCGGTCGCCGGTCCCGCCCCCGCTCTGGGGTTGCCGGGCCGGCTAGAAGCCGCCTTCGAGGACGCCGGTCTCGCCGTCCTCGCCGGTGGCGGTGACCGTGAAGGAGTCGGCGTCGCCGCTGCGCGGACCCCCGTTGGGGTCGAACTGGCCCGCGAGCGTGTACTCGTTCCCGGCGGGGACGACCGCGCCGTCCTTCAGCGTCCAGCGCAGGACCGCGTATCCGTCCTCGCTGGTGTAGACGGCCTCGGTGAAGAGGTTGTCGTCGGTGGTCCACGAGTCGAGGTAGGCGAGGCCGTCGCCTTCGGCGAGGCGCAGCTCCACTTCGAGGCCGGTGAGGGCCGTGTCGGAGCGGAACTTCACGGTCGACTGGGTGAAGTAGTCGGTGTTGTTGGCGTCGATCGCGCCCTCGGACCACAGCCAGTCGGGCTGCTCGGGCGTCTCCTCGGTCTCGGTGCCGCCTTCGGCGCTGCTGCCGGAGCCGGAGGGCCCGTCGGGGGAGGACTCCTCGCTCGTGTCGTCCTGGGACGCTTCGGACTCGGAGGTCTGGGCGCCGGGGCCGGCGGCGGGCGGGGCCGGGTCGGGGTCGGCGGAAGGACCGGCGCCCTGGGTCAGTCCGAAGAGGACGACGCCGCCGATGAGGACGACGGCCGCGCCGGTGGCCATCGCCAGGTGCGGGACGCGCCAGCGCGCGCGTTCGGGTGCGGTGGCGGCGCCGCGGGGGGCGCGCATGCCTTCGGCGACGCGGGTCCACATGCGGTCGGAGTCGGGCTCGAACTCCTCGGCGTGGACGCGGAGCCGGTCGGCGGGGTCGCTCATCACGCCACCCCCTTGGTGACCTGCGCCCATGCGGGGCCGTCGGGTGCGGGTCCGAGGAGGCGGCGGAGGTCGGCGAGGCCCTTGGAGGTCTGGGACTTGACGGTGCCGACGGAGACGCCGAGGGCGTCGGCGGTCTCGCGTTCGGAGAGCCCGAGGGAGTGGCGCAGGACGACGCAGGCGCGGCGGCGCAGGGGGAGCCGGTCGAGGGCGGCGCGCACGTCGATGACGGCGGCGGTGTCGGGGCCGTCGGCGGTCTCGGTGGGCTTCTGCCAGAAGAGGGTGTTGCGGCGGCGTTCGCGCACGGCGGCGCGGATGCGGGCCTTGGCGAGGTTGGCGACGATGCCGCGGGCGTAGGCGATCTGCGAGCGGGCGCGGCGGGCCTGGTCCCATTGGCGCCAGACGGCGAGCATGGCGTCGGCGGCGATGTCCTCCGCTGCGGTGCGCTCGCCGATGAGCATCCACGCGAAGCGCGCGAGCTCGGCGTGGTGCCGCTCGAAGAAGGCGCGGAAGGCGTCCTCGTCGAGTGCAGCGGGGACGTCCAACGGGGGCCTTCCGGTCGCATTGCGGGGAGGCGATTCTAGCAGCAGGACCGTGACCTCCTCACGTTCCGTTGCACGACAGGCGCAGGCACCCCCGGTGCCCGCGCCTGTCGATCTCCCATGGCAGGAAGCCCATCCGTGGAACCAGCGGAGTCGTTACGGGCGCGCCATGGCGGGGGTGGTGGTGAAAGTCGGTGAGGACATCGCGGCCCGTCCCTCCGGTAGATGTTCGGTGCGGCGGAGCCGGGTTGCCGCACCGTCATCCAGTTGCCGCGGACGCCCCGAAGGTTGCCGCGGTTTCGAGTTTTTCTCGAACTTTCTGCGGCGGGCGGTCCGGGTGCAGGTCAGCCGATGGGCGCGGGGGCGGTGAGGCCGGTGAAGAGGTTGTCGAAGACGGCGGTGCGGTCGAAGCGCATCGCGTGGGCGCGGGCGCGCGCGGCCCATTCGGCGCGTTCGGGGCCGTCCATGGCGACGGCGAAGTCGATCGCGGCGGCGAGGGCCTCGGGGTCGGCGGCGGGCACTTCGATCGCGTTGTCCCCCACGGCTTCGGGGATGCCGCCGGTGCCGGTGGTGATGACGGGGCCGCCTCCGGCGAGCATCTTCTCGACGAGGGCGATGCCGAACGTCTCGACGAACTCGGGGCGCGGCTTCGACGGCAGCGCGTAGGCGGCGCAGCCGTTCATGAGCAGCGGCTTCTCCTCGTCGGAGACGTCGGTGAGGAACACGATCCGGTCGTCCCCGGCGGCGAGGGCCTTCGTGTCCGCGAGGGCCGGGCCGGTCCCCGCGATGACGAGCCGGTGGGTGCGGGAGGCGAGGGACGCGCGGTAGGCGGTGATGAGGTCGTCGGCGCCTTTCGCGGCGGCGACGCGGGAGAGGAACAGGACGTACCCGTCGCGGCGGAGCCCGCGGGCGGCGAGCGCCGCATCGACGGCGGACGGGTCGAGGCCGGTGTAGGCGGAGGCGTCGACGGCCGGGTAGGAGACCTGGACGCGGGCGGCGACCTCCTCGGCGAAGCGGGTGCCGAGGGCCCGGTCCACCTGCGCCGCCTCCTCTTGGATGAGGTCCTTCGTGTACTGGGACACGGCGACGCACCGGTCGTTGGCGAGGTAGGTGGTGAACAGGGCGGCGGCCGCGCCGAGCTCGCCGCGTTCGAGGCAGCCGCGCACGACGTTCGTGATGTCGGAGCCCACGGCCTCGGCGATGGTGGTGACGTCCGCGCCGAGGCCCGCGGCGCGGACCGAGCGGAGGGCGTCGACGACGGCGTTCGCGTGCGGCGACAGGTACATCGACATGCACACGGTGGGCACGCCGTCGGTGAACAGCTCCACGAGGCGGCCGGTCATGCCGAGGAGGTGGCGCCCGTCGGGGACGCGGTAGTCCCCGACGGGTCCGGGCCGCTCGACGGTGATGCCCTCCGAGTAGGGGAGGAGCTCGTCGAGCGGTTTGAGCGGCAGTCCCGCGGCCTTCAGCGTGTCGATCGGCCAGGTCACGATGCGCACGTCGTCGAAGCCGCGGGTGAGGGCGACTTCGGCGAGGCCGCGGGCCTCGGTGGCGTGGCCGCACACGACCGGGTCGGCGCGGACGACGATGACGAGGCGGCGCTGCGGGCCGCGGGACTGCTCGGTCACGGTAGGAACTCCTGGATGCGGGCTCCGGCGTCCCGAGCATGGTCGGCACGGTCGGAGGCGGACGGCGGGCGCGTCTTCGTCGCCCAGTCGGAGGGTTCGGGCCCGAGCTCGATCTCCAGGCGACCGCCGCCGTGCAGCTGGTTGCCGGTGATGAAGCTCTGGTCCAGGGGCTTGCCGTCGAAGCGCGCGGACTGGACGTACCGCGGGGCCGTCCCGTGCGCGTCCGCGCCGATGCCGGTCTCGGCGTGCCCGGTGGTGACCAGCTCGAAGTCGTTGCCGCCGAAGCGGAGCCGCGCCTCGGCGAACGCGGGCGCGTTGACGAGGAACAGGTTCTGGCCGGCGACGGGGAACAGGCCCAGCGACGCCCACACGTACCACGAGGACAGCGCCCCGGAGTCGTCGTTGCCGACGAGCCCGCCGCGGCCGGTCCCGAACTGGTACGACAGGGCCGCGTGCACGACCTCGGCGGTCCGGTCGGGCCGCCCGGCGTAGTGGTAGGCCCACGGGGCCTCCATGTCGGGCTCGTTGTTCAGGCCCTCGAACCGGTTCAGGTCCAGGCCCATCGCGAACTCGGTGCCGAACGGCGGCACCCCGAGCTGCACGGCCGGGTCGGCGCCGTACCCGAAGAACCGGTCGAGGACCGCGGTGAACTCGCGGTCGCCCCCGGCGAGGCCGATGCGGGCGGCCATGTCGTGGAGGAGCCGGAACGAGTAGTTCCAGCGCCCGCCCTCGTAGAAGCTGGAGTCGCGCAGGAGCCCGTCGGGGCCGAACGCGTTGACCCAGCCCTTGGCCTTGGCCTCCAGCTCGTCGGCGAGCTTGAGGTCCCCGAGGCCGCGGGCGAGGACCGCAGTGCACCAGTAGCCGGTGGCGAGGTCGAGGGTGTGGCTGATCGGGTGGACGACGCCGCGTTCGGTGTAGTCCTCGCCGTAGCCGCGCCGCAGGTCGTCCTGCATGTGGACGAGCGCCCAGTCCCATTCGGGCCCTTCGAGTCCCAGCTGGTACCCGTCGGCGAGCACGGTGTGCGCGAGCGCGGACGCCTGCCGGAAGAACCGGTCGGAGCCGCGCGCCATCCGGTACCCGATCGGGAGGTTCCCCTCCTCCTCGGCGATCCGCACGATCGCCTCCAGCATGTCCGCGCCCTTGGCCGGGTTCAGGGCCGTGAGCAGCGGGAACTGGGTCTTGTACATGTCCCACATCGTCGCGATGTCGAACACGAAGGGCCCCTTGGAGGGCCAGAACGGACTCTCGTCCTGCGCGAAGCACGGCTTGATGAGCGAGTGGTACAGGCTCGTCGCGAACACGGTCCGGCGCTCGGGGGTGCCTCCCTGGACCTCGACCTGCGAGAAGTAGTCGGACCAGGCATCCTGAGTGTCCGCGAGGGCCGCGTCGAACCCGGCCTGCCCGGGGAGGGCCTGCTCCAGGTTCCGCTTCGCCTGCTCTGTGCCGCGCATGGAGAAGCCCATGCGGATCTCCACGACCTGCCCGGCCCTGGTGGGGCCCATGAACATGAGGCCGAACGGGCGCAGCGTGGTGCGGCGGATGTAGTCGAAGTCGAGGCGGGTGCCGCCGTCGACGCGGCGCCGGTCGTACCAGACGAGCTGGCGCCAGCCGGGCGCGTCGGTGTCGATGTAGACCGAGAGCGGGATGCCCTCCATGACGACGGTGCCCTGCGCGCTGCCCTGCCCGAGGCTCTCGATGCCGGCGCGCAGCGGGACCGTGGTGCCGTGCTCGATCGCGAGGCCGCCGTACGAGAAGTCCACGACCACGCGGGACGAGGACGACTCGGGGAACGTGTACCGGTGGACGGCGGTCTTCGCGCCGACGGTGAGCTCGCAGCGGATCCCGTTCTCCAGGGTCGCGGCGTAGTAGCCGGGCGCGGCCTCCTCGTCGCGCAGGCGCCAGCGGTTCCCGAGCGAGTCGAGCGGCTCGACCATCGGGGTGACGCGGAAGTAGTTGTAGTACTTGCGGATCGCGCCCGTGCCGGACTGCTGGAAGTGGGTGAACCCGCTGGCGAGGTACTCGTCGTACATCGGCTCGGGAGCGCCCTCCTTGGAGATGCCGTAGAGGCCGTAGCCGGTCGGGTAGGCGCCGGAGCACGCGCACGCGGAGACCATCCCGAGCGGGTAGCAGGCGCCCGGGTGGGTGTTCCCCACCTGGGCCTTCGGCCACCACCAAGCGGCGGCCAGCCCCTGCGCCGCGGGCAGATCGGTAGCGGCAGTACCGATGAACGGGTCCACGCTGTCCAAGATGCGACTGAGATTAGAGCTCATTCGTCACATCCTCGTTACGGCGCGATGAACGCGCAAGCGTTCATGCGCACTTCGTCCAAGGTCAGCCTCTGCGACACCGCCGGTGCACTGTCGGACCCTCCGGGCACTATGGATTCGGGGGGCGCTCGCGATGCCCGATTTGCGAAGAACCGCCGAGGCGCTCCCGATCCCCGCCCGGCGCGGTAAGGCAGGCCCTACCGTCCATTCGGCGGCCCACGTCAGTGTGCGGCAACGCGATCCGAAATAGCGTTCTATGCATGAGCACAACCCTCGCCGCCCACCGCCGCCCCACCGTCGCCGACCGCGCCGCCGGTGCCGGGATCGCCCTCACCGGCGGGGACCGCCGCTGGCACCGACCCCTGCTGGTCCTCGGGATCGCGTGCGGGGTCGTCGCGCTCGCGTCGCTCGCCGCGATGCCCTTCGACGACCGCACCATCCTGGGCGAGAGCGTCTGGGTCAAGTCCTTCAAGTTCGGGTTCTCCTTCTTCACCTACTGCCTGTCGCTCGCCTGGCTCCTGTCGCACATGACGAAGCTGCGGCGCACCGGCTGGGCCTTCGGGACCCTGTTCGCGGTCATCAGCGCCGCCGAGGTCGGCGTGATCGTCGCCGCCGCCGCGATGGGCACGTTCAGCCACTTCAACGCCTCCGACGACGCGTTCAACCAGGTCGTCCAGATGGCCTTCCAATTCGTGCCGGTCATGTTCCTCGCCAACGTGGTCATCGCGGTCCTGGTCCTGTTCCAGCGCATCGGGGACCGCGCCGTCACGGCCGTGATCCGGTGGGGCCTGCTGCTGTCGAGCCTCGGCATGTTCGCGGCGTTCTTCATCGTCACCGTCGGCGGCCAGGGCCAGCGCACCCAGGTCGACGCCAACGGCGCCGAGGTCCCGCTCAACGCCGGGCACGGCGTCGGCGACCTGGACGGCAACGGCATGTTCCTCACCGGCTGGTCCACCACCGGCGGCGACATGCGCGTCGCCCACTTCATCGGCCTGCACGGCATCCAGGTCCTCATCGGCGTCGGGATGCTGCTCGCTTTCCTTCAAATGAGGCAGAGCCTGGCGGCCCGCAATGCGTGGCTGCGCGACGACCGGGTCCGCGCCACCGTCGTCCGCTGGACCGCCGCCGGGTACCTCGGGGTGTTCGGCACGGCCGCATGGCAGGCCGTGCGCGGCCAGTCGTTCGCCTCCCCCGACGCGGCCTCGCTCGCCGCCTACGGCGCGGCCGTCCTCGTCGCGGTCGCCGGCATCGGGTTCACCGTGGCCCGGGCCCGCCGGGCCGGGACCACCGAAGCCGAGGTCGCCGAAGACCGGGTGCTCGAACTGAGATAACGCTTGCTTCCAGGCATTGCCTCGGGCCGGGACCGCCGTTAGGCTGGTCCCGGCCCCGACCCGTCCCCCAGGAGAGGCACCAGCATGGAACCCTTGCGCCCCAAGCGGCTGCACCCCGGCGACACCGTCGCCATCGCGGCCTTGTCCGGCCCGCGCAGCGCCCACCGCACCGAGGAGCTCGACGGCGCGGTCGACGTCCTCGAACAGCTCGGGTTCCGGGTCCGCGTCACGCCCCTCCTCACCTCCGGCGGGCACCGGTTCTGGCGCGCGGCCGCCCCCGCCGAGCAGGCCGCCGAACTGAACGCGCTCCTGGCCGACCCCGAGGTCCGGGCGATCATCCCGTTCGCGGGCGGCAACGCGACCTCCGCGTACCTCGACCGCATCGACTACGACGCGGTCCGCCGCGACCCGAAGCCGCTCCTCGGCTTCAGCGACATCACCGCGCTCCACCTCGCCCTGCACTCGCAGACCGGCCTGGTCGGCATGCACGCCGACTTCGCGCCCGGCCTGAGCGGCCGCTTCTGGTCCGGGGCGACTCCGGAACGGCACGCCGAGATCCGCGACCTCCTCTTCGGGCTCCTCACCGGCGATCTCGCCGAGGTCCGGCTTCCGGCCGACAAGCCTTGGGAGACATGGAAACCCGGACAGGCCACGGGCCGCCTCGTCGGGGGGCTGCTCGACCGGCTCATCAACGTCCAGGCGTCCCCGTACGCGCTCGCGCCCGAGACCTGGGACGGCGCCGTGTTCTTCTGGGAGGACGTGGGCCGCAACCTCGGGCACGTGTGGAACCAGCTCCACGTGCTGCGGATGCAGGGCGTCTTCGACCGGACCTCGGCGATGGTCGTGGGCATCCCCGCCGGGATCTCCGACCGCGACCTCCCCGACGGGACGCTCGCCGGTGTCAAGGACGTCGTGCTCGACGTGCTCGGCGACTACGGATTCCCCGTCCTCGCGGGAGTCGACTTCGGACATACCGGCCCGAATCTGCCGATGCCCATCGGGGCACTGGCCTCCGTCGACGCCACCGCGCAAGAGCTGCGGCTGCTGGAGTCGCCGGTCGCCTAGACACTTCTTGCACGAACGGGTTGCGTTCGCAATTCCGGGCCCCTAAGCGGTTGCTTTCTTGTGGACCTTCGGGCACGGTTGGTAGACATGAGGATCCGAACGGCCACCCCCGCCGACGCAGACGAGATGGTTCAGGTCCGCACCGCTTCCTGGCGCGCGGCCTACGACGGCCTGGTCGGCGCCGACGTGCTGGCCGGGCTCCCCGAAGAGGCCTCCGAACGCTACGTGCGCTACCTCGCGCGCAAGCGCCCGCTCGAAACCGAGTTCGTGGCCGAGAAGGGCCCCTACGTGATCGGGTTCGCCTCGTTCACCTTCGACCACGACGAGGCCGACGACGACAACGCCGGACCCGGCGTCCCCGGGGAGGTCCAGTCGATCTACGTCCACCCCGACCACTGGAGCCGCGGCGCGGGCCGGGCCCTCATGAACGAGGGCGTGCGGTGGCTCGCCGAGCAGGGGTTCTCGCCGGTGCGGGTGTGGATGATGGAGGGCAGTGCGATCAGCCGCCGCTTCTACGAGCGGTACGGCTTCGAGCTCGACGGCGCCCGCAAGACCGTCGAGATGAGCGGCGCGACGCTCCCCTGTGAACGGTTGACGCTCAAGACCGGGGCCGCCTGAAGGCGGCCCGGCCCCGCGCCATTGGTCACTCGCTCAGCGAACGACGTCGAAGACCTGCTTCTGGATGCCGTTGGCGTACGCCTCGTACTCCACGAGGTCGAGCTTCACTGCGTCCTGGTCGGCCTCGCTGAACAGGCGCTTTCCGGCGCCGAGGAGCACGGGGAACACCAGCAGGTGGTAGCGGTCGACCAGCCCGGCGTCGGCGAGGCTCTTCCCGAGGGTGGCGCTGCCGTGCACCGAGATCGGGCCGCCCTCGGTCTCCTTGAGCGCGGCGACCTCGTCGATGGAGCGGAGGATCGTGGCGGGCCAGCGCTCGTCCTGCTCCTTGAGGGTGGTCGACACGACGTACCGGGGCATGGCGTTGTACCCGGCGAACTCCTCGGTCATCTGGGGCCAGGCGGGCGCGAACGCCTCGTAGGAGACGCGGCCGAGCAGGAGCGCCCCGGCCTCGTCCTGCTCGCGGGACTTGAGCTCGTAGGCGTCGGGGAGGAACTCGACGTCCTTGAAGGTCCAGCCGGAGTTGCGGTAGCCGGCCTCTCCGCCGGGGGCCTCCATGACGCCGTCGAGGGAGACGAACGCGGTGACGATGATCTGGCGCATGATGCGGTTCCTTTCGCTGAGTGGATGGTCGCTCCCCCACTATGACGAGGGCCCCCGACAGGATTCATCGCAAACCTGAAATCCACTTCAGGAAGCAAGGCAGGGAGCCTGGTCAGGGGAGGCGGAGGGTGGCGAGGACGGGTGCGTGGTCGCTGCCGTCCTTGGCGAGGACCGCGAAGTCGAGGACGGCCACGCCGTCTTCGGCGAGCACGTGGTCGAGGGTGACGGCGGGCGGGCGCACGCGCCCGTTCAGGTAGCCGCCCTCGATGGGCCGCCAGGTCGGGGCGAGACCCTGGCCGGTGGCGTCGGCGGCGTCGCTGTAGCCGTCGGCGAGGAGGCCGCGCATGTTGTCGTGGTCGAGGGTGGCGTTGAAGTCCCCGGCGAGCACCCACGGGGCGCCGCCGTCGGGGCGCGGGATCTGCTCGAAGTCCTCCTCCCACAACGGGATCCGCTCGGGGGTGGCCGGGGCGGCGGTGTGCACGGCCATGAACCTGACGGATTCGCCGCCGAGGTCGACCTCGGCGCCGATCTGGTAGAAGATCCCGTCCCGGCCCATGGTCTCGATGCGCTCCATGGGGTGCGCCGAGTAGAGGCCGGTGCCCACGGCGAGCTCGTCGGGTTCGAGGATCGAGTAGGGGAGCAGCTCCTCCAGGCCGAGAGCGGCGAGCCCCTCGGCGGCGCCGGGGGTGAGCTCCTGGACGCTGAGCAGGTCGGGCTCGTGCTCCTCAACGAGCTCGACGACCTTCCCGAGGTCGGTCTGGCCGACGTAGAGGTTCACGGACATGACGGTGAACTCCGCGCCGCCCGCCGACGGCTGCTCATCGGCGACCGTGCGCGGGACGAGGACGACGGCGAGCGCGACGACAGCGGCGCCGGTGACCGCGAGCGCGGCCCAGTGCCGCACGGCCGCTTGCACACCGGCGGCCGCGAGGGCCGCGACGGCGAAGTACGGCACGAACGCGACGGTGGTGACCAGCACCCACCCGGTCTCCAACCCCAGCAGCCGGATCAGCGTGTACGCGACCACTCCCGCGGTCCCGACCCACGACAGCCCCCGCAGCCACCGCGAACGCCACCAGCGGCGCCGGTCGGCCTCAGGCTCTTCGGCCACTTCGGTCACATCGGTGTCGGTCATGGCACCGGAGCCTAGCGTCCACCGTCCACACGCAGCAGCTCGAAGCGGGGCCGGACGGCGGCGGCGAGGGGCTCCAGGTCGGCGCCGGTGTACGGGTCGAGCAGGGCCGCAAGGGCTTCGATCGCGCCGTGGAGCGCGGGCCGGGTGAGGTCGGCGGGGTGGGTCGCGGCGACGCCGTGCGGGGCGGGGGCGTCGGCGTTCTCGACGGTGACGGCGCCGAACGCGGGGTAGGTGAGGCCGAGGTCGGCGGCGTGGAGGCGCCACAGCTGGTCGCGGGCCTCGGTGAGCGACCCGAGGGCGCGCCAGGGGCGGCCGCGGCTCGCGTGGCGGGCGGCGTCGCCGAGGGCGATCCACGCGAGGAACGCCCACTCGCGGCGCGCGCCGTCGTCGGGGGTCCAGCGGGCCGGGTCGATCGGCTCGGCGAGGCGCCCGGACTTGTCGGCGACCGCGGTCGACTGCGGGGCGAGGCCGTTGCGGGCGGCGGCGTCGAAGACGACGAGGGAGAGCTGGCGGCCGTCGCGGTAGACGCAGACGAGGTGGGTGAGGTCGCCGAGCCGCTGGGCGAGGGTCGCGGCGGGCGGCGCGAAGCCGGTGGCGGCGTCGAGTGCGGCGGCGATGCGCGGGTCGTCCTCGGTGAGGCCGGGGACGCCGATCCCGGCGTCGACGTCGGAGAGCGCGTCGCCCGCGCCGCGGCCGAGGGACCCGCCGAGTTCGACCCAGTCGACCCAGTCGGTGCCCTCGGCCCAGGCGCGCAGCGCCGCGACGATCTGGTGCGGGTCGGGTTCCACAGGCGGTCCTCCTTGACCCGCAACGGTACCCGCCGTCAGGACTCGGGGGTCCAGTCCTCGGGCGGGTCTTCTCCCACGCGGCCGTCGACGGCTTCGCGGAGGAGGTCGGCGTGGCCGGTGTGGCGGCCGTACTCCTCGATGAGGTCGCAGACGATGCGGCGGACGGAGAAGTGGCCGCGGCCGGGCCATTCCCAGTGGGCCTCCTGGTCGAGGCCGCCGTCAGAGGTGATGGCGGCCAAGCGCTCGCGGGAGCGGGCGACCGCGGCGTCGTACAGGCCGTACAGGTACTCGGGGCTGTCGGTGGCGGCGGTGGAGAACTCCCAGTCGTCGGTGTCGTCGAGCGGCGCGGAGACCCAGGGCTCGCCGGGGGACTCGCCGCGCATCTTCCACGCGAACGTGATGTCCTCGACGCGCGCGAGGTGCTTGAGCAACCCGCCGATGGTGAGGCTGGACGCGCCGATCCGCTGGTTCAGGCCGTCGGCGTCGAGGCCGTCGGCCTTCCAGCGGAAGGTGGTGCGGAGGCGTTCGAGCATGGCGAGCAGGTGCTCGGACTCGGTGCCGGCGAGCGGCGGCTCCCAGGAAGGGCTGTTGTCGGTCATGCCGGATACGGTAGCGGCGGGGACCGACAGGCGGGCCCTTACAGGGAGTTGGCGAGGCTCACGATCTCGACGTCCATCGACGAGTTCGCGGGGAAGTCGATGCGGGAGGGCGCGACGCCCGCGGCGACGAGGTGCGAGCCGAGGGCGGCGACCATGGCGCCGTTGTCGGTGCACAGCTTCGGGCGCGGGTAGCGGAGCGTCAGGCCCGCCTTCTCGGCGCGCTCGGCGGCGAGGCCGCGCAGGCGCGAGTTGGCCGCGACGCCGCCGCCGAGGAGGATCGTCTCGACGCCGTGCTCCTTCGCGGCGAGGATCGCCTTGCGGGTGAGCACGTCGCAGACGGCCTCCTGGAACGCGGCCGCGACGTCGTTCACGGGGATGTCCTCGCCGTCGGCGCGGCGCGCCTCGATCCAGCGGGCGACCGCGGTCTTGAGCCCCGAGAACGAGAAGTCGTAGCGGTGCTTCTCCTGGTCCTTCGCGGCGGAGAGGCCGCGCGGGAACTCCACGAACGCCCGGTCGCCCTCTTTCGCGGCCCGGTCGATGTAGGGGCCGCCGGGGAACGGCAGGCCCAGCAGGCGCGCGACCTTGTCGAACGCCTCGCCCGCGGCGTCGTCGATGCTGGCGCCGAGCTGCACGACCTTCCCGGCGAGGTCCTCGACCATCATGATCGTGGAGTGGCCGCCGGAGACGAGGAGGCCGATCGCGGGCTCGGGGATCGGCCCGTTCTCCAGGGTGTCCACGGCGATGTGCGCGGACAGGTGGTTGACGCCGTAGAGGGGGACGCCGGTGGCGATCGAGTACGCCTTCGCGGCGCCGACGCCGACCATGAGCGCCCCGGCCAGGCCCGGCCCGGCGGTGACGGCGATGCCGTCGAGGTCGCCGAGGGTCAGCCCGGCGTCGTCGAGGGCGCGCTGCACGGTGGGCACCATGGCCTCCAGGTGCGCGCGGCTCGCGACCTCGGGCACGACGCCGCCGAAGCGGGCGTGCTCGTCGACCGAGGACGCGATCGCGTCGGCCAGCAGCTCGTGGCCGCGCACGATCCCCACACCGGTCTCGTCGCACGACGTCTCGATGCCCATCACCACAGGTTCAGTCTTCATCTGGCCTCCTAGAGCTAGTTTCGGCACTGGGGCCGGAGAAACGTTCGAGCCCGCGCGCGAGCCCTTCTTTTACATCTGGTCGACTGCTGCGTAAAATAGACGGCATGCGCTTGGCGTACAAGTGTCGGGCCTATCCCGACCCTGAGCAGGCGGCGATGTTGGCCCGCACGTTCGGATGTGTACGCGTGGTCTGGAACAGGACGCTGACCGAGCGCCATCGCGCCTGGCATGTCGACGGCCGGGGGACCACCTATCGTGAAACCGATGCGGCGCTGACGGCTTGGAAGAAGACCGAGGACCTCGCCTTCTTGAACGAGGTCTCCAGTGTCCCGCTCCAGCAGTCCCTGCGGCACCAACATGCCGCGTTCGCGAACTTCTTTGCCGGGCGGGCGAAGTACCCGCGGTTGAAGAGAAGATCCTCCCGGCAGTCCGCGCACTACACACGGTCGGCGTTCCGCATGCACGACGGGGAGCTGCGCTTGGCGAAGACCACCGCGCCGTTGAGATTCGTCTGGTCCTTCGACGGCGTCGCGCTGGCTGAGCTCGCCCCGACCACTGTCATCGTCTCCCGCGATCCCGACGGTCGCTGGTTCGTGACCTTCGCCGTCGAAGCCGACGACCCCGAACCGGAACCGGAGACCGGCCGGGCGATCGGCATCGACTTGGGGGTCAAGGAATTCGCGGTCATGAGCGACGGAGCACGCGTCGCGGCACCGCGCTGCCTGGAGCGCAAAGCCAGGAATCTCGCCCGCTACCAGCGACGCATGGCCCGCTGCAAGAGAGGCTCGGCGAACCGCCGCAAGGCCAAGCAGAAGGTCGCCCGCGCCCATCGCAGGATCCGCAACTCCCGCTCCGATTTCCTGCACAAGACCTCGACACGCATCGTCCGCGGCAATGACCTCATTGCCGTCGAGGACCTCAATGTCAACGGCATGGTCAAGAACCACAGGCTCGCCCGACCGATCAGCGATGCCGCCTGGGGCGAGTTCCGGCGCATGCTCGAATACAAGGCCGAACGGGCCGGCCGTATCCTCGCGGTGGTCGACCGCTGGTACCCCTCGTCGAAGACCTGCTCGCACTGCGGGCACCTGCTCGACAGGCTCGACCTGTCGACCCGGGCATGGCGATGCCCCTCCTGCCGCACCCGGCACGACCGGGACGTCAATGCGGCCAAGAACATTCTTGCGGCTGGTCGAGTCGCAGCCGGGCAGCCGCCCGGCGATGCCTGCGGAGCTGATGTCAGACGGCAAGGGTCCTCCCTTCCGCAATCGGCGATGAAACAGGAACCGTCCCGGGCGCAAGCCTAGGAAATCTCCTCCCCGTAGGGGGGAGAGGAAAGCCAAAGGTCCATCCTCATCACGGCGGCATCGGTGCCGGTGTGCTGGTAGTAGTTGCGGCGGACGCCGATGCCGTAGAAGCCGTAGCCGTCGTACAGGCGCTGGGCCGGGACGTTGTCGACCGCGACCTCCAGGAACACCGACTTCGCGCCGCCCGCGCGGGCGCGCGCGAGCAGGTCGTCCATGAGCATCGTGGCGACGCCGCGGCGCCGGTAGCCGCCGTCCACGGCGATGTTGTTGATCCACGCCTCGTTGTCGCTGAACGCGGTCCCCGCGTACCCCGCGATCCGGTCGCCGGAGGAGCGGTCGAACACGGCCCGGTAGTCGTGCCCGGCCGCGAGCTCGGACCACAGCAGGCCCTCGCTCCACGCCTCGGGCCCGAAGATCGCGGTCTCCATGCGGGCCATCGCGGTCAGGTGCCACCACCGGACCCGGCCGATCAGCAGCTCGGTGTTCATCACGTCAAGCTGTACCACGCCGCGGCAGGTACGTCACTTCGTGCCCGCGGGCTGAGCGTCCGCGGGCGGGGGCACGACGTCCTTCGCGGGCTGCGCGTCGGGACGGCGCAGGTACAGCGGCGTCAGCTTCTCGGTCGGCGCGTCCGCGAGCAGCCGCGGCGCGGCCAGCTCCACGAGCTTCACCAGGTCCGGGTAGGCCGCGCCGGTCTCGGCGGGCACCGCCAGCTCGGCCGCGTACTTCGCCGCGCCCTCGCCGATCGCGTAGTCCGCGCGCGTCTCCGGAAGGTCCGCGGGCTTGCCGACCTGCGGTTCGCCTTCGCGCACGCCGTCCTCGTAGACCGCCCAGTAGATCTCCTTGCGGCGCGCGTCGGTCGCCACGAGGGCCCGGCCGCGCGTGTTCCCGCCGATCGCGTCGAGCGAGCACACGCCGTACACCGGGATGCCGGCCCCGTCGGCGAACGCCGCCGCGGTGACCATCCCGACCCGCAGGCCCGTGAACGGGCCCGGGCCGACGCCCGCGACGACCGCGTCCACGTCCTCCACGGTGCGCCCCGCGTCCGCGAGGCACGCCTCGATGAACGGGCCGAGCTTCTCCACGTGCCCGCGGCCGTCGATCTCGCGGCGGAACGAGGTCAGGAACAGCTCCGGCTCGAACGCCGGGCCGTCGAGGTCGACCAGTGCGGCCTGGACCGCGCTCGTGGAGGTGTCGAGGGCGAGGACTCTCATGCGGCGGCGCCGACGGGCAGGCCCAGGGACGCGAGGCGCGCGGCCCAGTCGCCGCCGTGCGCGTGCAGGACCGCCTCGCGGACCTCGTCCGCGCGCCGGTCGATCGCGATCTCCAGGTACGAGTCGGCGAGGCGCTCGGCCAGGCCCGCACCCCACTCGACCACGGTCACGGCCGCGTCCACGTCGGTGTCCAGGTCCAGGTCGTCGAGCTCGTCGAGGGTCTCCAGGCGGTACGCGTCCACGTGCACCAGCGGCACGCCCGCCCCGCCAGCGCGGTGCGTCCGCGCGATCACGAACGTGGGGCTGGTGATGCGCCCCTCCACGCCGAGGCCGGCGCCGACGCCCTGCGTCAGCGCGGTCTTCCCGGCCCCGAGCGGGCCGGTGAGGATCACGAGGTCGCCCGGTCGCAGGACCGCGGCGAGGCGCAGCCCGAACTCGTGGGTGTCTTCGGCCGTCTGGAGCGTCAGCCTCACGTCTCACTCCTCAATGTCAATGTGTCGCAACCGGTGTCGATTGCCCGGGCTAGTCCCGGCGGTGCCCGTGGGAGAACGGCGCCCAGCGGCGGTGCCGCCCCCGCTCGCCCTCCGGCGGCGCGGCCGCCCGAGGCGGCGGACCGTCACCGATCTCCGCCGCGGCTTTGTCGATCATCTCCAACAACAGTTGTGAGATCTCACCAGGATACTCCAGCTGCGGCGAATGCCCCGCCTCGGCTATGAGCTCCAGTCGCGACCCGGGCAGCGCCTCGGCGAGCCGCTGCGAGTGCCCCGGCGGCGTCAGCGGGTCCCCGTCCCCCACCGCGACGAGGATCGGCAGCCCCTTGAACTGCGGCAGGACCGCCGTCGCGTCGTGGTCGAGGATAGCGCGCGCATAGCCCACGATCGACTGGATGGACGTGCGCCGGTTCATCCGCTCCACCAGCGTCACGATCGACCCCGGCGGGTTCGGCGACCGGAACGCCGCCTTGCGCGTCAAGAGCCACCCCAGGTCCCCCGCGAGCAGCCGCGACCGGTCGATCAGGTCCGGCGTCCACCCCGCGACCTGCTGGAGCATCGGCAGCACGGTCCGCCGCAGCCGCCGCAGCGCCCGCATCGGCTTTGTCTCCACCGTGTCCAGGCCCGCCGCCGACGTCGACAGGAACGCCACGCCCTTCACCCGCTCCCGGAACTCCTCCGGGTACAGGCGGGCGTACTGCATGATCGTCATCCCACCCATCGAGTGCCCCACCAGCACCAGCGGCCCGTGCGGCGCCGCCTCCTCCAGCACGTCGTGCAGGATCTCCGCCAGGTCCTCGATCGAGTACTCCGTGCGCACCAGGCCCCCGGACCGGCCGTGCCCCGGCTGGTCGTACAGCACCGCCCGCAGCCGCACCCCGCCGCGCACGGCATCGGCGATGGCCTTGCGCTGGAAGTAGAACGTCCCCATGTCCTGCATGTAGCCGTGGATGAGGACCACCGTCAGGCCCGCGTCCTCCGGCCCCGCGGTCTCCACGTGCACCGACGCGCCGTCCCGCGTCTCCACCGTCCGCACCGAGTTCACCGGCGGCATCTCGAACGGCTCGTTCGCGTACGGGTCCGCCGACGACGCCCGCGTGCGCCGCGCCAGGTACCGCGGCACCCCGTACGCCAGCGCCGCGCCCACCGCGACCCCGCCGGTGACGCCTCCGGCGATCGCCCAGCCGCGCGCCCGCCGCCCACCGCGGCCCGATTGCCTCTCGCTCATGCGACCTCACTGCACACTCAACGGGCCCAAGGGGTCCAAAGGGTCAAGGGAAGGAAGAACCTAGTCGAGGCCCCGGTTCCACAACCGGGGGATGCGGGCGCCCAGGCCCGTGAGCACGTCGTTCGGGATGGTCCCGGCCCACGCCGCCCAGTCGTCCGCGTCCGGGTGCTGCGCGCCCGCGCCGATGAGGACCACCGGCTCCCCGGGCTTCACCGGGTCGTCGCCGCAGTCCACGGTGAACTGGTCCATGCAGATCCGCCCGATGACGCGGCGGCGCTTCCCCGCGAGGTACACCTCCGCCTTGTTGGAGGCGGCCCGCGGGATCCCGTCGGCGTACCCGAGCGGCACCAGCGCCACGTTCGTGTCGCGTTCGAGGACGTGCGTGTGGCCGTAGGAGATCCCCGACCCGGCCGGGAGGCGCTTGACGCTCATGACCTGGCTGCGGACCTCGACAACGGGCTTCAGGTCAACTGGGAAGTCCGGGACCGGGTTGTACCCGTAGAGCGCGATGCCCGGCCGGACCATGTCGTACCGGGTCTCCGGATCGGCGATGAGGGCCGCAGAGTTCGCGAGGTGACGCACCTCCGGGGCCAGGCCCGCCGCGGCCACGGCCGCGAGGAACCGCTCGAACGCGGCCTTCTGCAACGCGTTCGCGGGGTGCCCGATCTCGTCGGCGCACGCCAGGTGGCTCCAGGCGCCCGCGACGACGACCGACCCGGCCGCCTGGTGCTTCGCGGCGGCCTCCGCCGCGAGCTCCCACTCGTGCTCGGCGACGCCGCCCCGCGACATGCCGGTGTCGCCCTTGAGGTGGACGCGCGCGGGCGTCCCGGCCTTGTCCCCCGCCGCGGCGGCCGCTTCGAGCTGCGCGAGCGAGGAGACGCCGAGGTCGATCCCGGCGGCCACGACCTCGGCGAGGCCGGGCTGCTCAGGCGCGAAGAAGAACGCCATCACGGGAGTGGATGCGAGGCCGTTGGACTGCCGGAGCTGCCATGCCTCTCTGAGGGTCACGACGCCGAGCCGGTCGGCCCCGGCCTCGGCGGCGACGCGCGCCGCCGGGACCATGCCGTGGCCGTACGCGTCGGCCTTGACCATCGCCATCATCGGGACGCCCGCGACGCGCGCGAGCGCCTCGACGTTGTGCGCGAGCCGCCGCCAGTCCGCGCTGGCCTTCGCCAGTCCGGACATGCCGCCGTTCACCGGCTCGGTCAGGATGCGGTAGTTGTCCATCGCCACGGCTCAAGGGTACGTGGCCGCGCGGCGGGTCCGCCGCAGCGACCGGATCGTACATCCTATAGGAAATAGGATGTACGATCCGGAACCGCTGAGGCCCTTACGCGGCCTCGGCGCGGACGGTGCGGGCGGCCTCCACGAGCCCTTCGAGCGCGGGCAGGACCTCCTCGTAGCGGCGGGTCTTCAGGCCGCAGTCGGGGTTGGCCCAGACCCGGTCGGGGCCGAGGGCGGCGACGGCGAGGCGCAGGGCCTCGGCCATCTCGGCGGCGGCGGGCACGCGCGGGGAGTGGATGTCCCACACGCCGGGGCCGACGCCGCTGCCGTACCCGGCGCGGCCGAGGTCGGCGACGACCTCCATCTTCGAGCGGGACGCCTCGATGGACGTGACGTCGGCGTCGAGTGCGGCGATGGCGTCGATGACCACGCCGAACTCGGAGTAGCACAGGTGCGTGTGGATCGCGGTGTCCGGGCGGACGCCGGAGGTCGCGAGGCGGAACGAGCGGGTGGACCACTCGCGGTAGGCCGCGCGGGGCGCCTCGCGCACGGGCAGGAGCTCGCGGAGCGCGGGCTCGTCGACCTGGATGATCGCGGTCCCGGCCGCTTCGAGGTCGGTGACCTCGTCGCGCAGGGCGAGGGCGACCTGGTCGGCGGTGTCGGCGAGCGGCTGGTCGTCGCGCACGAAGGACCACGCGAGGATCGTCACGGGCCCGGTGAGCATGCCCTTCACGGGTTTCGCGGTGAGCGACTGCGCGTAGGAGGTCCACGGGACCGTGATCGGCGCGGTGCGGGCGACGTCGCCGAAGAGGATCGGCGGGCGCACGCAGCGGGAGCCGTAGGACTGGACCCACCCGGCGGCGGTGGTCGCGAAGCCGGTGAGCTGCTCGGCGAAGTACTGGACCATGTCGTTGCGCTCGGGCTCGCCGTGGACGAGCACGTCGATGCCGAGTTTCTCCTGCTCGTTGATGACGGCGGCGACCTCGGCCTTCATGCGGGCGTGGTAGTCGGCGTCGATCATGAGGCCCTGCCTGTGGGCGGCGCGGGCCTTGCGGAGCTCGGCGGTCTGCGGGAACGAGCCGATGGTGGTGGTCGGGAGCGGCGGCAGCGGGACGCGCTCGGCCTGGGAGGCACGGCGGTCGGCGTAGGGCGCCCGGCGGTCGGCGCCCGCGTCGAGGGCGGCGAGGCGGTCGCGGACCGCGCCGTCGCGCCAGGCGTCGGGCGCGGCGGGCCGGGCGTCGCGGGCGCCGTCCGGGTCGGCGAGGACGGTGAGTTCCACGAGCTTCTGGCGTGCGAACGAGAGCCGCTCGGCGAGCAGCGGCGGCAGGCCGGTCTCGGGCGCGAGGTCCACGGGGACGTGGAGGAGCGAGGCCGAGGAGGCGACGCCGACGCGGTCGGTGAGGGCCTTGACGGCCTCGATGTCGGCGGCGGCCCGCGCTAGGTCGGTGCGCCAGATGTTGCGCCCGTCCACCACTCCGGCGACGATGAATGTTTCACGTGAAACATTCAGCGACGCAAGTGCTTCCAGGTCGGACCGGCCGCGGACCAGGTCGAGGGCGATGCCTTCGACGCCCGCGTCCAGGAGCACCAGCAGCGACTCGCCGAACGGCCCGTAGCCCCCGGCGACGAGGATCTCCGCCTCGGCCACAAGGCGCCGGTACGCGGATGCGACGGCTTCCAGCTCCGCCGGGGTCCGGTCGGCGCACAGCGCCGGTTCGTCGAGCTGGACGAGTCCGGCCCCGGCGTGCGCGAGCGCGGCCAGGATCTCGATGTACGCCTCCACGACGTCGTCGAGGCGGTCAAAGGGCCGGAAGTCCTCGGGCGAGCCGTCGGCGGCCTTCGCGAGGAGCAGCAGCGTGGCGGGCCCGACGAGGACCGGCCGGGCGTCGAGGCCGCGTTCGCGGGCCTCCAGGAACTCCGCGACGGCCTTCTCAGGACGCGCGGCGAACGCGGTCGCGGGGCCGATCTCGGGGACCAGGTAGTGGTAGTTCGTGTCGAACCACTTGGTCATCTCCAAGGGCGCGGCCGCGTCGTCGCCGCGGGCCGCGGCGAAGTAGGACGCGAGGTCGCCGCCGCGGCGGTGCCGGGGCGCGACCGCGTCCACGGCGAACGCCGCGTCCAGCACGTGGTCGTAGTAGGAGAAGACGCCCGTGGGGACCGAGTCGAGCACGGACAGGTCGTCGAGCATCTCGGCGCGGACGGCCGCGGCGGCCCGTTCGAGCCCCTCGGCGTCGAGCCGTCCGGCCCAGTGGGCTTCGAGCGCGCGCTTGAGCTCGCGGCCCGATCCGATGCGCGGGTATCCGAGCGCGGTCGAGCGCACGGCAGAGCTGTTGGTCATGTGTCAGTTCCCTCGAACTTGCGACAGCGGGACCGCGCGCGGTCGCGCGCGGTACGCGGGCAGGTATTCGGACTCGGGGGCGCGCCGTCGCCGGCACCTACTCCCCGCCGCTTCCCAGCCCCTCCCGGGTCCAGTGCTCATGGCGGGTTCCGTTCCCCCTCACCGCTGCGGGGCAGTCCTGGATTCGCACCAGATTCCCTCTTAGCCGAAGCGCCGCAAGGCGCCGCGGAACCAGCGTCGAATGCGATGGTACGGGCGCGGCCCGACCGCCCGCGCGCCTCGGCCAGAGTGTGAGAACCGGCGCGCGGGGACGCCGAGTAAGGTCCGTCGCGGGCCGAGGCTTCGGCCCGCGTCTGCGAGGAGGAATCGATGAGCAGGAAGACCGCGGTCGTCACGGGAGCCAGCAGCGGGATCGGGGCGGCCACCGCACGGGCCCTCGCCGGGGCCGGGTTCGACGTGGTCCTCGGCGCGCGCCGGGCCGACCGGCTCGCCGAGGTCGCGGCCGAGTGCGGCGGGACCGCGCTGCCGCTCGACGTCACCGACGAGCGGTCGGTGGCCGATTTCGTCGCCGCGGTGGAACGCTGCGACGTGCTCGTCAACAACGCGGGCGGCGCGTTCGGCCTCGACTCGATCGCCGGGGCGGACCTGGACGCCTGGCAGCGCATGTACGACGTGAACGTCCTCGGCACGGCCCGGATCACCAAGGCGCTCCTGCCGAAGCTCGTCGCCTCGGGCGACGGCCAGGTCGTCGTCATCGGCTCCATCGCGGGCCACCAGCCGTACCCCGGCGGCGGCGGGTACAACGCCGCGAAGCACGCCGAGGCCGCGATCACGCGGGTCCTGCGCATGGAGCTGCTCGGGCAGCCGGTGCGGGTGTGCGAGGTGGACCCGGGCATGGTCGAGACGGAGTTCAGCCTCGTCCGCTTCGAGGGCGACCAGGGCCGCGCCGACGCGGTCTACGCGGGGATGACGCCGCTGGTCGCCGCCGACATCGCGGACGCGATCGCGTGGATCGCGACCCGTCCCGCGCACGTCAACATCGACCAGATCACCATCACCCCGCGCGACCAGGCCGGCGCGCAGCTCGTCCACCGGGAGCAGTAGCTACTCGGCGAGCGTGAAGACCGGCGAGGTCCACTGCTCCCAGGCGTCCGGGTCGTCCTCGTCGCCGAGGGCCTTGAGCACCTTCACCGTGAGCGTCCAGCGGCCGGGCTCCAGAGCGCCGGGCCGCTGGGCGACCAGGTCCTCCAGGTGGACGCCCATCGCGTCGTCGGGTCCGGGGGAGCGCGGCAGGAACGCCTCGCGGTCCCATTCGACCACCTCGCCGGTGTCGGCGTTCGCGGCGCTGACGTCCATCGCCGCGGGCTGGTGTCCGAGATAGACCAGGGCCGCGAGGTCGGGCCCGTCGGCGAGGCTGAACGACTCGCCGTCCTCGACGTCGCGGTACTCGTACTCGCGGGTCTCCGGGTCCTGCGCGACGACGGCCGCGAGCTTCGGGAAGTCCGGGTGGTCCAGGACCGGGATCGCCAGGTAGTCGCCCTGGTAGCCGGAGTACGCCATGGTCAGGGACTCGCCGCCGTCCTCGGGCCGGGCGGTGATCCGCCCGCCGAACACGCTGCCCTCGGGCAGGTCGGCGCTCGGCGTCACCGTGACCTCCACGGTCGCCGTCTGGCCCGGGTAGAGGCGCAGCTCCTTCGGCTCGAAGTCCACGTCCGGTGCGGCGGCGCTGAAGCCGGGGTCGCGGTCGTCGCCGGTGGTCGCGATCGTGGCCCGGTGGGTCAGCGTGTAGTCGCGGGCCTCGCGGTCGCGTGAGGTGAGGCCGAGTTCGAACGTGCGCGGCGCGGTCCCGTCGCCGGTGTTGACGCCGGTCGGGTACAGGCACGCCTCCGCGTCGAGGGCGTCGACCACGTCGATGACGCCGGTCCCCTGCCGGTGCGCCGCTTCGAGTTCGCCGAGGTCCGGGTTGTCGCCCCACGCGACGGGCTTCGCGGAGTTCGCGAGGCGGGTGCGCACGTCGCGCGGCTCCAGCCGGGGCTCGGCGTCGAGCAGCAGGGCCGCGGCGCCCGCGACGTGCGGCGAGGACATCGAGGTGCCCGAGAGCGACTCGTACGAGCCGTCGGCGACGGGCACGGTGGACCAGATGCCGCCGCCGGGCGCGGCCACGTCCGGTTTGAACGCGAGGTCGGGGGCGGGGCCGTACGCGGAGAAGCTCGACGCGAGGCCCGCGCGCGGCAGCGGCACGAGCACCGTCTCGCCGGTGAACTCCAGGACCGGGGCTTCACCGATGGCCGCGAGGTCGTGGAGGTCCTTGCCGTCTGTGTCGGTGACCGAGAGGGCCGGGACGCCGAGGTCCTCGACGCCGGAGCCGCCGAAGGGGCCGGGCCGGTCGTTGTAGATGACGACGCTCGTGGCGCCTTCGGCGACGGCCCGCTCGTACTTCTCCTTGAACGTGCAGGTCCCGCGGACGATCAATGCGGCCTTGCCGTTCACGTCGCCTTCGGAGGCGTCGTCGGCGCACGCGCGGCCGAGGAACACCAGGCCGTCGGTGGCCGTCCCCGCCTCGGGTTCGGCGGCGTCGCCGAGGACCTGGTAGCCGACGGACCGGTCGAGGGCGGGCACGTGCGCGGCGTCCATGCGCTCGGACGGGTTGTCGGTGGAGGCCACGGCGATCACGTCCTCGCCGACGCCGGGCGCCGAACCGGAGTAGACGCCGGACTCGCCGTCGTTGCCCATGGAGGCGACGACGACCACGCCCTCCTCGGTGAGCCGGTCGGCGGCCTTCGCGGTTGGGTAGCCGGGCCACTGGAACGACTGGCCGAGCGAGAGGTTGACGACGTCCATGCCGTCGTCGAGCGCGGCCTCCAGGGCCTGCATGATGACCTCGGCGCTCGTGGAGCCCTCGCAGCCGAAGACCCGGTACGCGCCGAACTCCACGTCGGGCGCGACGCCGGTGACCTCGCCGTTCGCGCCGACGATCCCGGCGACGTGGGTGCCGTGCCCGGCGCAGTCGGCGGGGTCGTCGTCGGGGTCGGGCTCGGCGTGGTCGGGGTCCTCGGAGTCGAAGTCGTCGCCCACGAAGTCGGTGCCCCCGGCGACGCGGCAGCCGTGGCCGAAGCAGCCGCCGAGGTCGGGGTGGGTGTAGTCGATGCCGGTGTCGATGACGCCGACCTTGACGCCCTCGCCGGTGATCCCGCGGTCGTGCGCCACGTCGGCGCGCGTCGTCCGGATCGCCTGGGCGAGTTCGGGGACCTGCGCGGACTCGGTCGCGGCGTCGGGGCCGGTGGCCGCGGGGCCGCCGAAGACGACGTCGGACCAGACGCGCTCGACCATGCCGAGCCGCCCGAGGCGCCGCGCGGTCGCGGGGTCGGTCTCCACGGAGACGCCGTTCCAGATCCGCTCGAAGTCGTGGCGCACCTCGAAGTCGAGGCCGCGGGCGGCGTCGAGGACGGAGGCGTCGGCGCCTTCGGCGAACTCGACGAGCCACACCTGCGCGGGCCCGTCCGGTTCCGCGTGGGCCGCGGGCGCGGCGAGCGCGAGCAGCGGCAGGGCGACCGCGGCGGCGAGCGGGCGCCGCCAGGCGGGAGGGACGGAGCGGAGCGGACGCGGCATCGGGGACGGTCCCTTCGGGTGGGGCGCCCGCCGGGGGTTCGCGGAGGCGCCCGGGAACCCCCGGCGGGCGGATATGGCAGGACCTCGATCGTCGGGCATCGGGCGCGCGGAACCGCGCATTTGCCGCGCGGCCCGCCCGCGTGTCGGCTCTAGGCCCGGCCTTAGAAGCCGAGGGCGCGCGCGAGGAGGTACCCGCCGAACCCGGCCGCGAGGCCCCCGGCGAGGTTCATCGCGATGTTGAGGGCGGCGTGGGGCCAGCGTCCCTCCTCGACGAGGACGAGTGTCTCGTACGAGAGCGTCGAGTACGTGGTGAGGGCGCCGCAGAAGCCGATCGACAGGACCGCGGACCAGGCCGGGTCGGCCACCGCGACGGCCAGGAACACCGCGAGCGCGGAGCCCACGACGTTCACGGTGAGCGTGCCCCACGGGAGGTACCGGCCCAGGTAGTGGGCCACGACCAGGTCGGTGAGGAAGCGGGCGGGGGCGCCGATCGCGGCGCCCGCGGCGACGAGGAGGAGCGTCATCGGCGCCGCCGGGAGATGAGGCGGCGGGTGGCCCACATGCCGAGGGCGGCGGCGGTGAGCGCGGCGGCGATCGTCGCGAACGCGTAGGCGACGGCGAGGAGCGCGGCCCCGGCGTCGACGGCGCGGCCGACGCCGACGATGAACGTGGAGAACGTGGTGAACCCGCCGAGGACGCCGACGCCGAGGAACGGGCGCAGGAGCCGCCGGTCGGGCGCGACCTCGGTGACCACGACCATGAGCGCGCCGATGAGGAGCCCGCCGGCCGCGTTGGCGAGGAACGTCGCGGTGTCGAACCGGCCCGGGTCGGGCGGGAACGCGACGAGGAGGCCGTACCGGGCGAGCGAGCCGATCACGCCGCCGAGGGCGACGGCGCCGAGGACGACCGGCGGCACGGTGCGGAGCGCGTCGCGCAGCGTCGGGCGGGGCGGGGTGGGAGGCGGGGCGGGTGGAGATCCGGGCACCCGTCGAATCTAGACCCCGGCCCGGACCGTATGCATTCCCTCACGGCCCCTTGCGCCCGAAATGCGAAAGGCGCTACCGTTGGCAGGCGATGAGTTACACCGTCACGAACCAGCACCTGACACGCAGGCGTCACCTCGACTTCTGCCGCGTGTCCACCGTGCTCTGTCGTCCCTAGCGCCGCTCCCACCGGCCGGCTCGCCGACGTACTCGTCTCTTCTCCCGCAGGGTCCGAGCCCGACCCGCACTCCTGACACCGCCTGAGGCGCGCGACCGCGCGCCCGCCCAGCGGTGCGCCCGCCTTCACCAGAGGTATCCATGTCAAGTGCTCCCGAAAGCACGGCCGCCCCGGCCGTGGAGGAATCGAAACCCAAGCGCCGCAAGCGGGTCCCGTTCGCCGCGCAACTGCTCATCGGCCTCGTGCTCGGCCTCGCCCTCGGCTACGCCGCCCGCGAGTGGTCCGTCGCCTGGCTCGGCACCACGCTCGAAACGGTCGGCACGCTGTTCGTGCAGCTGCTGTTCCTGATCGTCCCGTTCCTGGTGTTCACCGCGATCGTCGCCTCGATCGCGAACCTCCGCAACCTCGCGAACGCGGGCCGCCTGGTCGCCAAGACCCTCGGCTGGTTCGCGATCACCTCGCTCATCGCCGTGGTCATCGGCCTCGCGATCGGCCTGGCGACGAACCCCGGTTCGGGCGTGGAGCTGTCGAGCGCCGCGGCCGCCCCGGAGACGCAGGGCTCGTGGACGGACTTCCTCACCGGCATCATCCCGACGAACCTCGTCGACGCGTTCGTGAACGTCAACGTCCTCCAGATCGTGTTCGTCGCGATCGTCGTGGGCGCCGCGGCCGCGAAGCTCGGCGACAAGGCCGAGCCGTTCCTGAAGTTCAACGCCTCCGCGCTCGCGCTGATCCAGAAGGCCCTGTGGTGGGTGATCCGCCTGGCGCCCATCGGCACCGCGGCCCTCATCGGCAAGTCGGTGTACGCGTACGGCTGGGACCTGCTGGAGCCGCTCGCGGTGTTCAGCATCGACATCTACGCGGCCGCGCTCATCATCCTGCTCATCGTCTACCCGGTGCTGCTGCGCGTGTTCGGGAAGGTCTCGCCGGTGCAGTTCTACCGCAAGACCTGGCCCGCGATCCAGTTCGCGTTCGTGTCGCGCTCCTCGGTGGGGACGCTGCCGCTCGCGCAGAAGACCGTCACCGACCGGCTCGGCGTGGACCGCGACTACGCGTCGTTCGCGTCGCCGTTCGGGGCGACCACGAAGATGGACGGCTGCGCCGCGATCTACCCGGCCATCGCCGCGATCTTCGTGGCGCAGGTGTACGGCGTGGACCTCGGGGTGCAGGACTACCTGCTCATCGCGTTCGTGTCGGTGATCGGCTCGGCGGCGACCGCGGGCCTGACCGGCGCGACGGTGATGCTGACGCTGACCCTGTCGACGCTGGGCCTGCCGCTCGAAGGCGTGGGCCTGCTCCTGGCGATCGACCCGATCATGGACATGATCCGCACGGCCACGAACGTCGCCGGGCAGATGGTCGTCCCGGTGATCGTCGCGAAGTCGGAGAAGCTCCTCGACCGGGAGGTCTTCGACGCCGCGCCGCAGCCGCTCGACGAGGCCGCCGCGTTCGGCGGCGACGAGCCCGCGCCGCGCAAGGGCGAGGCGGCGCTCCAGCCCGCATAGCTTTGTTCTCTCCTGAGTAGCGGGGGCCGGTCCGACAGGACCGGCCCCCGTTCGCTATGCGCCGTAGTGCTGTTCGAGGCCGTCGAGGACCCGTTGCAGCCCGAACTCGAAGTACCCGGCGTCCGGGGCGCCCAACGGCCCCGCCGCGAGCGCGGCGAGGTGCGGGAAGCGCGCGGCCGTGCCCGGGTCGCCGAGGAACCGGAAGAACGCCTCCGCCGATCCGGCGCCGCCGATCTCGGGGCGCACGGCGCCGAGCGCGAAGCAGTCGACGGTGAGGACGGCGAGGAGACCGGTCCCCTCGGGCATGCCGACGGCGGCGAGGCGGCCGAGGACCTGGTCGAGCCAGCCCGCCTCGTGCGGGCCCATGGGGCGCTCGCCGGTGGCGACGGGGAGGGCCCACGGGTGGGCGCGGAACAGGTCGCGCACGCACCGGCCCCATCCGGCGAGGACCTCGCGCCAGGTGTCGGCCGCCGGGAGCGGCGCGGGCCCGGTCATGAGCGAGTCGTACATGAGGACCACGAGTTCGTCCTTGCCCGGGACGTGCCGGTAGAGGGACATGACGCCGGAGCCGAGCCGGTCGGCGAGGTGCTTCATCGAGACCTTCGGGAGCCCTTCGGCGTCGGCGATGGCGACGGCCTCGGCGACGATCCGCTCGCGGGTGAGGCCCGAGGGCCGCCCGCGCCCGGGCCTCGCGCCGTTCCCGGCGGCGCCGCCGACGGCGGTCTCGCCCCACAGCAGCTCGAATTCGGCCTGTCCCACAGCGCCGCACCCCCTCGGTTTGCTCCGCAGCCTAGGGCCCGTTGCGGACTCGTGTTCACCGACCGGGCGTGCGTATGATGTACGCTCATTTAGCGTATCCTATACGCAACGATCGGACCCCACCATCGATCGGAGAAACCGGTGACCCAGACCCTCGACCGACCCGACAACGCGCCCGCGCGCGCCAAGCCCAAGTGGTACCGACGCCCCTGGATCGTCCCGCTCTTCGCGGTCGCCGGGCTGTTCGTCGCCGCCCGGCTCCCCTTCTACCTCACCTTCGACACCGGCGACTCGCTCGTCGAACTCCAGCCGTCGAACCCCGAGACCCACTACCTGATGCTCTCGGGCCACATCCTGTTCGGCTCGATCGCGCTCATCACCTGCTCCATGCAGGTGTGGACCTGGCTGCGCCAGAAGCACCCCAAGGTCCACCGGATCTCCGGGCGCCTCTACGTGTTCCTCGGCGTCGTCCCCTCCGGGGCCTTCGCGCTCGTCGTCTCGCTCATGTCCGTGGTCGGCCCCGACGGGAAGATCGGCAACGTCCTGCTCTCCCTCCTGTGGTTCGGCACGACGTTCGCCGGGTTCCTCGCGGCCCGCCGCCGCGACTTCCAGGCCCACCGGCGCTGGATGATCCGCAGCTTCGCCCTGTGCTGGTCCATCGTGGTCAACCGCGTGTGGATCGTGATCGTGCTGCTCATCCTCCTGCCGTTCGAGGACTCCTACTACGGCGGCGACACCGACGCGCTCATCAAGGACGTCGCCGTCGCCTCCATCTGGCTCAGCTGGGTCGTCAACCTGATGATCGCCCAGTGGTGGCTGGACCGCAGGCCCAAGCGCCGCGCGCGGAACACCCCTGCGACGAAAGTCGCAGCCGCGTAAGGCCGGGTGCCACCTTCGGGGCGGCCGGGGCTCCACCCCCGGTCGCCCCTTCCCTGCGTCAAAGTCCGTGCCGCGGAAGGATTCGCGGGCCCGCTCCCGGCGCGATGCTGAAGGCATGGACACCACCACCGCCACCGCGCCCGCCGAGGCGCGGGCGCCCGCAGCGAAGCGGCTCCCGCTGCTCGACGTCCTCCGCGGCGTCGCGATCCTCGGCACGCTCGGCACCAACGTCTGGATCTTCACCTCCGCGCACGGCGAGGCCGGGCCGCTCCTCGGCTACGGCATCACCGGCGGCGGCCCGTTCGGCGCGGTCTTCGAGCTCCTCGCCAACGGCAAGTTCCTGTCGATGCTCACCGTGCTCTTCGGCGTCGGCCTCGCCATCCAGTACCGGTCCGCGGAGAAGAAGGGGCGGCGCTGGCCCGGCCGCTACCACTGGCGGGCGCTGTTCCTGTTCGCCGAGGGCACGGTCCACTTCGTGCTGCTGTTCGCGTGGGACGTGCTCATGGGGTACGCGGTCACCGCGATCACGGTCGCGTGGCTGCTCAAGCGCTCCGAACGCGCGCAGCGGGCCGTCATGTGGACCGCGCTGGGCCTGCACGCCGCGGTGATCGCGTTCATCACGGCCGCAACGGCGCTCGGGCCGGGCAACGACCCGTCGCGGGACGCGGAGGTCGCGGCGCTGTACGCCGACGGCTCCTGGCTCGACCAGGTCCGGTTCCGCCTCGACCACATGCTGGTGTTCCGCATCGAGCCGATCATCACGTTCCCGCTGCTGGTGTTCCTGTTCCTGCTGGGCGTCAGGCTGTTCCGGGCCGGGGCCTTCGGCGCGGAGGATGCGGGACGCACGATCCGCAAGCGCCTCATGGCCTGGGGCCTGGGTCTGGGCCTGCCGTTGAACATCGCAGTGCAGTTCGCGCCCGACGACTTCCTCTACGCGGAGCGGTACCTCGTCGCCCCGGTCGTCATGCTCGGGTACATCGGGCTCATCGGCTTCCTCGTGGAGCACCTGCGCCGCGGCCCCGTCATGACCGCACTGGAGTCGTTGGGCCGCACCGCGCTCAGCGGGTACATCCTCCAGAACCTGCTCGCGTCGGTCGTCTGCTACGGCTGGGGACTCGGACTCGCGGCGACGTACGGGACGCAGGCGTGGTTCGCCCCGGCCCTGTGGCTCGGCATCAGCGCGTTCCTGCTCGTCGGCTCGCGGCTGTGGCTGCGCCGCTTCAGCAACGGCCCGGCCGAGGCGTTGCAGAAGGCCGTCCTGCGCTGAGGCGCATAGAAAGAAGTGCGGGCCGGGGAACGACCGGCCCGCACCTCATACTCACCCAGTTGGTCAGGCGGCGACCGCGTCGCGGTCGCCGGTGCGGTCGCGGGTCAGGCGGCGCCTGATCAGGGAGACCAAGGGCCACAGGGCGATCAGCGCGATGACCCCGTACACGGTCCACGCCACGGGCCCGCCGAGCAGGCCGGACGCCTCCCCGCCGGACAGCTGGAGCGCCATGCGCGCCTGCCGCTCGGCCATCGGGCCGAGGATCACGCCGACGATCATCGGGAGCATCGGAATCCCGAAGCGCCGCATGGCGAGTCCGATCAGGCCGAGCGCGAGCAGCACGAACAGCTCGAACGACTGGCCGCTCGTGGCGTACGCGCCCATCGTCGCGAAGA
The DNA here is from genome assembly GCF_040644205.1 of Glycomyces sp. NPDC047010. NCBI lineage: Bacteria > Bacillati > Actinomycetota > Actinomycetes > Glycomycetales > Glycomycetaceae > Glycomyces > Glycomyces sp. NPDC047010. Next base: position 429,339 of record NZ_JBEYVY010000002.1, on the reverse strand, counting down.
ACAGGATGCCCGCGAACAGGTACGGCTTGGGGATGCGCAGCAGCTTGACCCACAATGGGATCAGCGGCATGTTGAGCACCAGCAGCATCGCGTTGCCCACGAACAGGCCCGCGATGAGCGTCCACACCAGCGCCGACTCCTTCTCGAACAGGAGCGGGCCCGGCTGGATGCCGTAGGTCTGGAACGCCGCGAGCATCACCGCCGCGGTCGCGTTGCACGGCAGGCCGAGTGCGAGCATCGGCACGAGCGTGCCGGCCGCGGACGCGTTGTTCGCCGCCTCCGGCCCCGCCACGCCCTCGATCGCGCCGTTCCCGAACTCCTTCTTGTGCTTCGAGAGCCGCCGCTCCGTCACGTACGACAGGAACGTCGGTACCTCCGCGCCGCCCGCCGGGACCGCCCCGAACGGGAAGCCCAGCGCGGAGCCGCGCAGCCACGGGCCCCACGAGCGGCGCCAGTCGCTGCGGCCCATCCACACCCGGCCGACCGGGATGATCTCGTCGCCGCCGTTCTTGCGGCGCGCGGCCGTCCACAGCGCCTCGCCGACGGCGAACGCGCCGACCGCGACGATGACGATGTCGATGCCGCTCGCCAGCTCCGGCACGCCGTACGTGAGGCGCTGCTGCCCGGTCACCGCGTCGATGCCGATCGTGCCGATCACCAGGCCCACCAGGAGCGACGCGAACCCGCGGATGCGCGAGGACCCGAGGACCGACGCGGTCGCCACCAGCGCCAGCACCATGATCGCGAGGTACTCGGGCGCACCGAGCCCGATCGCGAACTGCACGGTGATCGGGGTGACGAACACCAGCGCGATCGTCGCGATCGTCCCGGCGATGAACGAGCCGATGGCCGCGGTCGCGAGGGCCTGGCCGCCGCGCCCGTTGCGGGCCATCTTGAAGCCTTCGAGGACCGTGACGACCGACGACGACTGGCCCGGCGTGTTCAGCAGGATCGCCGTGGTCGAGCCGCCGTACATGCCGCCGTAGAAGATCCCGCCGAACATGATGAACGCCTGGGTCGGCTCCATCCCGTACGTGATCGGCAGGAGCAGCGCGATCGCCATGGCCGTGCCGAGGCCCGGCAGCATCCCCACGGCCGTGCCGATGGTGACGCCCAGGAGCGCGATGAGCAGGTTCCCCGGAGTGAGGATCGCGGCGAAGCCGTCGAGGAGCGAATTGAGATTGTCCATGTCCTATTGCCCCCCTACAGGATTCCCTGGAGCACGCCCGCGGGCAGGCCGAGGCCCAGCCCGATGGCGAACCCGTAGAACGTGGCCAGCCCCAGCACGACCGCCGCCGCGAGCGTCAGGAAGTACCGGCGCGAACCGAGCACGACCGCCGCGCCCCAGAACAGGAGCGACCCCGAGATGACCCACCCGAGCCAGTCGATGAGCAGCGCGTTCGCGATGAACACCGCGCACAGCAGGCCCACCGTCTTGAGGTCGAACCTCTCGTTCGCGTTGGCGCCCTCGTCCTCCCCGTGCCCGCCGCGCAGCACGTTCAGCGCGTAGAACGCGGCCACCGCGAACAGGAGGATCCCGAGGATGATCGGCACCGGCTTCGGGCCGATCGGGTCGTTCGAGGCGGAGAACCCGCCGAGGCGGGAGGCGTCGACGATGACGAGCACGCCGAGGACCGCGAGGAACCCGCACACCCACAGCTGCGCGAGGTCCCGCTTCGGCGGCGCCGCTTCGGCCGCCACCGCCCCGGTCGCCTCGTCCGGCTGCTCGTCGGTCTGCTCCTCCACGGCCTCGGCGGCGTCACCGCTGTCGGCAGCGGTCATGCGAGGCCCAGTTCCTGGAGCGTCGCGGCGACCGTGTAGTCCTGGTCGGTCAGGAAGTCGGCGAAGTCCGAGCCGGTCATGAACGCGTCGGTCCAGCCCTGCTTCTCCAGCTCGTCCTGCCACGCCGTCGACTCGTACATCGCGGTCAGCGCGTCGGTCCACTTCTGGACGTCCTCGTCGGAGATCCCCGGCGGCGCGACCCAGCCGCGCCAGTTCGTGAACTCCAGGTCGATCCCGGACTCGCGGAACGTGGGCGCATCGGCGACGACCTCGACCCGCTCGGCGCCGGAGGTCGCGAGGACCCGCAGCTGCCCCGCCTCGATCTGGTCGATGAACTCGCCCACGCCGCTCGCACCGAACGAGACCTTCTCGCCGAGGAGCGCGGGCAGGAGCTCGCCGCCGCCGTCATAGGACACGTAGTTGACCTGGACCGGGTCGATGCCCACGGCCTTCGCCAAGCGCATCGGCAGCAGGTGGTCGGGGCCGCCGGGGGAGGAGCCGCCGCCCGCGGTGACGCCGTTCAGGTCCGCGGACCAGGCCGCGACCAGGTCCTCGATCGTCTGGAACGGAGAGCCGACGGGCACGACGATGGCCCCGGACTCCTCCACGAGCTTCGCGATCGCCGTCGTCCCGGTCAGCTTCGCCTCGGAGTTCTGGGTGTACGAGGCGCCCACGACGCCCAGGCCCATCTGCATGGCGAGGTCGCCGTTCCCCTCCTCGCTGACCGTGCGCTGAAGGCCGACGGTCCCGCCGGCGCCTTCGAGGTTGAACACCTCGATGGCCTTCGCGATGCCCTCGTCCTCCATGATCCGGGCGATGGAGCGGGCGGTCGTGTCGTAGCCGCCGCCGGGGCTGTTGGGGACCATGATGCGCAGGCCGGTCAAAGGTCCGTCGTCCGAGCCGTCCTCGGCGGTGAGGCCGCACGCAGAGGCCGCCGCGAGGGTCGGGACGGCCGCCGCAGCACTGAGGAGGGCCCTCCGGTGAAATTTCATCGTCGTTGCTCTTTCATTTCGGGGTCGGGGTGAGAGACGATGGTCACCCCGGCGCCGACCCCGCGTCAGCCTTGTGTCCGTATCGATCATTGAGTTCATTGTGTTCAGGCCCCTGAATCGCCCGACCCTCGCCGGCCAGCTCCTCCTCTTCCAGCTCACGGTGATCCTCCTCGTGCTCGCCGCCGTCGCCGGGCTCTCCCTCGCCCAGTCCCGCGCCGTGTTCGACGCCGAGCAGGGCCGCCGCGTCACCCAGCTCGCCGAGTCCCTCGCCGCCTCCGACCTGGTCCGCGGCCGCCTCCCCGCCCCGGCCCCCGCCCAGACGCTCGCCCCGCAGATCCAGGCGGACCTGGAGCGCTGGCAGGTCTCCTCGGTGACCCTCGCCGACGCCGACGGGAAAGTCGTCGCCTCCACGAACCCGCTGCTCATCGGCACGATGCTGCCCCTCGGAGACGGCGTCCTCGACGGCCGCGGCTGGCGCGGCGAGATCGACCTCGGCGGCCGCACCGAGCTCGTCGGCCAGGCGCCCGTGATCGGCGCCGAACCGGAGAACCTCGGCGTCCAGCTCGGCGTCGCGGTGGTCGGCCAGGAGGCGCCCACGCTGGCGCGGCTCCTCGTGCAGGCCGTGCCGACGCTCCTGCTGTACCTCGGGGTCGCGAGCGTCCTCGGCGTGGCCGGGTCGTGGCTGCTGGCCCGGCGCATCAAGCGGCAGACGTTCGGCATGGAGCCCAGGGAGATCGCGGGCCTCGCCGAGCACCGGGAGGCAATGCTCTACGGGATCGCCGAGGGCGTGATCGCCCTGGACGACCAGCACCGCGTCACGCTCGTCAACGACGTGGGACGGCGCCTCCTCGACCTGGACGACACCGCAGTGGGCCGCACCCTCGACGACCTCGACCTGACCGCGCGCCTGCGCGACGTCCTCTCCGGCACCGTCACCGGCTCCGACCAGGTGGTGCTGCAAGGGAACCGGGTGCTCGTCGTCAACCGGATGCCCGTGGAGAAGGACGGCCGCGCGCTCGGCGCCGTCGCCACCCTCCGCGACCGCACCGAGCTCGCCCAGCTCGAACGCGACCTCGGCTCGTTCCGCTCCACGGCCGAGGCGCTGCGCGCGCAGGCCCACGAGTTCGACAACAAGCTCCACACGATCTCCGGGCTCATCCAGATCGGCGAGCAGGAGGAGGTCGTCCGCTTCATCGAGGCCCTCAACCGCCACCGCCAGTCCCTCGACCTGTCCATCGGCGGGCCCATCCGCGACAAGGCCATCGCCGCGCTCCTCATGGCGAAGTCCGCGCAGGCTTCCGAGCGCCAGGTGCGCCTCGACATCGCCGAGGGCACCGCCCTCGGCCCGCTCTCCCCCGAGGACTCCGCCGACGTCGGCACGGTCCTCGGGAACCTCATCGACAACGCGGTCGACGCCGTCGCGGGCTCGCCGCTGCCGCTCGCGGCCGAGGCGTGGGTCGCGGTGGAGATCCGCGAATCCGAAGGCGGCGTGCACATCACCGTGGCCGACAACGGCCCCGGCGTCCCGCCCGACGCTGTGGACGAGGTCTTCGAGCACGGCTTCACCACCAAGGCAGGCGGTACCGGCACGACCGCGGAGCGCGGTATCGGGCTGGCGCTGACCAGGCTGGTGTGCGAGCATCACGGCGGCGGCGTCCGCGTGGAGAACACCGCCGACGGCGCCCGCTTCCATGCGGACCTGCCGCTCATCTCCCGACCCGCAACGCCCGTATCAACGACGGCTGAGGAACCGACATGATCGATGTGCTGGTGGTCGACGACGACTTCCGCCTCGTCAACATCCACCGCGGCTTCGTCGAGCGCACCCCCGGCTTCCGGGCGGTCGCCTCGGCCCGCTCCGGCGAGGAGACCCTCGCCGCCCTGGACGAACACCGCCCCGACCTCGTCCTCCTCGACCTCTACCTGCCCGACGTCTTCGGCCTCGACCTGGTGCGCCGCATGCGCGCCGAAGGCCACGAGACCGACGTCATGGTCATCTCCGCGGCCCGCGAGTCCGAGGCCGTCCGGGCCGCCGTGCGCCTCGGCGTCGTCTCGTACCTCCTGAAGCCCTTCAGCTTCAACGACTTCCAGGACCGCCTGGAGCAGTACGCGAACACGCGCGCCGGTCTGGCCCTGGCGGTCCACGACCAGGCCGACGTCGACCGCGCCTTCGAGCGCACCGGCTCCGCGACCCTCATGCCCAAGGGCTTCAGCACCGAGACGGCCCAGCTCGTGGAGGCGACGCTCCGCGACGCCGAGGGCTCCCTCTCGGCGGCCGAATGCGCCGAGCGCATCGGCGTCTCCCGCGTCAGCGCCCGCCGCTACCTCGAACAGCTCGCCGAACGCGGCCGCGCTGAGGTCGCCCTCAAGTACGCCGGCCGGGGCCGCCCCGAACGCCGCTACCGCTGGCGCTGAACACCGCCTCGACCTCTGCGAGGTTCGCGGTCCACCACCGGAGCAGCCGCTCGTCCGAGAAGAACACCCGGTCGCTGGCCGGCTCACCGAGGTAGTAGTGGTACTTCAGATGCCACACGCTGGTGATGAGCCGCCACCACCGCCGCCGCGCCGCATCCAGAAGCGCCGCACCGGAGATCGGCGCCACCGACCGGTACCCGTCGAGCATCGCCGAGATGCACTCCAGATCCACACTTCCGTCGGGAAGCGCGCACTGGTACATGGAGGCCCGCACGACCTCCTCACCGTACGCGTTGACCCGCAGGCGATCCCAGTCCAGCACCGCGGCGATCCGCTCCCCCTGCCAGATCAGGTTCCAGTTCTGGCAGTCCCCGTGGATCCACCCGACCGGCCCGACCACCGGCCCCTCCGGCCGCAGATGCCCATGTGCGGCGACCAGCTCGATCCGGCTGCGCAGCAACGGGACGGCCATCGCGTCGAACTCGTCGGTCTCGCCCTTCGCGCCGATCAGCTCCAGGTAGTCCCCGATCCGCTCCCTCGCCGTGGCGACGGAAGGAGGCGGCTCCGTCCGCGGCTCCTCCCCGGGAAGCAACCCGGGCCGCGCCAACGCGACCCGGACCCGCCCGAGCATCTCGCCCATGTGGAACGAAGCCGAGGGCGTCATCTCGACCCCGCGCCGGTGATCCCCGTCGACCCACCGGGCCAGGTAGTAAGCCTGATCCCCGATCTCCGAGACCAGTGCTCCGCGCCGATCCGGAACCACCTCGACCACCGGAACCCCGTCCGCCCCGGCAGCGGTCATCACCGCCAGGCTCCGCCGAGCCGCATCGGGCGTCGTCGAGGACAGCTCCTTGAGGGCGAACGCCTCGCCTCCGACGTCCAAGCGCCAGTTCCGGTTCAGCAGCCCGTCGGCCAAATACCGGACCCCGCGCACCGCCCCGAGCCCGTACGCCGCACCGACCGCATCGAACCCGGCCCCGGGCCCCTCAGAGAACTCCACCGCAGCAGGCTACCGGCCCGCTCCCGCCCCCGCATCGCCCTTTCCGCCCCCAGAACACGAAAAAAGCCCTGTCAACAGGGCTTTTGTAGTGGAGTCAAGGGGAATCGAACCCCTAACCCCCGCCTTGCAAAGGCGGTGCTCTGCCAATTGAGCTATGACCCCTCGCGGGCCGGCGGTGAAGCCGGTCCGTTCGAGTATCCCCGCCGCGCACGCGGCAACAGCGAGGATACCCGCAGCGCAGTGAGTTGGCTAACGCGATTCGCTAGCGCACGTCCTCCGCGGAGGTGGTGGCCTCGTGCCACAGGGTGCGGTCGTCGTTGATCGACTTGACCTTCTTGGCGACCACGAACGCGACCGTCGCCACACCGGCGACGATCAAGATCTTCTTCCACATGGACCCAGGCCCCCATATCAGAGATTGCCGCGTACAGCAATGCCGCGGTCGGCATCGCGCGATGCGCCTCAGCATAGCGAACTGCACCGCGCCGGACCGCCGGGCCGTGGCCCGCACGCTCAATACCTGATGCCGGGCGTGTCGCCGGAGGGCTGGAAGAAGGTCTTCGCCGCGGCGAGGGCCGACTCGTCGCGCAGGACCTGCCCGGGCCGCGAGCCGTACCCGAGGAGCACGCCCTTCCACTCCATGCGGAGGTACTCGGCGGACAGCCGCAGGGTCCCGGCGAGCGGCGCCGAGACGTCGGGTTCCTCGTCGCCCTGGACGGTGACGCCCCACAGCCGCCGCCCGCCCATGCGGGCCTTGAAGTCGAGGCCGGGGACGCGGAGCCAGCCCGACCAGTGGTCGAGGTAGTTCTTGACCGAGCCGCTCACGGAGTACCAGTAGAGCGGGGACGCGATGACGATGTCGGTCGCGGCCAGCGTCGCGTCCTGGAGGGTCTTCTCGGGCCCTTCGGCGAACGGGGTGCCGCCGTCCCCGGTGTGGCGGCGGTCCACGAACGGCGGCAGGCCGAGGTCGGACAGGCGCAGCCACTCCTGCGCCGCCTCCGGTTCGAGGTGCTCGGCGGCGGCGCGGACGAGGGTCTCGGTGTTGCCGCCCGTGCGGGCGCTGCCGAGGACGAACAGGAACGAGCGGGACGGGGCGGCCATGGCGGTGGGTCCTTCGAGCCGGGGGAGGCGGGGTCCCCAGGTTCAAGGCCGCGGGCGGGCCGGGGTATTCCGGGGAAGAAAAAACCCGCCGGTGACCGGCGGGTGTTGGTGGGCGTACCAAGACTCGAACTTGGGACCTTCGAGTTATCAGCTCGACGCTCTAACCACCTGAGCTATACGCCCTTGCATCGGCCGCTCAACGGCGGCGCTGAGAAAGATTACCCCACGTTCGTCCCGTGCGAGAGACAGGGGCCCTCCCTGGAGGGACGGGCATCACTGGGGCGGAACGGCGGAGCGCCCGCGGCCTTTTCAGGCTGCGGGCGCTCCGTCAGAGTCGTGCTTAGTCGCGCTCGGCGAGCGTCACTTCAACGCCGCCGACCAGGTCGGCGCAGACGTTGTAAATGAACGACCCGAGGGTCGCCAGGGCCGTGAAGAGGACCATGTTCACCACGCCGAGCAGGGCCGCGGCCCCGATGACGCCCTTCGCGGTGATCCTGAAGTCCTCGGCCGCCGCGGCCGATTCGCCGCTGCCGCCCATGAGCATCTGGAGCATGTCGTTGACGGTGTCGAACACGCCCATCGCGTCGAGCGCGATGTACAGGACCGTCGTCGCCACGACCATGACGATGAACAGCACGATCGACACCGCGAACGCGAACTTCATCACCGACCACGGGTCGATCCGCTTGAGCCGCAGTCGCGCCCGGCGCGGGCCACGGGCCGCGGCCTGGCTGACCGCCGCGCGGGCGGCGCGGACGGCGTCCGCGACGCGGGCCGACGAGGCGACCCCCGCGGCCTGCTGGGCCGCCGTGTTGCCGGTCGGGCCCGTCGGCTGCGCGATCGGGACCGCGTCCGGCGTCACCGGCGGCGGCGTCATCCCCGGAGGGCGACGCAGCGTCAGCGTCTGGTCCTGCGCCGGCGCGGGGGCCGGTTCGGACTTGTCCTCGGCCTTCGGCTCGGCGTCGCTCGGCGACTCGGAGGGCAGCTCCGGCACGTCGTCCTCGCGCTCGGTCTCCGCTGCGGTGGCCTTCGCGTCGGTCATCTACTCGTCCTGCCCCTCATCGGGTTCCGGTTCCTCGGCGCTCCTGGTGATGGCGAGCAGCGACACTTCCTCGGGCAGGTCGATCAGCTTGACGCCCTGGGTGTTGCGGTCCGACGTCTGCCGGACCGGCTTCACAGGAGTCCTGATGACCCCTCCCTCCGAGGTGATCGCGAACAACTCGTCGTCGGGCGTCACCGACAGCGCCCCAACCAGGTCGCCGCGCCGTTCCGTGATCTTAGCCGTCAGGACGCCCTTGCCGCCGCGGCCCTGCTGCGGATACGCGTCGACCGGAGTCCGCTTCGCGTAGCCGCGGCTGGTGGCCACGAGGATGTCCATATTATCGCGGAGCACGATCATCGTGAGCAATTCGTCGTCCCCGACGAACCGCATCCCGATCACACCGCTCGTCGCCCGGCCCATCGGCCGCAGCGCCTCGTCCGTGGCCTGGAAGCGGATCGACTGCGCCTTGCGCGACACCAGCAGCAGGTCGTCCTCCTGCTGGATGAGCGAGGCGCCGACCAGCTCGTCGCCGTCGCGCAGGTTGATGCCGATGAGGCCGCCCGTGCGCGGCGAGTCGAAGTCGGTGAGCTTCGACTTCTTGACCAGGCCGTTCCGGGTCGCCAGGACCAGGTACGGGGTCACCTCGTAGTTCGCCATCTGGATGACCTGGGCGATCGTCTCATCAGGACCGAACGCGAGGATGTTCGCCACATGCTGCCCGCGGGCCGTGCGCGACGCCTCCGGCAGCTCGTACGCCTTCGCCCGGTACACGCGGCCCTTGTTCGTGAAGAACAGGATCCAGTCGTGCGTGGTGCACACGAAGAAGTGGCTGACGATGTCGTCCTGCTTCAGCTGCGCGCCCTGGACGCCCTTCCCGCCGCGCTTCTGCGAGCGGAAGGAGTCCGTGGTGGTGCGCTTGACGTAGCCGCCGCGGGTGATCGTCACGACGATGTCCTCGCGGGCGATCAGGTCCTCCATGGACACCTCGCCGGCGTCCGGGAGGATCTGCGTCCGGCGCTCGTCGCCCCAGCGGGCCACGACCGCGCCGAGCTCCTCGCGGACGATCTGGCGCTGCCGCTCGGGCTTCGCCAGGATGTCGGCCAAGTCTGCGATCTTCGTCTCGATCTCGGCGAGCTCGTCGATGATCCGCTGCCGCTCCAGGGCGGCGAGGCGGCGCAGCTGCATGTCGAGGATCGCGACGGCCTGGACCTCGTCCACGTCGAGCAGGCCCATGAGGCCCTGCTTCGACTCCTCGGCCGACGGCGAGCGGCGGATGAGCGCGATCGTCTCGTCCAGCAGGTCGAGGGCCTTCGCGAGGCCGCGCAGGATGTGGGCGCGCTCCTCGGCCTTGCGCATCCGGTACTGGGTGCGGCGGATGATCACGTCGATCTGGTGCGCCACGTAGTAGCGGACCATCTGCGCGATGTTCAGCGTGCGCGGGACCCCGTCGACCAGCGCGAGCATGTTCGCGCCGAACGTGTCCTGGAGCTGCGTGTGCTTGTACAGGTTGTTGAGCACGACCTTCGGGACCGCGTCGCGCTTGAGCACGACGACGATCCGCATGCCGGTGCGGCCCGAGGACTCGTCGCGGATGTCGGCGATGCCGCCGAGCTTGCCCTCCTTGACGAGGTCGGCGATGCGCTCGGCCAGGTTGTCGGGGTTCACCTGGTACGGCAGCTCGGTGACGACCAGGCACGGGCGGCCCTTGGTGTCCTCCTCGACCTCGATGACGGCGCGCATCTTGATCGAGCCGCGGCCCGTCCGGTACGCGTCCTCGATCGCGGCCCGCCCGAGGATCGTCGCCCCGGTCGGGAAGTCCGGCCCGGTGATGATCCCGAGGACCGCCTCCAGGGCCTCCTCCTCGGTGGCCTCGGGGTTCGCCAGGCACCAGTCGACGGCCTTGGCGACCTCGCGCAGGTTGTGCGGCGGGATCTTCGTGGCCATGCCGACCGCGATGCCCTCGGAGCCGTTCACGAGCAGGTTCGGGATGCGGCTGGGGAGGATCGTCGGCTCGGTGGTCTTGCCGTCGTAGTTCGGCTCGAAGTCCACCGACTCCTCGTCGATGTCCCGCAGCATCTCCATGGCGAGCGGTTCGAGGCGCGACTCGGTGTACCGGTGCGCGGCCGCCGGGTCGTTGCCGGGGGAGCCGAAGTTGCCCTGGCCGTCGATGAGCGGGTAGCGCAGGCTCCACGGCTGGGCCATGCGGACCAGCGAGTCGTAGATCGCGCCGTCGCCGTGCGGGTGGAACTGGCCCATCACGTCGCCGATGACGCGCGAGCACTTCACGTACCCGCGGTCGGGGCGGTAGCCGCCGTCGTACATCGCGTACAGGATCTTGCGGTGGACCGGTTTCAGGCCGTCGCGCACGTCGGGCAGCGCGCGCCCGACGATGACGCTCATCGCGTAGTCGAGGTACGACCGCGACATCTCCACTTCGATGCCGACCGGTTCGATGCGGCCGTGGCCCTCGGGGATCTCCAGCTGGTCTTGGTTGTTCTCAGGCACCAGTGCTTCCTTGCTGTCTCAGACGAAGTCGTATCGAGCCGTTGCCAACTAGATGTCCAGGAACCGGACGTCCTTGGCGTTCTCCTGGATGAACCGGCGGCGGCTCTCCACGTCCTCACCCATCAGGACGCTGAAGAGCTCGTCGGCGGTTGCCGCGTCGTCGAGCTGAACCTGGAGGAGGTTGCGCTGCGAGGGGTCCATGGTCGTCTCCCACAGCTCGGTGTAGTTCATCTCACCGAGGCCCTTGTAGCGCTGGACGCCGTCGGAGCGGCGCGGGTCGGCCTTCCCGGAGGCCAGGCCGGCCTCGATGATCCGGTCGCGCTCGGCGTCGGAGTACGCGTAGTCGACCAGGTCGCCCTTCTTGTTCCACTTGATCTTGTACAGCGGCGGCTGGCTCATGTACACGTGGCCGAGCTCGACCAGCGGGCGCATGAAGCGGAACAGCAGCGTCAGCAGCAGCGTGTTGATGTGGTGGCCGTCGACGTCGGCGTCCGACATCAGGATGACCTTGTGGTAGCGGAGCTTCTCGGCGTCGAACTCCTCGTGGATGCCGGTGCCCAGGGCGGTGATCATGCCCTGGACCTCGTTGTTCTTGAGGATCTTGTCGAGCCGGGCCTTCTCCACGTTGAGGATCTTGCCGCGGATCGGCATGATCGCCTGCGTCCGCGGGTTGCGGCCCTGCTTCGCGGAGCCGCCGGCCGAGTCGCCCTCGACCACGAAGATCTCGCACTCCTCCGGGTTCGTCGACTGGCAGTCGGCGAGCTTGCCGGGCATCGACGAGGACTCCAGGAGGCTCTTGCGGCGGGCCAGCTTGCGGGCCTGCTGCGCCGCCTTGCGGGCGTTCGCCGCGCTCGAAGCCTTCTGGATGATGATCCGGGCTTCCTTGGGGTGGCGGTCGAGCCAGTCGGGGAGGTGCTCGTTGCAGACCTTCTGCACGAAGCTCTTGACCTCGGTGTTGCCGAGCTTTGCCTTGGTCTGCCCCTCGAACTGCGGCTCGCGCAGCTTCACGGAGATGATCGCGGCCAGGCCCTCGCGGATGTCCTCGCCGGAGAGGCGGTCCTTCTCGGACTTGATGATCTTCTTCTCAAGCCCGTACTTGTTGATCGTGTTGGTCAGCGCGGACCGGAAGCCCTCTTCGTGGGTGCCGCCGTCGTGGGTGTTGATGCCGTTCGCGAACGTGTACACCGACTCGCCGTACGACTCGTTCCACTGCATGGCGATCTCAAGCGTCTGCTCTGGCTCCTGCGCGCCGAACGCCACCACGGACTGGTGGACGGGGGACTTCGAGGCGTTGAGGTGGCGCACGAAGTCGGCGATGCCCTCGTCGTACTTGAAGACGACCTCGCGGACGTTCCCCTCCTCGTCGAGGTGGTCGGGGCGCTCGTCGCGGAGGCTGATCGCCAGGCCGCCGTTGAGGAACGCCATCTCCTGGAGGCGCCGGTACACGGTCTTGTAGTCGAATTCGAGGGTCTCGAAGACGTCCCCGTCGGGCCAGAACGTGAGGATCGTGCCGGTGGAGTCGGCCGCCTCGCCCTTCTCCAGCGGACCGGGCTGGGCGTGCTTGTAGTCCTGGCGCCACACGTGCCCGTCGCGGCGGATCTCGACCGAGACCCGCGTCGACAGGGCGTTGACGACCGAGACGCCGACGCCGTGCAGGCCGCCCGAGACCGCGTAGGTCTGGGAGTCGAACTTGCCGCCCGCGTGGAGGACCGTGAGGGCCACCTCGACGCCGGGCTTGCCGAGCTTGGGGTGGACGTCGACGGGGAAGCCGCGGCCGTTGTCCTCGACGCGGACGCCGCCGTCGTCGGTCAGGGTCACGGTGATGTCGGTGCAGAATCCGGCCAGCGACTCGTCGACCGAGTTGTCGACGACTTCCCAGATCAGGTGGTGCAGGCCGCGCTCGCCGGTCGAGCCGATGTACATGCCCGGACGCTTCCGGACGGCCTCAAGCCCTTCGAGCACCTGAAGCGAACTGGCGCTGTACTCGTCCTGCTGCTTCGCCGCCACCGGCAACTCCTTCTGTCGTCGAATCGTGGTTCACGGTCGGTAAAGAAAAGCTAATCCATGGCTGTGACACTTGCAGCCGTCTGGCCGCGGAAGCACCCGATGTCCGAAGTCCGGGCCCGCGCGATGGGGGCCGCCCGGGCCGGACCTGACCGGCGGCCGGACGCTCAAGAGCGCCGGCCGCGACCGCATCCGTCAATCTTACTTCGTCCGGGCTCGGAAGCTGGCCTCCGCGGGCCTCGCTGTCGCCATAGTCGCACTGGGAGCCGCGGACATGAACCCCCCTACGGACCTAGGGGTGTCCGGCTTCAGAACGTGTCACGAGAGCCATTAAACCGCACCCGCCGCGGACCGTACGAACGTGTCGGTTGCTTCGGGCCGACGATCTTCAGCCGCTTGACCACGCTCGGGCCCAGGGCCGCGGCGATCTTCGCGTGGATCTGGCGCGAGAACAGGCGCAGCTGCGTGGCCCACGCCGTGGACTCGGCGACGACGAGGAGCTCGCCGTTCTCCAGCTGCTCGGGGCGGCAGTGGCCCGCGATGTCGGGGCCGACGATGGCCTCCCAGCGGCCGAACACCGAGGCGTCCGCGACCTTGCGCGTCCAGCCGTTCTTGCGCACGATCTGGGGGAGCAGGTTCCCGAGCAGCTCGGGGTCGCGCTTGTCGGGCCCGGGGCCTGACCACTCCTTGCGGAAGCGCGGGTCGTCGGACTTGCCGCGCCGCCGCGGGCGCGGACGGTAGTCGAATCCACTAGAGGACACGTTTGACCTCGCCTTCCCACACGTCGTAGCGGGCGCCGGTGAGCCGGTCGGGCACGTCCCCGGCGACCGCGCAGGTGATGAGCGTCTGCGGGGCGGCCTCGGCGTACTCCGCGAGCCGCTCGCGCCTCGTGGCGTCGAGCTCGGCGAACACGTCGTCGAGGATGAGGATCGGGGCGGTGCCGTCGGCGCGCAGCAGCTCGAAGGCGCCCAGGCGGAGCGAGAGGGCGACCGACCAGGTCTCGCCGTGCGAGGCGTAGCCCTTGACGGGGAGGGTCCCCAGGACCAGGTCGAGGTCGTCGCGGTGCGGGCCGACGAGGGTCGAGCCGCGCTCGACCTCCTTGGAGCGGACGCCCGCGAGCGCCGCGGAGAGGCGGGCTTCGAGCACGTCCTGCTCCGCGGTGAGGCCGTCGCCGAGCTCCGACTCGTACGTGAGGGTCACTTCGGCGCGGCCGTCGGCGATGCGCGAGTGGGCCTTCGCGACGGGCTCGGCGAGGTCGTCGAGGAGCGCGAGGCGCCCGGCCATGAGCTCGGCGCCGTGGGCGGCGAGGTGCGCGTCCCACGCGTCGAGGGTCGCCATCTCCGCGCCGCCGGGGCCGCGGCCGCCGGTCTTCTTCGCGAGGTACGCGGTGCGCAGGAGCGTGTTGCGCTGCTTGAGGACCCGCTCGTAGTCGGCGCGCACGCCCGCGAAGCGCGGGTAGCGGGCGCACAGGAGCTCGTCGAGGTAGCGGCGGCGCGCGGACGGCTCGCCGCGGACCAGCGCGAGGTCCTCGGGCGCGAACGCGATGGCCTTGAGGGCGCCGATGATCTCGCGGGGGCGCTTGAGGTCGGTCCGGTTGAGGCGGGCCTTGTTCGACTTGCCGGGGACGATCGCCAGCTCGGCGAGGAGGCGCCGGGAGTCGTGGAGGATCTCGGCCCTGACGACGGCCTGCTCGCAGCCCTGGCGGACCAGGGGCGCGTCGGAGGAGACGCGGTGGGAGCGGAGGTTCGCCAGGTAGACGAGGGACTCGACCAGGTTGGTCTTGCCGTGTCCGTTGGGGCCCACCAGGATCGAGGGCCCCTCGTCGAACAGGACTTGGGCGTGCGCGTAGGACCTGAAGTCCGTCAATTGCAGCTGTCGTACACGCACGCCTCTATGATGCCGTCTCGATTATTCCGACTTCACGGCGTGTCCGCCGAACTGGTTCCGCAGCGCCGCGACGGCCTTCATCGCCGGGGAGTCCTCCTGGCGGGAGGTGAAGCGCGCGAACAGCGACTCGGTGATGGCCGGGAGCGGGACGCGCAGGCGGATGCCCTCGTCCACGGTCCAGCGGCCCTCGCCGGAGTCCTCGACGTAGCCCTTGACGTGGTCGAGCTTCGGGTCCGCTTCGAGGGCCCGGTCCATGAGGTCGAGCAGCCACGAGCGGATGACGGTGCCCTCGCGCCACGACTTGAAGACCTCGGGCACGTTGTCGACGTACTCGCTGGCCTCCAGGAGCTCGTAGCCCTCGGCGTACGCCTGCATCATGGCGTACTCGATGCCGTTGTGCACCATCTTGGCGTAGTGCCCGGCGCCGACCCCGCCCGCGTGGACGAAGCCGTGCTCGCCCTCGGGCTTGAGCGCGTCGAACACCGGCTGGAGCCGCTGCACGTCGGCCTCGGCGCCGCCGACCATGAGCGCGTAGCCCTCGGTCAGGCCCCACACGCCGCCGGAGACGCCCGCGTCGACGTACCCGATGCCGCCTGCGGCGAGCGTCTGCGCGTTGACCGCGTCGTCGGTGAAGCGGGAGTTGCCGCCGTCGACGACGATGTCGCCCTCGGACAGCAGCCCGGCCAGCTCCTCCACGGTGGACCGGGTGGCCTCGCCGGCGGGGACCATGACCCACACGGCGCGCGGGGCGTCGAGCGCCTCCACGAGGCCCGCGAGCGAGTCCACGTCGGCGACGTCCGGGTTGCGGTCGTAGCCGACGACCTGATGTCCAGCCTTTTCGAGCCGCAACTTCATGTTGCCGCCCATCTTGCCGAGCCCGATCATGCCGAGTTGCATGTCGCGCCCCCTTTCAAACACGAAAGCGTTCCGCGGTGTTCGCGCCAGGGTCGTTCACGTCGTTGTGCGGTCAGGCGTCCCAACGCAATGGTTGCAGCATGTACAGGTACACGTCGTGGTTTGTGTCGGAATCCTCATCTTCGGGCGCGGGCTGCCCGGTCATCACGACCGGCTTCCCGAGCTCGTTCATCTTGAACGCCGTGTAGGGGGCGTCCATCGCGGCGAGGCCGTCGAGGAGGTACGTCGGGTTGAACGCGATCTTGCCGGGCTCGCCGTCGAGCGAGCAGTCCATGGCCTCCGACGCCTTCGCGTCCTCGGCGCCCCCGGCCTCGACCACGAGCCCGTCCTCGTCGAACGAGAGGCGGATCGGCGAGTTGCGGTCGCCGACGAGCGCGACGCGGCGGGCCACCTCGATCAGCTCGGAGGTCTTGACCTTCAGCGTGGTCGCGTACGTGGTCGCCAGGAGGCTCCGCAGCGGCGGCAGCTGGCCGTCGAGGACGCGGGAGGTCGTCTGGCGCCCGCCCGCGGTGAAGCCGATCATGCCCGGGGCGCCCTCGGTGCCCGTGGGGACCGCGATCGTCACCGGGCCCGACAGCGAACCGAACGTGCGCGCCGTGTCGGCGAGGGCCTTGGCGGGCACCAGGACCGTGACGGCCACGTCGGAGGCGCCCGGCTCCCACGTCGAGTCGCGGATCGCCATGCGGTAGCGGTCGGTGGCGAGCATCCCGATGCCGCCGCCGGTCATCTCCACCTGGACGCCGGTCATCGTCGGCAGGGTCTCGTCCTTGCCCGCGGCGACCGCGGTCTGGGCGACGGCCTTCGCGAACTCCTCGGCGTCGATGGTCCCGATCGCCTCGGGCATCTGCGGCAGCGAGGGGTAGTCCTCCAGGGGCATGGTCGGGAGGGTGAACCGGGCCGACCCGCAGGTGAGCTCGGCGTGGGGGCCGTCGACGACGAAGTCGACGGGCTTGTTGGGGAGGGCCTTGACGATCTCGGCGAGGAGCTTGCCGGAGACCAGCGCGGTCCCGGCGCTCTCACCGGTGACCTCGACGGTGACCCGGGTGGAGATCTCGTAGTCGAAACCGGAGATCGTCAGGGTGCCCTCGTCGACCGACAGGCGGGCGCCCGCGAGGACGGGCACCGACGGGCGGGCCGGGAGGCTCTTCGCGGTCCAGGAGACCGCGTCCGCGAAGGTGTCGCGTTCGACTTGGAACTTCATGGGTCGCTCCTTCTCGATGAAGCTCGGTTGTTCACAGCGCTATTACTAATGGTTTCTCTATAGATATAACTGTCGTCGTAGTCGTCGGTGCTGTGGAAACTGTGGAAAACCCTTCTTTCCGCAGCTAGTCCCGGCCGCGGGCCTGTGGACGGCCTGTGGAGAACCTGTGGATGAATCAGGAGCTTATCCACAGCCTCCGACACCCGCCGAGTTTTCCACATTCCATCCACAGGGTTGTCCACAGCTTTTCCACAGGTTATGCACAGGGTTCTCCACAGCCTCAAAGCGAAACAGAATCGCACTCCCGCCTGTTATCCACACTCTGTCCACAGGCTTTCCACAGATTCCGGCACTTATCCACAGCTTTTCCACAGACTTGTCCACAGGCCGCTCATTCGTCGGTGTGTTTCAAACGGTTCGTCAATTCCGCGATCTGGTTGTAGAGGGCCCGGCGCTCCGCCATCTGCTTCCGGATCTTCTTGTTCGCGTGCATCACCGTCGTGTGGTCGCGGCCGCCGAACGCCTGCCCGATCCGGGGCAGCGACATGTCCGTCAGCTCCCGGCACAGGTACATGGCGACCTGCCGGGCGTTCACGAGGATCCGCGACCGCGAGTTCCCCTTCAGGTCGGCCGAGGCCACCCCGAAGTAGTCGGCGGTCGCCTGCATGATCTGGTCCACCGTGATCTCGTGGGTGTTGCCGCCCTCGGGGATGAAGTCGTGCAGCACCTCCTCGGCCAGGCCCAGGTCCACGGGCTTCTTGTTCAGGCTCGCGTACGCGGTCACCCGGATCAGTGCGCCTTCGAGCTCGCGGATCGAGTGGTGGATCTGCGTCGCGATGAACTCGACGGCGTCGGTGGGGACGTTCAGCTCGTCCTGCACGGCCTTCTTGCGCAGGATCGCGATGCGCGTCTCCAGGTCCGGCGGCTGGATGTCCGCGAGCAGGCCCCACTCGAAGCGGGTCCGCAGGCGGTCCTCCAGGGTCTGGAGCTGCTTCGGCGAGCGGTCGGAGGAGATCACCAGCTGCTTGTTGGCGTTGTGGAGCGCGTTGAAGGTGTGGAAGAACTCCTCCTGCGTGCGCTCGCGGTCCATGAGGAACTGGATGTCGTCGATGAGGAGGATGTCCACGTCCCGGTAGCGGCGCTGGAACGCCTGCTGGCGCCGGTCCGACAGGGAGTTGATGAAGTCGTTCGTGAACTCCTCGGTCGTCACGTACCGGACGGACTGGGCGGTGCCCAGGTCGTGCGCGTAGTGGCCGACCGCGTGGAGGAGGTGGGTCTTGCCGAGCCCGGAGCCGCCGTAGAGGAACAGCGGGTTGTACGCCTTCGCGGGCGCCTCGGCGACGGCGAACGCGGCCGCGTGCGCGAACCGGTTCGAGGAGCCGATGACGAACGTGTCGAAGTTGTAGCGCGGGTTCAGGCGGCCCACGCCGTCCACGGCCTTCGCGGGCGCGGCCGTGTGGGCCTTGGTGATCCCGCCGCGGCGCTCGGGGTCGGGGTCGTCGGAGGGCGGCGGGGCCACGGGCGGGTGCGCCTGGTCCTTGTGCCCGTCGGCGCGGCGGGCCGCGGTCTCGGAGAGGACCCGTTCGAGCTCGGCGCCGTCGGCGGGCGGCTCGGTCATCCGCTCCTCCCAGCGGGGCGCCTCGGCCTCGGCCTGGCGGGCGGGCTGGTGCGGGATCGGCGCGGGCCGCTCCGGCTCGGGCTCGGGGGCGCGCTCGACCGGCGGCGCCGGACGCTCGGGTGCAGGGCGTTCGGGCGCGGGACGCTCGGCGGCCGGGCGCTCAGGGGCCGGGGCGGCCTCGCCGGGGCGGAAGGACGCGGTGTCGAACAGGCTCGGCGGGTTCTGCGCCGGCACGGGACCGCGCTGCGCGGGCGGGGGCTCCTCGAACTTCGGGCGCTCGAACACGATTGTCGCGTCGGCGGCCTCCGGCGCGGGCGTCCCGTTCGCGGGCGGCTGCTCCGGGGCCGGGGGCTCGGGTGCGGCCTCGACCTGCTTCTCCTGCAAGGTGACCGCGATCTGCGTCGGCTGGCCCAGGTGCCGGGAGAGGGCCTCGCTGATGGGGACGCGGAGCTTCGACTCAAACGCCGAACGGGCGAACTTGTCGGGGGCGGCGACGATGAACGTGCCGGGCATCGACAGCACCGGCTGCGAGAGCCGCATCCACGCCGCCTGCTGGCGGGTGAGCGACGACGCCTCGGCCAGCTCGGCGGACACCGCCGACCAGACTGCCGACAGATCCTGGTCGGTCACGTTCGCCATCCCTCTGTGTTCATGAAGCTCGTCGCTGCGTGTTCATGTGCTCGTCGTCCCGTGCCCCGGTGCTCGCCGTCTGTCCCCGAACGGTCGGTTTCGCGAAGTTCGGAGGCCGCAGCCGGTAGGCTCCGATGCAGGCGATCCGCACCGCCCCGACCGGTCCTCCCGGCGCATCCGGCGACGCGTCCCAGCAAGTTTTCCACAGGTTATCCACAGGGCTTCAGGTGCCCTGTGCACATGCGCCGCTTGTGACAATGTTTCCTGAATCACGGTCATGACCTGGTATTTCTCGCAACACCTCTGACGATGCCGTTCCTGCGCCGCAGAAGTCGCCCACAGTCCGGGCGAAGTTATCCACAGGCTGCTCGCGGCGGTCGCGGGACCTCGCCGGACGCGTCCCGGCGGGTCCGCAGAGGACGCCCGCAGCGCCGCTCCCCCGGCCGCACCCGGGTTGGCGACCGCGCCGGTGCGGCGAGTAACATGAGCGAGTTGCCCGTCGAACCAGAGGGGCATGCCACACCCGCCGTCAGCGGCTGGGGACCCCGGTGAAAGCCCTGCTAGGCTGTTCTCCGCGTCCCCGTAGCCCCGATCCGGGGCTGGGCCCCGGGAGGGCCCGGCGCAGTGGCAATTTGATTCGTAATGGGAGACATCCGTCGTGAGCAAGCGCACCTACCAGCCGAACAACCGCCGTCGCAAGCGCACCCACGGCTTCCGGCTGCGCATGCGCACCCGTGCGGGCCGCGCCATCGTCAACGCGCGCCGCAACAAGGGTCGCAAGCAGCTGACCGTCTGAGCGCTTGCCTCAGGTCCCCTGCGCGAGGCGGGCGAACACGCCCGCCCGCGGGGGATGAGGACGTGATCCAGGTGCTACCAGCCGACGCGCGCATCCGCAGCAGCCGGGACTTCGGTGCCGTGCTCAAGCGCGGGCGCCGGGCCGCCCGCGGCGGCGTCGTCGTGCACTGGGCACCAGCGCTCCAACCGGCCGCCGAGCCGGCGACACCGTCCGAAGCCGATGCGAACCGCACGGCGCGGGCGGGTTTCGTCGTCTCCAAGGCCGTCGGCAACGCCGTGGTCCGCAACAAGGTCAAGCGCCGCCTGCGGCACGCCGCCGCCGAAGAGCTCCCCCACTGGCCCGCCGGGACCGACGTCGTCGTCCGGGCCACCCCCAAAGCCGCCGAGCGGGACTTCGCCGAACTGCGCCGCGACCTCACCGAGGCCGTCCAGGCGGCCCGCACCGGGAAGAGCGGCCGCCAGCACCGGAGCCGGTCGTGACCGCCTCCGCGTCACCCCACGCAGGTCCGCCTCCGGTGCCCCGTTCCGGGGGTTCGCCTACGGCACCCCACACTTGTTCGCCTTCGGCGAAAGCCTTTGAGCACAAGCCGGAATCACGCCTGGTCCGAGTGGTGGCCGCCCCCGTGATCGCGTACCGTCGGTGGATAAGCCCGGCGCTTCCGGCACGCTGCCGCTTCTACCCCAGTTGCAGCGCATATACCCTTGAGGCGCTGTCCCGGCACGGTGCAGCCCGTGGCATATGGTTGAGCCTGCGACGGCTGGGACGGTGCCACCCCTTTCATCCGGGGGGTTTCGACCCCGTGCCCCCTCGGCATGAGTGAGCACGTGATGAATTCGAGCGAGATGACTGGAGTCCGCAAGTGATGGAGTGGGCCTACACCGGAGTGTCGTGGGTGCTGCTGCGGTGGCACGACCTCTGGTCGAACGTCTTCGGCGGCGACGACAACGGATTCCTTCAGAGCGACTGGGCCTGGGTCCTCGCGATCGTGGGCGTCGTCATCACGCTCCGCGTCATCCTCTTCCCGCTCTTCGTCAAGCAGATCCAGTCCCAGCGGGCCATGCAGAAGCTCGCCCCTGAGATCAAGGCGCTCCAGGAGCGCTACAAGGGCGACCGCGAGACGCTCCAGAAAGAGATGATGGAGCTGTATCGGAAGGAGAAGGCCAACCCGCTCATGGGCTGCCTTCCCATCCTGATCCAGATGCCGGTCTTCCTGGCGCTCTTCCACATCCTGCGCCGCCCCGACCCCGAGCAGACGCTGAACACCGACCTGTACGGGTGGACCGGCCTCGCCGGCGGCCCGGCGTCGGACTGGAACACGTACGTCCACGCGAAGCTCTTCGGCGCCCCGTTCTGGAGCACCTTCCTGACGCCCGCCTCGCAGCTCGACGCCGTGGACTCCTCCTCCGTCAACGTCAAGCTCGTCGCCGGCATCCTCGGCGCGCTGATGATCCTCACGACGTTCCTCACCACCCGCCAGATGATCCTCAAGACCGGCTGGAACGAGGACCCGAACCAGCGCATGATCCAGAAGGTGATGCTCTACGGCATCCCGGTGATCATGATCTTCTCCGCGGGCGCGTTCCCGATCGGCGTGGTCATCTACTGGACCATCAACAACCTGTTCTCGCTGGCGCAGCAGCAGTACGTGCTCCGCAAGTACCCGCCGCCCGCGCAGAACAACGCGAACGCGAAGCCGCCGAAGCCCGGCTCGAAGGCCCACGAGAAGATGCTCGAAGAGCAGCGTGAGGCCGAGCAGCGCCGCAAGGACCTGGCCCCCAAGCCCGGCAAGCGGCCCAAGCAGACCGGTGCCGCCCCCGCCAAGCCGACCGTGTCGGACCAGGGCGTGAACGGTTCGAGCGTCAACGGCTCCGGGGCCGCCAAGAGCGGACCGGGCGCGGGCAAGAACCTCTCCCGGGCGGAGCGCATCGCCCGGGCCAAGAAGGTCAGCGGCGCGCAGCAGGCCTCCAAGAAGAAAAAAGGCTAGGGGGACGGTCCGCGGCGGCGCAGGAGCCGCGGATCAGCCACAATGGTGCAAACTAGGCTTATAACGAGCGATAGGACGAGTTGGCAATTATGGGAGCAACTGAGGTGCGGGAGGACGAGGTGGCCTCCGAAGACGACCTCTTCGAGCAGAGCGAAGTGGCGGCCGACTACATGGAGGGCCTGCTGGACATCCTCGACCTCGACGGGGACATCGACGAACTCGTCGTCGGCGACCGCCCCCAGGTCGAGATCGTCGGGGAGGACCTCGGCGGGCTCGTCGGCCCCAAGGGCCAGACCCTCGAAGCCCTCCAGGAGCTGTGCCGACTCGCGGTGTACCGCAAGACCGGGGACCACTCGCGCCTGATGCTCGACATCGGGGGGTACCGCGCCGGGCGCCGCAAGAAGCTCGCCGAGTTGGCCGAGAAGACCGCCAAGCGGGTCATCGAGACCGCCAGCGTGGTCAAGCTCGACCCGATGAGTGCCTTCGAGCGCAAGTGCGTCCACGACGTCATCAACGCCACCGACGGCGTGCAGAGCGAGTCCGAGGGCGCCGAGCCGCGCCGCCGGGTCGTCGTGAAGCCCGCCGAGTAACGGCAGGCGACAGAGTAGTGCGGAGCGACTGAACGAATGAACGACGAGCCGGAAGGCTCTGAACCCGCCGAGGCCAATGTTTCACGTGAAACATTGGCCTCTGTGTTCGGAGCGGACGAGGATCGGATCGCCTTGGCGGAGGGCTATGTCGGCCTCCTGTCGACCATCGGGATCGAGCGCGGCCTCATCGGGCCGCGCGAGGTGCCGCGGCTGTGGGGGCGGCACGTGCTCGGCAGCGCCGTGGTGGAGGAGCTGATCCCGCAGGAGTCCGATGTGATCGACGTCGGGTCCGGCGGCGGGCTCCCGGGCATCCCGCTCGCCATCGCGCGGCCGGACATCTGGGTGACCCTCGTGGAGCCCATGCAGCGCCGCATCACGTTCCTGGAGGAGGTCGTGGCGACCCTCGGCCTCACCAACATCGAAGTGGTGCGGGCGCGCGCCGACGAGGTCTCCCCGCGGGGGAAGGCCGACATCGTGGTCTCGAGGGCCGTGGCGCCCCTGGGGAAGCTCGCGGGCTGGTGCCTGCCGCTGGCCCGCCTCGGCGGCCTGATGCTGGCGATCAAGGGGCAGAGCGCGGAGGAGGAGATCAAGCGCGACGCGAACGCGATCCGCGCGCTCGGAGGCGCCAAGGCGTCCATCCTCCAGTGCGGCGAGTACAAGCTGAGCGAGCCCGTGTTCACCGTCCCCGTAACGGTTGTGGAGATCGAGCGGGTCCACTAGCCAACCGGGCCAACCCGGCCGGAAAATTCATACAGCGAAAGCCCAAGGGCTGCAACGAGTGCCGCGATGAGACCGTCATCGCGGCACTGCGTATTCGGCGATGTGCGCCCGGTTCGGATAACCTATCCCGAGTAAGCTACTCCGAGCAGGGCGATGTTTCACGTGAAACATTCGGCCCGTAGTCTGTGGCGGTGAACGTGCGCGACCCCCTTCCCTCCGAAGATCGTGAACACAGCTCCCTTGGCGGCGATACCCCGGCCGAGCGGCGGATCCGGAACCTCCTCGATGCTGCCGTGAGCGAGGAGGCGCCGCCCTCGCGCCGCCACCGCTATCGAGAAACCTCCCCCGAATCGGGTGGCGCAGCCCCGGCCTACGGGCAGACTGGGTCAGAATCGGTTGCGAGGCAGTCCGGCGCGGGCGTCGGGACGTCCGACCGGTCTGACAGCAGCGGGGAACGGGGGGACGGGATGGCGAGAACATCGCGCGGCAAGACCGGACGGCATCTGGCGCCGGACGAGTCGCAGGCGAACGGGCGGAAGGCGACCGCAAAGGCGGTGCCGCAGCAGTCGGCGCCGGCGGCGAAGACCCAGCAGTTCGACGACGACCTCCCGCTGGCCCGCGAGGCCCAGCGCGCGGTGCGCGTCCTCAACCCGTCCGGGGCCGTGACGATGCCCCGGCCGACCCGCCGCCGCGTCATCGCCGTCGCCAACCAGAAGGGCGGCGTCGGCAAGACCACGAGCACCGTGAACCTCGCGGTCGCCCTGGCGCTCCACGGGAACCGCGTCATGGTCATCGACCTCGACCCCCAGGGGAACGCCTCCACCGGTCTCGGCGTCGAGCACGGCGCGGGAACGCCGAGCGTCTACGAGGCGCTCGTCGAGGGCCAGCCGCTCGACGAGATCGCGAAGCCCGTCGACGGCATCCCCTCGCTCTACTGCATCCCGGCCACGATCGACCTGGCCGGCGCCGAGGTGGAACTCGTCAACGTGGTCGCCCGCGAAGGGCGCCTTGAGAAGAGCATCGAGACCTACAGCGGGGAACTCGACTACATCTTCATCGACTGCCCGCCGTCCCTGGGGCTCCTCACCGTGAACGCGCTCGTCGCCGCGGAGGAGGTGCTCATCCCCATCCAGTGCGAGTACTACGCGCTCGAAGGGCTGGGCCAGCTGCTGCGGAACATCGAGCTCATCAAGGCGCATCTCAATGCGCGCCTTCGGGTCTCGACCATCCTGCTGACGATGTACGACAAGCGCACCAAGCTCGCCGACCAGGTGGAGCAGGAGGTGCGCGGGCACTTCAGCGAGATCGTCCTCGACGCGGTGGTCCCGCGGAGCGTGCGCGTCTCCGAGGCCCCCGGCTACGGGCAGTCGATCATGACGTACGACCCCGGCTCGCGGGGTGCGACGAGCTACTTTGAAGCGGCCGAGGAGATCGCCCTGCGCGGCGCGAAACTCTCCCGGCGCGGGAAGAACCAGAAAGGCGGGAACTAGTCGATGGCTGCGGCGAAGCGCGGAGGGCTCGGTCGCGGACTGGGCGCGCTCATCCCGACCGGTCTGGCCGAGACCACCACGACGGAGTCCGAGACGGAGGCCGGGGACGATCCGGCACCCGCCCCGGCACCCCGCCAGGCGGCCCGGACCGAGCGGGCGGTCGAGCGCGATGTTTCACGTGAAACATCGACTCCCGAGCCCGAGCCCGTCCCCGATGTTTCACGTGAAACATCGGACGGCCCGGACCTCGTGCCGGTCCCGGGGGCGAGCTTCCAGCTGATCCCGATCCCCGACATCGGCACCAACCCGAAGCAGCCGCGGCAGTACTTCGACGACGAGCACCTCATCGAACTCCAGACCTCCCTCACGGAGGTCGGGATGCTCCAGCCGATCGCGGTGCGCGAGCGGACTCCGGACGAGCCCCGCGAGGACGGCGCCCGCTTCGAGCTCGTCATGGGGGAGCGGCGGCTCCGCGCCGCCACCGCCCTCGGCTGGGAGACCGTCCCGGCCATCGTGCGCCGCACGGCCGACGATGAGATGCTCCGCGAGGCGCTCCTGGAGAACATCCACCGCGTCCAGCTGAACCCGCTCGAAGAGGGCGCGGCCTACGCGCAGCTCCTCGAAGAGTTCAACGTGACGCAGGAGGAGCTGTCGAAGAAGATCGGCCGCAGCCGCCCGCAGATCTCCAACATGATCCGCCTCCTCGGCCTCCCGCCGACCGTGCAGACGAAGGTCGCCGCGGGCGTACTCACCGCGGGCCACGCCCGCGCGCTCCTCGGCCTCGACAGCGCCGACTCGCAGGAGCACATCGCCGAGCGGATCATCAGCGAGGGACTGTCGGTGCGCAGCACCGAGGAGCTCGTGACGGCCAACCGCCTGGAGGAGAAACCGGAGCTCGACGAGCCCCGTCCGCGCGACTCTCGCGCGGGGAAGGACCGCATCAAGGCCCCCGGTCTGGAGGAGCTGAAGGAGCGCCTCTCCGACCACTTCGAGACGCAGGTGTCGATCTCGTGGGGCCGCAAGAAGGGCAAGATCGTCATCGAGTTCGGCTCGCTCTCCGACCTCGACCGGATCGTCGAGCAGATCGGCATCGAGTAGCCGTTCCCCGGACAACGAACGAGGGGCCGGATGTTTCACGTGAAACATCCGGCCCCTCGCCTTGTTCGCTCTGCTGCGGCTAGGAGAGTTCCCGCCACATGATGATGTCGTCCCGGTAGTCGTCATCGGCCATGCGCACGGCGCGCGGCAGACGTCCCACCTCACTGAATCCGTGTCGGCGGTAGAAGGCGTCGGCGCCGGTGCCCGAGCGGACCTTGAGGGTCAGTGCCTCAAGCTTCAGCTCTTCGCGGGCAACGTGGTCGACGGCCGCCAGCAGCTTGCCCCCGAGTCCGCCGCCCTGCCGGGCGGGGTCGACCTGGACGTGGCGCATGGTCCGCCACCCGTGTCGCGGCGGGCTGTCGTTTGATGTGAGAACACACCAAGCGACAATGGCGGCTCCTTCCTTTAGAGCGACCAGCGTGTCAGTCCGGTCGATCACTCGCGCGAGAATGGAGACGGTGTGAGGGCGGACCTCGTCGATGTTGACCGGCGGGACGAACCCGACGGAACCGCCGGCGTTCGTCACTCTCACCCAGAGATGGCTGAGTTCGTCAACGAGCGCGGCGGTGACCGGCGGGTCCACCAGGACGGCGATGTCGTCGCCCGGAACGGGCGTCGCCTCCGGCGTGGAACTATCAGTCACTGTTGCTTGCACGCCTTCCAGCTTGCCCTACGGACCGGCCTCCCGGACAGGGGCTTCCCGCCATATGGGCGCACGTCACTTGTGCCCTCGAATACCGTTCTCCGGGCTGATTCTCCTGGTTCGCGGGCCGTGATCGCTCCACAGTCGGGGGTCGAACGGGTGGACCGTGAGTTAACCCATTTGAAATCTGCCAAAAGGTCGATTCCGGTGGTTTCCACACTCGCGTTCATGGGGTATTTTTCGATGGTGGCAGCTGCGAGTACCCCCGGCCCGAATTCCAAGCCCGACTTGGCGAACCCGAGCACCCGACCCCCGAACCAGCGCGCGGGCGGCGTTCGCCCCGCCCTGCCCGCGTTCGTCGAATGGCCCGCCTTCCCGTTCGAGGGCGAACTCCGCATCAAGCCGCTCCAGGAGCCGGTCGAGGCCGAGCCGCCGCGCCGCGGCGACCGGCAGGAGCAGTGCGCGGCCTGCCATACGCCCGACTCGGTGTACCTCTGGTCCAACGAACGCTGGCGCCTGAAGTCCCCGCCCGCCCCGAGCGGCCTCCCCGTCGTGGTGATCCTCGAACCGCGGGCGCACCTCGACCTGGGGGACCTGTCGACGATGCACGCCGCCGAACTCGGCGTGCTCACCGTGCGCCTCGAACGCGCGATCCGCTCCCTGGAGTCGGTCGCGCAGGTCCACGTCAACCGCTGGGGCGACGGCACCGCGCACCTCCAGCAGTGGTTCCTGGCCCGCCCGCACGGCTACCTCCAGCTCCGCGGCCCGTTCATGACCATGTGGGACGAGATCCTCCCGCCGGTCGAGGAGCACGAGTGGAAGATGAACCTCGAATACATCGCGGCCTGGCTCAGCGACGACTGAACCCCAACGCCCCCTTGGCATCCGGTCGAACGTACTTCCCTAGAACGACGTCGGGCGCCGATGTTTCACGTGAAACATCGGCGCCCTTCGCGTTGTCTGCGGCGCCGCCGGCGGCCTAGCGGCGGGCCAGGGCCCGGTGGACCATGGTCGCCAGCACCTCGCCGAAGTCGAGGCCCGCGGCCTCGATCGCCATGGGGAGCAGGGAGGTCTCGGTCGTCCCGGGGGCGACGTTGGCCTCCAGGACCTGGATGCCGCCCGCGTCGTCGACCATGAGGTCCACGCGGGACATGTCGCCGAGGCCGAGCGTCCGGTGGACCTCCAGTGCCAGTTCGGCCGTGCGGGCCGCCACGGGCCCGCTGAGGGTCGCGGGGACCGTCCAGCGGGTCGCACCGGGGTTGTACCGGGCCGCGTAGTCGTAGTCGCCGTGGAGCGGCGCGATCTCGACCGGCGGCAGGGCCACGAGGCCCTCGCCGAGGTCGAGCACGCCGACCGCGATGTCGCGGCCCTCGACGAACGACTCGATGAGCGCGGTGTCGCTGTAGGAGAAGCAGCCCATCATCGCCGACGGGAAGTCGTCCTCCTTGTGCACCGCGTGCACGCCGAGGCCCGACCCGCCCGAGTTCGGCTTGACGACGAGCGGCAGGCCCATCTTCGCGGCGATCCGGTCGAGGAGCTTGCGCGCCCCGAAGTCCGAGAACGCCTGGCGCGGCATCGAGGTCCAGTCGGGGGTGGGGATCCCGGCCGAGCGGAGCAGGTCCTTGGCCGTGATCTTGTTCCACGCGCGGCGCGCGCCGGTCGAACCGGTGCCCACGATCGGGATGTCGGAGAGCTCCAGGACCGCCTGGAGCGAGCCGTCCTCGCCCGGCTGGCCGTGCACGAGCGGCAGGACCACGTCGGGCGGGTACTCCTGGAGCGCGGGCAGCAGGTCGCCGTCGAGGTCCCGCACGTCGCACACGTAGCCGAGCCGCTGGAGTGCGTCGGCCGCCCGCCGCCCCGACTTCAGGGACACCTCGTGCTCGTACGACATGCCCCCGGCGAGGATGAGGACGCGGATGTCCGCTGCCGCGGCGCGCTCCGTCATGCCCCGCCTCCCGCGAAGGTGTCGCGCAGCTCGATGTCGCTCGCGACGACGCCGGCGAGCCGGCGCACGCCCTCGCGGATGACCTCGGCGGTCTGGGTCGAGAAGTTCAAGCGCATCTCCCTGCGGCCGTTGCCGTCGGCGTAGAAACCGGTGCCCGGGACGTACGCGACGCGCTCCTGGAGCGCGCGGGGGAGCATCGCCTTCGAGTCGAGCCCCTCCGGCAGCGTCGCCCAGATGAACAGGCCGCCGCCGGGGACGGTCCAGGTCATCCCCTCGGGCATGTAGTCGCCCAGGGCCGTCAGGAGCGCGTCCCGGCGGTCCCGGTACAGCGTGTTGAAGACCTTCACCTGCTGGCGCCACTCCATCTCCGTGAGGAAGCGGAGCGTGGCCTCCTGCGTGAGCCCCGAGGGGCACAGGATCGACGCCTCGATCGCCAGGAGCAGCTTGTCGCGCACCGCGGGCGGCGCGAGGACCCAGCCGAGGCGCAGGCCCGCGGCGAAGATCTTCGAGACCGTCCCGAGGTAGATGACGCCCCGCTCGGCGCGGGCGCGCAGCGGCTTGGGCGGCGTGCCGTCGAAGGAGATCATCGAGTACGGGTCGTCCTCGATGACGAGGAGACCGTGCCGCTCGGCGATCGCGAGGATCTCCTCGCGCCGCTCCTCGGTCAGCGTGACGCCGGCCGGGTTCTGGTACGTGGGGATCGTGTACAGGAACTTCGCGCGGCGCCCTTCGCGTTCGAGCCCCGCGAGGGACTCCTCCAGGCCCGCCGGGATGAGCCCGTCGTCGTCCATCGGCAGGTGCCGGACGTCGGCCTGCGCGGCCTGGAACGCGCCGAGCGCGCCCACATAGGTGGGGCCCTCGGCGAGCACGATGTCGCCCGGGTCGAGGAAGGTGCGGGCGAGCAGGTCGAGTCCCTGCTGCGCGCCGGTGGTGAGGACGAGGTCGTCGGCGGAGGCGCGGATGCCCGAGAGCTGGAGGACCCCGCAGAGCGCCTCGCGGAGCGCGACGCTGCCCTGGCCGGGGCAGTAGCCGAGCGCCTCGGCGCCGACCTGCGAGAGCAGGCGCGTGAACATCTCGCCGAGCTCGTCCATGGGGAGGGCGGCCGTGTACGGGTTCCCTCCGGCGAGGGAGACGACCTCCGGCCGTGCGGCGACCGAGAACAGTGCGCGGATCTCCGACTGTGCCATCCCGTGAACCCGGGATGCGTAGCGACCGGTGTAATCGTCGAGTGTTGTACCGGACACGCGGAGACCTCCTCTGGTGGTCCTCGTCGCCCGCGAACCTTGGTCGCGGGTCCTGTGTGCCGCCAAGCCTACGGGCCCCGGCCGGGAAGCGGCCCGACGGCGCCGCAGCTCGCGCACAGTGATCGAACCACTCTACTAGCACAGGGACCGCAGACCGCGCGTGTTTTCCGTCATGTGGACCCCGCGCCGACGTAGGCTGGACGGGTGCATCGGCGCATGGTCAACCTCACACTCGACTCCTTGGACGAAGTTCCGAGGCGTTGCCGCGCCTGCGTCTTCTGGGAGCTCTCGCCCCTGTGCGCCGAGGCGGCGCGCGACGTGGGCGAGCCCGCCGTCGAGAAGGAGGCGTGGCTGTCCCACACGCTCCTCGAATGGGGCGGGTGCGGGCGGATCGCCTACGAGGGCGACGCGGTCGCCGGGTTCGTCACGTACGCGTCCCCGAAGTTCGTGCCCCGCTCCATGGAGTTCCCCTCGGGCCCGGTCTCGCCCGACGCGGCCCTGCTCATGACCGCCTACGTGAACCCGGTGTACGCGGGGACGGGCCTGGGGCGCCAGCTCGTGCAGACCGTCGCGGCCGACGTGGCCCGGCGCGGCATCTACGCCCTGGAGACCTTCGGCGACGCCCGCGGCGAGGCCGGGGCGTGCCTGGTGCCCGCCGACTTCTACCGGTCCGTGGGCTTCAAGACCGTCCGCTTCGACCCCCGCTACCCGCGCCTGCGCCTGGAGCTGCGCTCGGCCATCGACCGCGGTGTGGAGGCCGAGGAGCACTGGGCGCCCGGCGACTCCGTGGAGTGGTTCAAGCTCGACGACATCGAGCTCGACAAGTTCTTCGGCGAGCCGACCACCAGCCGCAACCGGATCGACCGCCCCGGCTTCCAGCGCGACGGCGAGCTCTTCGACGAAGGCGCCCCGGACGAGGACCGCTGACCTGCGCTTTCGCCTTGCCTCAGAACATGAAAGCGGATATTCCCGAAATGTCCCCTTAAGGGACCCCTGGATACAAAAATATCGCGGGGGTACGACAAGAACAGGGGACCGAGCCGCTGGCTCGATCCCCTGATCGGTGAAGAAGTACTCGCGTTCTCGCTACTGGCCCAGGAACTTGCGGATGGCCGCCTTGGGCTGCGCGCCGATGAGCTGCTGGGCGGGCTGGCCGTCCTTGAACAGGATCATCGTCGGGACGCTCATGACGCCGAACTTGCGGGTGGTCTCCGGGTTCGCGTCGGTGTCGAGCTTGCGGATCTCGATCGAGTCGATCTCCGTCGCCAGCTCTTCGAGGACCGGCGCGACCTTCTTGCAGGGACCGCACCATTCGGCCCAGAAGTCGACGAGCACCGGCTTGTCGGCTTCCAGCACCTCGGCCTGGAACTGCTCGTCGTTGACGGCTTTGATGGCGCCCATGGGCATCCTCCTGTGTGATGTGAAGAAGGTGAGAGTCGGTGGGTCAGGCCGCGACGGCGGCGTCTTCGAGGGCCGCGATGTACCGCTCGGCGTCGAGCGCCGCGGAGCAGCCGGTCCCGGCGGCCGTGACCGCCTGCTGGTAGGTGTGGTCGACGAGGTCGCCCGCGGCGAACACGCCCTCCAGGTTCGTCTTCGTCGACGGGGCCGCGACCTTGACGTAGCCGGACTCGTCGAGCTCGACCTGGCCCTTGAACAGCTCCGAGCGCGGGTCGTGGCCGATCGCGATGAACAGGCCCGTCGCCGGGAGCGTGCGGGTCTCGCCGGTCACGGTGTCGACCAGGTCCACGCTGGCGACCTTGCCGCCCTCGCCGTTGACCTTCTCGACCGCGGAGTTCCACGCGACCTCGATCTTCGGGTTCGCGAGCGCCCGCTCGGCCATGATCTTCGAGGCGCGGAACTCCTCGCGGCGGTGCACAATGGTGACCTTCGAGGCGAACTTGGTGAGGAACGTGGCCTCCTCCATCGCCGAGTCGCCGCCGCCGACAACCGCGATCTGCTGGTCGCGGAAGAAGAAGCCGTCGCAGGTGGCGCACGCGGACACGCCGCGGCCCATGAGCTCGTTCTCGCCGGGGACGTTCAGCGGCCGGTACGCGGAGCCGGTCGCGAGGATGACGGCCTTCGCCCGGTGCTCCTCCTCGCCGACCCAGACCTTCTTGATCTCGCCGGTGAGGTCGACGCGGGTGACGTCGTCCGAGACGAGCTCGGCGCCGAAGCGCTCGGCCTGCTTGCGCCACTGGTCCATGAGCTCGGGGCCCATGATGCCCTCGGGGAAGCCCGGGAAGTTCTCGACCTCGGTGGTCTGCATGAGGGCGCCGCCGAACTGGAAGCCCTCGAACACCAGCGGGCGCATGTTGGCGCGCGCGGTGTACAGCGCGGCGGTGTACCCGGCCGGGCCCGAGCCGATGATGATGACGTCGCGGATTTCGCTCACCGGTGTCGCTCCTGTGGTCGTTCGGCGCGCCAGGGACGGCTCCCCTGGTGCTGACAGCTTCAACCCATCCTATTGACCCGAAATTCCATGGGGCGGCGCCGTGGCGGCCGTGTGACAGGCGCATTCCCCGATCGTGGGGAAGCTCACCCCTCCGCTAGGGCTGCACGGCGAGCGCCTCGACGACCCCGTCGGCGCAGGCGGGGGTGAGGGCCACCGCGATCTCGCCGTCGTCGGACATCAGGAGCGCCATGATCGCCGGGGCCGACTCGTACCGGGCGAAGTCGACCGCGACGAGGAGGCTCTCGTACTCCTCGGCGATCGCGTCCTCGCAGGCGCGCCAGAACGCGCCGCCCGCGGCGAGGTCCGCCAGTTCGGCCGGGACCTCCCCGGCCGCGGTGTGGTCGCCGAGGCCGCGCAGGGCCGCGAGCAGGTCGGTGGAGGCCGAGTAGTCGGTGCCGGAGGCGAAGGACTCGACGTCGAGCACGCCCACCTCGGCGTCCGACTCGGCCGAGTCGGCGCCTTCCTCGCTGAGGGAGTCGCCGCCGTCGGACTCCGGGGACGGCTCGCCGCTGGCCGCGTAGTCGTCGTCGCCTTCGGAACGCGGGCCGTCCTCGGCGTAGACCTGGCCCGCGCTGGGGCTCTCGTCGGACTGCGTGAACGCCTGGAGGCCCACCGCGACGGCCCCCACGGTCACCAGGACCGCGGCCGCGCCGGAGGCGATGGCGTACCGGACCCGCTTGGGGCGCAGGCGCTCCGCGAGGGACGCGAAGAAGCCCTCGCGCTCGGGCCCGCGGGCGGCGCTGCGGAGCGTGTCGGCCGACGGGAGGGAGTCGAGGACGCGGTCGAGGCGGTGCCCGACCTGCTCCGGGAGGTCGCCGTAGCCGTCGGAGGCCCGCCGCAGCGTGCGCGCGACCTCGGCCTCGATCCCGGCTTCGTTCCCGGTCTCCCCGGGCGGCTGCCCGATCATCGGCTCCCCTCCTCTCGGCTGGTGGGACTGCCCGCTCCGGGTTCGACGCCGCGCTGGGCGGGCGGGTTCCCAGCCGGGCGGAACTCAGGCAGGCGCTCGGCGAGCCGCTTGCGGGCCCGCGACGCGCGCGACTTGACGGTGCCCGGCCGGACCTTCAGGATCGCGGCCACCTCCTCGACCGGGTACCCGAGCATGTCGATGTACACCAGGACGGCGCGCTGCTCGAACGGCAGGTCCGCGAGCGCCCGGTGGACGCTCAGGCGCAGGGCCGCCTGCTGCGGGTCGTCCGGGTCCGAGCGCGGCACCGCCGGGACCGGGTCGCGCCCGTCCTCGGGGAGCGGGACCGTGGGGCGGCGCCCGGCCGCGCGGATGCGGTCCAGGCACGCGTTCACGACGATGCGGTGCAGCCACGTGGTGACCGCCGAGCCGCCCCGGAACGAGCCGGCCGCCTGGTACGCCTTGATCATCGCGTCCTGGAGGGCCTCGGCGGCGTCCTCCGGGTCGGCCAAAGTGCGCACCGCGACCGCCCACAGGCGGCCCCGGTGGCGGCGGAACAGCTCCCCGAACGCCTCGCGGTCGCCGCCGACGTGGCGGCGCAGCAGCTCGGCGTCGCCCACCCCGTCGGCCGGGCCGCCGAACGGCTCGGGGCCGTCGGCGGGGAGCGGGCTGAGGGGGCCGGGCACGGTGGCTACCGGACGAACACGTTGATGTCGGAGATCGTGAGCTTGTACCCGCCGGAGGCCGGGGGCAGCTCGGTCACCCACACCACGATGTACCGGGTGGCCTGGCCGCCGGCCTGGATCTCGATGTTCGTGTCGGCGTCCTCGACGGCCGGGGCGAGCTCCGCGAAGTCGTCCACGATCGCCTGGTCGCCGTCGGAGGAGTCGCCGGGGTCCTCGTCGCCCGCGAGCAGGCCCACGGTGGCGCCCGCGCTGGTCATCTGGACCCGCACCGACGCGACCTCCATGGCCTCGCCGAGGTCGATGAGGATGCCCATGCCGGGCTTGAGGTTCCCGAACGCGGGGTCGTTGCGGTACGTGTTGGTGGACCAGCCGGTGGAGGCGTTGCCGTCGAACGCGGCCTCGACGCCCTCGCCCTGGTTGCGGTCGCCGTCGGGCGGGTCGACGACGCGGATGTCGTCGGCGGTGATCTCGGCCTCGGTGGGCGCGGCGATCTCGGTGTCGTCCTCGGAGGACGGGTCGGCGCCGGTGTCCTCGCCCGCGACCTGGTCGTCGGCGCCCGCGGGGTCGTCCCCGCCGCCGAACATGATGGCCGAGCCGACGACGCCCGCGAAGATGACCGCGGCCGCCACCGCGGCGATCACCGCGAGGCGCTTCATGCCGACGGGCGGCGTGGAAGCGTCGGCGGAGCCGCGGCGGCCGAGGTTGATCGCGCCGAACACGCTCGTCGCCTGCGCCGGGACGGGGTCGGCCCCGCCGGTCTCGGCGAGGGCGCGCAGTTCGACCGCGAGCTCCGCGGCGGACGGCGGGTCCTGGGAGTGGTCGAGGAGGTCCGCGGTGAGCTTCGCGAGCCGGTGCGGCAGGCCGGCGACGACCTTGTCGGCGTCGAGGACGCGGCCCCACTCGTCGGTCGCGGCGTCCGGCAGGCCGGTGTTCTCGGCGGGGACGACGCGCGGCCAGGCGCCCGTGAGGCACGCGTAGAGGGTCGCGCCGAGGGCGCGCACGTCCTCGACGGGCGTGTTCCCGGGCTCGTTGCGGGGCTCGGTGACCATGACGCGGTCGTCCTCGGAGAGGAGGATCGAGCCGGGCTGGAGGTCGGCGTGGGTGACGCCGCCGTCGTGGAGGGCGGCGACCGCGTCGGCGACCGACGCGACCAGTTCGAGGGCGTGCCCGCTTTCGAGGGTCTGCCGCTCCAGGACGCCGCGCAGCGACGAGCCGTTGACCCATTCGCGCACCACGTACGCGAAGCGGCCCTCGTCGACCGCGTCGTACACGTCGACCATCGAGTCGACGTGGGTGCGGGAGGCCGCCACCGCGGCCGTCATCGTCGGGGCCGCGTCCTCGCCGCCGGGCGAGCGCAGGACGACCGCGACGGAGCGGTGCAGGAGGACGTCGACGCCCCGCCACAACTGGCGGTGGCCGCTCGCGCCTCCGACGTGCTCTTCGAGGCGGTACCGCTCCGCGAGCAGGTCGCCTACGGACGGCACTTCGGCAGAACTCATGGTGCGGGGTCCTCCCCTCTCAGACCGACCCCGCGGAGGGGCCGTGCCGGCCGGTCGGGTCTTTCAGGAATGCGGGTTCAGCGCGGTGCAGGGTCTTCCGGTGATCCGAGGCTGGTCTCAGACCAGAATGCACGTATGGATCGTACTTGGCTCATCGTCGCAGCCTTGCGCGCACCGTTGCCTGGAGCGACGCCATTTCAGTGACGCGGAATACCAGGCAGGCGGCGAGATACACGCCCAGCAGGGCGATCCCGAGGACGATCGCCGCACCGAGCTGCCCGAGTTTGGAACCGGACACGTCCGGCCACGCGAGCCACCCGGCGTAGGCCGCGCCGCCCGCGATCACCGCCGCCGCACCGGTTCGCACCAGGCCGTTCATGGTCTTGCGCATCCCGAGGAGCCCGACCCGCTTGCGCAGCAGGCTCATCGACAGGAGCAGTGAGACCAGGTAGGACACCCCGTTGGCGGCGAGGAGGCCGACGACGACCCACTCCAGGGGCAGGAACGCGAACGCGAGGAGGTACCCGCCGATGCGGATCGCGATGACGGGGAGGTTGAACAGCCCCACCGTCTTCGTGTCGGTCTGCGCGTAGAACGCGTAGATCTGCAACTGGGACACCGAGAACGGCATGAGGACCACGCCGACCATGAGGAGCGCCTGCCCGGTGGCGACGGCCATCGTGTGGTCGTAGGCGCCCCACTGGAAGATCGCGAGGGCGATCGGCTCGTGGAGCGCGATGAACGCCGCGGCGATCGGCACGAGCAGGAACGACGCGAGGCGGATCCCGGAGGAGAGGTGCTCGGTCAGCTCGGACCAGCGGCGGTCGTCGGCGGCGCGGGTCATGCGCGGCATGAGCGCGGTGATGACGGAGACCGCGACGATCCCGTGCGCCATCATCATCATCAGGTACGCGTTGTTGTAGACCGTCGTGCCGGGCACGAACTGGTCCTCGGCGGCGTTCCCGGACGCGGCGTTCGCGACCTTGATCACGGCCATGACGGCGATCTGGTTGGCGACGACGAACAGGAGCGTCCACGCGGCCATGCGGCGGATGTCGCGCAGCGGCAGCGCCTTGAAGTCGAACCGCAGCCGCCACCGGAACCCCGCCTTGCGCAGGGCCGGGGCGAGGCACAGGATCTGGATGAGGACGCCCGCGGTGGTCCCGCCGCCGAGGAGCAGGATCATCCCGTTCGTGACCTGGTCGGCGGTGGCGAACAGCTCGCCGCCGGGGCCGGGGACGGCGTCGCGGGTGTAGATCAGGAAGAACGCGGCGCCGACGGTGATGACCACGAGGTTGTTGATGATCGGCACCCACATGGGGGCGCCGAAGTGCTCGCGGGAGTTGAGGACCCCGGAGAGGATCGCGAACAGGCCGTACAGGAGGAGCGCCGGGAGCATCAGGTACGAGAACTCGGTGACGAGCCCGTACTGGGACGGCTCGGCCATGGCGCGGGCGATGAGCGGGGCGCAGAGGGTGACGAGGAGCGCGGCGGCGCCGAGGACGAGCGCCGCGAGGGTGAGCAGGCGCTGCGCGAACGCGTCGCCGCCGTCGGGGTCGTTCTTGTGGGCCTTGACGAACAGGGGCATGATGATGCTCGCGAACACGCCGCCGAGGACGAGCTCGTAG
Source organism: Glycomyces sp. NPDC047010 (assembly GCF_040644205.1). Classification (NCBI taxonomy): domain Bacteria; kingdom Bacillati; phylum Actinomycetota; class Actinomycetes; order Glycomycetales; family Glycomycetaceae; genus Glycomyces; species Glycomyces sp. NPDC047010. Next base: position 392,568 of record NZ_JBEYVY010000002.1, on the reverse strand, counting down.
ATCATCTGCGGGAAGTACTGCGCGGTCGTGTACGAGTTGCCGAGGAGCCCGGCGCCGATCGCCGCGGAGATGACGACGGTGCGCCCGAACCCGGTGATGCGCGAGACGAGCGACCCGGCGCCCATGAGGAGGCTGGAGCGGACCACGTTCCGGCCCTTGGGCTGCGGCTGCTGCACCGGCTGCTGGGGGGCCGCCGGGGCGGGGGCGGGCGGGCCCGCGGGGACGTAGCCGTTGCCGGTGAGGGGGCGCGTGTACTGCTGGTTCGCGTGGGGGTGGCGGCCCGGGGCGGGGCCAGACGGCGAGTAGTCCGGGCCGGGGCCCGGTCTCGCGCTAGGTTCGGCCATTCTCGCACTCTCCGCTAAGCTTGCCCGGCGATGTCTGACAACAGTAGCGGTAAGGAAATCACGGTCCCGCCGATAGCCGATGAACTGGGTCGGCTGTTCGAGCGGGACGGCCACGAGCTGCACCTGGTCGGCGGCCCGGTCCGCGACGCGGTGCTCCGCAGGCCCGTGAGCGACCTCGACTTCACCACCGACGCCCGCCCGGACGCGACCGAGGCGATCCTGCGCGCGCACTGCTCCACCGTGTGGACCACCGGCGCCGACTTCGGGACCGTCGGGGGCATGTTCCGCGGCGAGCAGGTCGAGGTGACGACGTTCCGCGCCGACGCCTACGACCGCGTCGGCCGCAACCCGGTCGTCCGCTACGGCGACCGCCTCGAAGACGACCTGGAGCGCCGCGACTTCACCGTCAACGCCATGGCCGTGTCCGTCCCCGGGCACGTCTTCGCCGACCCGTTCGGCGGCATCGGCGACATCGCGCGCCGCACGATCCGCACGCCCGCGTCCCCCGAGTCGTCGTTCGCCGACGACCCGCTGCGGATGCTCCGCGCCGCCCGCTTCGCCGCGCAGCTCGGCTTCGACATCGAACCGGACACGCTCGACGCGATGCGCCGCATGGCGGGGGAGCTGTCGCGCATCACCGCCGAGCGCATCCGCGACGAGCTCGTCAAGCTCATGCTCGCACCCGACCCCGTGGTGGGCCTGCGCATCCTCGTCGACACCGGCCTCGCGGAGCAGTTCCTGCCGGAGCTGCCCGCGCTGCGCATGGAGATCGACGAGCACGCCCAGCACAAGGACGTCTACGAGCACTCGCTCCAGGTGCTGCGCAACGCCATCGCGCAGGAGACCGACGGCCCCGACCTGCTCATGCGGCTCGCGGCCCTGCTCCACGACATCGGCAAGCCCGAGACCAAGGACGTCCCCCCCGGCGGCGGCGTCACCTTCCACCACCACGACGTCGCCGGGGCCCGCCTGGCGCGCAGGCGGATGCGCGAGCTGAAGTTCCCCAAGGCCGACGTCCAGGCCGTGTCGCTGCTCATCTCGCTGCACCTGCGCTTCTACGGGTACGCGGACGACGAGGCGGGAGGCTGGACCGACTCGGCGGTGCGCCGGTACGTCACCGACGCGGGCGACCAGCTCGACCGGCTCCACGTGCTCGTGCGCTCCGACTGCACGACCCGCAACCGCCGCAAGGCGGAGCGGCTGCGCCGCGACTACGACGCGTTCGAGGAGCGCATCGCCCGCATCCGGGCCGAGGAGGACCTGCGCGCGGTCCGCCCCGACCTCGACGGGAACGCGATCATGGAGCTGCTGGCCCTGAAGCCCGGCCCCGAGGTGGGCCGGGCCTGGGCGTTCCTCAAGGAGCTGCGGCTGGAGCGGGGGCCGCTTCCTCGCGAGGACGCCGAAGCGGCGCTCCTCGACTGGGCCGCTTCGGAAGGGATCGCACCGCGTCCAGACGCGGGATGAGGACCTCCTGCACCACCAGGGCGCACATGATCGCCACGGTGAGCCACCGCGAGGCCGCGGCGGCGAGGAACAGGCCCTCGGGGATGCCCCGGCCGTCCTCGGCCGACACCTGGAGCATCTTGCCGTAGAACGCGAAGAAGTAGAACAGCTCCGCGGCCTGCCACACCAGGAAGAAGCCCCACTTGGGGCGGGCGAGCACGACCAGGGGCAGCAGCCACAGCACGTACTGCTGCGACCAGACCTTCCCGAACAGCAGGAACGTCGCGACCACGAGGAAGCACAGCTGCGCCAGGCGCGGCACCACGTCCGCGGTGGACGGCGTCTTGAGCCCGAAGTCCCCGCCCGCGGTCCTGCGCTGCGCGAAGTACCCGAGCGCGGCGATCCCCAGGCATGACGCGGCGAACAGGCCCAGGTACATGTCGTTCACGAACTCGGAGTCCCACAGCGCCTCCCACCCGGTGAGCCCGCGGAGTACGTACCAGCCGGTGCCCCAGTCGACGGGCCGCTCGGAGTTCAGCTCGAAGAACCGCATCCACGAGTCGGGCCACAGGTACGCGACCGGCCCGTTGATCACGGCCCACACGACCGCGGCGGTCGCCGAGGTCTGGAGCGCGGGCAGGAGCTTCTTCTGCCTGAGCGCCAGGATGAGCAGCGGGCCGATGAACAGGAGCGCGTAGAACTTCGCGGCCACCGCGAGGCCGAGGAACAGCCCGGCCATGACGGGTCTGCCGCGCTGCCAGTACAGGAAGAACGGCATCGAGAGGGCGACGGCGAACAGGTCCCAGTTGACCGTCGCGGTCACCAGGATCACCGGCGCGGCCGCGAGCAGCATCGCGTCCCACGGCCGCGAGGGCCGGGAGTGGACGAGCGCCGGATCGGGGTTCGGGCCGGGGATGTCGGTGCGGCGGTTGTCGCGGCGGATGCGGTGCAGGACCGCGATGGCGGCGGCGCCGCAGATGAACAGCACGACCGCGTTCAGGTGCCAGAAGATCGGGCCGCCGTCGGTGTTGGCGACGGAGCCGATCCGGAAGGCGATCTGCCCGAGCACGCCCATGAACCATCCGGTCAGTACCGGGTATTCGACCGGGTGGTCACGGTAGGGGACGGCGCCCTCGTTGAGCTTCTCCGCGCCCCACAGCGCGCGGATGTCGGTGTAGCAGGCGCCGGTGTACTGCTGCCAGTCCACCCAGCCGCCCGCGGAGCACGGGTACTTCTGGAGCCAGTTGACCGCGAACGCGATCAGGCCGGTGAGGAGGATGACCCGGATCGGGATCCAGAACCTCCGGCGGGGCGGGTCGGCGGCGTGGTCGCCGAACGGGCCTCCGATGAGGCCCGAGGCGAACCGGGCGACCCGGTCGGTGAGGGTGGGTGCGGCCGGGGGGTCCCCGGCGGGGCGCTCGATCCCGGAGGGGGGCGGCGCATCGCCCGGCGCGGAGTCCGGCGCGGCGTTCGGTGCGGATGCAGACGGCGGCATGGGCCTTATTGTGGCCCATGCCGCCGTCGCTCCGATACTGGCCGAGGGTCGACCCCCGGCGGTAACTCAGCCGCCGCGGCCGTCGTCGGGCTCACTGCTCGAACCCTCCTCGGTCGGCGTGCTCGGTTCCTCTTCGGGACAGGTCGGCTGGAGCCAGCCGCCGCACTCCTCGCCCGTGGACTCCTCGCCGGTCGGCTCGTCCGTCGGATCGTCCGTCCCCGGATCGCCCTCTTCCTCGCCGGGCTGGCACGCCTCGCCGTCCCAGGTGCCGCCGTCCGCTTCGCACTCCTCCTGCGCCTGCTCGCCGGCCTGCCCGGCGCAGAGTTCGTCGTCCGGCTCGGCCGCGCAGAACGCGCCGCCGTCGATCGGGCCTCCGGCGTCGGATATGTCCCAAGTGCTCATACTGCCGTAATTGGCCTTGCCGCCCCACTCGATCTTCTCGTCCCAGTGCTCGTCGCCCTCCTTGCTGGCGAGGGCACTCGTCATCGCCTGGAACCACACCGGGTAGGCGGTGTTGGAGCCGGACACGTTGCTCTTGTTGTTGTCCGGGTCGGCGATCGGATCGGACTCGGAGGTGGCGTTGCCGACCCAGGCCGCGATGGACATCTGCGGGATCGCGCCGACGTACCAGGCGTGGGCGTTCCAGCTGGTCTCGCAGTCGTCGCAGGTCGCCTGCCAGGTCCCGGTCTTGCCGAAGTAGTCGCGGTCGAGCTGGTCGACCTCGGATGAGCCGCCGATCTCGGAGCCGACCCACTGGAGGTCGCGGGCGACCTCGACCTCGATGGCCTGCGTGGGCTCCAGCTTCGCGGAGTCGGGCTCGACCGGGTTGCCGGAGCTGTCGGTGACCGACTCGATGAAGTGGGTCGGCCAGTGCTCGCCGTCGTTGGCGATGGTGGCGTACATCGCGGCCATGTCCGCGACGCTCGTCGGGTACTGGCCGAAGGCGAGGTGGTGGTAGAACGGGTCGGTGTCGCCGCGGCCGCCGATGTCGCACGCGTCGGCCTCACCGTCGGTGTCGGCGAGGAAGACGCCCTCGGTGTTGACGACCGGGTTGCAGTTGTCGAGCTGGAGCGGCGTGTCGAGCGCGATGTTGCCGAAATCGTCGAGGACCCAGTTGCCGGTCTCGTCCTTCGCCTGGCCGTACTGCGTGTAGGTGTTGTTCTCCGCGTCGAACTCGTAGCCGACGTTGACGTCCCAGACCTGGTCGTTGTCGTCGTACGCCTGCCGGGTCTGGGTCATCATGTCCAGGCCCATGTCCGTGGCGTATTCGAGGATCGCGTTGGAGCCGTACTTCTGCGAGATCGCGTACATCGGGGTGTTCTTCGAGTCGCGGATCGCGTCGGTCAGCGTCAGCTCGATCTTCGAGTTCTGCGAGCCGTTGCGGAGCGTGCAGTCGGGGTACTCGCCACCGCCGATGCAGGTCTCGGTCTCCTCGTTCTTGAGGGAGTCGAACTCGCGCGGCGAGCTCGCGTTGAACCACGACTCGATGGAGTCGCCGTTCTCGATGGCGGTCGCGGCGGTGACCATCTTGAACGTCGAGGACGGCGGGTGCGGGGACTCCTCGCCGGCCTTGTCGACGCCGAAGCCGTTGTCGCCCCCGTAGTAGCCGAGGACCGCGCCCGTGTCGGGGTCGATGGCGACCATGGCCGTGGTCATGTAGTCCTCGTAGCTTTCGAGGGCGGCATCCTCGTTGTCGTTCTCGAAGTAGACGTACCCCTCGTCGTTCTTGGCGAGGGCGGCCTTGTCGCGGTCGGTGACGATGGCGCCGTCCGCGTCGAGCATGTTGCCGTCGCCGTCCTTCTCGACGGCGAGGAGTCCGCGGGACCCGGTGGTGCGCAGGGCGTCCTGGACTTCCGAGTCGATGGTGAGCTTCACCGTGTAGCCGCCGCCGGTGCCGTCGGCGCCCTTGAGCATGTCCTTGGTGATGCCGTACCTGGTCAGGAGCTCGTCGAAGACGTAGCCGTCGCGCTCGTTGATGATGAAGCCGAGGTCGGTGTTGCCGCCCCAGGAGCCGGAGGCGTTGAACTCGACGGCGAGCGTCGCGACGACGTTCTCGTACGTGTAGGCGTCGCGCTCGCTCTGCGACAGGACGCCGGTCTCGACCATCGCGCCCATCGCGAAGCTCCAGCGGTCGGCGGAGGCCGCCTCGTCGTAGGAGTCCGTGTAGTAGGGGTCGTAGTAGCCGTTGGGCGACTTGACCTGCATGACAATGAACGCGGCCTGGTCGTAGGTGAGGTCGCCGAGCGGCGTGTTGAAGTAGTTCTTCGCGGCCGCCTCGATGCCGTAGGCGCCACGGCCGAAGTAGGCCATGTTGAGGTACGCGCCGATGATCTCGTCTTTGTCGTACTCGGACTCCATCTTGATCGCCAGGGCCGCCTCGCGGGCCTTGCGGTCGTAGGAGATGTCGTCGCGCGCGTCGAGGACCATGCCCGCGTACTGCTGGGTGATGGTCGAGGCGCCCTGCGTCTCGCCGCCGGTGACGTTGTTGACGAGGGCGGCCAGGGTGCGGCCGACGTTGATGCCGTTGTGCTCCCAGAACTTGCGGTCCTCAAGGGAGACCAGCGCGTCCTTGACGGTCTTCGGCATCTCCGCGGGGTCGGCCTGGAGGCGGAGCGTGTCGCCGAACGCGCCGACCTGCTCGCCGTTCGCGGAGTAGAACGCGGAGGACTCGCCCTCGCGGAAGACGCCGGACAGGGGCGGGGTGTTCTGGAAGAAGTAGGTGGCGACGATCGTCACGCTGGCGACGAAGAGGATGCCCATCGCGATGAGGGCCGCGAACATCTTGCGGCCCAGCCGTTTGCGCTTCTTCTTGGTGCCTTCGAGGTCGTCCTTGTTCAGGGGGCCGTTGCCGGCGCGGCGGCGGCCGCCGTTCCCCGCGCGGCCGGTGCGGGCGTCGGCCTCGTCGAGGTTGACGCGGGCGGCGCCCACGGACGCGGAGCCGACGGAGGCCGACCCGACCGAGGCGGCGCCCACGGACGCGCGGCCGGAGCCGCCCACGGAGGCGGAGCCGACCGAGGCGCGTCCGGCGCCGCCCACCGACGCGGAGCCGGTGGGCCGGGCGGAGCCGACGGAGGCTGAGCCGCTGGGGCGGGCGCCGCCGACGGACGCGGAGCCGCGGCCGACGGGGGCCTGGCCTGCGGGCGGGGTGCCGTAGCCCTGCTGCGGGCGGCGCGGGGGCTGCTGGCCGTGGCCCTGCGGGGCGCCCTGCTGGGGTCCGCCGTTCCACCCGTAGTCGGGTTGGCGGGGGCCGCCGCCGGGGGCGGCGCCGTAGCCGCGCGCCTGCCCGGAGGCCCGGCCCTGCGGCCGCCCCTCCTCGGGCGGCGGTGCGGGGCGGTAACCGTTGTCGCTCATGCTCAACCATCCACGTGCTGTGTAACCCCAGCGGGGCTTGCCGGTCGGCCCGGTGCGCGCGCCGGAAGGGTGGCGCCCCCTGGAGGGCGCTCCGGCGGGACCGGCGTTCGCAAAGGTCTACTTCCGGCATGGGGGGTGGCCGGTCGTCTCGCAGTCTCGCACACCGAGTTTGAGAAGACTCTGCTAGACCGCGTCGTGCGCCCGAGCTTATCGGATCGAAGTGCCCCTGAACAGGGCGCGGACCCGTAGCTTGACGTGATTTGCACCTGCCGCTATGGTTATCCTGATGTATCGGTCCGATACATCGCTCAGTTAGATCGCCGTGTGAGAGGAGGGACCGATGTTGGAGCTGGCCATTCTGGGGCTCTTGCACGAATCCCCGATGCACGGCTATGAGCTGCGCAAACGGCTGCTGGCCCTGCTGGGGGCCATCAGGGCGGCGTTCAGCTACGGATCGCTCTACCCGACCCTCAAAAGAATGCGCCTGCGCGGGCTCATCGTCGAGGAGACTCCGGCGGGCGTCACATCCGAGAAGGCCGCCGCCACTCGCGCCGCAGCAGAGAAACCCCTGCTCAGCGGCCGAAGGGCCCGAAAGGTCTACCGGCTCACACCCGAGGGCAAGGAGCACTTCGCCCAGCTCATGGCCGACGCGGGCCCCGAGTCCGCGGACGAGGCCCTGTTCGGGGTCCACTTCGCGTTCTTCTCCCGCACCGACCCCGCCACCCGCCTGCGCATCCTCGAAGCGCGCCGGCGCCGCGTCGAGGAGCGCCGCGAGCGGATCCGCGAGGCGCTCGCCCGCACCGCCGAGCGGCTCGACGCCTACGGGCTCGAACTCCAGCGCCACGGCCTGGAGACGGCCGAGCGCGAGGTGAGGTGGCTCAACGAGCTCATCGCCTCCGAGGAGGGCCGCCGCCCCCGGCCGCAACACGACTTCGGCGATCCCGTCGCCGGGACGGGAGGGCCCAGCGCCCTCCCGGAACAGGGAACACCCGATCCGGCTGCGAGCGCCGGAGACCCAAATAAACAAGACAAAGGAGGCATGCGCGATGGGTAAGCTGCGCGTAGCCATTGTCGGCGTGGGCAACTGCGCCTCTTCGCTGGTCCAAGGAGTCGAGTACTACCGCGACGCCGCTCCCGAGGACCGGGTGCCCGGCCTCATGCACGTCCAGTTCGGCGACTACCACGTCAACGACATCGAGTTCGTCGCCGCGTTCGACGTGGACGCGAAGAAGGTCGGCCAGGACCTCTCCAGCGCGATCAACGCCTCGGAGAACAACACCATCCAGTTCGCCGAGGTCCCCCCGACCGGCGTCCAGGTCCTGCGCGGTCCGACGCACGACGGCCTGGGCCAGTACTACACGGAGATGGTCACCGAGTCCTCCGAGGCGCCCGTCGACGTGGTCGCGGTCCTCAAGGAGACCAAGGCCGACGTCGTCGTCTGCTACCTGCCGGTCGGCTCCGAGACCGCCGCGAAGTTCTACGCGCAGGCGTCGATCGACGCGGGCTGCGCGTTCGTCAACGCCCTCCCCGTGTTCATCGCCTCCGACCCCGAATGGGCCCAGAAGTTCACCGACGCCGGGATCCCCATCGTCGGCGACGACATCAAGTCGCAGGTGGGCGCGACCATCGTGCACCGCGTGCTGGCGAAGCTGTTCGAGGACCGCGGCGTGCGCCTGGACCGCACGTACCAGCTGAACTTCGGCGGCAACATGGACTTCATGAACATGCTGGAGCGGACCCGCCTGAAGTCCAAGAAGATCTCGAAGACGCAGGCCGTGACGTCCCAGATCCCGCACGAGATGCTCGGCGCGGACGTCCACATCGGCCCGTCGGACCACGTGCCGTGGCTGACCGACCGCAAGTGGGCGTACATCCGCCTGGAGGGCACCACCTTCGGCGACGTGCCGCTCAACGCGGAGCTGAAGCTCGAAGTGTGGGACTCCCCGAACTCCGCGGGCGTCATCATCGACGCGGTGCGCGCCGCGAAGATCGCGATGGACCGCGGCCACGGCGGCCCCGTCGAGTCGGCCTCCTCGTACTTCATGAAGTCCCCGGCCAAGCAGTTCTCCGACGAAGAGGCCCGCATCTCCGTCGAGAACTTCATCGCGGGGCTGTAGCGCCGCATCCGCGTGGCGGTGAGCACCGCGAACGCCTCCCCAAGGGGGACCCCGATTGCGAAATCGGGGTCCCCCTTGGCATTCCCCGGAGTTATCCTCGGACGATGCGCACCGACGGGCACGTCCGCAACCTCGCCGGCAACCGCCGTTTCCGGCACCTGCTGGCGGTGCGCCTCACCTCCCAGGCCGCGGACGGCATGTTCCAGGCGTCCCTGGCGCTCTCGGTGTTCTTCAACCCCGCGCTCGGCGAGGCGGGCGACCCGTTCCGGTACGCCGCCGCCGTCGCGCTCCTCCTCGGCCCCTACTCGCTGCTCGGCCCGTACGTCGGCACGGTCCTCGACCGGTTCAGCCGCCGCAACCTCATCGGCGGCGCGAACCTCGTGCGCGCCGCCCTCATGATCGTCATCTGCCTGACCCTCCCCGGCGGCTTCAACTGGTCGTGGGTGCTGTGCGCGATGGTCGTCCTGGCCGCCAACCGGTTCGTCCTCTCCGGGCTCGGCGCCGCCCACCCGCAGGTCGTCCCGGCCCAGGACCTCGTCACCGCGAACTCCCTCGCCTCCACGCTCGGCGCGCTCGCCTACGGCCTCGGCCTCGCCACCACCGGCGTCGCGAAGCTCATCGACTCCGGCGTCTCCTACTCGATGCTCGCGCTCGCAGCGGGGTGCGGTTACCTCGTCTCCGCGTGCCTCATCTGGGCCGCGTTCAAGCGCTCCGGCCTCGGCCCCGCTGAGGACGACGCGCCCGCGGGCGGCCTGTGGAAGGGCGTCGCCGCCACCACCGCCGGGATGGTCGCCGGGTTCAAGCACCTGGGGACGCGCCGCGGCCCCGCCCTCGCGATGGCCGTCCAAGGGCTGCACCGGTTCCTGTACGGCATCGTGTTCATCATCGCGATCGCCCTGTTCATGGGCTTCTTCTGGGACGTCGAGTCCGACCCGGCCCGCACCACCACGATCTCCTGGCTGCTGGTCCTCGCGGTCCTCGGGAACGTCGGCGTCCTCGCCGCCGCGATCGTCACCCCCCGCGCGACCCGCGTGTGGGGCCCCAAGAACTGGGTCGTCGTCCTCATGGCACTGTGCGCGGTCGTCGCCGCGGCCCTCGCCGGGACCATGCGCCCGGTCATGTTCGCCGTCGCGGTCCTGCTCATCAACATCGCCTCGCAGGGCGTGAAGATCACCGTGGACACGAGCATCCAGCGCGGCGTCGAGGACGCCTACCGCGGCCGCGTGTTCAGCGTCAACGACACCGTCTACAACGTCGGGTACCTCGCGGGCCTGTTCGCCGCCGCGCTCGTCGTCCCCACCGACGGCTACGCGCCCGGCACCCTCGTCGGCGTGGCCGTCTCCTACGGCCTGATCTGCGTCGGATACGCCTACCTCGCCCGAGACGACGCCCCGTACGATGCTGAGTCATGGAGCCCAGCCGCCCCGCAGACGGGACCCCAGCCGCGACCGAGCACGAGCCGGTAGCCTCCAGCCCCTTCAAGTCCACGCCCCCCTGGGAGCGCGGCTCGGGCTGGAAGCGCGGCCTCGCCGGGCTCGGCGCGGTGGTCCTCACCGCCGGCTCCATCGCCGGGGTCGCCTGGCTCGCGTTCCGCGACGGCGGCGGCGAAGGCGGCGACACCGGCGAGGTGATCTCCGCTCGCTGCAACGTCACCGAGGCGAACGACGCCGGGAACGGCGCCGACCCGCTCCAACCCGCGGCCCCGCCGGAGCGGTCCCTCGCGGTCGTCCAGACCAACTACGGGGAGATCGCCGTCATGCTGTGGGGCGACCTCGCCCCGTGCGGCGTCGACGCGTTCACGCACCTCGCCGAGGCCGGGTTCTACGCCAACCACGAATGCGACCGGCTCACCACGCAGGCGGTCGACCCGACCGCGGTCCTGCGCTGCGGCTCCCCCGGCGCCGACCCCGAGTCCGAGGACTCGTACGGGCCGGGCTGGCGGTTCCAGGCCGAGACCGGGATGGCGGGCAACGACGTCGCCGACGTCCTCGCGCTCGTCACCGACGACCGCGGCCGCGCGGGCTCGGCGTTCGCGCTCATCCGCGGCGCGGCCGTGCCGACCGCGGGCGTGAGCGTCATCGGCGGGATCGTCGACGGCTTCGAGGTCCTCGACGAGATCGCCGCGCTCACCGACACCGTCGAATCCGACGGCGCCCCGCCCGTGCCCGTCGAGGTCTGGTCGGTCACCGTCACCGAGCTCGCGGACCTCCCCAGCGGCCCCGACACCGTGGGCGAACTCACCACGGGCGTGCCGACCGGGCTTCCGACCGGACTCCCCACGGGGACCGAGACCCCCACGGACGCCGCGACGACGCCCTAGGACGTCCTACTCGTCGTTCTCCTTGCCGGGGCTGTTGCGCTTCGCGTACTTGTCCACGTACTCCTGGCCGGTGAGCCGCCGGATCGCGTCCATGACCTCGTCGGTCACCGCGCGGATCACCACACGGTCGTTCTCCATGCCCTTGTACCGCGTGAAGTCCAGCGGCCGCCCCACGCGCACGCCCACCGGCGCGACCCGCGGCCGCGACTCCCCGATCGGCAGCACCTTCTCCGTCCCGATCAGCCCCACCGGCACCACCGGCGCCCCCGACGCCAGCGCCAGGCGCGCCACCCCGGGCTTGCCCCGGTACAGCCGCCCGTCCGGGGACCGCGTCCCCTCCGGGAAGATCGCGAACACGCGGCCCTCTTCGAGCACTTCGAGGGACGGCTCCAGGGCTGAGGCGCTCTTGCGCCCGCCCGAGCGGTCCACCGCGACCTGCCCGAGGGCCTTCACCGTGGAGGAGATGATCTTGCCCTTGACGCCCGCGCCGGTGAAGTACTCGATCTTCGCCATGGTCGCGATGTGTCGCTTGGTCGTCAGGCCCAGGAAGTAGTGGTCGGCCACGGAGAGGTGGTTCGACGCCAGGATCACCGGCCCGGTCTCCGGGATGTTCTCTCTCCCGTCGATCCACGGCCTGTAGATCAGTTTGACGGCCGGAGCGGCCGTCCATTGCAGCGTCCTGTACAGCACCGTGCTCAGCTCTCCAGTGGTCTCACCCTAGGGACGGGTCGGCACAATTATGGCTCGCGAACCGCCGAAGGCGAAACCCGCGAGCCGACGGTTCCCGGAAGGCCGCGCCCGAAGACGCCGACGGCCCCGCCGCGAAGGCAGGGCCGAGTCTAAGCCATTCCCCTCGCCTACAGGTACTGACCGGGAGGGTGGTCGCGGTCGTCACCGCGCGCGGCCCGCTCCGCCATGACGGCCCTCAGCTGCGGCGGGAGGTCGTTCCCGGCGGGCAGCGCCTTGAGTTCGCCGCCGCGCATCTGGTCGAGCTGCAGCCGCGCGGCCATCTGCTGCGCGACGAGCGCCGCCTGGATGCCGTGGAACAGCCCTTCGAGCCACCCCACGAGCTGGGCCTGCGCGATGCGCAGCTCCGCCTCGGTGGGGATCTCGTCCCGCCCGAACGGCAGCGAGAGGCGCTCCAGTTCGTCGCGGAGCTCGGGGGCGAGCCCGGTCTCCAGTTCGGCGATGGAGCGGGCGTGGATGTCGCGGAGGCGCTGGCGGCCCTTCTCGTCGAGTTCGGCGGCGCGGACCTCTTCGAGGAGCTGCTTGATCATGGAGCCGACGCGCATGACCTTGGCGGGCTCGTGGACGAGCCGGGTCGGGTCGGTCTCGTAGGGGTCGTCGTCCTCGTCCTCGGACTCGGCGGGCGCGGCGGATTTGGCGGTGGCGACCGGGTTGCCTTCGGCGTCGACGATGAGGAGGTCGTCCTCGTTCTCCCGCTCGTCGCGGTCCGGCTCGGTGTTCGCGTCGCTCATGGTCGTGGTGACCCCACAGTCGTGTCGATGGTGGTTCCGTTCCCTTGCTTCGAGCCTAACGCGGAAGCCTCTGGAGGTGTTCCCGCTCGCCATCCCGGCTGTGGATAGCGAAAAGGCCCGAGGTCGAAACCATCGGGCCTTTGCCTGTGCGCGAGGGGGGACTTGAACCCCCACGTCCTTGCGGACACTGGCACCTGAAGCCAGCGCGTCTGCCATTCCGCCACTCGCGCGTGTCGGGACTTGCAACGCGACGATAGTACCTTGCGCGGAGGGTCCCGCTCAACGGGGTATTGGCTCCGTTGAGGCCGGGGCCACTACAGGAGGGTGCGGACGCGGCCGACGGGCTGTCCGCCGCCGAGGATCTCGGGCCCGGAGAGGGCGTCGATCTCGGGTTTGGCGGCCTGCGGGACGTCGAGTCCGGCGATGGCGGTGAGGGCGCGGAGGGCGACGGGCATGGAGGCGCGTCCGGCGCCGTCGTCGATCTTGACGGCGACCGCGCCGACGCCGGGTGCGGCGACGACGTGGAAGCCTTCGGCGCCGCCTTTGGCGAGGAGGCCGGGGACGGCGGTCATGGAGCGCTGGTCGGGTCCGCGGGTGCCGTCGATGAGGCGGGGGTTGGCGCGCATGGCGTCGGCGACGCGGCGCTCGTCGGTGCCTTCGGGGGCTTCGACGAAGCGGGCGAAGGCGCGGGCGATGCCGTGGAGGGAGATCGCGAGGACGGGGGCTCCGCAGCCGTCGACGCCGACGTGCTCGACGGTCTCGCCGGTGAGGTCCTCGACCGTCTCGACGATGAGCTTCTGGAGGGGGTGCTCGGGGTCGCGGTACGTGGCGGTGTCCCATCCGGCGGCGGCGCAGGCGGCGAGCATCCCGGCGTGCTTGCCGGAGCAGTTCATGTAGACGCGTTTGGGCTCGGGCCCGTCGGCGGCGACGACGGCGTTGCGGGCGTCGGGGTTGCCGGGGAGGTCGGGCGGGCACTGGAGGTGGTCCTCGGTGAGGCCCGCGTGCGCGAGGACGGAGCGGACGCGTTCGATGTGGAACGGTTCGCCGCGGTGGCTGGCGGCGGCGATGGCGAGGTCGGCCTCGTTGTCGGGCTCCCAGCCGGCGCGGAGCATCGCGAGGGCCTGCATGGGCTTGTTGGAGGAGCGTGGGAACACGGGGGAGGCGGCGTCGCCGATCGCGGCGGCGAGGCTTCCCGCGGGGTCGGTCACGGCCACGCTGCCCCGGTGGAAGCTCTCGGCGAATCCGGACCTGACGACTTGGGCGACGGGTTCGCCGCCTCGGTACGAAGCACTCATACTGCGAGGCTAGCCGGGCGGCTAGAGGCTCGCGGCCTGATCGCCCGTGATGAGGCGCACGTCCTGGTTCGCGACGGCCGACCGTTTCACCTCGGCGAGCGCGATCTGGCCGAGCTCGTAGTGCTGGACGGCGGTGCCGATGGCGCCGACCTCCTTGCCGTCCAGGGTGATCGGGGTGCCGTGGGCGGGCGGGTGCTCGTCGGTGCCGTCGAGGTGGAGCATGACGAGGCGCCGGGGCGGCTGGCCGAGGTGGTGGACCTTCGCGACGGTCTCCTGGCCGCGGTAGCAGCCCTTGTCGAGGTGGACGGCGGCGGCGAGCCAGTGCGGGACCTCGTGGGGGACGGTCTTCTCGTCGGTGTCGGTGCCGAACGCGGGGAGCTTCGCGGCGGTGCGGAGGGCGTTCCAGGCCCAGGTCCCGGCGAGGGTCCCGGCGCCTTCGGCCGCTTCGGCGAGCTGTTCGCGGCGGACGAGGACGTCGAAGGTGGGGACGCCGAGGACGTCGGTGCGGCGGGTCCAGCCGTCGGTCTCCTGGAAGGGGCCGCCGGGGTACACGGAGGTGGGGACGGCGAGGAGGTCCTTGGACGCGAACTTGGCGATGGGCACGGGCTGGACGACGGGCGCGCCGTCCTCGGCGCGGGCGATGCCGGTGAAGGTGAACAGGGCCCAGTCGGCGGACTCGTCGCGGATGTCGACCTCGGTGCGGAACTTCATGAGCTCCAGGTACTTCAGGAGCGGTTCGCCGTAGCCGGGCTCGGTGTCGAGCCAGGTGGTGGCGCCGTCGTCGTAGACGTTCGCGTGGTGCTCGACGCGGCCGGTCGGGGAGAGGATGAGCGTCTCGGTGCCCTCGTGCGGCTTGAGGCTGGTGAGGTGCTGGGTGGAGAGGGAGTGCAGCCAGGTGAGGCGGGCCTCGCCGGTGACGGAGAGGACGTCGCGGTCGGAGCGGTCGAAGAGCGCGCCGGTCTCCATGGCCGCCTTCTGCTCCTTGAGCGGCCCGCCGTAGTGCCAGGCGGTGCGGCCGTCGGCGGTGGCCACGGCGCCGGGGGCGGTGAGGAGCGGGGACGGTCCGATCGCGGTCATGAGTGCTTCTCCAGGCAGTCGGCGCAGGTCCCGAACAGGGCGACGTGGCCGACGTCCATGACGAATCCGGTGGCGTCGGCGACCTCCCTGCGCACGCCTGCGAACTTCGACGGGTCGACTTCGGTGATCCGGCCGCACCGGTGGCACACCAGGTGGGCGTGGCCGCGGTCGCCGGACAGGTGGTAGGTGGGGGCGCCGTGGGAGAGGTGGGTGTGCGAGACGAGCTGGAGCTCTTCGAGAAGGTCCAGGGTGCGGTAGACGGTGGTGATGTTCACGCCTTCGACCTGGCCGCGGATGCGCTCGTGGATCCGCTCGGGGGTCGCGTGCCCGAGCGCGCGGACTGCCTCCAGGACGAGCTGGCGCTGCGCGGTCATGCGCAGGCCCTTGGAGCGCAGCACCGACGCCAGTTCGGTCTCGGCCTCGGCTTCGGTGGGCATGACTGCATGGTACTGCGCGCGCCGGGCGACACGTCCGGGTGACATGGGAGGCGCCGCGCCCGGTTCTTGTCGGACCCCCGCGGGATGCTGGCCGCTATGTTCCTCGGGGTGGGTGGGGGCTTGGGATGGAACTACTACTGGCCCGCCCACCCGCCCTCCGGGCGGCGCGCGTCCCGCGCCTCGCGGCCCCGCCGCCGCGGCGGGGAGCACAATGAGCGGATGGCACTAGTAACCGCAGTACTGCACCGCGGCGTCGTCGACTCCGACGCGCCGCTCCTGTGCGCCGACGACCTCGGGGTCCTCCGGGGCGACGGCGTCTTCGAGACGATCAACGTCCGCGGCGGCGCCGCGTTCCTGCTTTCCGAGCACCTCGACCGGATGGCGAACTCCGCGCGTCGCATGGAGTTCGAGCTGCCCGCGAAGGCCGAGCTGGCCGAGCTGGCCGAGCAGGCGCTCGTGGCGTGGCGCGAGCGCGCGTCGGGCGAGGGCGCGCTGCGCCTGGTCGCGACCCGCGGCCGCGAGGCCGGCGGCCCGCCCACCGTCTACGCGACGGTCGACCCCGTGCCGCGCGAGCGCATCCTGCCGCGCCGCGACGGCCTGCGGATCGCCACGGCGACCCTGGGGGTGAATGCCGATGCGCGGGGCGACGCCCCGTGGCTTCTAGGCGGCGTGAAGGCGCTGTCGTACGCGTCGATGATGGCCGTGACCCGCTGGGCGAAGACCCAGGGCGCGGACGACGCCCTGTGGGTGTCCGCCGACGGGTTCGCGCTCGAAGGCCCCACATCCTCGCTCCTGTGGCTCGAAGGCGACACGGTCTTCACCACGCCGACCTCCGCGGGCATCCTGCCCGGGACCACGAGCGCCTACCTGCTGGAGCAGGCCCCGAAGGCGGGCCTGAAGACCGGCGAGAAGCTGATCTCGGTGGGGGACTTGAAGAACGCCGAGGCGGCGTGGCTCAGCTCCTCCGTCCGAGGTGTGGCGTTCATCACTCAGATCGATGGGGAGGCGGTCGCGCAGCGCCCCGACATCACCGCTGAGCTGGACAAACTCGCGGGTTTCGAAGTGCCTTCGTAACGGTTCGGCATCGTTTCCCAGGTTCTTCCCAGGCTCGCCACAGGTCCCGTTCAGAGACGGTCCTCATAGTAATGAGTGTTCCGGTCACGCCGACAAGCCAATCGGAGGGACATGGGCAGTCTTCCGGGAGGCACGGAACATCCGGGGGCACTAAGCCGGTAAGGGCAATCGGGCACAGCCCTACCGGTGCCAATGAAAAGTGGAGCTCCTCCACTTTATCGGGGCCGCAGCGAATGGGCAAGCGCTGCGGCCCCATTACCGTGTCACAGGACCGACACGAAACCGCATCGGCGCCAAACACACTCGTACATGAACGCGGTGCCGCCTGCGGGAACGCCGCCCGCATTCGGTCCGGCCGATCAGCCGAGGACCTTCCCCGGATTGAGGATCCCGAGCGGGTCGAGCGCCGCTTTCAGCCGCCGCTGCACCGCCAGGTTCACCGGGTCGACCTCCCGTTCCAGCCACTCGCGCTTGAGCATTCCCACCCCGTGCTCGCCGGTGATGGTGCCGCCCATGGCGAGCGCCATCTCCAGGATCTCGTCGAACGCCGCCCGCCCCGCTTCGAGCGACCCGGGGACCTCCGGGTGGACGATGATGTTCGGGTGCAGGTTCCCGTCCCCCGCATGGGCGATGACGCCGATGACCACGCCGTGCCGCTCGGCCGCGGCCTGCACCCCGTCGAGGGCCTCGGCGAGCCGGGCCCGCGGGACCGCGACGTCGTCGACCAGGACCGTCCCCAGCTTCTCCATGGCGTGGTAGGCGTTCCGGCGCGATTCGAGCAGCGCGTCCGCCTCCTCGGCGTCGGTGGCCCGGTACACCTCGCTCGCGCCCGCTTCGGTGCACAGCGCCTCGACCGCGGCGAGCTCCGCGTCGGGGTCGGCGTCGGCGGCGACGAGCAGCAGCGCCGCGGCCTCCGTCGGGAGTCCCATGGGGCGCAGCGCTTCGAGGGCCCGCAGGTGGACGTTGTCGATGAGTTCGAGCAGGCTCGGCTGCTTCCCGGCGGCCATGATCGCGGTGACCGCGCGGCCGGCGTCGGCGGTCGTCGCGAACACCGCGGCGAGCGTGAGCCGCTGCGCCGGGACGGGCGCGAGCTTCACCGTCGCCTCGGTGATGATCCCCAGGGTCCCTTCGGAACCGCAGAACAGGCGCACCAGGTCGTACCCGGCGACGCCCTTCGCGGTGCGCCGCCCGCACCGCATCACCTCGCCCGAGGCGAGCACGACCTCCAGGCCCAGCACGTACTCCGGGGTCGTCCCGTACTTGACGCAGCACATGCCGCCCGCGGCCGTCGCGATGTTCCCGCCGATCGTGGAGATCTGCCACGACCCCGGGTCGGGGCTGTACCGCAGCCCGAACTCGCCTGCGGCCGTGGAGATCGCGGCGTTGAGGACCCCGGGCTGGACCACCGCGAGGCGGTCCACCGGGTCGATCTCCAGGATGCGGTCCATGCCCGAGACGTCCAGGAGCAGCGCCCCGTCGACCGCGGTCGCCGCGCCCGCGAGCCCGGTCCGGGCCCCCTGCGGGACCACCGGCACCCCGAGCTCCGCGCAGACCGCCACCGCGGCACTGACCTCCGCGGTCGAGCGGGCCCGCACCAGTGCGGCCGCGCGCCCGGCCGGGACGAGCCCGGCGTGGTCCACCGAGTGGGCGGCCAGCACGTCCGGGTCGGTGACGGGCGCGAGGCCCGCCTCGGTCAGCGCTTCAACCAGTTCGCTCATGCAGCGATTGTCACTCGCGGCGCACGGGCCCTACGCGTACGGGTCGGTGTCGACGATCGTGCGGACGATCTCGGCGAGCGCCTCGACCCGCTCGATGCCCTCCTCCTGGGAGGACGAGCCGCCGGTCAGGATCGAGATCTCGATGGGCGCGTCGGTGTCCCCGGCGACCACGCCGATGGAGTTGACGACCCACTCCCCGCCCATGGCGTCGCGGGTGTCCCAGCCGTTCTTCATCCACACGGTCTCGCCGTCGGCCGCCGCCGCGGACACGCCCCACTGCTGGAAGTCCGCGAGGTCGCCCATGAGCGAGCGCGCGTACTCGGTCTGCTCGGCGTCCAGGACGCCCGCGTCCTCGTACAGCGCGATCTCCAGGACCCGCAGCTGGTCGAGGGCCGTGCTCTGGGTCTTCCCCCACTGCTCGGTCTCGTTCGGGTTGGTGTGCTCCAGGCCGAAGTCGATGTGCGCCTGGGCGATTGCCGCGTGCCCGTCGTCGAACGTGCCGCCGTAGAGGACGTCGTTCGTCGCGTCGTTGTCGGACTCGCGGATCATCAGCTCGGCGCGGTCCAGCAGCCAGTCGGGGACCTGGTCGAGCGTCCCGTACTCCTTGAGCATCATCGTGAGGATCTCGACCTTCACGACCGACGCCGTGTCGTACTGCACCTCGCCGTCGTAGTCGAGGCGGAACTCGCCGTCGTCCACGGCCACCGCGGCGTAGAAGTTCTCGTCGTCCTCCTCCGCGAGGTACGCGGCCACGGCCTCGTCGAGCTGCGACTGGAGCTGCTCCTGCGCGGCCGCGCGCAGCTCCTCGTCCGACGGCTGGAGCGAGGAGCTCGACAGGTCGTCGGCCTGCGATCCCGGCAGGGACTCGTCGGAGGAGCCGCCCGAGCCGCCGTCGTCGCGGCCGGAGCCGACGATGAACACCACGGCGGCGACGAGCACGGCGAGACCCGGGACGGCGAGGTAGGGCCAGAGCCGCCGCGATGAGGCGTGTTTGGAGGTCACAGCTGGGAACCTGACTCTTCAAAAGGCGGGGGATGCGGACGAATTGCTGCGGCCCACGCTAAAGCAGCGACCGGCGCGCACACAAGCGGGGCCGATCCCGAGTTCCGTAACGGTTGCGCATCGGTGCGTGCGCACGGCCGCAGGGGGCCTGACCCCCAATCATCCCTCGCCGCACCCGCAACGACCAGCGTCCCTCGTCACTGGAACCGCATCGGCCCCTTCGGAAACGGACACGGGACGACGAAGCGCCCGCCGGGATCGGCGGGCGCTCCGTGCGAGTTCAGTTGTGCGTGCTCCGGCGGGGCCGTGAGGCACTGGTCCGGGCGATCGGTGTGGGACCTGGGGAGGAAATGACCATCATCGAGTGCCCGAGCCGCAGTGCCTCACGGAGACTCCACCGTGCCGCGCCTCGACTGCCCGGAAGGCGGGGCCTTCGCGGGCTCCGGCCGCCGCGTGCGGCGGGCCGGCTCGGGGCCGGTGAAACACCGGGCCGCCCGCTGCCGCTCGCGGCGGTTCCGCACCCGCCCCCCGGTCCAAGCCGGAGAGCCGTGGGCGGGACCCGCTGCGGCGGCCGACTGCGGCGCCGGGGCCTTCATCCGGACGGCGGTGCTCACGCCGCCGCCCGCTGCTTCAGCAGGGTGCGCGCCACCGCGGCGGCCACCCCCACCAGGCAGATGATCGCGACCAGGGCCAGCAGCCCGTTCGCGCCGTCCGCCACTGCCTTCGGGTCGACCGCGACGACCTCTTCCTCCGCGGCCGGGTCGAACGCCCCGTCGTCCGCACCCGGGTCGCCGAACGCGTTCACCTCGTCCTCGACCGGGGCCGGCGACTCGTCCGCCGCGGGCGCCTCGTCCTCCGGGCCCTGCGCCGCCGCGGCGTCGTCGCCCGCGGGTGCGCCCTCGTCGGAATCGCCCTCGTCCGAGCCGTCCTCGGCGGGGGCGGGCAGCGCGTGCGCGTCCGGCTCCTCGTCCTCGGTGCCCGACTCGTCGTTCTCGTCGGCCTGCGCCTCGACCACGTGGACCTGCGCGGAGTCGTACTCGGCGAACAGGCCGTGGCAGGACGGGACCATCGCGACCTCGGCCGACCGGTTCATCTCGAACACCTGCGACGAGCCGTTCGCGATGTCGTAGACCTCGTCGCCCACGTGCAGCTCGGCGTTCGCGCCCAGCTCGTTCGTGTACTGCACCTGCGAGCCCTGCTCAACGGTGAGGTCCGACGCGTCGGGGATCGACGACGCCGACAGGAGGCCCAGGGTGCCGCAGTCGCCGCTGAAGACGATCTCGCTCCCGGTGCCCGCCTCCGGCTCCTCCGCCGTGGCCATGCTCACCCCGGCCGCACCGCCCGCCGCGATCACCGCCGCCGCCGACAGGGCCGCCAGGCGCGAGCGCCGCCGCTGCGAGCGCCGGTCCATCGCCGCCTGCACCACCGGGTTGATCCGGCCGTCGTTCACCGCGTACGGCAGCGGAGGACGCGTCTGGGCCCGGGACTGCTGACCGAGCTTCGTCTTGTGTCTTCCCATGCCTGCGTCTCTCCAACCGCGATTCCGTCTGTGGTGTGCGGACCCGGATCCACCGCGGGAATCAGGTCTCAACCCCGTTCAACGACCGGGCGCCCGAAAGGTGACGGCCCCGCCCGCCACCGATTCGCCGACGGTCCTCATGCGCCCGATGACCGCACCGCGACCGTCCGTAGGATGTGCCGGGACAGCACCGAGCGAGACCGCGGGAACCCCATGGTGATCACCGAACCCGACTCCACCGATTCGGACCCGGGGCGCGAGCCCGACGACGGCGTCCAGGCTGCGGCCGAAGCGAAGCCGGAGCCCGAGGACGCCGAGTCCGGCGGCCCGGCCACCGGCGAGCACGAGCGCTGGCAGCGCTTCGCCTCCGGCGAGACCCCCGCCGCCGCACCCGGCCCGCCCCCCGGCCGCCTGCGCGCCGCAGGGCGCCTCGCCGCGCGCGCCGCCCGCAGCGAATGGACCCTCGCCGCGCTCTTCAGCGCACTCCTCGCCGTCGCCATGACCTGGCCCCTCGCCAAGGACCTCGACGACGTCGTCCCCCACGACACCGGCGACCCGCTGCTCCTCACCTACATCCTCGGCTGGGTCGGCCACGCCCTGCGCGACAACCCCGCCGGGATCTGGGACACCAACAGCTTCTGGCCCCTCACCGACGCCTACCTGTTCACCGACACCCTCCTCGGCTACGCGCCGTTCGCGCTCTTCATCACCGGCCCGACCAGCGCCCTCGTCGTCTACAACGTCCTCTACATCGCCACGTTCGCGCTCGCGTTCCTCGGCGCGTACGCGCTCCTGCGCCAGCTCGGCGCCCGCGTCGCCGGCTCGGCCGTCGCCGCCGCCGCGTTCGCCTACGCCCCCTGGAAACTCGGGCAGGCCGGGCACCTCCAGGTCCTGTCGTGCGGAGGGATCGCGCTCGCCCTCGCCATGCTCGCGCGCGGGCACGGCTGGTCGCTCAGACACGGCTTCAAGGCGGAGAAGCAGCGGCCCGGGTGGATCGTCGCCGGGTGGCTGACCGCCCTGTGGCAGTTCTCGATCGGCGCCGGGCTCGGCATCCCGTTCGTGTACCTGCTGCTGGGCGTCGGCGTGATCGTGGGCCTGAACTGGCTCATCATGCGCCCGCGACTGAAGTGGCAGACGCTCGCGGCGGACGGCGTCGGCGGCGTCGTGTTCAGCCTCGGGGTCCTGTGGATCGCCGACAAGCACGCCGTGGTCGCCCGCGCCTACCCCGAGTCGATCCGCGACGTCGACTACATCTCGTGGTTCAGCCCCACCTGGCAGTCGTTCATCATCTCCCCGGAGGAGTCGCGCCTGTGGGGCGCCGCGCACGAGGCGGCGCGCGCCGACCTGACGTGGGCGCCCGAGCAGGCGCTCCTCGTCGGCTTCACGCTGGCCGCCCTGGCGGTCGCGGGGCTCGTCTGGTCGTGCTGGACGGGCTGGCAGCGGTTCTGGCTGGCCCTCGGCGGGTTCGCGGTCTTCGCGATCGCCATGGGCCCCAACTTCCTCGACCACGGCTCGTGGGCGTGGGCGCTGCTGTACGAGTACGCGCCGGGCTGGGAGGCGATCCGCACGCCGGGCCGCCTGGTCATCTACCTGACGCTGATCCTCGCGGTCCTCGCCGCGGGCACGATCACCCGCATCGCCGACGAGGCCGACGACGTGGCCCACCGCTCGCGCGTCGACAAGCGCCTGAACGTGAAGGCCCCCAGGCGGGTCCACGCGCTGCTGTTCCTCCCGATCGTCCTGGTCCTGTGGGAGGGCCTCACGGCCGCGCCGTACGTCGAGGTCCCGGACGCGCCCGTCGACATGTCCTCACTGGATGGCCCGGTGCTGTTCCTGCCCATGGGCGGCGGCGACACGAGGGTCCAGTACTGGAGCACCGACGGGTTCGTGGAGACCGCCAACGGCGTCGCCGCGTTCACCCCCGACGAGCAGGCGGGCATCAAGTCGATGGCCGAGGCGTTCCCGAGCGACGACTCGGTCGCGGCCCTGCGCGACGCGGGCATCGAGACCGTCGTGGTCCTCCCCGGCTCAGGGCTCGACACCGAGGCCGAACCGTTCGGCGTCGACGTCGAGCGCACCGACACCGCCGTGATCTACGACCTCAACCCGTAAGCGGGCCTTCGCCTCTCACGCGGGACCGATCGGGGTGAGGAACGCCAGCGCCCCGATCGCGTCGAGGCGCGGCGGCGAGTGCAGCGGCGAGGCCGTCACGTCGAACGTGCGGTGGACGCCGCGGCGCTCGATGCGCATGAGGCTGCGTTCGAGGGCGTCGGTCTGGAGCGCCTGGACGGGCGCGAGCCGGGCGAGCTCGGCGTCCACGAGCGGGTGCGCCCCGGCCGTGAAGTCCAGGAACCGCAGGCCCGCATCGAGGAAGCGGGGCATGACGATGTCGATGTCGGGGCCGAGTCCGAGGATCTGCCTGGCGGGGCGCGAGGTCGCGACGACGCGCGTGTCCGCGGCGAGCAGCAGGCACGCGTCGGCGCTCGCCGCGACCGCGGTGCGCCACGTGGACAGCGCCGCGTCGAGTCTCCTGCCATCGCGTCCGGGCGCGGCGCCGCGGAGCGGGATGACCAGTTCGAGTTGCGTCAATTGGGCGTCCCGGGGGTAGTGGTTACGCTCAGTCTGTCCATGTTAACTGAGAAAAGTTGATCTTCGTCCCCGGCGCGTCTACCCTCGGGTCATGAGTGCAGATGCCGCGCCCGCGTACGGAGTCGACTCGGAAGTGGGGCGGCTGCGCAGTGTCATGCTCCACCGCCCCGGGGGAGAGCTGCGGCGCCTGACGCCGCGCAACAACGGCGCGCTGCTGTTCGACGGCATCCCCTGGGTCGAGCGCGCGCAGGAGGAGCACGACCGGTTCGCGGGGGTCCTCACCGAGCACGGCGTGGAGGTCCTGTACCTGAGTGCGCTGCTTCGGGAGTGCTTCGCGCTGGACGAGGCCCGCGAGGCGGTCACCGTCGGCGTCGCGGCCGACCCGCGGCTGGGGCAGACGCTGGGGCGCGAGCTCGCGGCGTTCCTGTCGGGCCTGGATGCCGAGCGGCTCGCGTCGGTCCTGGTGGAGGGCTTGACGAAAGAGGAGTTCGGGCCGTCGAGCAGCCTGCGGCACCGGATGATGCGGGCCGTGGAGTTCGTCATCGACCCGCTCCCGAACACGATGTTCACGCGCGACTCGTCGGTGTGGATCGGCGACGCCGTGGCCGTGACGAGCCTGGCGATGCCCGCGCGCCGCCGCGAGACGACGCTGACGGGGATCGTCTACCACTACCACCCGCGGTTCGCGGACGTCCCGAAGCTGTACGACCCGTCGCTGGAGCACCTGGAGGGCGGCGACGTCCTCGCGCTCGCGCCGGGCGTGCTGGCCGTCGGGGTCGGCGAGCGCACCACCCCTGCGGGCGTGGAGCGCCTGGCGCGCAAGGTGTTCGAGCGGGGCACGATCCGCACGGTCCTGGCCGTCCCGATCGCGCAGCGCCGCGCCACGATGCACCTGGACACGGTGTGCACGATGGTCGACCGCGACCGGATGGTCATCTACGCGCCGGCCGCGCAGCGCCTGGAGTCGTACACGATCACCCCGGACGGCGACCGCATCGCCATCGACGGCCCCCGCCGCTTCCTCGACGCCGCCGCGGAGGCGATCGGCGTCGACGCGATCGAGGTGATCCACACCGGCGAGCGCGACGTGGTCACGGCCGAGCGCGAGCAGTGGGACGACGGCAACAACACCCTCGCCCTCGCCCCGGGCGTCGCGGTCGCCTACGAGCGCAACACGGTCACCAACGCCCGCCTCGAACGCGCGGGCGTCAAGGTCCTCACCATCCCCGGCTCCGAACTCGGCTCCGGCCGGGGCGGCCCCCGCTGCATGTCCTGCCCGACGGCCAGGATGCCGCTCGCCGCCTGATGGGCGCCGCGCCCGATCCGCCGTTCGTCCTCGAATACCGACCGCACGCCGAGGACGACTCGTGGAGTCCGGGCTGGGTTCCCGCTCCGGCCATTCCCGGCCGCGGGGGTTTCGAGGGATGGGAGGAGATTCCCGAGACCGAGTTCGTCTTCTACCGGTTCCAGGTCGACATCCACCTGGACATCGGCGGGAACGACTTCTCCGCCGTGCTGAACCCCGTGCTCGACTTCGCGCTCGCCTGGCAGTACCTGCCCGGGGTGCTCGACGAGCAGGGGAGCATCGACACGTCGATGAGCGTGCAGGGGCTCACCTACCGGGTCGAGCGGGACGGCGGCGACGTCGTCGTGTCGTCCAACGTGCATCCGAAGCGGAGGTCGGCCCGGGGATTCACCCCGCATCGGGCGCGGCTCTCGCGGGCCGATTTCGAGGCGCTCGTCGATCAGATCGTCGAGGGCGCGTTCCGGCTTCTGTACGAGGCGCATCCCGAGCTGGAGCGCAATCACTACCTCAACGGCCTGCGCGAGCGGATCGGGTTCTGACACGCGGAAGGCCGCGACCCGGACGGGTCGCGGCCTTTCCTTGCGCCGTCTAGATGTTCGCGGCGATGTCCTTGCGGTAGTAGCCGCCTTCGAGTTTGACGCCTTCGGTGAGGGCGTACGCCTCCTGGCGGGCCTCGGCGACGGAGCGGCCGGTGCCGACGCAGCCGAGGACGCGGCCGCCGGTGGCGATGAGCTGGCCGGAGGCGTCGAGGGCGGTGCCCGCGTGGAGGACGCCCTCGGTGTCGGCGCCGAACAGGGGGCGGCCGGTGACCGTGGTGCCCGGGTAGCCCTCGTTGGCGACGACGACGCACACGGCGGCGCCCTCGCGCCACCACAGGGGGCCGAAGTCGGCGAGCTTCCCGGTGGCCGCGGCGTACAGGAGCTCCCCGAGCGGGGTCTCCAGGAGCGCCAGGACCGCCTGGATCTCCGGGTCGCCGAAGCGGGCGTTGAACTCGACGACCTTGAGGCCCTTCGCCGTCAGGGCGAGGCCGCAGTACAGGGTCCCGACGAACGGGATGCCGCGCCCGGCGAGCTCCGCGAGGGTCGGCTCCGCGACGCGCTCCATGACCTCGGCGACCAGGTCGTCCGGGGCCCACGGCAGCGGCGTGTACGCGCCCATGCCGCCGGTGTTCGGGCCGGTCCCGCCGTCGCCGATGCGCTTGAAGTCCTGCGCGGGCAGCAGCGGCTTCGCGCTCGTGCCGTCCGCGACGACGAACAGGGAGACCTCGGGGCCGTCGAGGTACTCCTCGATGACCACGCGCTCGCAGTCCATGGCGTGCGCGAGAGCCTGCTCGCGGTCCTCGGTGACGACGACGCCCTTGCCAGCGGCGAGGCCGTCGTCCTTGACGACGTACGGCGCGCCGAACTCGTCGAGCGCGGCCTCGGCCTCCTCGCGGGTGCGGCAGGCGCGCGCGGCGGCGGTCGGGACGCCCGCGGCGGCCATGACCTCCTTCGCGAACGCCTTCGAGCCCTCGATGCGGGCGGCGTCGCCGTTCGGGCCGTACACGGGGATGCCCTTGGCGCGGACCGCGTCCGCGACGCCCGCGACGAGCGGCGCCTCAGGGCCCACGATCACGAGGTCGGCGGCGGAGGTCACCGCGAGGGACGCCACCGCGGCGGGGTCGGTCTGGTTCACCGGCACGCACTCGCCGAGCGCGGCCATGCCCGGGTTCCCGGGGGCGCAGATGAGCTTGGTGACGGAAGCGTCCGCGGCCAGGGACGCCGCGAGGGCGTGCTCGCGGCCGCCGGAGCCGATCAGGAGTACTCGCACCCGGCCAGTTTACGTGGTGGATACGTGCTGGTTAACCGCCACGCCGGTGGCGAACGTGACACCGCCCCCGCCCACGGGTGCTCAGCAGCCGCGCATGTCACCCCGGGTGACATCATTGCCCCGTGACTGCGAATGTGCTCGCCGAGCGTTATGCCTCCGCGCCGATGCGCGACATCTGGGACCCCGTCGGGAAGATCAAGGCCGAGCGGCGCCTGTGGATCGCCGTCCTCCAGGCGCAGCACGACCTCGGCGTCACCGTCCCCGACGGCGTCATCGCCGACTACGAGCGCGTCCTCGACACCGTCGACCTCGCCTCCATCGCCGAGCGCGAGCGCGTCACCAAGCACGACGTCAAGGCCCGCATCGAGGAGTTCTCCGACCTCGCCGGCCACCAGCACATCCACAAGGGCATGACCAGCCGCGACCTCACCGAGAACGTCGAGCAGATGCAGGTCCGCCAGTCCCTCGAACTCGTCCAGGGCCGCATCGTCGCCGCGCTCGTGCGCCTCGCCGCCCGCGCCCAGCAGTACCGCGGCCTCGTCATGGCCGGACGCAGCCACAACGTCCCCGCGCAGGCCACCACCCTCGGGAAGCGCTTCGCGACCTGGGCCGAGGAGCTCCTCGCCGCCCACGACCGCATCGAGGACCTCCTCAAGCGGTACCCGCTGCGCGGCGTCAAGGGCCCCGTCGGCACCGCCCAGGACATGCTCGACCTGTTCGGCGGCGACACCGCGAAACTCGCCGGACTGGAGCAGCGCATCGCCGCCCACCTCGGGTTCGAGCGCGTCATGGACTCCGTCGGCCAGGTCTACCCGCGGTCCCTCGACTACGAGGTCGGCACCGCGCTCGTCCAGGCCGTCGCCGCCCCCTCCTCCGCCGCCGTCACCATCCGGCTCATGGCCGGCGCCGAGCTCGCCACCGAGGGCTTCATGCCCGGCCAGGTCGGCTCCTCCGCCATGCCCCACAAGATGAACACCCGCTCCTCCGAGCGCGTCAACGGCCTCGCCGTCGTCGCCCGCGGCTACGCCGCCATGCTCGGCGAACTCGCCGGCGACCAGTGGAACGAAGGCGACGTGTCCTGCTCGGTCGTGCGCCGCGTCGCCCTCCCCGACCTGTTCTACGCCGTCGACGGACTCTATGAGACGTTCCTCACCGTCCTCGACAACTTCGGGGCCTACCCCGCGGTCATCGGCGCCGAACTCGACCGGTACCTCCCCTTCCTGACCTCCACGAAGGTCCTCATGGATGCCCTCAGGCAGGGCGCCGGCCGCGAGGACGCCCACGAGGCCATCAAGGAGCACGCCGTCGCCGTCGCCCGCGCCATGCGCGAGGACGGCCAGCGCGAGAACGACCTCTTCGACCGCCTCGCCGCCGACCCGCGGCTGCCCCTCGACCGGGCCGGGCTCGATGCGCTCGTCGCGAATACGGGTGAATTCACCGGCGCCGCAGGGGATCAGGTCGACCGTGTCACCGAAAGGGTGGCCGAGGCGGCGAAAGCGCACCCCGAGGCGGCCGCGTACCGGCCCGGGACGATCCTCTGACGGGTTGTGACCTGGCACCGTCCCCGTAATGCGGCGCTGGCCCAGGTCAGTGCCGGTGAATATGCTGGTCCTGTTCCGTCCATGTGACCGACAGGAGTGCGACCGTGGCCCGTGTAGTGGTCGACGTGATGCTGAAGTCCGAAATCCTCGACCCCCAGGGCGAGGCCGTCCTCGGGGCGCTGCCCCGTCTCGGCGTCACCGAGGTGTCCTCGGTGCGGATCGGCAAGCGCGTCGAGATCGAGTTCGACGAGAACGCCCGGAACGTCGAGGAGCAGTCGCGCGTCATCGCCGACCAGCTCCTGGCCAACCCCGTGATCGAGTCGTTCGCCATCTCCATCGAGGGCGCATGAGCGCGCGCGTCGGGGTCGTCACGTTCCCCGGCTCCCTCGACGACCGGGACGCCGCCCGCGCGGTGTACCTGGCCGGGGGCGAACCGGTGGCGCTGTGGCACGACGACGCCCAGATCCACGGCGTGGACGCCGTGTTCCTGCCCGGCGGGTTCTCGTACGGCGACGCGCTGCGCTGCGGCGCGATCGCCCGCTTCAGCCAGGTGATGGACACCGTGAAGGCCGCGGCCGCCCAGGGGATGCCCGTCCTCGGCGTCTGCAACGGCTTCCAGGTCCTGTGCGAGTCGCACCTGCTGCCCGGCGCGCTGGTGCGCAACGCCCACCTGCGCTACCGCAACCGGCCCGCGCGCCTGCGCGTGGAGACGACCCGGACCGCCTGGAGCGGCGCGTTCGCGCCCGGCGCCGAGATCGTCCTCCCCGCCAAGCACGGCGAGGGCCGGTACGTCGCCGACGAGGCGGTCCTCGACCGGCTGGAGGACGACGGCAGGGTCGTCTTCCGGTACCTCGACAACCCGAACGGCTCGATGCGCGACATCGCCGGGGTGGCGAACGAGGCCGGGAACGTCG
The DNA here is from genome assembly GCF_040644205.1 of Glycomyces sp. NPDC047010. Lineage (NCBI taxonomy): Bacteria > Bacillati > Actinomycetota > Actinomycetes > Glycomycetales > Glycomycetaceae > Glycomyces > Glycomyces sp. NPDC047010. The sequence goes on along the minus strand of NZ_JBEYVY010000002.1, from coordinate 363,739 downwards.
TCGGCCTCATGCCCCACCCCGAGCACGCCGTGGAGGCGCTGACCGGGCCGTCGACCGACGGCCTCGGCGTCGTCGCCTCCGTCCTGGCCCACCTCAGCGAGGGAGCGAGCCGATGAGCAACTACGTGGCCGTGGACACCGTGGGGGTCGCCGAGGCGACCTCCGACGAGAAGCAGCCGTGGGCCGAACTGGGCCTGAAAGAGGACGAGTACCAGCGGATCCGCGAGATCCTCGGGCGCCGCCCCACCCAGTCCGAGCTCGCCATGTACTCGATCATGTGGTCCGAGCACTGCTCGTACAAGTCGAGCAAGGTGCACCTGCGCCAGTTCGGCGAGAAGAACCCGCGGACCCCGCGCCTCCTGGCCGGGATCGGCGAGAACGCCGGCGTCGTCGCCATCGACGAGAACATCGCCGTGACGTTCAAGGTCGAGTCGCACAACCACCCGTCGTACGTCGAGCCCAAGCAGGGCGCGGCCACCGGCGTCGGCGGCATCATCCGCGACATCATCGCGATGGGCGCCCGCCCGATCGCCGTCATGGACTCGCTGCGCTTCGGCGCCATCGACCACCCCGACACCGCCCGGGTCCTCCCGGGCGTCGTCGACGGCATCGGCCACTACGGCAACTGCGTGGGCCTGCCGAACATCGGCGGCGAGACCTACTTCGACCCGTGCTACCAGGGCAACCCGCTCGTCAACGCGCTCAGCGTCGGCGTCATGCCCCGCTCGCGCCTCCAGTCGATGCAGGCGTCCGGCACCGGGAACGTCGTGATCCTCCTCGGCGCGAAGACCGGCCGCGACGGCATCGGCGGCGTGTCCGTCCTCGCCTCCGCGACGTTCTCCGAGTCCGGCGAGGACGACGCCCGCCCGTCCGTGCAGGTCGGCGACCCGTTCACCGAGAAGCTCCTCATCGAGGTGTGCCTGGAGCTGTTCGACGCCCAGCTGGTCGTCGGCGTCCAGGACCTCGGCGGCGCCGGACTCACCTGCGCCCTGAGCGAGACCGCGGCCGCCGGCGACGGCGGCATGCACGTCGACCTCGAACTGGTGCCGCTGCGCGCCAAGGGCATGGAGCCGCACGACATCCTCGCGTCCGAGTCGCAGGAGCGGATGCTCCTCATCGTCGACCCGGCCAAGGCCGAGGAAGTGCTCGCGCGCGCCCACCGCTGGGGGCTCCTCGCCACCGCGATCGGCACCGTCACCGACACCGGCCGCCTCGTCGTGGACTTCCACGGCCAGACCGTCGTCGACGTCCCGCCGAAGTCCCTCGCCGACGAGGGCCCGGTCTACAACCGGCCCCTCGCCGAACCGAACGACCTGGGGCTCATCGCGGTCGACCGCGCCGAGACCCTGCCCCGGCCGTCCACCGACGAGGAGATCCGCCAGACCGTCCTCGACATGGCCGCCAGCCCGAACCTGTGCGACAAGTCCTGGATCACCGAGCAGTACGACTCGTCGGTGTTCGGCAACACCGTCCTCGGGACGCCGCACGACGCGGGCGTGGTCCGCCTCGACGAGCGCACCGGCGTCGGCATCGCGATCTCCCTCGACGGGAACGGGCGCTACGCGCGCCTCGATCCGTACCACGGGGCGCAGCTCGCACTGGCCGAGGCGTACCGGAACGTCGCCGTCACCGGCGCCACCCCGATCGCCGTCTCCGACTGCCTCAACTTCGGGTCCCCCGAGGACCCGCACGTCATGTGGCAGTTCGAGCGGGCCGTCACCGGGATCGCCGACGGCTGCCAGAAGCTCGGCATCCCCGTCACCGGCGGCAACGTCTCGTTCTACAACCAGACCGGCCGCGAGGCGATCCACCCGACGCCCGTCATCGGCGTGCTCGGCGTGATCGAGGACGTGGCCCGGCGCATCCCGCTCGGCCTGGGCCGCACCGGCGACACCATCGCGCTCGTCGGCACCACCAGCGAGGAGCTCTCGGGCTCGGAGTGGGCGTCGGTCAAGCACGGGCACCTCGGCGGCGTGCCGCCGAAGGTCGACCTGGACCACGAGATGAAGCTCGCGGACCTGCTCTCCCGCCTGGCCGGGACCGAGCAGCTCGCGGCCGCGCACGACCTGTCCCAGGGCGGGCTCGCGCAGGCGCTGGTCGAGGCGATCTCGTTCTCGCGCATGGGCGCGCAGATCCTCCTGCCCGAGGGCGCCGACCCGTTCACGTACCTGTTCTCGGAGTCGTCCGGGCGGGTCCTCGTGGTCATCCCGCGCGGCCAGGAGCTGGCCGTGCGGAGCGCCTGCGAGTCCCGGGGCCTGCCGATCACGCCCCTGGGCGTGGCCGACGCGAACACCGACGGCCTGCACCTGCGCGACCACTTCGACATCACCCGCGAGGACATCGACGCGGCCTGGAAGGGCCGCATCGGCGCCCGACTGGGAGAGTAAGGACACACAGAAGTAAGGAGTGAGGCCCCCGGCGTCCGCCGGGGGCCTCACTCTTCGTCGTTCAGGGATTCGCCGTGCGGGCCGGTCAGGGGGAGGACGTCGGTGAGGTCGGCGCGCTGGCCGGAGGCCGCGACGCGCCCGGACGCGACCGCGTCGGCGAACGCGAGGCGGCCGGCCGCGAGCTCCACGAACACGACCGGGTGGCATTCGACGACGTTCGGGGGCGTGCCGCGCCGGTGCCGGGGGCCCTCCACGCACTGCACCGCGCCGTAGGGCGGGACCCGCACTTCCACGGAGTGGCCTGGGGCTTTGGCGGCGAGCTCGCGCAGCAGCTCCCGCACCGCCTCTTTCAGGGTGTCCTTGTCGGGGGCCTCGTCGTTGTCGAGCGCCGCGATGGCGTCGGCCACAGCGTCCACGGGGAGACCTCCCGGTCACGTTAGACTGCCCGTTACGGCACGTTGCCGAACGGCGATGATCGCCGCCGAACTGTCGCCCGCGGCACCGCCCGCACCCCGGTCCCGTAACCGAAATGAGACCAGGCATAGTGGCGACGACGGCCCGCTTCCGTGGGTTCGTCGTGCCTGCCCGCTGCGAGTTCCGCGGGCCGGCGCCGGAAGCACATGCCCAGGAGGGGATGTAGATGACCGTAGCGGACGCACGGAGCGGGACCCACGGTAGCTCCCCGCGGTCCCCGCGCAGGCGACGGGGTGCCCTGGCCTCGCGCCTGGCCCGCCTCGCCGCGGTGGCCGGCGTCCTGCTGGTCGGGATGCTCGCCCTCCCCCAGGCCGCCGTCGCCCAGCAGGGCACCGTGACGGGCTGGTTCAACGGCGGCGCGAACCCGAACCCGGTGGGCATCGGCGGCCAGGCGACGGTCATCTCCTTCACGGTGCAGAACCTCGACCCCGTGCAGCCCAAGGACATCACGATCCGCGCGAATGTCGAAGGGCTCGGCGACTACATCGCGGCCATCGACAACGACGGCGGCGCCGGGATGTGCAGCCGCGAGGACGGCGACAAGGTCAAGTGCACCCAGGTCGAGCCGAACGGCCAGCGGACCATCTCGTTCTCGGTCGTCACCGAGACCGAGTCGGACCTGCCGAGCGGCGAGCAGAAGTCGGGCACCTTCAAGGTCGACTTCGAGGGCCAGAGCCAGTCGACGGGCCTGAACGTCGTCGGCAACGCGTCCAGCTCGGTCAACAAGATCACCGGCAAGGTCACCTCCAACGGCGACCCCGTCGAGGGCGCGAAGGTCGTCCTCAAGGACGGCGAGGGCGGCTCGCACGAGACCGAGACCGGCGGCGACGGCGGCTTCGAGTTCACCAGCGGCAGCGACCCCATCAAGCCCGGCGACATGACGCTCACCATCACCAAAGAGGGCTTCGAGGAGAAGACCGAGGACCTCACGGTCGAGACCGGCGACTTCAACCTCAACGTGACGCTCGCGCAGGCCGAAGTGGAGGAGACGACCTCCGAGGCCGCGCCGACCACCGAGGCCGAGCCCTCGCCCACCGAGACGCAGAAGGAAGAGGAGGGCGGCGGGATCTCCGGCACGCTCCTCGTCCTCATCATCATCGGCGCGCTCCTGGTCGTCGGCGGCATCGTCGGCATCGTGTTCCTGCTGCGCGGCGGCAAGGACAAGGACGACGACGACGGCGAGAGCTTCACTCCCGACGGCCCGCCCGACCACCAGCCCACCGCCGCCCAGGTCGGCTCGCCCGGCGTCTACCAGGCCGGGCCCGCGCCCGGCTCCGACGCGCCGACGATGATCCACCCCGGCGGCCTCGTCGACAGCGCCGCCCCGACCCAGTTCGGGCCCGCGTACGGCGGCGGCAGTGACTCCACGCAGGTCATGCCGCAGGGCGGCTTCGGCGCCCCGCCGCCCCCGGCCGGGCCGGTCGGCCCCGACGGGACGACGATCCTCCCGGTCGTGAAGACCCCGGGCGCGTTCGACGCCTCCGACGCGACGCAGATCATGCCGCAGGCGAACCTGTCGAACCCGCCGTCGGCCCCGCACGGGTCGTTCGGCGCCGACGCGGCCACCCGCCCGCACCCCTCGCCCACCGGGGCGTTCGGCGCGGACCCGGGCGCGACGCGCCCCCACCCGTCCCCGACCGGCGCGTTCTCCGACCCGGGCGCCACCCGCCCGCACCCGGGGGCCTCGCCGACCGGCGCGTTCTCCGACCCCGGCGCGACCCGGCCCTACTCGGCCCCGACCCCGCCGCCCTCCGGCGGCGGCATGTTCGAGCCGCAGAACCCGGGCCTCGTCCCGCCCTCGGAGCCCCGCCACGGCGGCCCGAGCGCGCCGAGCGCCCCGCAGTACGGGCCTGGCTCCCAGAACTTCGGCGGCGGCCCGGCCCAGCCGAGCCAGCCGCAGGGCTACGGCCAGTCCCAGAACTACGGCCAGCCCAGCCAGCCGCCGGCATTCGGCGGCGGACAGGGCGGCCCGAGCCAGCCGCCGGGCTACGGCGCAGGACAGGGCGGGCCCAGCCAGCCGTCGGGGTTCGGCGGCGGCCAGCAGCCCGGCCCGAGCCAGCCGCAGTACGGCTCGCACGGCGCCCCGAGCGCCCCGCAGGAGCCCACCGGGTACGGCCAGGGCGGCCAGTCGATGCGCCGCGACCCGTACGCCCCGTCGGAGCCCTCGGCCCCGCCCGCGGGCACCCGCCCGATGCCGCAGTACGGCAACCAGTCCCAGCCCTCGGCGCCCTCGTACGGCAACGAGGCGGATCGCGACCCCGACTCGCGCCGCACCGAGCGCCGCGGCTGGGGCGAGTGGGACGACCGCCCCCGCTCCTGGTAGCCCTCCTCGGCGGCGCTCCGCTTGCCGCGGCCGGTGAAACCGGCCCCGGTGGGCGGAAATGCGCTGAGTTTCACCTAGTCGGGGAGGGGCACGGCACACACCCGCGCTCGTTGGACGGTGGCGCCGCGCCGCAGGTCCGATAGACTGGCACCTGCGGCTCGGGCGATCCGGGCGGCGAATCAGCCAGCCGACTGAGGAGTTAGCAGTGGCCCGAGGTGACGGTCGACTCACCACGGAACTCGATCCCGACAATCCCGGTCCCCGCGACGCCTGCGGCGTCGTCGGCATCTGGGCCCCAGGGGAAGAGGTCTCCAAACTCACCTACTTCGGGCTCTACGCGCTCCAGCACCGCGGCCAGGAGGCCGCGGGCATCGCCGTCTCCGACGGCGCGCGCACCGTCGTCTACAAGGACCTCGGGCTCGTCGCCCAGGTCTTCGACGAGTCCACCCTCGCGCCCCTCCAGGGCCACCTCGCCATCGGCCACGCCCGGTACTCCACCACCGGCGCCCCCACCTGGGAGAACGCCCAGCCGACGATCCGGTCCACCTCCACCGGCACCGCGATCGCCCTGGCGCACAACGGCAACCTCGTGAACACCGCCGACCTCCTCAAGGAGGTCGACCACCTCGGCATCGACATGGGGACCACCACCTCCGACACGCACCTCATCACCGCGCTCCTGGCCGCGCACCCCGACGAGTCCGTCGCCGCCGCGGCCGAGCGGGTCCTCCCGCAGCTGCGCGGCGCGTTCTGCCTCGTCTTCATGGACGAGAACACCCTGTACGCCGCCCGCGACGCGCAGGGCGTCCACCCGCTCGTCCTCGGCCGCCTCGCCACCGGGTGGGCCGTCGCCTCCGAGACCGCCGCCCTCGACACCATCGGCGCCCACTTCGTGCGCGAGGTCGAGCCCGGCGAGCTCATCACCGTCGACGAGCACGGCCTGCGCTCCACCCGCTTCGCGAACCCCGAGCCCAAGGGCTGCCTGTTCGAGTACGTGTACCTCGCGCGCCCCGACACGAAGCTCGCCGGGCGCAACGTCTACGCCACCCGCGTCGAGGTCGGCCGCACGCTCGCCCGCGAGTACCCGGTCGACGCCGACCTCGTCATCGGCGTCCCCGAGTCCGGCATCCCCGCCGCGATCGGGTACGCCGAGGAGTCCGGCATCCCCTACAGCCAGGGCTTCACCAAGAACCAGTACGTGGGCCGCACGTTCATCCAGCCCTCGCAGTCCCTGCGCCAGCTCGGCATCCGCCTCAAGCTCAACCCCCTGATCGACCAGATCAAGGGCAAGCGCCTCGTCGTCGTCGACGACACGATCGTCCGCGGCAACACGCAGCGGGCCCTCGTGCGGATGCTCCGCGAGGCCGGCGCCGTCCAGGTCCACATCCGCATCTCCGCGCCGCCCGTGAAGTGGCCGTGCTTCTACGGCATCGACTTCGCCACCCGCGCCGAGCTCATCGCCGGCTCGCTCGACGTCGACGGCATCCGCTCCCAGATCGGCGCCGACTCCCTCGGCTACGTCTCCATGGACGGCCTCGTCCGCGCCACCGAGCAGCCCGCGTCCCGCCTCTGCATGGCCTGCTTCGACGGGAACTACCCGATCGAGCTGCCCGCCGCCGACCTCATCGGCAAGCACCTGATGGAACCGCAGACCCCGTCCGCCGCGTCTCATCCACCCCAGGCACAGACACCTCGATCCACCGAAGCGAGCACGCAAGTGCGGGAAGGGACCACAGCGTGAGCAGCGGCACCACCACTCAGAAGACGATCTCCTACCAGTCCGCGGGCGTCGACATCGACGCCGGGGACCGGGCCGTCGACGCCCTCAAGCCGCTGATCAAGCGGACCGTCCGCCCCGAGGTCGTCGGGGGCATCGGCGGGTTCGCGGGCCTGTTCGCGCTCGACACCGAGAAGTACAAGAAGCCGCTGCTGGCCTCCTCCACCGACGGCGTCGGCACCAAGCTCGTCATCGCGCAGAAGCTCGACATCCACGACACCGTCGGCATCGACCTCGTCGCGATGGTCGTCGACGACCTCGTCGTGTGCGGCGCCGAGCCGCTGTTCCTCCTCGACTACATCGCCACCGGGCAGGTCGTGCCCGAGAAGATCGCCGACATCGGCGCCGGGATCGCCGACGGCTGCCGCTACGCCGGGTGCTCCCTCATCGGCGGCGAGATCGCCGAGCACCCCGGGGTCATGAAGCCCGACGACTACGACATCTCCGCCACCGGCGTCGGCGTCGTCGAGGCCGACCAGCTGCTCGGCCCCGACCGCGTCAAGCCCGGCGACGTCGCCATCGCCATGCGCGCCTCCGGCCTCCACTCCAACGGCTTCTCGCTCGTGCGCCAGGCCCTCTTCGGCGTGGGCGGCCTCGACCTCGGCGCCGTCGTCCCCGAGTTCGCCACCGCCGAGCGCAACCAGCGCACCCTCGGCGAGGAGCTGCTCACCCCCACGCACATCTACGCCAAGGACTGCCTCGAACTCGCCAAGGAGTGCGACGTCCACGCGTTCGCGCACATCACCGGCGGCGGGCTCGCCGGGAACCTCGTCCGGTCCCTCCCCGAGGGCCTCCAGATCGAGGTCGACCGCGGCACCTGGACGCCGAACCCCGTGTTCGACGTCGTCCAGCGCACCGGCGGCATCTCGCTCGAAGAGATGGAGCGGACCTTCAACATGGGCGTCGGCATGGTCGCCATCGTCGCGCCCGACCAGGTCGACCGGTCCCTCGCCGTCCTCACCGCCCGCCACGTCGAGGCGTGGACGATCGGCGAGGTCACCGGCGAAGGCTCCGGCGTCAGGCTCTCCGGTGACTATCTGACGGCTGGCTAGGGATCTCCGGGTCCCCGTCGGGACCCGGCTCCTCCGCCGCCTCGGCGGCCGCCGCGACGGCCTCGCGGTGCTGCTTCGCCTTGATGCTCAGCCACAGCCACAGCAGGCCCAGCGTCGGCAGCACCGCCGCCGAGATCAGCGCCGGGATCAGGTGCAGCGTCGGCGTCAGCATGACGCCGAGGATCAAGAGCACCGAGATGAGGATGGTCCGGCGCGTCGCCGGGTCGAACACCGCGACCGGCCCCAGCGGGATCGTCGCCCACGGGACGCGCTTGGCGCAGCGGATGATGATGAGTCCCAGCAGGAAGCCCGCGGGCTCGTCCGACAGCCAGTGCTGACCCAGGAACACCTGGGACGAGAACACGATCACCGGCGGCGCGATCAGGAGCGCCAGCCGCGCCCACCGCGGCAGGATGCCGCCCACGAGCATCACGATCAGCCCGAACAGCAGGATCGAGTTCACCGCGTGCCCCGAGGGGAACGCCGTCGCGTCGGGGATGCCGCCGCCGCCCTCCGGGTGGTACGTGAACAGCAGCGGCCCCTCCGGCGAGACCTCCTGGAGCGCGAACGGGTGCTGCGACAGGGGCCGCCCCAGCAGGTGCTTCATGCCGAGGATGCTCGCCAGGGTGATGAACGACAGCACGTACATGAGCAGCGGCCGGATCGACCGGGACCGCAGGGCGCACCAGATCGCGATGAGCAGCGTCGCCGTCGCGACCGTGCGGGCCTGCCCGAACTCGGCGCCCGCCTTCGCGAGGTCCCGCAGCCACTCCACGTCGTTCGCGTCCACCGCCCACAGCCGCACCTCCCAGTCGAGGCGCACCAGCCACGACGGGTACGACACGAAGAACGCCAGGCCCAGGAACGCGAGGAACATGAGGAGGTCGGGCCACCAGCTCTTCGGCCGCTTCCCGTAGGGTTCCCAGTCGAACCAGCCCACGGGGATGTACCGGCGCAGGGGCGTGATGATCTGCCGCACCAGGGCGCCGTCGGAGACGGTGACGCCGCGGTCCGTGATGTTGTCGCTCCTGCGCGCGGTAGTCGACCGGTTCGATTCAGAAGACATATACGGATGTTCGCCGGTCAAAGTGAATTTTGATGCCGCCACACCCGAACTGGACCGAATTTGTTATCAGGTCGGTATATATGGTGTGGTTTGCGACGCAACACCGATGAGCTGCACCGATACTCAGCGATACCGGTCACGTTCCGACACCGTACCGCGCGGCCCTCACGCGGGCGCGGGGAGCGGGTAGCGGACGCCCGTCAGCTCCTCCGAGACGTCCCACAGGCGCCGCGCCGTCGCAGTGTTCCGCGCCTCATCGCTGGTGCCCACGAGGACCGGGGCGCCGGTGCGCTCCTTCTTCCCGTCGGGCCCGAAGTACTGGCCGCCTTCGGCGTCCGGGGCCGTCGCGGCGCGCAGCTGCGGCAGGGCGCCCGCGGCCGGGGGCTGGGTCGTGAACGGCACGAGCAGGTTCGCGACGAACCGCCACTGCGCGTTCATGCTGCGCAGCAGGCCCGTCGAGGAGAACCCGGGGTGGGCCATGAGGCTCGTCACGGGGCTTCCGGCGGCGCGCAGGCGCCGGTCGAGTTCGAGTCCGAAGAGGAGGTTCGCGAGCTTCGACTGCGAGTAGTAGGCGACGGGGCTGCGGCGCCGCTCGCCCGCCGGGTCGTCGAAGTGGATGCGGCCGTGGCCGTGCGCGAGCGAGGAGACGGTGACCACGCGCGGGTCCGGGCCCTGGAGCCGGTCGAGCAGGAGGCCGGTGAGCGCGAAGTGCCCGAGGTGGTTGGTGGCGAACTGGATCTCGTGGCCCTGCGGGCTGAGCGAGAACGGCGGGGCCATGATCCCGGCGTTGTTGACGAGGACGTCGATGCCGGAGTCGAAGGACCCGGCGAAGGCGCGCACCGAGTCGAGGTCGGCGAGGTCGAGGCGGCGCACCTCCAGGTCCGCGTCCGGGACCTCGGCGCGGATCGCGGCGGCCGCGGCCTCGCCCGCGGCAGTGTTGCGCACGGTCATGACGACCCGCGCGCCGCGCCGGGCGACCGCCCGCGCGGTCTCCAGGCCCAGCCCTGAGTTCGCGCCCGTGACGAGGAAGACCCGTCCAGACTGGTCGGGGATGTCGGCGGTGCTCCAGTCGTGCGTCATCGTCTGGCCCTTCGCTGCGGTAAAATGAACCCTGATTCATCATATGATGAACCATGATTCAGGTTATGGCAAATCCGCAGGCGGACTATGATGCTCCGCGGGGAGAGGAGACCGCATGGGCGAGGACCGGCCGCTGCGCGCCGACGCCGCGCGCAACCGCGGGAGGATCCTGGAGGCCGCGACCCGCCAGATCATGGCCCGCGGGCCCGAGGTCCCCATGGAGGCCATCGCCGAGGACGCCGGCGTCGCCGTCGGCACCCTCTACCGCCACTTCCCCACCAAGCAGGTCCTCGTCGTCGCCGTGCTCGCGGAGTGCTTCGGCGCCTTGACGAGCGCCGCCGAGGCCGCCGCCGACCGGATCGACGCGGGCGCGAGCGCCATCGCCGAGTTCACCGCGTTCGCGCGCATCGTCATGGAGGACGCCGCCGGGAACCTCGCGATGAAGGCCGCGGCCCGCTCGCTCGGCGCCGACGTCCACGAGGCGGAGGAGCGCAGTCGCGGCGAGGCCGCCATGACGCGGCTCCTGGACGCGGCGAAGGCCGAGGGGACCGTGCGTCCCGACCTCGGCATCGAGGACTGCTACCTGTTCTTCATCACCGTGCCGGTGGACCAGCCGCCCGCGATGCGCGACCGCTGGTTCGAGCTGATGATCGCCGGGTTCCGCGCGGGCGCGGTCAGTAGGTCAACGGCCCCTTGAGGACCGAGAGCGCGGTGGACCGGTCGCCGTCCCACTCCAGGGACGGGTCGTCCTTCGTGAGGCGGCCCCACAGCATGAGCAGGAGGTCCCCGGCGCCGCCGGCGACCTCGGCGACCGGGTCGCCCGGGCCGTAGATCCACCAGTCGCCGGTGTCGGCGGCCGTGAACTTGACGCACGCGTCCGGCGGCCACGCCTTCCCGACGCCGACCATCTTGGGCGCCAGCACGTCGAGCACCTCGGCCACGCCCGCGGCGGCCAGTGCCGGGTCGAGCGGGGCGGCGGCGCCGACGGACTGCTGGGCGTCCCAGCGGTGCAGCATGGTCTCCACGGCGATGGACCGCTGCCAGTACCCGGCGTTCGGGGGCGTGAAATGGCCCCACGCGGGGGTCGCGGGGTCCACGTCGAGGGACATGACGAGGAGCTCGGCGGTGCCTTCGAGCCACTTGAGCAGCTCGCCGCGGTCCTGCGGGGCCAGCGGCGGCGCCCCGTCGGGAGGGGTGTCGCCGCCGGTCCACTCGGTCACGCACGCGGCGGTGAACAGGTTCGAGTGCCCTACGGCGCGTGCGAGTCCGGCGAGGTCGACCGGTTCGGCGAACTCCTCGCGGTACGCGATGGGCGCGCCGAGGTCGCCCTCGGCGACGCACTTGCGGAACGCGTCCATCTCGCGCCGGAAGCACCGCAGATATGAAGCACCGTCCATGCCTTCACCCTATCGGCGACCCCGGTGCGGGCCGGATCGGGAGCGTCGGGTCAGCGCTCGTACACGGGGCGGCCCATGAACCAGTTCCCGGGCGCCTCGGGGTCGGTGCTCGACCAGTACTCGATGACGGCGCGCACGAACTCGTCGATGGAGAGGGTGCCGTCGCCGTCGCGGTCGAGGTGCGCGAACGCCTTGTCGACCTCGTCGGCGGCGAGGTTCGGGAAGTGGGCGCGGGAGAACGACGCGAACTCCGCGGGGCCGACGTCGCCGCTGGCGTCGGCGTCGGCGATCGCGTGGAACGTGCGGGCGAGGTGGCCCACGGTGGCCTCGGCGGCGGCCGGGTCGTCGGCGAGGCAGCGGGTGGAGGCGATGAACGTGGCCTTGTCGATCGCCTCGGTCCCGGCGGCGAGGTGCGGGCGGTGGAGGCCGTTCCAGATGTCCATGTACGCGGAGATGATCCAGGACTCCTCGGGGGAGCCGGGGGCGTGGCCGAGCTCGGCGGCGGTGCGGCGGCCGAGCTCGATGTGGTCCTGCTGGTCCAGGCGCCCGTTGCCGTCGGCGTCCAGGTGGTCGAAGCCGTGCGCGATCTTCGCGGTGAGCATGTCCTCGGTCATGGCCGGGGCCTCCTCAGGTGGTGGTCGGGAGGTCACAGCATCGCAGCCCGGGGCCGCCGCGGCGGGTATCCCGCGCCGCGGCGGCCGGGTGTCCGTTCAGGACCCGGCGGTGCAGCCCGTCAGGTCTTGACGATGCGCAGGCCCTGCATGCCGCCGTCGACGGCGAGGCTGGTCCCGGTGAGCGCCTTGTTCGCCGGGTCGGCGAGGTAGACGATCGCGTTGGCGACCTCCTCGGCGGTGACGAGGCGGCCGGTGGGCTGGCGGGCTTCGAGGCGGGCGCGCTCGGCGGCCGGGTCGTCGGCCTGGTCGAGGAGGCGCTGGACCCACGGGGTGTCGGCGGTGCCGGGGTTGACGCAGTTGACGCGGATGCCCTCGGCCACGTGGTCGGCGGCCATCGCCATGGTGAGCGACTGGACGGCGCCCTTGGACGCGGAGTACAGGGCGCGCTTGACGAGCCCGGCGGTGGCGGCGATCGAGGAGGTGTTCACGATCGCGGGGGACGGCGACTCGCGCAGGTGCGGGAGGCAGGCGCGGGCGAGGCGGACCATGCCGAGGAGGTTCACGTCGAGGACGCGGAACCACTGCTTGTCGGAGTTCTCCTCGACGGTGCCGACGGCGCCGATCCCGGCGTTGTTGACGACGATGTCGATGCGGCCGAAGTGCTCTGCGGCCGCGGCGACGGCGAGGCGCACCTGGTTGTCGTCGGCGACGTCGCACTTGTGCGACCAGTGGTCGGGGCTCTCGTTGAGGTCGAGGACCGCGACGCGGGCGCCGCGCTCGGCGAAGGCCGCCGCGGCGGCCGCGCCGATGCCGGAGGAGCCGCCGGAGACGACGACGACGAGCCCGTTGAAACCGCTCAAGATTCCACTCTCCATTCTGGACCATTCGGGTAGGCGAAGCGCTGGAGGCTCTCCCGCTTGATCTCGGCGGAGAACCCGGGCGCGGTCGGGGCGGCGTAGCGGCCGTCCCTGACCACGGTGGGCGCGGTGAAGTGCTCGTGGAGGTGGTCGACGTACTCGATGACGCGGTCGTCCATGGACGCGCTCACCGAGGTGTAGTCGAACATCGAGAGGTGGCAGACGAGCTCGCACAGGCCCACCCCGCCCGCGTGCGGGCACACCGGGACGCCGAACTGCTTGGCCAGCAGCAGGATCGCGAGGTTCTCGTTCACTCCGGCGACGCGCGCGGCGTCCATCTGGAGGAAGTCGATCGCGCCCGCCTGGAGCAGCTGCTTGAACATGACCCGGTTGTGGACGTGCTCGCCGGTGGCGACCTTGATGGGCGCCAGGCGCTCGCGGATCGCGGCGTGGCCCAGGATGTCGTCGGGGCTCGTGGGCTCCTCGATCCACCACGGGTCGAACTCGGCGAGCGCCTTCGTCCACTCCACGGCCTGGTCCACGTCCCACCGCTGGTTCGCGTCCACGGCGATCCGGACGTCCGGCCCGACGGCGGCGCGGGCCGCGGCGAAGCGGCGACGGTCGTCCTCCAGGTCGGCCCCCACTTTCAGCTTGATCTGTTGGTAGCCCTGGGCGACCGCTTCGCGGGCGAGGCGCACGACCTTCTCGTCGTCGTACCCGAGCCAGCCCGGCGAGGTGGTGTACGCGGGGTACCCGTGCGCCTCGATCTCGGCGACGCGTTCGGCCTTGCCGGGTTCGGCGGCGCGCAGGATCTCCAGGGCCGCTTCGGGAGTGAGCGCGTCGGAGAGGTACCGCCAGTCGACGCAGCCCACGATCTCCTCGGGGGTGAGCGAGGACAGGTACTTCCACAGCGGGAGCCCGGCGCGGCGCGCGGCGAGGTCCCAGGCGGCGTTCACCAGGGCCGCGGCGGCGAGGTGCATGACGCCCTTCTCCGGTCCGAGCCACCGGATCTGGGAGTCGTGGGTGAGCCGCCGGTACAGGTCGCCGAGGTCGGCGGGGCCGTGCACGTCGGTGCCCACGACGTACTCGCTGAGCGTCTCGATCGCGGCGCAGCACAGGTCGTTGCCGCGCCCGATCGTGAACGTGAACCCGTGGCCCTCATGGCCGTCGTCGGCGTGGAGCACCACGTACGCGGCCGAGTAGTCGGGGTCGGGGTTCATCGCGTCGGAGCCGTCGAGGCTGCGCGAGGTGGGGAAGCGGACGTCCACGACGTCCACGGCTGTGATAGTCAGCGTTTACTCCGGTTTGGGGAAAGGCGAGCGAAGCGAGCCGGTTGGGTGGGGCGACGGGTGTGGGTCACGCCTGCACCGTCGGGTTCTTCGTGGAGCCCAGGCCCTCGATGCCGACCTCGACGGTGTCCCCTGCGGCGAGGTACGGGAAGCGGCCGGAGAGCGCGACGCCCTCCGGGGTGCCGGTGAGGAGCAGGTCCCCGGCGTCGAAGGCCATGAACTGCGACATGTGGTGGATGATCTTCGCGACGGAGAAGATCATGTCCTTCGAGCTGGAGTCCTGGCGGGCCTCGCCGTTCACCTTGGACCACAGGCGGAGTGCCTGCACGTCCGCGATCTCGTCGGGGGTGACGAGCCACGGGCCGAGCGGCGTGAACGTGGGGCACGCCTTGCCCTTGGAGAACTGGCCGCCGGAGCGCTCGATCTGGAACTCGCGCTCGGACAGGTCGTTGGCGACGACGAACCCGGCGATGACGTCGAGCGCGGCCTCCTCGGACTCCAGGTAGGACGCGGGCTTGCCGATGACGACGCCGAGCTCCACCTCCCAGTCGGTCTTGACGGAGCCGCGGGGGATCTGCACGTCGTCGTACGGGCCGACGATCGTGTTGGGGTGCTTGTAGAACACGACGGGTTCGGCCGGGGGCTCGGCGCCGGACTCGGCGCAGTGCGCGGCGTAGTTCATGCCGATGCACACGATCGCGTTCGGCTTCGCGATCGGCGGCGCGATCCGCTCGCCCGCGATGTCGATCTCGGGGAACCCGGCGGTGGTCTGGACGCCGCCCCTGGAAAGGAACTCGCCGTCGATGTCGCCGATGGGCCCGGAGAGGTCGTAGTACTTGCCCTCGTGGAGCGCCACGGGGGTCTCGTAGCCGGGCTGTCCGATGCGCAGGTACTTCATTGCTCTCCTAGCTGGTAGACCTTGGCGGCGGTGCCGCCGAAGACGTCGGGGTCGGTGCGGCCGAGGACCTCGATGAGGGCGTCCTTGACGCGGGTGTACGTGGCGGCCAGTTCGCAGACGGGCCAGTCGGACCCGAACATGAGCCGGTCGGGGCCGAACAGTTCGAGCGCGGTCTGCACGAACGGGCGCAGGTCCGCGGGCTTCCAGCGGTGCCAGTCGGCCTCGGTGACGAGGCCGGAGAGCTTCGCGGACACGTTGGGGCGCTTCGCGAGCGGCGTCACGGCCTCCCGCCAGGCGCGGAGCCCGGCGTCCCCGTCGCGCACCTGCGGCTTGCCGAGGTGGTCGAGGACGAACCGCAGGTCGGGGACCGCGGCGGCGGCCTCGGCGGCGGCGGGGAGCTGGTCGACGCGGACGACGAGGTCGAACGTCGGCACGTGCTGCGCCACGGTCTTGAGCGCCTGGATCACTTCGGGCTTCGCGAGGAAGTCCGCCTCGGGGCGGTCCTGGACCTGGTCGCGGACGCCCACGAGGAACCGGGCGCGCGGGTGGTTCCCGTACCGCAGCAGGGTGTTCGCCAGGCCCGGGTCGGTGAGGTCGGCGTAGCCGACGACCCCGGCGACCTCCTCGACCGCGCCCGCGAGGTGCAGGAACTCGACGGTCTCGGACGGGTGCCCCCAGGCGGCCTCGACGAGGACCGTGCGGTCGACCCCGGCGGCCTTCAGGTTCGCCCGCAGGTCGGCCACGCCGTAGTCGCGCCGGATCGGCGCGAACTCGGGTCTGCTTGCGAGCCATGGGTAGTCGGCGGTCCAGACGTGGTGGTGCGCATCGATGACGAGCGGAGCCGTCATGGGACGGGTGCCTCCTCGGCCAGGAGCCCGGCGGCCTTGAGGTCGTGCCACAGCGCGCCGGGGATCGGGTGTGCGTACATGGCGAGGGCGTCGTCGACCTCTGAGGGGTTGCGCGCGCCGACGAGGATCGACGCGACGGCGGGGTGGGCGGCCGTGAACTGGAGCGCGGCGGCCCGCAGCGGCGTGCCGTGCCGGTCGCAGACCGCGGCGACAGCCTGGGCCTTCGCGACCATGCGCGGGTCGGCCGCGGCGTAGTTGAACGTGGCGCCCGGTTTCGGGTCGGCGAGGATGCCGGAGTTGAAGACGCCCGCGGCGATCACGGAGACGCCGCGGTCGAGGCACAGCGGGTAGAGCCGGTCGAGCGCGGACTGGTCGAGGAGCGTGTACCGCCCGGCGATGAGCGCCACGTCGAGTTCGGTCGCCTCGATGATCTCGGCGGCGGCGCCGGTGGAGTTCATGCCGAGGCCGACCGCGCCGACCTCGCCGCTCGCGCGCAGCTCCGCGAGGGCCCGGTAGGTGCCCGCGACGGCCTCGCCGCGGTGGTCGTCGGCGTCGTGGATGAGGCCGATGTCGATGCGGCCCAGGCCGAGCCGTTCGAGGGAGCCGCGGTAGGACGCGAACGCGCCGCGGTAGGAGAAGTCGAACTCGGCCCGCTTGCCGTTCGGTTCGGCCCACAGGTCCCACTGCCCCTCGTGGTCGACGAGGACCCGGCCGAGCTTCGTGGAGAGCGTGAATTCGCTCCGGTCGCGGGACGCGAGGGCGGCGCCGAGGCGCTGCTCGGAGAGGCCGGCGCCGTAGTGGGGCGCGGTGTCGAAGTGGCGGATCCCGCCGTCCCACGCGGCGTCGACGGTGGCGGTGGCGACCGCCGGATCGACGGGGGTGAACAGGCCGCCGAGGGGGGCGCAGCCGAGCCCGACGGCGGTGACGGTGACATCGGTGGAACCCAGCCGCCGAACCGGCGGCGCGGAGTGGTGAGCGCTCACGAGGTCTCCAAATCACATATCCTATAGGATATAGGATTCGCGTCCCGGCGGGCTGCTCCATGGTGCCGCGGCGCGTATCCACGGGGTTTCGCCTATATCCTATAGGATCTACGATATGGGAGAAGTACAGGTGCGCCCGCAGCGGCAGACCCTCGCCGACAAGACCTACGACGAGTTGAACTCGCGCATCATGCAGAGTGTGCTGCCACCGGGGGCGAAGCTCAGCATCGACGGCCTCGCCAGGCAGATGGCGATCTCGCAGACCCCGCTCCGCGAGGCCCTGGCTCGCTTGGAGGCCGAGGGCCTGGTCGAGCGACGGCCGCTGAGCGGGTACACGGTCACGCCGCTGCTCACGACCGAGGAGTTCAACGACCTGTTCGACCTGCGGCTGCTCATGGAGCCGCTCGCCGCGAGCCGGGCGGCGGGCCGTGCCGGCAAGTTTCACATGACCGGGAGCGGAGAGGAGCTCCGCGTCAGGGCGCGGACCCCCGAGTACAACGCCGATGCGAAGCTGAGCCAGCTCGCCTTCACTCAGGCGGACGCGAAGTTCCACGCGTCGGTCGCGGAGTACAGCGGCAGTGGCGTCCTCTCCAAGGCGATCCGGCGCCTCGACGCGCACCTGCACCTCCACCGGGCGTACATCGCCCCGGAGTCGATCGGCGAGACCGAGGCCGAGCACCTCGCGGTCGCGGAGGCTATCATTGCTCAGCAACCGCTTGCCGCCGAAGCGGCGATGCGCCGCCACCTGGAGCTGTCCCGGGTGCGGCACGCCGCCGCGTTCACTGCCGCGGAGGCCGCGGCCGCGCCGAAGCCGAAGCGCGCCAGAGCAAGTCGTTGAGAACCGCCGACCAGCCGGACCGGAGTGAGAGCCGGGCCGGCGCCGAAGAAGAGAGGTGACCGCGCGATGGAGCGCGTAGCGCTGTTCATCACCTGCGTCAACGACGCGCTCTTCCCCGAGGCGCCGAAGGCGGTCGTGCGGATCCTGGAGCGCCTCGGCTACGAGGTCGACTTCCCCGCCGCGCAGACCTGCTGCGGCCAGATGCACGCCAACTCCGGGTACAAGGACGACGCGACCAGGCTCGCCCGCTCCTTCGAGGAGGTCTTCGGCGGCTACGACGCGATCGTCACCCCCTCCGGCTCCTGCGCCGCCATGGCCCGCGACCAGTACCCGCACCTCACCGGCTCCGGCATCGGGCAGCGCGTGCACGAGCTCTCGGAGTTCCTGGTCGACGTCGCCGGCGTCGAGGACGTCGGCGCGCACTTCCCGCACTCCGTGACCTACCACCCGACCTGCCACGGCACCCGCGCGCTCGGCCTGGGCGACAAGCCGCTCCGGCTGCTGCGCAACGTCGGCGGCATCGAGCTCGTGGACCTGCCCGCCGCCGACCAGTGCTGCGGCTTCGGCGGGACCTTCGCCCTCAAGAACTCCGAGGTGTCCTCCGCGATGCTCGCCGACAAGTGCCGCAACGCGGCCGCCACCGGCGCCGAGTACCTCGCCGCCGCGGACAACTCGTGCCTGACGCACATCGGTGGCGGCATCAGCAGGAGCGGCGGGCCCAAGCCCGTCCACTACGCCGAGATCCTCGCGAGCACCGCATGACCGAGATCGTGCCCGCCGCCTCGCTCATCCCCGCCGACGCGCCGTTCCCCAAGGCCGCCAAGGTCGCCCTCGGCATGCCGCAGCTGCGCGCCAACCTCGCCCACGCCACCGGCACGATCCGCGCCAAACGCGCGAAGGTCGCCGGGGAACTGGACGACTGGGAGCGCCTGCGCGACACCGCCGCCGCCGTGAAGGCCGACGTGCAGCGGCGCCTCCCCGAACTCGCCGTCGAGTTCGAGCGCAACGCCACCGCCGCGGGCGCCACTGTCCACTGGGCGCGGGACGCCAAGGAGGCCAACGAGATCGCCGCGCGGATCGTGCGCGAGACGGGCGCCGAGGAGGTCGTCAAGGTCAAGTCCATGGCGACGCAGGAGATCGAGCTCAACGAGCACTTCGAGGCCGAGGGCCTCAAGGCGTTCGAGACCGACCTCGCCGAGCTCATCGTGCAGCTCGCCGAGGACAAGCCGAGCCACATCCTCGTGCCCGCGATCCACTACAACCGCACGCAGATCCGGGACATCTTCAACCAGAGGATGGGGGATGCGCCCGCCGGGCTCACGGACGACCCGGCCGCCTTGGCCGAGGCCGCGCGGCTGCATCTGCGGCGCCGCTTCCTGTCGTCCACTGTGGCTATCTCGGGCGCGAACTTCGCGGTGGCCGAGACCGGGTCGCTCGTGGTCGTGGAGTCGGAGGGCAACGGCCGCATGTGCCTGACGATGCCGGGGACGCTGGTGAGCGTCGTGGGCATCGAGAAGCTCCTGCCGAGTTTCGGCGACCTCGAAGTGTTCATGCAGCTGCTGCCGCGCTCGTCCACTGGCGAGCGCATGAACCCGTACACGTCGATGTGGACCGGGGTCCGCGAGGGCGACGGGCCGCAGGACGTGCACGTGATCCTGCTCGACAACGGCCGCACCGGGGTCCTCGCCGACGAGGTGGGCCGCCAGGCGCTCTCGTGCATCCGCTGTTCGGCCTGCCTGAACGTGTGCCCGGTGTACGAGCGGACCGGCGGCCACGCCTACGGGCACGTCTACCCGGGCCCGATCGGCGCGATCCTCGCGCCGCAGCTGGAGCCGGGCCGGCACGACGACCTGCCGTACGCGTCCAGCCTGTGCGGGGCCTGCTACGAGGTCTGCCCGGTCAAGATCAACATCCCCGAGGTGCTCGTGCACCTGCGCCAGCAGGGCCCGCACGCCGCCGCGGAGAAGGCCGCGATGGGCGCCGCGGAGGTCGTGATGGCCCGCCCGCGCCTGTGGCGGACCGCGCTGAAGGCGGCCCGGCTCGGGTCGATGCCGTGGCGGCGCAAGGGGTTCGTGCGGCGGATGCCGTGGCCGATATCGAAGTGGACGGTGAGCCGGGACCTGCCGGTGCCGCCGCAGGAGTCCTTCCGGGACTGGTGGAAGGAGCGCGGCCGGTGAGCGCCAGAGACGAGATCCTGGACCGGATGCGGCGGGCGCTCGACGGCGCCTCGGAGGCGCCGCCGGTGCCGCGCGAGTACCGGCGCGCGCTCGACCCCGAGGTCGACGTGGTCGCGATGCTCATCGACCGGCTCGTGGACTACAAGGCGAACGTGCACCACGGGGTGGACTCGATCCCCGCGGCCCTCGGCGCCGCGGCGCGCGTCGCGGTCCCCGCGGACCTGCCCGAGGAGTGGCGGCTCGGCGACGCGGTGTTCACAGAGGACCGCGGCCTGACCACCGAGGAGCTCGACGGCATGGACGCGGTGCTCACCGGCTGCGCTGCGGCCGTGGCGGTCTCGGGGACGATCATGCTCGACGCCGGGGCGGCCCAGGGCCGCCGGGCGCTCACGCTGGTCCCGGACCACCACGTGGTCGTGGTGCGCCGGGAGCAGATATGGGGGCACCTCGCCGAGGCGCTGCCGCGGCTCGACCCGACCGCGCCGCAGACGTGGATCTCCGGGCCCTCGGCGACCAGCGACATCGAGCTCCAGCGCGTCGAGGGCGTGCACGGCCCCCGGCGCCTGGACGTCGTGATCTTGGGCGAAGACCTGTCTTAGCGGCCGATACCGGGGCGGCCGGAGCGGCGGACGCGTTCGCGTCCGAGGAGCCACAGGGCCTGGACGCC
Source organism: Glycomyces sp. NPDC047010 (assembly GCF_040644205.1). Lineage (NCBI taxonomy): Bacteria > Bacillati > Actinomycetota > Actinomycetes > Glycomycetales > Glycomycetaceae > Glycomyces > Glycomyces sp. NPDC047010. The sequence goes on along the minus strand of NZ_JBEYVY010000002.1, from coordinate 343,013 downwards.
GTCGGTCCAGGTGATCTTCTTGCCCTCCTCGCGGCTGCGCGCCGTGTACGAGATCGGGACCTCGTAGGGGCGGATGCCGCGCTTGAGGAGCTTCGCGGTCAGCTCGGCCTCCATGCCGAAGCCGCCGGAGCGGATGTTCAGGTCCAGGTACATCTGGCGCGGCAGGAGCTTGTAGCAGGTCTCCAGGTCCGAGATGTACGAGTTGAAGAGGATGTTCGCGGCGAGCGTGATCCCCTTGTTGCCCATGACGTACCAGAACGAATACGCCGAATGGGACCCGAACGACCGCGAACCGTACACGACCTCGGCCTTGCCTTCGAGGACCGGCGCGAGGAGGCGGGGGAGGTCCGCCGCGTCGTACTCGCCGTCGGCGTCGAACACCACGATGTTGGCGCCCGAGGCCGCCTTCGCGGCGGTGCGGATGGCCGCGCCCTTGCCCTTGTTGCGGTCGTGGCGGATCAGCTTGACCCGCGAATTGTCCTCAAAGGACTGGAGTACTTCCCAGGAGCGGTCCCGCGAGCCGTCGTCCACGACGACGATCTCGGTCTCGCAGGGGAAGTCCACCGCGAGCAGCTCTTTCAGCGTCCCTGCGGCGAGGCGTTCCTCATTGAAAACCGGGACGAGTACCGACAACAGCATCTTGCTGCTCCATCCCCTCGCGTCCGAACACGATTGCACAACCATAACGCGCTGCCGCCAGAGCGGCATCCGCCGGACCGGTCGTGTTGAATGGAGCGGTGCTGCTCGTCCTGTGGCTCCTCGCGCTCCTTCCGGCGCTCGCCTACGCCCTCCGCCCCCGCGACGGGGCCGTGCTCGCCCCGGCCCGCCTGGCGGTGATCCGGGCGGCGCTCGTGCTGGGCGCCTTCGCGATCGCGGTCGTCGAGGCCGCCTCCGTGTGGCACGCCCTCACACCCGCGACGGTCGCCGCCGCGTGGATCGGGGCCACCGTCGCCATCGCCGCCGCGATCGTCGTCCGCTGCGTGAAGGACGTCGACGGCGGGCGGGTCCAGTCCCTCGACGTCCTCAAGGAGGAGCTGCGGTCCCGCCGCGGCGCCACCCGTCGCACCTGGCGCCGCACCAAGAGCGCCGCCGCCGCGGCCCCCGCCTGGCAGTGGGCCCTCGGCTGCGTCGTCGCGATCCTCGCCGTGAGCGCCGCCGTCCTCGCGATCGCGTCCTCCCCCAACAACTTCGACTCGCAGACGTACCACCTGCCGCGCATCGAGCACTGGGTCCAGAACGCCTCGGTCGCCGTCTACCCCACCGCGATCCACCGCCAGGTGGACCTCGGGCCCGGCGCCGAGTACCTCCTCGCGCACCTGCGGCTCCTCTCCGGCGGGGACGCCGCGTACAACCTGCTCCAGTACCTCGCCGGGGTCGGCGCGCTCCTCGCCGCCTCGCGGATCACCGCGCAGCTCGGCGGCGGCCCGATGGCGCAGCTCGCCACGGTCTTCGTCCTCACCACCACCCCCGAGATCCTGCTCCAGGCCACCAGCACCCAGGTCGACCTCATCGCCGCCGCGTGGGTCGCCGCGCTCGCCACGGTCGTCCTCGACGAGTTCACGCGCCCGGGGGACGCCGACGGGAGCGCCCTGCGCGCCGCCGCGCCCGCCCCGGACGCCCTCTATCTCGGGCTCGCGCTCGGCCTCATCGCCGTCACCAAGACCACCGGGCTCCTCGCCGCCGCGCCGCTCCTGCTCATCTGGGGCATCGGGCGGCTCGTGCGCGACGGGCACCGCCGCCGCCCGTGCCTGTGCGGGCGCAGCCCCGGCCGCTGCTCGCGCGCCGACGCGTCCCGCGCGTGGACCTCCCGCGGCCGCACCGTCCTCGCCTCCCTCGCCGTCCTCGCGCTCGCGCTCGTGATCGCCGGGCCGTTCCTGTGGCGGATGCAGGAGGCGTTCGGCAGCCCCCTCGGGCCGGAGGTGCTCCGCGAGTCCATCGGCGTGCAGACCGCCGACCCGCGGCTGCTGCTCGTCAACGCGCTCCGCATCGCCCAGACCGGCCTCGACACGCCCCTGCCGTTCCTCTCCGACGCCAGCGCGGGCGCCATCAACGGGCTCGCGAACCTCCTCGGCGTCGACGTCAACGACCCGCGGATCACGTTCGGCACCAGCGAGTTCCCCGTCCCCGCCTGGTACCCGGACGAGGACCGCGCGGCCTTCCCGCTCACCGGCCTCGCGTCCCTCGCCGGACTCGTGTGGTTCGCGGTGAAGGGCCCGCGGCTGCGCCGCGCGTACGCCGCGGCGCTCGCGTTCGCCTTCATCGGCGTCGCGTGCACGGTGTCCTGGCAGCCGTGGGTCAACCGCCTCGTCGTGTTCCTCATCGTGCTCGCCGCCCCGGCGGCCGGGCTGCTCGCCGCCGCGATGGTCAAAGGAGTCGCCCGCACGCTCGGGGACCGGAGGCGGCGACGCGCCGCCGTCGCGCTCATCGCCGCGTTCGCGTCCCTCGCGTCCGTCGCGGGGCTCCTCACCGTCGCGTACGGGTACCCGCGGCGGCTCACCGGCGCGTGGTCGGTCTTCAGCCTCACGGACATGGAAGAACGTTTTGTGCGGCGCCTCGAATGGCTCCCCCAGTACGAGGCCGCCGCCGACGCGGTCTCGGCGGTCGAACCGGAGACGGTGGGGGTCGTGCAGGGGAACGACTCGTGGGAGTACCCGTGGTGGGTCCTCCTCCCGGATGGCACGGAGATACTCGCGCTCGAATCGGTGGTCCCCGGCCAGGACCCGCCCGCCCCGGACTCGGTGGACGCGATCGTGTGCGCCGAGTCCCTCGACCGGTGCGCGGAGCTCGTCCCGGACGGCTGGGAGCTGACCGACCTGGGGACGGTGGCGTACGCCTTGCCCCCGGAACCTGAGTGACGCCCACGCTGCGGTCCCGTTAGCCTGGGCGCATGCTGCTTAGCGATCGCGACATCCTCGATGCCGTCAAATCGGGCCGCCTCGGCATCGACCCGTTCGACGAGGAGCTCGTGCAGCCCTCCAGCATCGACGTGCGCCTCGACCGCCGCTTCCGGGTCTTCAACAACCAGAAGTACACGCACATCGACCCCTCCCGGCAGCAGGACGAGCTGACCTCGCCGGTGGAGGTCGCCGACGACGAGCCGTTCGTGCTCCACCCGAGCGAGTTCGTGCTCGCCTCGACGCTCGAAGTCATCTCCCTGCCCGCGGACCTCGCGGCGCGCCTCGAAGGCAAGTCCAGCCTCGGGCGCCTCGGCCTGCTCACCCACTCCACCGCCGGGTTCATCGACCCGGGCTTCTCCGGGCACGTCACCCTGGAGCTGTCGAACGTCGCGAACCTGCCGATCACGCTGTGGCCGGGCATGAAGATCGGGCAGCTGTGCCTGTTCGGGCTGTCCAGCCCCGCCGAGAAGCCGTACGGGCAGGGCGCGAACTTCTCCCGCTACCAGGACCAGCGCGGCCCCACCCCGTCGAAGTCGTGGATGCACTGGCGCACCTGGCCCACGTAGGCCCTCCGCCCCCGGTTCGGGCGCCAATCGAGCGAAACTCCTGAATACGGGTGCTATCCGGCCTACCGTCGGGGTATGAACTTCACGCAGAGCTTCCAGAACATGATGGACAGCGTCATCGCGTTTCTGCCGCGGGCGCTGGCATTCATCGCAATCCTCGTCGTCGGCTGGTTCATCTCGAAGTGGATCGGCCGCCTGGTCGGGAAACTGCTCAACCGGGTCGGCCTCGACCGGGTCGGCGAGCGCTCGGGGCTGCGCCGCTTCACCGGCAAGTTCGAACTGAGCGACCTGCTCGGGCGGGTCGTGTACTTCATGCTGCTGCTGTTCACGCTGCAGCTGGCGTTCGGGGCGTTCGGGACCAACCCGGTGTCCACACTCCTCAACCAGCTGGTGGGCTGGCTGCCGCTGCTGTTCGTGGCGCTCGTCATCGTCGTGGTCGCGTTCGCGATCGCCAACGCGGTGTTCAAGCTCGTCGACGGGACCCTGGAGAACGCGAGCTACGGGCGGACCGTGGCGCGGATCTGCCAGGTCGCGATCATCTTCTTCGGTGCGGTGGCCGCGTTCGGCCAGGTCGGCATCGCGACGACGGTGACCACGCCGATCATGTGGACCGTCCTGTCGATCATCGCGGGCGTGACCATCGTCGGCGTCGGCGGCGGCCTCGTCGCGCCGATGCGCGAGCGCTGGGAGCGGATGCTCTCCAGCGCCGAGACGGAGGCCGGCCGCATGAGGGACGACATGCAGGAGCAGGGCACGCACGACGCGACCGCCTCCATGTCGACCACCTACTCCTCGGACCGGTACGGGGCCGAGGCGAACACGCAGGTCCAGGAGCCGACGCCGCCGGCCGGGGCGCCCGCGATGGGCGAACCGGGCGCGACGGGACAGGGCATGGACCCGAACACCCGCTGACGTCCGCGGCGGGAGTCCATGTGTCCGGTCTCCCGCACCGCGACATGAGCGCAGCTCGACACGCTGCTCCACGATCGGCCGCATCCCGTGCACGGGGGGTGCGGCCGGTCCGCGTCCCGGCCCGACCCGGCCCGGTTCCGGGGGCCCGGTCCCGGGGAAAGTGGGCTTTTGCTCCCTGCTCACAGGACTACGCCCGAGTAACCTCATCTGGGTGGAGAAGCGAACAGCAGACGGACGGGGCGGGTCCAAGCGCCGCCGCGAGATCCTCGACGTCGCGGTCAAGCTGCTGGCCAAGCACGGCTACCACGGCGTCTCGATGGACGACATCGGCGCCGCCGCGTCCATCACCGGCCCGGCCCTGTACCACCACTTCAAGGGCGGCAAGGAGCAGATGCTCGCCGACGCCCTCATCCCCGTCTCCGAACGGCTCCTCGCGGGCGGGCGCCACTGGGCGTCCGTGCACTCCGAGGACCCGCAGTCCGCGCTCGAAGCGCTCGTGGACTTCCACCTCGAAGTCGTCATCGACTCGCCCGAGATCGTCATCCTCCACCTCCACGAGCTCGACCGGCTCCCCGAGGAGCCGCGCCGCGAGGTCCGCAAGCTCCAGCGCGTGTACGTCGAGGAGTGGGTGGGCGTCCTGTGCCGCCTGCGCGACGGCCTCAAGCCCGAGCAGGCGCGCGTCCTCGCGCACGGCGCGTTCGGCCTCATGAACTCCACGCCGTACCTGTCGCTGGGCCAGGAGGTCTCGGCCGACGAGACCGCCGCGCTCCTGCGGGCCGCGGCCCTGCGCGCGCTCGACCCCGGCTGACGTCCCGTCCCCCGGGATAGCATGGGCGGGTAAAAGGTCCAACGACGGACGGAGGCGGCACATGCACCAGCCCGATCGGGTCACGCTCAGGGAGGTCGCCCCGCGCGACGGCCTCCAGAACGAGCCGCCGGTGCCCGCCGCGGACAAGATCCGCCTCATCGACGCGCTCGCCCGCACCGGCCTGTCCCGGATCGAGGCGGTCTCGTTCGTGAGCCCCAAGGCCGTCCCGCAGATGGCCGACGCCGCCGAGGTGTGGGCCGCGGTCGAGAAGCACCCCGGCATCCGCTACTCCGCGCTCGCCCCGAACCGGCGCGGCGTCGAGCGGGCACTGGACGCCGGGTTCACCGCCGTCGAGGTCGTCGTCTCGGCCTCCGAGACCCACAACCGGGCCAACATCGGCCGCTCCGTGGACGAGTCCCTCGCGGAGCTGCCGGACATCTGCGCGCTCGCCAAGGAGCACCTCGCGGCCGTCGAGGTCATCATCGCGACGAGCTTCGGCTGCCCCTTCGAGGGCGACATCGCCCCCGCCCAGGTGGCCCGGATCGTCGAGGCCGCCGAGGCCGCGGGCGCCGGGCGCGTCGCGTTCGGCGACACCACGGGGATGGGCACGCCGCGGCGCGTCACCGACCTCCTCGACGCCGTCTCGACCGGCCTGCCGATGCTCATGCACTTCCACGACACCCGCGGCACCGCGCTCGCGAACCTGCTCACGGCCCTCGACCGGGGCGTCACCGAGTTCGACGCGAGCGTCGGCGGCATCGGCGGCTGCCCGTTCGCGCCCGGCGCCTCCGGGAACGTCGCCACCGAGGAGGTCGTGCACATGCTCCACGACATGGGCGTGGACACCGGCGTCGACCTCGACGCCCTCATCGGCACCGCCGAGCTCGCCCAGGAGATCGTCGGCCGCCCCCTCGAATCCGGCGTCCTCCGCGCCGGCCCGAGAACCCGCCTCTCCCCGAAGCCGTAGCGAGAACCTCACGGCCCCAATGCAACCGGCGGCGCGCAGGGGGCGTCTGTAGGGAGCACCGCCGTTCGGCGGGCGCGCACCTGCAACACAAGGAGAACCGATGCGCCAACGCATCATCGCCGCACTGAGCATGCTCTCGGTCGTCTTCGGCGTCGTGGTCCTCGCGGCCTCGCCCGCCGCGGCCGCCGAGGTGAACTACGCCGTCGACGCCGACTGGCCCGGGGACGGGGACTACAAGGACTGCTACTCCAGCTACGTGAATCCGCCGGCGCAGGTCAACGCCTGCTTCGAGCCCGACGGGGACACGTTCTGGGTCAACGACACGTCCGCCAACGGGTACGGCGTCGGCGTCAAGTGGACCGACACCGAGAACGGCCGCTCCGGGTACTGCTACCACAATCTCGGCTACGCGGCGGCCTGGGGCATCTGCCCCAAGGACTTCCAGGAGGACAACCAGATCGGCTGGACGCTTATCTGGGACGGCCCCAGCGGCTGGCAGGAGGCCCGCCTCTGGATCACCACCCCGGCGTAGACCGCTGACCCTGCCGCCGGAGGTGCGCCCGGCGGCAGAGCGAAGGCCCCGGGGTCTCGAACCTCCCCGGGGCCTTCTTTCGGACACCGCCACAGGACGGCCGGTGTCCGCGTGCCGGGTAAAACCTCCGAATACCCGGACGACTTCATCGTGACACCCGAAGCTCAGAGCCAACACGCAACTCGGGCGAACCTCACGTCACATTTCGCTAACGCTAGGTGTCGTTCGGCACATGCTCCGCGAACTTCCACGCCGCGAGCACCGCCGCGACCACGAGCAGGCCGAACACCCCGCGCCAGCCGTACAGGGGCAGCGCCAGCAGGGCCAGGACCCCGGCCGCGATCCCCGCGAGGAGGGCCGCCGCCGACAGGGCCGTCGACGCGGAGCCGTCGCCGACCTCCGCCGCCGCGAGGACCCGCCCCGACACCGCCACGACCGTGCCCGCCGCGGCCCCGAGCAGGCCGCACGCGATCACCGCGAACCAGAAGCCCGGCGCCAGCGCCGCCGCCAGTGCCAACAGGGCGAGGGCGCCGGCGCCGATGCCGCCGACCGCGCGGGCCCGGCCGAGCGGGCCGGTCCGCGGGACAGAGCACGCGGCGAGCGTGAAGCCGATCGCGAACGCCCCGAGCGGCCACAGCCGCGCATTCGACGCGGTGTGGAACTCCGCGGCGGCGTCGGCGGCGAGGAACGCGGTCACCGCACCCGACCCGAACGCGACGGCCTGGGCGTACGCCGCCCACAGCGCGGTCGCCCAGCGCCGGGGTGCTGAGCGGCGCCGGGCCGGTGCGGGGGTTTCGACGGTTGCGGTCATGGTTCGACCGTAGGCGCGCGAACGCGCTTGCGCCCCAGTCGATCGACCGGGCCGGGCGACCGGTGTCCGGACCCGGTCGGACCGGTCGCCGCCCCAGGTCGCGCGGGGCGACCCCCACCCCAGTCGAATGACAGATGCGACCGGGGCGCGGGCGCGGATACGCTGGAAGCGTCCCCGGTCGTCCTGAGGATGGAGTCGCCTTGTCGCCCGCTTATGGCCCCGCACCGCAGTCCCTGCGCGACAGCCAAGTGGCGTACGGGGAATCTCCCGCGCCCGCGCAGCGCGCCGTCCTCTACGGTCGCGACCGTGAGCTCGACTCGATCCAGGCGCTCCTGGACGGCGCCCGGGTGGGCCACGGCGGCGCGCTCGTCGTCCGCGGCGAGCCGGGCATCGGCAAGTCCGCGATCGTCGACGCCGTCATCCCCCGCGCCGAGGGCTTCACCGTCCTGCGCACCCTGGGCGTCGAGGCCGAGCACACGTGGTCCTATGCGGGGCTCCAGATGCTGCTGCACCCGCTGCTGCACCGCCTCGACCGGCTGCCCGCCGCGCAGGCCGACGCGCTGCGCACGGCCCTCGGCATGGCGGACGGCACGGGCCGGGCGCACTCGCTCCAGGTGGGGCTGGCGCTGCTGAACCTCCTCGTGGACGCGTCCGCGAAGCAGCCGGTGTACGTGGTCATCGACGACGCGCACTGGCTCGACCGCGACTCCACGAACGCGCTGCTGTTCGCCGCGCGGCGCCTCTCGACCGAGTCGATCGGGATGGTCCTGGTCGTGCGGGACGGGTTCGCGCCCGACTTCCCCGCACCCGGCATCCCGGAGCTGACGCTCGGGCCGCTCGACCTCCCTGCGTCGCAGGCGATCCTGGACATGCGCGCCGACGAGATCCCGTTCACCAGCCGCGACTGGATCCTGCGGATGTCGGAGGGGAACCCGCTGGCGCTCCTGGAGCTGCCGGCCGCCGACAACGAGGAGTCGCTGCTGCGCGCCGACACCTCCAACAGCCGGTACTCCACCACGTCGCGAATCAAGCAGGCGTTCACCGAGCGCATCATCGCGCTCCCGGACCGCACGCGCACGATCATGCTCCTCGCGGCCGCCGAGGAGACCGGCGAGACCGCGGTGATAGCGGAGGCCGCGGCCCGCATGGGCTCCAGCCTCGCCGACCTCGAACCGGCCGAAGTGGACGACCTGCTGCGGTACCACCGGGGCCGCATCGAGTTCGTGCACCCCCTGATCCGCTCCACCGCCTACCACTCGGCGCCGCGGGCCCGCCGCATCGAGGCCCACCGGGCCCTCTCGGAGGCGTTCGGCGACGGCGACATCCGCGCCGCCCGCCACCTGGCCGCCGCCACCACGGGCCTGGACGAGAAGGCCGCCGCCGCCCTCGAGGCCATCGCGTCGTACGAGGCCGAGCGCGGCGGCTGCGTCGCCGAGATGGCGGCGCTCGAACGGGCCGCGAGCTTCTCGCCCGACCCGCACCGCCGCGCCCGCCGCCTCGTCGAGGCCGCCCAGTGCGCGTACGCCGCGGGCATGACCGAGAAGGCCGTGGAGCTCGCCGAGGACGCCGAGCGGCTCACCGACGACCACCTGCTCCTCGCCCGCACCGCGCTCATCCGCGCCACGATCCACTCCTGGGCCGGCCACTCCAAGGGCTTCGACGTGTGGATGGAGTCGGCCGAGCACTACGCGGCCACCGGCCACGAGAACACCGGCTACCCCCTGCTGCGCGGCGTCTGGAACGCCTGGGAGACAGGGGACTTCGCGAAGGTGAAGTACGCGTCCGGGCTCGCCTCGAAGTACGGCGGCACCAACAACGCCTGGACGCGGCGCCTCGCCCGCGCCGCCGCCGGGCTCAACCGCCAGCCCGGCGACACCGCGGGCGAGGCGGTCGACGCGCTGCGGTCCCTCTACGACTACTACCAGCCGCTGCACGAGGACTTCAAGGCGTACGACCAGGTCCTCGCCGCGCGCTGGCGGCTCCTCGCCGGTGACGTGCACACCGCGTACCAGGCCGCCGCCGAGCAGGTCCGCGACTGCCGCGAGCGGGGCGCGCTGAGCCCCTTGGTGTGCGCGCTGCTGGTGCAGGCCCAGACGCAGCTCCACTACGGGCGGTACGCGGACGCGCAGGCGGCCGCGTCGAGCGCGATCGAGCTGGCGCACGAGCAGAACGACCGCCGCGTCCTCATGCAGGCCCGGATCTGGGTGCTGCTGCCGATCGCCGCGATCCGCGGCGAGGAGCGGCGCTGCCGCGAGCTCGTGGCCGCCGCGATCCAGGACGCCCCGGAGGACTCGGTGGTCCCCGCCGACACGGCGCTGGGCCTGATGGAGCTGGGGCTGGGCCGGTACGAGGCGGCGTTCGACCGGCTGCTGCGCATCGCCGAGGGCGTCACGCCCATGGAGGTGCTCACCCAGGTCCCGACGCTCGTGGAGGCCGCGTTCCGGGCCGGGCGGCTCGCGGAGGTCAAGGAGGCGTTCGACTGGTTCGCCGACTGGGCCGACGCGACGGGCCGCTCCTACTGGGAGGCGCTCGTGGAGCGCTGCCGGGCGCTCATGGCGACCGAGGCGGAGGCGGGGACGCACTTCGCGCGGGCCGTGGAGCTGCACCGCGCCGACGACATCGACCCGTTCGAGCGGGCCCGCACCGAGCTCGTCTACGGTGAGTGGCTGCGCCGGGTCCGCCGGATCAACGAGGCCCGCGCGCACCTGCGCGAGGCCACGGAGGTCTTCGAGCGCCTCGGCGCCGCCCCCTGGACCCAGCGGGCCCAGGGGGAGCTGCGGGCCGCGGGCGACTCGACGGCCGTCGAGTCCAAACCGGACCTCGCCGAACTGCTGACGCCGCAGGAGCTCCAGGTGGTGCGCCTCGCGGCCGACGGCCTGACGAACCGCCAGATCGGCGAGCAGCTGTTCGTCAGCCCCAGGACGGTCGGCTACCACCTGTACAACGCGTACCCGAAGCTCGGCGTCTCCTCCCGCACGGAGCTCGCCAAGCTCGACCTCTAAGCGGCCGCGGGGGTCCGCCACGGCTTCGTGGTGGCCTGGAGCAGCGCGCCGGCGACGAGCATCGCCGCGACGACCCACGCCGAGAGCCGGTAGCCGTCGACCGCGGTCGCCCCGAGGCCCCACGCGAGGGCCGCGAGGACCGGGCCCAGGGAGGACCCGATGGTGCGGGTCGTCGCCATGAACGCGCCCGCCGTGCCCGACTGCTCGGGCGGGGCCGACGCCAGCAGGTACGTGTTCATCGGGCTGTTGAACACCCCGTACGCCAGGCCCAGCAGGCCGATCCGCGAGGCGAGGCCCACGAGGCCGGAGTCCTCGCCGACCATGATGAGCGGCACGATCGCGCCGACCACGAGGACCGCGCCGACGAGCGACACCCGGCCGGGCCCGAACCGGTCGGCGAGCCAGCCCGCGACGGGCGTCATGGCCGCGACGCCGCCGATGAACGCGAGCATCACCGTCGACACCAGCTCCGGGCGCGCCCCCTGCACGTCGGTGAGCAGGTACGGGAGGCTGAAGTTGAGCAGGCCCGTCACCCCCGACAGGAGCGTGAGGCTCAGCAGGGCCCCGCCGAGCTGCGGTGACCGCAGCAGCCCCACCGTCGGCGCCGACGACGGCTGGCGCACCCACGCGGTCGCCAGGAGCACGCTGACCGCGAACGCCCCCACCGCGATCCACGGCGTGGTGTCCACGTACTCGAACGCCAGCAGGAACGACGCGATCGCGCCGCCCGAGGTCGCCGTGTCGACCAGGAGCGCCCGGTCCGGGCGCGGCAGGCCGGTCCCGTTGGAGGGCACCGCGACCGCCACCGCGGCCACCGCGGCCGCGCCCATCACGGCGAACACCCAGAACAGGCCCTGCCAGTCGAACGCGGCGACGACGAACCCGCCCGCGCCCACCATGCCCATGCCGCCCACCGTCATCATCAGCGCGATCGCCGACATGGCCCGGCCCCGGTGCTCCGGCGCCGAGGAGGTGACGACGATCCGCCCGGTCATCCCGAACAGCAGCCCGCCGAGGAGCCCGCCGACCGCGCGCGCCGCCAGCAGCAGACCGAACGAGGGCGCCAGCGCCGCCGCGACCGACGCGACGGTCAACGCCGCCATGGAGAACACGGCCACCGCGCGCAGGTCCGCGCGGTCGGCGAGGCGGCCCGCCGCGATCGCGACCGCACCCACCGGGAGGGCGTACGCGAGGAGCACCCACGCCGTGGCGGCCTCGGACACGCCGAACTCGGTGCGGATGAGCGGCAGGGCGACGGCGATGCTCGACATCGCGCCCGCGACGACGAGCTGGGAGAAGCCGACGGCGAGGATCGCCCCCCACCGGGTGGCGGTGGCGGCCTCCGGGGCCGCGTTCGTTGCAGTGGTCATGGCCGCAACCGTATTGACCGGCCGACCGGCCGGGCATCCGTCACGTGACCGGAAACGGCGCGGTCACCGCCGCACCGGGCCGGACCGGTCGCGCCCGCACGCCGTGCCCCGGTCGGCGCCGCCTTCCGTCACGTGCGGTTCCAGTCGGCGGCCAGTCGGTCGACGGATGTGGGCCCCGTCGGTCCGTCCGTAGCTTCGTCCGGGAAGCACACGAGACCGGAGGAACCGTGAACGACAAGCTGAACCTGGGCGTCATCATCGGATCGACCCGCGAGGGCCGCTGGGCCCCCGCCCCCGCCAACTGGATCGCCGGCGTCGCCGGGCAGCACGGCGGATTCGACGTGGACCTGATCGACCTGCTCGACGCCGACCTGCCGCAGCACCTCGCCGAGCACGACATGTGGTCCACCCCCAGCGACCCGTCCGCCGCCGTGGCCGCGCTCGCCGAGCGCCTCGACCGCGCCGACGCGTTCGTCGTCGTGTCGGGCGAGTACAACATGTCGATCCCCGCGGCCCTCAAGCACGCCGTGGACTACTACATGAACGAGTGGGCGGCCAAGCCCGTCGCCATGGTCACCTACGGCGGCAAGGTCACCGGCGGGCAGAACGCCGCCCAGCACCTGCGCCAGATCTTCCCCGAGCTGCGGACCATGACGATCCGCAACTCCATCGCGTTCCCGCGGTTCTACCAGCACTTCGACGAGCGCGGCGAGTTCACCAAGTTCGACGAGTCCGAGCCCGCGGCGAAGACCCTCCTCGACGAGCTGCACTGGTGGGCCCGCGCGCTCGCGAACGCCCGCGCCGCGACCCCCATGCCGAGCCCCTTCTGACCGGCGCTACCGGACATTCCCGCCCAGTGGCCGCGCCAGGGGCGAACCGGGCGGGCGGCGGTACCGTTGGAACCGTGCTGTACGGACGCGACACGGAGACCGCCGCCCTCGCCGACCGCCTCGCCCGGGCCCGCGCGGGCGGCGGATCGGCGCTGGTCGTGCGCGGCGAGGCCGGGATCGGCAAGTCGAGCCTCCTCGGCAACGCCGCGGCCGCCGCCGACTTCACCGTGCTCCGGTGCACCGGCGTCGAGTCGGAGCACTCCTGGTCCTTCGCGGGCCTCCAGGCGCTCCTGCTGCCGCTCACCGGGCACCTCGAATCGATCCCCGAGCACCACGCGTGCGTCCTCTCCCGGACCCTCGGCCTCGAAGCGGTCCCGGACAAGGCCGCGCCGCCCGGGGACCTGCGGTTCACCGTCGGCCTCGCCGCGCTGAGCCTCCTCGCCGCCGCCGCTGCGGACCGCCCGGTGCTGTGCGTCGTGGACGACGCGCACTGGCTCGACCCGGACTCCGCGGCCGTCCTGCTGTTCATCGCCAAGCGCCTCGCGGCCGAACCGGTCGCGATGGTCCTCGCCGTGCGCGAGGGCTACGCGCCCGACTTCCCCACGCCCGGCCTCGACGAGATGCGCTTGGGGCCCTTGGACGACGCGGCCGCCGGGGCCCTCGTCTCCGCGCGCCTGTCGGGCCTCCCGGCGGACGCGCGCGCCCGCGTCCTGCGCACCGCCGAGGGGAACCCGCTCGCGCTGCTGGAGCTGCCCGCGGTCGAACCCGACACGCGGTCGGCCGTCGACTGGACCGGCGCCCGGTCCACCACGACCCGGCTCACGCAGGTGTTCGGCGACCGCATCGACCGGCTCCCCGAGGCCACGCGGACGCTCCTGCTGCTCATCGCCGCCGACGAGACCGCCGACCCCGCGCTCGTGCTCGACGCCGCCGCGAAGCTCGGCGCGCAGCTCACCGACCTCGCGCCCGCCGAGGCCGACGACCTGGTCCGGTTCCAGGGCGGGCGGTTCGCGTTCGGGCACCCGCTCATCCGCTCCGCGGCCTACCAGGGCGCGCCCGTGTACCGGCGGCTCGAAGCGCACCAGGTCATGGCCGACGTCATGGACCCGACCGACCACCGGCGGCCCTTCCACCTCGCGGCGGCCGCGACCGGGCCCGACGAGGCCATCGCCGCCGCCCTCGAAGCGTCCGCCGAGTGCGCCTCCACGTGCGGCGGGCACGGCGTCGAGTACGCCACGTTCGAGCGCGCCGCCTCGTTCACTCCTGAAGGGCCCGAACGGGGCCGGAGGCTCCTGCGGGCCGCCGAGGCCGCCGCCGCGGCGGGCAACGGCCCCAAGGCCCGCGAGCTGACGTTCCAGATCTCGCGATCCACCGGGGACCGGGCGGTGCTCGCCCGCGCGACGCTCATCGCCGCGATGGTCGCCGCGTGGGACAACGACGTGCGCGAGTCCTACCGGCTCTACATGGAGGCCGCCGACCACTACACGGCCGCGCAGCCCGAGGCCGCCGGGTACCCGCTGTTCCGCGCCGTCGAACTCGCCTGGCAGGCAGGGGACTTCTCGCGCGCGGAGGTCGCCGCCGAGCACGCCGAGCGCCTCGCGATCGACCACTCCCCGTGGGTCCGCGACCTCGCCGCGGCCACCGCCGGGTTCAACCGGTCCTGCGCGGTCACCGTCACCGAAGCAGTCGCGGCCCTGCGGCGGCTCATCGCGATCCACGTCGGGTTCGGCGAGGCCGTCAACCCCGAGAACCGGGCCATGGTCGCCTGGTGGCAGACCCTCGTCGGCGACATCGCCGCCGCCGAGCAGACCGCCGCGGGGGCCGTCCGCGCCGCCCGCGAGTCCGGCGCCGCCGGGGCCCTCCCGCGGCTGCTGACCTTGAACGCGCTCACCGAGTTCCACCGCGGCCGCTGGAACGACGCCCAGGCGCTCGCCGCGAACGCCGTGGACCTCTCCGTGGAACTGGGCCAGCGCATCGGGCCGGTGAAGGCCCGCGCGTACGTCCTCGCGCCCGTCGCGGCCCTGCGCGGCGACGCCGACCTGACCCGGGACCTGGTCGAGGCCGCCGTGCGCGACTCGCCCGGGAACAACCTCGTCCCCATCGACGTCGCCACCGCGCTCCTCGACTTCTCCATGGGCCGCAACGAGGAGGCGCTCGACCGGCTCGCCGCCCACCTCGACTCCGCGGCGCCCGGCGACGCCCTCGGGTACGTGCCGGTGGCCGTCGAGGCCGCCGTCCGCGCGGGCGAGCCCGGGCGGACCGAGAAGGCGTTCGGCTGGTTCGCCGAGTGGGCCGCGGCCGACGGCCAGGACCACTTCGCGGCGCTCGTGGAGCGCTGCCTGGGCCTCCTCGCCGCGGACGCGGAGGCGGGCGCCCACTACGAGAGGGCCGCGGGCCTCCACCGCGCGGCCGAGCTCGCCGGGAACGCGTTCCCGTTCGAGACTGCCCGCACCGACCTGCTCTACGGAGAGTGGCTGCGCCGCGCCCGCCGCGTCAACGAGGCGAAGTCGCGGCTGCGTTCGGCCGCAGCGGTGTTCGAGCGCCTCGGCGCCGAGCCGTGGACCGAGCGGGTCCGCCGCGAACTGCGCGCCGCGGGCGACGCGGGCCCGGTCGAGGCGGCCCCCGACCTCGCCGGGAGGCTCACTCCGCAAGAGCTGCAAGTGGTCCGCCTCGCGGCCGCGGGCCTGAGCAACCGCGAGATCGGCGAGCACCTGTACCTGAGCCCCCGCACCGCCGGGTACCACCTGTACAAGGCGTACCCGAAGCTCGGCGTGGCGTCCCGGACGGAGCTCGCGAAGCTCGGCCTCTGAGTCGACCGGGCCGCTAGAGCCCGTGGCGGCCGAGGAAGTCGAGCACGAGCCGGTGCCACTCCTCCGGCCGCTCGGCCATGAGCACATGGCCCGACTCGACTTCGGCGTACTCGGCCCCCGGGATGCCCTCGGCGAGGGACCGGTGGTTGGCGGCGTCCACCAGGAGGTCGCCGGTCGCGGCGACGGCGAGGGTCGGGACCGCGACCCGGGCGAGGTCGGCGGTGGTGTCGACGCGCCGGATCAGGTCGAGCTGGGCGAGGGCCCCGCCGGGCTCGCGTCCGGCGATCCCGGCGACCGTCGCCGCGACCGCCTCCGGCGGGAGGCCGTTGGTGAACGCGGGGCTGAAGGCCGCGTGGAGTGCGAAGCGCGCGAACGACTCCCGGTCGTCCTGCCCCAGGAACGCGGCCCAGATGTCGAGGGCCAGGCGGGTCCGGTTGTCGGCCTTGGCGATCCCGGCGGCGAGCACGAGGCCGGCGACGCGGTCGGGGTGGCGGACGGCGGCGCGGACGGCGACGGCGGTGCCGAGGGAGAAGCCGATGAGCGTGAACCGCTCGGTGGCGGCGTCCGCGACGAGCGCGTCGGCGAGGGCGTCGAGTTCGAGGTGCGTGTCGTCGGCCGGGTAGTCGGAGCCGGTGACCGTGTGGCCCGCGGCGAGGAGCGGGATGAGCGACCCGAAGTTCGACTCGATGCTCCCGGTGCCGCCGTGGGCGAGGACGACGCCGGGACCGGTGCCGGTGACGGTGGTGGACAGGGCGATCGGGTTCGTGGAAATGTTCGTCATGTCCCGGACGTTATGGCTTCACACCAGTGTGAAGGTCCACTGAACGTGATGGAGGCCACGATGCTGATCGGCGACCTGTCGCGGCGCACCGGGGTGAGCGCCCGGCTGCTGCGCTACTACGAGGAGCAGGGGCTCCTCGTCCCGCAGCGCGACGCGAACGGCTACCGGTCCTACGCCGACGACGCCCCCGCCGCGGTCGGGCAGATCCGCGCGTTCCTTGACGCGGGCCTGACGACCCGCGCGATCCGCGAGCTCATGCCCTGCCTGTGCGAGAAGGGGATGCGCCACTGCGACCACTCCCGCGAGATCCTCGACGACGGCCTCACCCGCCTCGAAGAGCAGATCGCGGCCCTCACCGAGAAGCGCGACCTCCTCGCCGGACAGGTCGAGGACGTGGCGAGCCGCCCCTTCCGCCCCGGCCCTTAACCGCGGCGGGCCCAGGTCCGGGCGGCCGCCTGCTTGGCGTCGTTGATGGTCTCGACCTCGACGACCTCGATGCGGTGGCGCTCGGACACCGAGTTCTTCGGGACGATCGCGGTCTTGAAGCCCAGGCGCGCGGCCTCGGAGACGCGGCGGTCGGCGTTCACCGTGCGGCGCACCTGGCCCGTGAGGCTCACCTCGCCGATCGCGACCAGGTCGGCGCTCACGGCGATCTCCTGCTCGGCGCTCACCAGCGCCAGCGCGAGCGCCAGGTCCGAGGCGGGCTCGCGGACGCGGATGCCGCCGATCGTGGTCGCGTAGACCTCCCGGTCGAGCAGCCGCATGCCGCCGCGGCGGGTGAGCACCGCGAGGATCATGTTCAGGCGCGCCTGGTCGAGGCCGGAGACGGTGTGGCGCGGGATCGCGCCGTCCTTCACCGACTTCCCCACGAGCGCCTGCACTTCCACCGGTACGGCGCGGCGTCCTTCCATGGTCACGGTGACGCAGGTGCCGGGCGTGGGCTCGGCGGGCGCGTCGTCGAGGAACAGGCCGGAGGGGTCGGCGAGGGAGACGATGCCGTCCTCGGTCATCTCGAAGCAGCCGACCTCGTCGGAGGGGCCGAACCGGTTCTTGACGCCGCGCAGCAGCCGCAGCATCGAGTGCCGGTCGCCCTCGAAGTGGACGACGGTGTCGACCAGGTGCTCCAGTGCGCGCGGCCCGGCGATGCCGCCGTCCTTGGTGACGTGGCCGACGAGGATCACGGCCATGTTGCGCGCCTTGGCCTCCTGGGTGATGGCGGTGGCGACGGCCTTGACCTGGGTGACGCCGCCGGGGACGCCGTCGGTGTCGGGGGCGATGACGGTCTGCACGGAGTCGAGGACGAGGAGGCCGGGCTTGACGTCCTCGATGTGCCCGAGGACGGCGCCGAGGTCGGTCTCGGCGGCCAGGTACAGCTCCTCGGAGAGGCACCCGGTGCGGTCGGCGCGGCGGCGGACCTGGGACGCGGACTCCTCGCCGGTGGCGACGAGCGCGCGCCCGTACCCGGCTTCACCGAAGCGGTGGGCGACTTCGAGGAGGAGCGTGGACTTGCCGACGCCGGGTTCGCCGGAGATGAGGGTGACGCCGCCGGGGACGATGCCGCCGCCCATGACGCGGTCGAACTCGCCGATCCCGGTGGGCAGGCTCGCGGCCTGCTCGGCGGAGACGGTGCCGATCTTCAGCGCGGGCATCGCGGGGCGGCGCGCGGCCGACCCGGCCGCGGAGGGCCCGGCGGCCTGCCTGGGCGGCGCGGCGGTCTCCTCCATGGAGCCCCACTCGCCGCATTCGGGGCACTGCCCCACCCATTTGGGGACCCGTGCCCCGCATGCCCCGCAGGAGTAGGCGATTCGCTGGCTCTTCGGCATGGCGCCCAGCTTACGGCCCGCCCCCGACAACCCGGTGTTCGAAGCGCCACGCGACCGGTCCTGTCGGACCCGCCTGGCACGATTGCTGACCGGGGGCCCACCCCTGGGGGCCGTGCGGCTCTCGCCGTGCCCGGCGGCCGACACGTCCGCATATCGGTGCGACAAGTGGCCGAAAGGGGTTTGCCGCGCTGTCTACACTTGCGGCATGAACGCAGCGGCGCACCGCGACGGCTCACCGGCACTCGCGCTCGAACCGGCCCCGGCGCCGGCCCGGTCGCAGGGCGGCGCGGTCTTCTTCGACCTCGACAAGACGATCATCGCCAAGGCGAGCAGCCTCGCCTTCTCCCGCCCCCTCTACCAGGGCGGGCTCCTCGCGCGCCGCGACGTCCTCAAGGTCGCCTACTCGCACCTCCTCTTCCGCCTCGGCGGCTCCGCCGACGAGGCGCAGATGGCGCGCACCCGCGACTCCGTCGCCGAGCTCTCCCGCGGCTGGCCCGCCAACGAGGTCAAGGCGATCGTGGAGGAGACGCTCGACGAGCTCATCGCGCCCGCCGTGTACGCCGAGGCCGCCGCGCTCATCGAGGCGCACCGCTCCGCCGGGCGCGCGGTGGTCCTGGTCAGCGCGTCCGGGGAGGAGATGGTCGCGCCGATCGGGCGGATGCTCGGGGCCACCGACGTGATCGCCTCGCGCATGGTCGTGGGCGCCGACGGCCGGTACACCGGCGAGATCGACTTCTACGCGGCGGGCCCGGCGAAGGCCGAAGCCATGCGGCTGTTCGCGGCCGAGCGCGGGATCGACCTGGACGCGTCGTTCGCGTACTCCGACTCCATCACCGACGAGCCGATGCTCCGCGCCGTGGGCTTCCCGCGCGCCGTCAACCCCGACCGCGGGCTGCGGCGCCTCGCGCAGGAGGAGGGGTGGCCGCAGCTGACGTTCCGGCGCCCCGTGGCCCTGCGCCCGCAGCTGTCCGGGCCGAGTCCGCTGAAGGTCGCGGTCGCGGGCGTCGGTGTTGCCGCAGTTGCGTACGTGGTCTGGCGAGTGTGGAGGGACCGGCGCCTCCGGACCGCTTGAGCAGCGCTTTCCGCAGATGAGTAGCCTCAGCGAGATGGAACGCAAACAACCGGCCCGTCTGGCCGACGTCGCCCGAGCCGCCGGTGTCTCGGTGGCCACCGCCTCCCGCGTGCTCAACGGCTCCCCGCACCGGGTGAGCGACCAGCTCAGCGAGCGGGTCCGCGAGGCGGCGCGACGGTTGCGGTACGCCCCCAACGTCGGGGCGCAGGTGCTCGCGCGCGCGACCTCGCAGACCGTGGCCCTGCTGCTCCACGACGTCACCGACCCGTACTTCGGGCAGATCGCGGGCGGCGTCCTCGCCGAGGCGGCCCGCCGGAACGTGCGCGTCCTCATCGCCGACACCGGCATCGACCCCGACTCCGAGGTGCAGCACCTCGACTCGCTGCGCGGCTACCGGCCGCGCGCGGTGATCGTCGCGGGCTCGCGGACCACCGACAAGGCCGCGGAGCAGCGCCTCTCCGAACACCTGTCGGACCTGCTGGAACTGGGCGCGACGGTGGTCTCGGTGGGCCAGCCGGGCCTGCCGGGGCGGGTCGTGCGGCCCGCGAACCGCGAGGGCGCGGCCGGTCTGGCGAGGCACCTGTCGGAGCTGGGCCACCGCAGGTTCGCGGTGGTCGCCGGGCCCGAGCAGCTCCAGGTGGTGCGCGAGCGGCGCGAGGGGTTCCTGTCGGCGCTGCCCGAGGACGCCGAGGTCGTGCACGTCCCGGCCGAGTTCACCCGGGACGGCGGCTACCAGGCGGGGCGGCGGCTGCTCGACGGCGAGCGACTCCCCACCGCGGTGTTCGTGACCTCCGACGTGCAGGCGACGGGCCTGTGCACGGCGCTGCGCGAGGGCGGCGTGGCGATCCCCGAGCAGGTGTCGGTGGCCGGGTTCGACGACATCCCGATCGTGCGCGACCTCACGCCGTCGCTGACGACCGTGGCGCTGCCGCTCCACGACATGGGCGTGCGGGCCCTTGAGGCCGCGCTCGTGGAGGAAGAGGACTACCCCGAGGAGCTGTCGGTGGACGCCGAGCTCATCGAGCGCGACTCGACGGCCCCTCCGCGGGCCTGAATAGCTGCGAGCGGGGCGGGGCCGATCGGCCCCGCCCTTCGTGTTGTCCCTATATGTGGGTTTTCTCAAGTCGATGTAACCGAGTGGAAACGCAGGCGGGCCGCATTTCTTGCCGGTGCGCGCTAACATCAAGAATCAGAGCTGTTCTATATGTTGGGATGTCGATGGATCGACGGGGGTGAATCCGCTCTCACCGTGAAATCGGCAACCGCTTAAACATAGGAGGATTTAGATATAACTCCTGGTAGTGCAGCTTCAACTCAATAGCCGTCCCTGCGGCCTGCGAAATGATCAAGTGTCGGCGGTGGCCCCGCCGGCAGTGCAGGCGTAATCTCGGCGGTGGATCCGGACCGGGCCTGGTGCAGCCCGATTCGCGGTCCAGCGGAACCGAAAGCCTTTGCGAGCCGGAAGCGTCGTCGTTACCGCCCGGCCACACCGCGGAGGCATATTCAGGGTTGGAACTGGATTAATGGCAGTGCGGCCGAATCCGGTCCCGACTGGAACCAATCCGGAAGGAACACGATCATGGTGCGAGTCACCGTCGAGGCCGAGACGCCAGTCTCGCCGGTCAGCGGCGAAACGCTCTCCAAGTCCGACGCGGAGCGCATCGCGGGTGTCCTCAAAGCACTCGCCGATCCGAACCGCCTCCAGCTCATCAGCCTCATCCAAGCGGCTCCCGAGCAGGAGGCGTGCGTCGCCGAGCTGACCGAACCGCTCGGGCTCTCGCAGCCCACCGTCTCCCACCACCTGCGCATCCTCGCCGAGGCGGGGGTCGTCCAGCGCGACAAGCGCGGGGTGTGGGCCTACTTCCGCCTCGTCCCCGAGACGATGCGGATCGTCGCCGACCTGCTGACGCCGCCGAAGCGGCGCCCGCGCCGCCGGTGACCCCCAGCGGACGCTTAGGGCCGGCCGGTCCGGGGTGAACCGCCCGGAACCGGCCCGGCCCGGGGCGTCCGTGACGTGCCGTAACGCTCGGTCCCCTTGGGATAACTGAAAAACGCGACCTCGACGGCGTTTGCCCCAGGTCATACACTCGTCACATGACCGGTGTGCACCGCAAGCGAGGGCGCCTCTCGAAAGAGGGACGCCGCCTCCTCGGAGGCGCGGCGCTGCTCGCCGTCTTCGCGCCGGTGACCGTCTACACGCTGAACGCCGCCATCGCCCACGTCCAGTCCTGCGGGACGGAGGTGGAGCTCCAGGTCGCGGCCGCGCCCGAGATCGCCGCGGTCCTCGACGAGTTCATCGCCGCCGGCGGCGGCGCCCCCTCCCGCGGCTCCGACGTGTGCGCCGACATCACCGTGACCTCCGTCGCCGGGAACGCCGTGGCGGACACCGGCGCCGACGTGTGGATCCCCGAGACCGGCCTCTGGCGCAACCTCCCCGACGCAGGACTGGCGGAGCAGTGGGAGGTCCTCCAGGAGTCCACCGCCTCCAGCGCCGTCGGCCTCGCCCTCCCCGAGGGCGTCCCCACCGACCAGGTCCTCCCCGACGAGACCGAAGTGGCCCTTCAGGACCCGCGGCAGCACGCCGCGAGCCTCATGTGGATCATCATCTTCGGCGTCGACGAGTACACCGCCGAAGGCGGCGACGGCGCGACCGTCATGTCCGCCCCCGAGGTGGCCGCCCACAACGCGGGCGGCGCCGACCAGCTCCAGGCGCCCACCGGCGCCACGCAGATCGCCCAGTTCGAGTACCCCATGTACGTCGCCGCCGGGACCGGCGAGGACGAGCGCGAGGCCGCCCAGAACCTCCTGCGGTCCTACAGCAGCCAGCAGTACGCGGACCTGCTCGCGCAGCACGGGCTCACGCCCGGCATCCCGCAGCCCTCGCCGACGTCCACGGACATCATCACCGCGGCCCTCACGGCCTGGGACCAGCGCTAGACGGCCTTCGCCGCCGCCTGGTTCAGCACGTCGTTGAACACCTGCCAGCACTCGTCGGAGCGGAAGTCCGCCACGTCCACGCTCGACCACGCGTGGAACACCCCGTCCTCGGCCTCGGTGAACACGCTCAGCGCGCCCCGCCACCGGCCCGACACCTGCGTCCGCTCGGACACCCCGATGTCGCCGTTCTGGAACTCCTGCAACGGCTGGTACGGCAGCGCCTCGCGCATCGCGTCGCGCGCCGCCGTCGGGCAGTTCCCCGCGCACGCCTCCCAGCCCACGGTGATCTTCGAGTCCCCGGCGTCCGCCGTGCACACCGCGGTCTGACCGACCTCGCTGCACGAGAAGCCGTCAGGGACGCGGAACGCGAACGGCCAGCCCGCGTACGCCACCGTCCGGGTCTCCTGGCCCTCCTCGAACAGCGTGCCGCCCACGCGCTCCTGCGGCGCTTCGGGGTCCCACTGCGGCACCTCGTTCTCCGGCGCCCCGTCCTCGGCCGCTTCCGAAGGCGCCTCGGTCGCGCCGCCCGCCGCCGTGGTGTCCGAGGGCTCGGCGGACGAGTCCGCCGGGTCGTCCCCGCCCGACAGGAGCACCCACACGCCGATGACGAGCGCGAGGATCACCACCACCGACCCGATCCCCACCAGGATCGGCACGAGCTGCGAGCGCTTCTTCGGCGGCGCGATGATGACCACGGGCGGCGACATCGGCGGCGGCGAGCCCGCGAAGTTCGCGGCCCCGCGGGGGCTCCCCGACGCGGGCCCGGCGGGCGAGGCCGGGGCGGCCGAGCGCTGCGCCGCCGCCAGCTGGTGCGCGGCCCGCTGCGCGGCGGCCGCGGGCCCCACCGGGAGCGGCCCCGTGGCGGGCCCCAGCGCGAGCAGGCGGTCCATGATCCGGTCGGCGCCGCGCAGCCGCGGGTCCTTCAGGACCACCACGTACGGCTGCTCGGCTTCGAGGTCGGCCACGAGGATCGGGGCGTCCTCGGGCCCGGCGGTCGCGTACGCCCAGGCCACGGTGTCGGAGAGGAGACCGCGGCGGGCCGGGTCCTTGGAGGAGGTGGAGCCGAGGGTGAGGATCTGGACGGGGCGGCCGCCCTCGTCGCTGCCCTCGCACAGCTCGTAGGCCCCTTCGACGCGCGCGGTCGCGACGTCGCTGTACGGCCCGACCGTGCGACTCATCGAAGCCCCCTCAACCTGCGATAGCCGAGCGCTGTCCGGGGCGGAGAGCCGTAAGAAGCGCGGAATTACCACTAAGTATGGCCCGGCCCCGCACGCCGTGCGACACCTGGCCGAACGCCGCTCACGGAACGCCCCGCCGGGGTCGGCCGCGCGGCCCCCGGGCCTCGGTCCGATGACCGAGGCGGGCTCGAACGCGAGCCGGTTACGCTGGCGGCGTGACCAACATGCTCAGCGAAACACTGGCACTGGCCGCCTCCACGGGAGACGTCACCCACGCCGACGAGTACGACGGCGTCATCGGGTGGGTGCTCGACCTGATCACCAGGTTCGGTGAGGTGGGCGTGGGGCTCGCGCTCGCCATCGAGTCCGTCTTCCCCCCGATCCCCTCCGAGCTGATCCTCCCGGTGGCGGGCTTCCTCGCCTACCAGGGGCACATGAACTTCTGGCTCGCCATGTTCTTCGCCGCGCTCGGCTCCATGGCCGGCGCCTACATCCTCTACTACGTCGGCTACTTCTTCGGGCGCGAGCGCACGCGCTGGCTGTTCGAGAAGCTGCCGCTCCTGGAGCTCAAGGACTTCGAGCGCTCAGAGAAGGTCTTCGCCAGATGGGGCGGGGTCGCGGTGCTGGCCGGGCGCTGCCTCCCCCTGGTGCGCAGCGCGATCTCGGTCCCGGCGGGCATCGAGAAGATGCCGTTCTGGAAGTTCACGGGGTACACGCTCATCGGCTCGGTGGTGTGGAACGGGATCTGGATCGGGCTGGGTTTCGCGTTCGGCCCCGCGATCGAGCCGATCCTCGCCGAGTACTCGGGCCTGCTGAGCAAGATCGTGGTCGGCATCATCGGGGTCCTGTTCCTGTGGTTCGTGGTCTCGCGCAGCATCAAGCTGATCCGCAGGAAGCGGGGCGGCGGCGGCGAGGACCAGAACAACGGCGGCGGGCACTCCGACACGATGATCCTGCGCCGGGTGCAGTAGCGAGGATCACCTCTTTTCCTTTGCGGCCCTTCACCTTCGGGTGGAGGGCCGTTCCGCGTCCCTAGCGGCGCGCCGAGTCGGGCATATGCGGCATCCTCATATTCCGGGGGCGCAACATCGCATCTTTTTTGAATTTCTTCGCGTCTGGGCGTAACCGCGCCCCCGTCTCTCCAGTTATGCAGGGTGGCCGCACGCGATGCGGCCGGGCCGGAGTGTCACCGGCCCTTGGACAGCGAGCGCGGTCCCCGATCCGCCGGAGATCCAGCCGGTGCGGTCGCGGCTGGGGGTCGCATGAGCGGGCGCCGCAACCGGCGCCGCCGCCATCAGCCGCTGGTGAACCGACAATTCAGCGATCTTGCACCGCTCCGCGGTCCGTCCGTGCTGCTTCCCCAGCCGCCGGGCCAGGGCGGTACGAAGAAAGGCAAACAAGCAGATGAAGATGCGCACTGTGCGTACGGCGGGCCTCGTCGGGGGCCTCGCCACGGGGGCTCTGCTGCTCGCGGGAACGGCCGCTCAGGCCGCCGACAACGGCGTCGAGGAGTCCGCTGGCGACCTCGTCGCGGCGACTCCGGAAGCCCTCGGGGGGCTCCCGGTCTCTCCCGACCAGGTCACCGGCATGGCCTCGGGCGTGACCCAGCAGGTTCCGGGTCTGTCCGCGGTCAGCGCGGTCCCCGGCCTCAACATGCTGGTGCCCTCGGGCCCCGACGCCGAGGCGAAGACCGACCAGCCCGCCGAGAACCCGGCCAAGGGCGACCAGGACCAGAAGAAGGACGAGGAGCCCCAGGGCGGTCCGCTCGACGCACTGCCGGTCGACGACCTGCTCGGCGGCCTCGGCGGCGGCCTCCCGGTCCCGCTGCCCTTCTAGGGCACCGCAACACGACGGCCAGGCGCCCGCCGCGCCCGGCCCGACCCGGACGACGGGCCCGTCCGGCCCGCGGAAGTCCGCGAAGCAAGTGAACGCGCTGAGGCGGTGCACCGCCGAGGCCGCGCGAGCCTGCCCGCGGACCGCCGCACCGGACGGCCCGCCGACCGCACAACTCTCCCGGTTTCGATAGCACCCCGTTCACAGGTGGGACCCAGCCCGCCTTTGAACACGCACAAGCCATCGGAGCCACGGAGCTTCACGGGGGACGTGATGAGACAGCAACAACCATTTCCCTGAAAGGTGAGACTTCGTGACTAACTCATGGGCTCGCAAGACCGCGCAGACCGGACTCGTCGCCGTCGGGGCGGTCCTCGTCGCCGGGGCCGGCACCGCGCACGCCACCGGGCCTGACACGACCACGCAAGGCAACGTCGGGGCCGTCTCCGGCAACCAGGTCGTGGCCCCGATCCAGGTGCCCGTCAACATCTGCGGCGTCGCCGCGGCCGTCCTCGGCACCGCCGACGCCGGCTGCGAGGGCGGCGCGGACGCCGAGTTCGGCGGCGCGGGCAACCTGACCACCCAGAACAACACCGGTCTGGCGAACGGCAACCAGGCGTTCGCCCCCGTCCAGGTCCCGGTCGACGTCAGCGGCATCGCCGCCGCGGTCGGCGGGCACTCGGGCGCCGGGTCCGACGGGGGCTCCAGCGCCGTCGTCGCCGAGTCGGGGCACGCGACCGAGTCGGGCAACACCACCACCCAGCGCAACTGGGGCGCCCTCTCGGGCAACCAGCTGCTCGCGCCGATCCAGGCCCCGATCAACGCCTGCGGCAACGCGGTCGCCATCGGCGGCGTGTCGAACGCGGGCTGCGAGGGCGGCGCCGACGCCGACTACTCCGGCGCGGGCCACCTGACCACCCAGGACAACGTGGGCCTCGGCAACGGGAACCAGGTGTTCGCGCCGATCCAGGCGCCGGTCAACGTGTGTGGCAACGCGATCGCGATCCTCGGTGTGGCCACCGCCTCGTGCGACGGCGGCTCCGAGGCCGAGATCCCCGGCGGGCACGACGGCCACGACAGCCACAAGGGCCTGGACCAGGGCGACATGGAGGCCGCGGACGTGGACCTCAACGAAGAGGCCCTCCCCGTCCCCGGTCTCGACATGGTCGGCGGCGTCGTCAGCGGCGCCCCGGTCGTGGGCGGCCTCACCGGCGGCCTGGTCGGCAACACCACCTCCGAAGGTGTTGCGGACACGGCCTCCGACGCGGTCTCCGGCGTGACCGAGCTGGCCGGCGCGGGCGTCCTCTAGGACCCCGCACCGCAGGGGACGCACCGGCCAGGAGCGGCCCCGACACTGAACACACGACTCGCGCCGCGGTCCACCAGGGCCGCGGCGCGAAGCTCTGCCCGCGAACGGGTCTAGTCCCGGTCCTCGGGCTTCTCCAGGAGGCGGGCGGCGAGCGCCTCGTTCATCGACGTGAAGCCGCGTTCGGTGTCGCCGAGGGTGCCCGCCATGAGCGGCACCAGGATGCCGGTGAACCGCTCGCCGTGGGTGAAGACCGTGGTCCCGTCCTGCTGCGGTTCGAGCACGAGGTAGTGCTCGCCGTCGAACAGGCCGCCGGGGCCGAGCCTCCCGAGCCAGCGGATCTGGCGGGCGGGGGAGACGCGCAGCACGCGCGGCCGGAACACCATGGGCTTCCCGTTGCCCTGCATGAAGGTCGCTTCGAGGCGCTCGTCCTCGGCGAGGAGGCCGGAGATCGCGGTGATGAACGGGTTCCACTCGCCGTAGGCGGGGAAGTCGGTGAGGACCGCCCACACCTCGTTCGCGCGCGCGTCGAGGTGCGCGGTCGTCTCGATCCGGTGCTCCTTGCCCCCGGCCCAGATGGCGTATGCGGTTGCTGCGGCGACGATGACGGCCGCGACGACCAGGATGATCACAGTCCCAGACTCCAGAATTGAATGTTGCCTTGGTCGTCGCCGGTGACGGCGTACTGCACGCCGTCCACGGTGACGTCCACGAGTTTCAGGGGCGTGCCGGCGTCGGCGGACTGGAAGTCGACGGTGTCGCCGGTGCCGATCGCGATCGCTCGGGCGTCGCCGCCCTCGGTCAGGCACAGCAGCGACTGCTCGAAGTCGCCGTCCGGGCCGTCCAGCGCCAGGTCCACCATCTCGTTGTGGTACTCGTCGTCGATGCTGCCGTAGGCGAGCGGGGAGAGCGCGGGCGTCTGGCCTTCGAGGTCCCAGAAGTGGAGGAGGCCGTCGTCGCCGTAGAGCATCGCGTACGGGGTGAAGAAGTCGTAGACGACGCCGAACGCCTTGGTGACGACGCCGTCCATGGAGGCGTCGGTCATGTTCAGGCCCATGGGCTCACCGGTGCCGCCGTCGATCACGTCGACGGTCTGGTCGCCGGTGACGGCGACGATGTTCATCGAGATCTCGTCGAGGGTGGTGTAGAACCGCGGGTAGCCGTACCCGTCGGGGAGGTCGAAGCGCGAGCGCGTGATCTGATCCTGGAGGTCGAACAGCTCGTACTCGTCGTCGTTGAGCATGCCGAGCGTGGGGTGGTACTCGACGGTTCCGACGCGGTTGTACAGGTTGTCGGCGCCTTCGGCGACCATCGCCGGAAGGGCCGTCTCGGTGAACTCGCCGGTCTCGGGCGTCCACACGTAGGGGACGGTCCCGGTGCCGACGGCGACCACGATCTCGTCGCCGTTCGCGGTGAACACGGGCCACAGCGCCTGGACGCCGGTGCCGATGTCGTAGTCGTCGAGCATCTCGCCGGACGTCAGGTCCCACTGGCGGATCACGCCGTCGTCGCCCGCGGAGAACAGCGAGGTGCCGCCGTCGTTCTCGGCGGCGGCCAGTGACTGGACCCGGTCGGCGTGGGCGCCGGTGATCTGCGCGAGGAGGGTGCCCGCCTCCTGGGGCTCCCAGTAGGGGTCGAAGGAGGCGGCGTCTCCTCCGGCGTCGAAGCCGCCGTCGTCCAGGCCGTCGTCGCGGTTGAAGTACCAGGCGAGCCCGGCGACGATGAGCAGGTCCACGGCGATGAACCCGGCGAGGAGGCGGCGGCCGATCTTCTTGCGGCGCATCCGGTCCGCGTCGGTCTCGGGCGGCTCGGGCTCGCTGCCGGACACCGACATCGGCGGCGTGACGGGCTGGGCGGTGCGCGGCGGGAGCGCCTGCACCGACGGGGACTGCGCTTGAGGGGACTGCGCCGGGGGCGACTGCGGGACCGGGCGCGTCTGCGGCGGGCTGTCCTGGCGGTAGGAGTGCGGGGTGTGCGGCGCGAACGAGACGGCCGTCTGGGGCGTCAGCGGGGCCGGGGCGGCCTGCGCCGGGGGCGTGTAGGGGCGCTGGAGCGACAGGGTCGAGGTGTCGGGGCCCGACCACAGGACCGAGCCCTCGGCGACCACGACCTCCGGCTGGTCGAGGACCGTGGGGGCCACGCCGAGCTCGCGGTGGAGCATGGTCGCGACCAGGGGCATGCGGCTCGCGCCGCCGACGAGGAACACGCCCGCCGCGTCGGCGAGGTTCAGGCCCGCGGCCCGGACCACGGCCTGCGTCACGCGGATCGTCTGCTCCAGGTGCGGGCGGGCCAGCTGCTCCAGCTCGGTGCGCGTCAGGTGCGCCTCGACGTCGAGCAGGGGGATCGCGATGTCCGACTGCTGGTGGCGCGAGAGGCGCTCCTTCGCGCCGCGCACCTCCTCCTGGAACTCGCGGAAGTGGCGGCGCTCCTCGATCGTGGTGGGGTTCACGAGGCGCTTCCAGCCGTCGCGGTCGCCGTAGACCGAGCCGAGGTGCTCGATGAGCGCGGCGTCGATGTCGAGGCCGCCCAGATCGCCGCGGCCGTCCAGGGCGACCGTCTCGAACCCGGTCTCGGTGCGGCGCACCACGCTCGCGTCGAACGTGCCCGCGCCGAGGTCGTAGACGACGACCGAGGAGCCCACAGCGGCCCGGTGCTTCAGGGCCTCCGCGTAGTAGGTCGCCGCGGCCACCGGCTCGGGCACCATGCGGACCCGGCCGAGCCCCGAGCGGGCGGCCGCGTCCTCCAGGACCTGGCGGCGGGCCGGGCCCCACTCGGCGGGGAACGTCAGGGTCACCTGGGCGGGGCGGCCGACGACCCGGCGGCACTCGTCGGCCACCGCGTCGAGGACGGCCGCGATGAGGTCGGCGACCGGGAACTCCCGCTCGCCGAGGAGCGTCGAGGGCAGGTCGATGAGCCGCTTCGGGTTCGGCTCGAAGCGCTCGGGGTGCCTGCGGCCCGCGTGGACGGCGTCCTTCCCGACGAGCAGCCCGCCGTCGCCGTCGGCGCACACCGCCGAGGGCATCAGCGGCGCGCCGTCGAACAGCAGCGGGCGCACACTCCCGTCGGCGCGGCGCACCACCGCGATGGTGTGCGAGGTGCCGAAGTCGACGCCGAGCGAGGTTCCTTGGGGGCCGGGGCTCATGACAGGAATCGTAACGAATCGAACGGACCCGGAACGGTCCGCGCTCGCAAACCGCTTGGATTTGTTCGGTCGTCCGTCGTAATGTCGTGGGGAACAGACGCCGACCGATCGGACCCGCATGAGCGCTCCCGCCCACCTCGACCCGACCAGGCCCGTCGCCGAGCGCGTCGAAGCCCTCCTCGCCCTCCTGAGCGACGAGCAGAAGCTCGCCTGCCTCAACGGCATCCCCGAGACCGTCCTCGCCGACGGCACCGTCCTCCCCGCGCTGAAGAACCAGTTCAACGAGGTCCTCCACGGCTCCGGCCACCACGCCGACGCCACCCTCTTCCCCCAGGCCATCGGCCTCGGCGCCACCTGGGACACCGACCTCATGGAGCGCATCGGCGAGGTCGTCTCCCACGAGACCCGCGCCCGCGACACCGACGTCTACGCCGGGTTCGGCCCCGTCGCCGACATCCGCTCCAACCCCCTCGCCGGCCGCTTCGAGGAGGGCTTCGGCGAGGACCCCCTCCACGCCGCCGCCATGGTCACCGCCTACGCGTGGGGCCTGCGCGGCCGCCACCCCGAGTACGTGCGGATGCTCCCGCAGATGAAGCACTACCTGGGCTACGACCACGAGTGGCACCGCCACCGCGGCTCCGCGTCCATGAGCGTTCGGGCGCTGCGCGAGTACCAGGAGGTGCCCTACCGCAAGCCTGTCGCCGCGGGCGCGGTCCACGGCGCCATGACCTCCTACAACCTCGTCAACGGCGTCCCGTCCGTGATCGCCCCGATCATGGCCGAGCTGCGCGCCGAACGCGAGGACGGCCGCTTCTTCTTCCTCCCCGACGGCTGGGACGGCGTCAACCTCCACACCACCAAGGGCGCCGTCTGGGACACCTGGGAGGCCCCCGAGGGCGGCGACGTCCCCTACCCGCGGGCGCTCGCCGCGGAAGAGGGCCGCGACATCGAGATGGGCGAGGACGGCACCGGCGACATCGGCGTCTACGCCTCCGCCCTGTTCCTCCTCGCCGGGCAGACGAACTTCCACGACGGCTCCGAACTCCCCTTCGTCGCCAACGCCGCCGAAGCGGTCCGCCGCGGCCTCTTCGGCCTCACCATGGACCACGTCGACCGGGTCGTGCGCGACTGGCTCGACTTCCTCGTCCGGACAGGGAAACTCGACGGCGACGCCTGCGAGTACAACCGCATCCCGGCCGACCCGCACCCGCAGGACCGGCCCGAGGCGATCGCGCTGGCCCTCCAGGCCGCCCGCGAGCAGCTCGTGCTCCTCAAGAACACGGATGCGGCGCTGCCGCTCGACCCGGCCGCGCGCGTCGCCGTCATCGGCCCGCTCGCCGACCTCAACCTGCGCGACTACTACAGCCCGCTCGTCCCCGCCGACCGCCGCACCACCCCCCTGGACGCGATCCGGGAGCGGTTCGCGGACACCGTGTTCCACCGCGGCAACGACACGATCGCGTGGAACGCGGGCGGCAAGTACGTCAACGTCGCCGACGACGGCGCGCTTCTCGCCCGCGCCGAGACCGTCGGCGACACGGAGGCGTTCGAGGTCTACGACTGGGCGCACGAGCAGCACATGTTCCGCCACAACGCCACGGGCAGGTTCGTCATGGCGAACCTCCTGGAGCAGGCCGACGGCCCCGCGTCCTTCGCCAACCAGGCGGGCGCCAGCGGGAACGGCGGGCCGCGCCTGGTCGCGAACGACACCGAGATGGAGGACGCGAACGCCTGGTTCACGCACCAGAACCTCCACTACGTGCGCGGGGAGGACGGCGTCGAGCTGTTCGGCGTCAACCACGTGCCGTCCGAGCCCGACGGGCCGTTCCACGTGCGCCTCGCCGGAGACGGATCGCTCCCGCTCGCCAAGGGCCCCAGCGAGTCCGTGCTCACCGAGACGCTCGTCGAGGACGGCCCCGCCGCGGCCGCGCGGGTCGCCGCCGACGCGGACTGGGCCGTCGTGTTCGTCGGCAACCACCCGCTCGTGAACGCCCGCGAGTGCTTCGACCGGCCCGGCCTCGACCTCGCGCCCCGCCAGGCGGACCTGGTCCGCGAGGTCGCCGCCGCCAAGCCCGGCCGCACCGTCGTGGTCGTCGTCTCCGCGTACCCGCTGGCCGTCGGCGCCATCGCGGACGACCCGAACGTCGCCGCGATCCTGTACAGCTCCCACGCCGGGCAGGCCGCCGGGACCGCGCTCGCGGAGGCCCTCGCCGGGGACTACGCGCCCGCGGGCCGCCTGACCTCGACCTGGCTCGCCGACACCGCCTCGCTGCCCAAGCCCGGCCCGCGCGCCGAGGCGTACCGGGTCTCGGACGTCGACATGCTCGAATACGACGTCATCAGCGCCGGGCTCACCTACCGGTACTCCTCCGCGGACTCCGTGTACCCCTTCGGGCACGGCCTCACCTACACGTCGTTCGCCTACGGCGCCTTGGAGGTCCCGGCCGAGGTCGAGGCCGACGCGCCGTTCACTGTGGCGTTCGACCTGACCAACACCGGCGAGCGCACCAGCGACGAGGTCGCGATCGTCTACGCCGCGTCCACCCAGTCCGCCTACGGCCTGCGCGTCCCCGGCATCCAGCTCGCGGGCTTCCAGCGCGTCAAGGACGTCGCCCCCGGCGAGACCCGCCGCGTCGCGGTCGAGGTCGACCCGCAGGACCTGTTCGTGTGGGACGTGGTGAGCGGCAGGCGGATCGTCGAGTCCGGCGAGTACCAGGTGTTCGTGGGCAACGACTCCGACCTGCCCGAGGCCGCGGTCCGCATCCGCGGCGAGGTCATCGCGCCGCTCGACCTCTCGCGGGGCGCGAACGTGTGGGAGAAGGCCACCATCGCGCAGGGCGTCACGTACTGGGAGGTCTCCAAGCTCAACACGCTCAAGCGCGAGGGCGGGTACCACTCCACGGCCTCGCGCCGGCCCGGCGACCACGTCGGGTTCACCCGGGTGGACCTGAACGGCGCGAAGCGGATCGAGCTGCGCACCGCCACCACGGCCGCCGACTGGGCCGACCTCGCCGACCCCGTGATCGAGGTCCGCGCCGGGGAGGCGGACGGGCCGCTCCTCGCCGAGGTCCACGTCCCGAAGACCACCGGGCTCCAGGACTTCGCCGACACGGCCGCCGACCTCGAAGGCGCCGAAGGCATCCAGGACGTGTACCTGGTGTTCCGCGCCGGAGGCGTCTACGTCGACACGATCCGCCTGGCCCGCTAAGGGAACGGCGAAGGGGCGGGACCGGACCGGTCCCGCCCCTTCATGGTGCGCTCTAGTCGTGGTGCTCGGTGGCGACGAGCCGCCCGCCCGCGGTGTGGAACACCACGAACTCGCCCTTCTCCAAGGGCCCCACGGGGACGGGGGTGCCGAGGCGCCCGCTCGTGTACGCGACCATCTCGTCGATGTGCTCGCCGTGCCCGCACACCACCGCGGGCCTCCCCGACTCGATGATCTCGTCAAGGCGCGCGGTGGCCTTGGCGGGCTTGAGGGTCCCGATGGTGAACTCGGGCAGGCCGGTGACGGCGACGCCCTCGGCGGCGCAGTACGGCAGGAGCGTCTCCAGGCAGCGCGCGCTCGAAGACGAATACGCGGCGCCCGCCGGGAACGCGGCGAGCAGCACTTCGAGCTGCTGGGCGCGCTCGCGGCCGCGCTGGTTCAGGGGCCGCAGCTCGTCCTGGTCGAACCAGTCGGCCTTGGAGAGAGCCACGGCGTGGCGCACGAACACGATCGGGACGGTCTCGCGCGCGATCTCGCGGGAGAAGTCCTCCAGCACCGGCCGGTCGCGCTCGTAGGTGAGGCGGTCGGCGACGCGGTCGAGCGGGATCCACTCCAGGTCGTCCACCTCGCGCGGGTCCACGGCCTCGTCCACGGCCTCTGCGGCTGCGGGCGTCGCGCACCAGTAGTCGACGCGCTTGAGCTTGCCCTCCTTGTCGTAGAAGGAGGGCGCGAGCGGGCGGCCGAGGACCGGGCGGATGCCGGTCTCCTCGAAGACCTCGCGCTGGGCGGCGGCGAGGAGGTGCTCGCCGCGCTTGAGCTTGCCCTTCGGGAACGTCCAGTCGCCGTACTTGGGACGGTGGATGAGGGCCAGCTCCGGGCCGTCCTCGCCCTGGCGCCAGAGCACGGCGCCTGCCGCGAGGATCTCGGGTTGCATCAACGGTGCTCCTGCATGAGTTGTTCCTGGAGGTCCGCGCCGCCCCTCTGGCGGGACCACAGGCCGAGCGGGCCGAGCTTCCAGGTCCGCGTCCCGTCGTCCATGCCGCGGTCGAGCAGCGAGGTCAGCTGCGCGCGATGGGCGTCGCCCTGGACCCGCACCAGGACCTCGACCCTGCGGTCGAGGTTGCGGTGCATGAGGTCGGCGCTGCCCAACCATACTTCCGGGTCGCCGCCGTTCTCGAACACGTACACCCGGGAGTGTTCGAGGAAACGGCCGAGCACGCTGCGGACGCGGATGTTCTCGGACAGGCCGGGCACGCCGGGGCGGAGCACGCAGATGCCGCGCAGGAGCAGGTCGACGGGGACGCCCGCCTGGGACGCCCGGTACAGCGCGTCCACGATGCCCTCGTCGGTGAGGGAGTTGCACTTGAACCGCAGGCGCGCGGGCAGGCCCGCCTTGTGGTTCTCGATCTCGCGCTCGATGCGCTCGATGAGGCCGGGGCGCAGGGAGTGCGGGGCGGCGAGGAGCCGGTGGTAGTCGACGTCGCGGGAGTAGCCGGTGAGGTGGTTGAACACGGCGTTGACGTCCTCGCCGACCTCGGGGTCGGTGGTGAGGAGCCCGAAGTCCTCGTAGAGGCGGGCCGTGGTCGGGTGGTAGTTGCCGGTGCCCACGTGCGTGTACCGCAGGAGCGTCCCGTCGGCCTCCTGGCGGACCACGAGCGAGAGCTTGCAGTGCGTCTTGAGGCCCACTATCCCGTACATGACGTGGCAGCCCGCGCGCTCCAGCTTCTGCGCCCAGTCGATGTTGGCCTGCTCGTCGAAGCGGGCCTTGATCTCCACGACGACCACGACCTGCTTCCCGGCGTCGGCGGCGCTGATGAGCGCGTCCACGATGGGGGACTTGCCGGAGGTGCGGTAGAGGGTCTGCTTGATGGCGAGGACCTTCGGGTCGGCCGCGGCCTCCTCGATGAGCCGCTCGACCGAGGCGGTGAACGAGTCGTAGGGGTGGTGCAGGAGCACGTCGCGGTCGCGCATCACGGCGAACAGGTCGGCCTCGGGCGGGAGGACCTGCTCGGAGGGGCGGAACCGCGGGTACTTCAGGTCGGCCCGGTCGATGTTCGCGATGGCGTCGAGCCCGGCGAGGTCGAGCGGCCCGGGGAGGCGGTAGACGACCTCCTCGTCGACGCCGAGCTCCGCGGTGAGCCGGTCGAGCACGCGCGGGTCGATCGTGTCCTCCACTTCGAGGCGCACGACGGGGCCGAAGCGGCGGCGCAGCAGCTCGCGCTCCAGGGTCTGGAGGAGGTTCTCGGTGATGTCCTCGTCGATCTCCAGGTCCTGGTTGCGGGTGACCCGGAACGTGTGGTGGGCGAGGACGTCCATGCCGGGGAACAGCTGCGCGAGGTTCGCCGCGATGACGTCCTCAAGGGGGGCGAACCGGCCGGGGGCGACGGCGATGAACCGGGGCAGCAGCGGCGGGACCTTCACGCGCGCGAACCGGGTGGTGCCGTTGCGCGGGTCGCGGACCTGCACGGCGAGGTTGAGGGACTGCCCGGAGATGTACGGGAAGGGGTGCGCGGGGTCGACGACGAGGGGCGTGAGCACCGGGTACACGCGGGTGCGGAACAGCTCCTGCATGCGGGCGCGCTCGACGTCCTCCAGGTCGGCCCAGCGGACGATCGCGATGTCCTCCTTGGCGAGGAGCGGCGCGATCTCGTCCCGGAAGTACTCGGCGTGCTCGATGCTCAGCTGGTGCGCGAGCCCGGCGATGCGGCTCAGCAGCGCGTGCGGGGAGCGGCCCGAGGAGGTGCGCACGGGCAGGCCGGTGGCGAGGCGGCGCATGAGCCCGGCGACGCGGACCATGAAGAACTCGTCGAGGTTGTTGGAGAAGATCGAGAGGAACCGGACCCGTTCGAGCAGGGGCAGCTCGGGCGACTGCGCCAGGCGCAGGACCCGGCCGTTGAACCGCAGCCAGCTCTCCTCGCGGTCGAGGAACCGGTCGGGCGGCAAACCGGCGTCAACGAGGGGAACAGGGTCACTATTCGTCATACATCACAAGGTTAACGAAGAAAATGAACTCGCGGTGAACGTGCTTTGAAATCCACTCATGATCACGGGATCACGGTCCGTGACCACTGAGGAGTCCCGCTGGCAGCGCGTCCGCGGCGGACTCCGGGGAACCCGTGCACGCGAGCGCTTCCGGGGGAACACTGGGCGCCAGAGCGAAGGAGGCGCCGTGAGCGACGACAACGACCCGTACGGCTACATCGACGACGGCGAGGAGGAGGGCGAGGAGGTCGAGGAGGACATCCTCGACGCCCGCGACTACAGCGAGGCCGACCGGTGGGGCATGACCGCCGACGAGGAGCGCCGCGGCGCCCCGCTCGCCGAGGAGCTGGCCGCGGAGGAGCCCGACACCGGTGCGGGCGAGGACGACGACCGGCCGCGCCCCGGCGACCCGGTCCCGGACGAGTACCTCCCGGAGGACCCGCCCACGTACTGAGGACATGAAGAAGGCCCGCTGGCGAACCAGCGGGCCTTCACGTTCTGCGGTCCCGACGGGATTTGAACCCGCGACCTCCACCTTGACAGGGTGGCGAGCACTCCTAGCTGCTCTACGGGACCTTGGTCGACTCTTCCGAGTCTGCAAGGTCGCAAGACCTCTTCATTTATACCATCCGCGTCCGGGTGACCGGCGCCGCGTCTGGGCTGTACCCCCAACGGGATTCGAACCCGTGTTACCGCCTTGAAAGGGCGGCGTCCTAGGCCACTAGACGATGGGGGCGCACGTCGATCCTTGCATGAGGCAACGAATGCCGCACTCCGGTTTCTCTGGCTCACCACCGCGGAATTCCGCTTGGGCTCGACAAGCATACGTGACACCGGAGGGCCCCCGGGAGGAGGGTGGCCGTTGAGACCGCGGTCTCAGGAAGGACCGACACGCCGCCCCGGACGCGCTGCTCGCGGCCGCGATAGCGTTGGCCCATGGAGTTCGCCTATCTGGGACCGCGCGGGACCTTCACCGAAGCCGCGCTCCGCCGGCTGCCCGCCGCCAAGGGCGCGGCCACCGTGCCGATGCCCTCGATCCCCGAGATCCTCGACGCGGTCCGCCGCGGCGACGTCGGCGCCGGGTTCGTGCCGATCGAGAACTCCCAGGAGGGCACCGTCACCCTCACCGTCGACGAGCTCGTCGGCGGCGACCCGCTCGTCATCGCCGGGGAGGTCGTCCTCCCCGTGACGTTCGTGCTCGCCTCCGCGAAGCCCCTCGCCGAGATCGCCACCGTCGCCTCGCACCCGCACGCCATCGCGCAGACCCGCGGGTACCTGCGCCGCGAGCTCCCGGACGCCGTCGTCCACCAGGCGCTCTCGACCGCCCAGGCCGCCCAGCGCGTCGCCGACGGCGAGTTCGACGCCTGCGTGTGCGCGCCCTTCACCGCCGAGGCCGCCGGACTCCCCGTGCAGGCGTTCGACATCGGCGACAGCTCCGGCGCCGAGACGCGCTTCGTGCACGTCGTGCGGCCCGCCGCCCCGCCCGAGCCCACCGGCAACGACATCACCTCCCTCGTCGTGTACATCGACCACGACCGGGTCGGCGCGCTCCTGGCCGTCCTCACCGAACTCGCGATCCGCGGGATCAACCTCACCCGGATCGAGTCGCGCCCCACCGGCGAGGGCCTGGGCCGGTACGCGTTCTTCCTCGACTGCACCGGCCACCTCGCCGACGCCCGCATGGGCGAGGCCCTCACCGGCCTGCGCCGCATCTGCGCCGACGTCAGGTACCTCGGGTCCTACCCGCGGGACCACTCCGACCGGCCCGTCCCGCACCCCGAGGGCCTCTCGGACGCCGACTTCGCCGACGCCGCGGCCTGGCTGGAGCGCCTCCGCGGTGGCGGCGCCGCCTGAGGCCCGCGCCCGAGGTCCTGCGAACCCCGCGCCTGGGCCCGCGCGCCTAGTCTGGGGGCATGGCCTCACTGCCCGAGGAGCTCGCGCTCCTCGCCCACGACGACACCACCGGCCGCGACCGGTCCGGCGGCCACCTCGAACTCGGACTCGCCGGCGCGGTCCTCTACGAGCTCGCGCTCGCCGGACGCGTCGGCGTCGAGGGCGGCAAGGTCCGCGTCCTCGACCCCGCCCCCACCGGCGACCCCCTCGCGGACGCCGGGCTCGCCGCGATCGGCGCCGACAAGCCCCGCATCGCCCGCGTCGCGGTCGAGCGGACCGCCAAGGGCCTCAAGCGGACCGTCCTCGACGGCCTCGTCGCCCGCGGCGCCCTGCGCCACGAGCGCGACAAGGCCCTCGGCCTGTTCCCCCTCAACCGGTACCTCCCGCAGGACCCGAACGCGAAGGCCGACGCCCGCACCCGCATCAATGCCGCGGCCCGCACCGGCCGCGCCTTCGACGACCGCACCAAGGCCCTCCTGTCCCTGGTCAGCGCCATCCGCATCGACGCCGCGGCGTACCCCGACCGCGCGTCCCGGCCCTCCCGCAAGGAGCTCAAGGCCATGGGCGGCGACTCGTGGGTCGGCGAGGCCGTGCGCAAGGCCGTCAGCCACAAGGACGCCGCGTCCGCGGCCGCCGCGAGCTCCGGCGGCGGGGGCTGACGGCGCGGCCCCGCGGCGGGTCCTGAGCGGTCCTGGGTGCGGCCGCCGCCGCGGCGTGGTTGACTTGAGGCATGTCTGAAACATCTCCTTCGCATCGCGACGGGGGGCCGCCGCTGGTCCCGACCCCTCCGGCGATACCCGTCCCGCCCGGGATACCGGTGCCGCCCGTGCCGCCTCCGCCGCCGGACCCGGCGCGGGGGAAGCGGTTCCCGAACCAGGTGCGGATCAGCGACCCCGAGCGCATGAAGGCACTTGCCCACCCCGCCCGCATGGCCGTGTTCGACTTCCTCGGCACCCGCCGCGTCGAGGGTTTCGACGGTGCCACCGCAACGGAGATCGCCGAGGTCGCCGGGATGACCCCGAGCGCCATGAGCTACCACCTGCGGACCCTCGCGAAGGCCGGGTTCATCGAGGAGGCGCCCAGCCGCGGCGACGCCCGCGAGCGGGTCTGGCGGCTCGCGCTCGACAGCTTCTCGATCTCGGCCGAGGACGACGCCTCGCCCGCCGACCGCGTCGTCGAGCGGACCATGGGCCAGATGTTCACCGACCGCCAGGAGCAGAACTACGAGCGCTGGCTGGACCGGCGCCTGGACGCGAGCCGGGAGATGCGGGACGCCACGGTCGCCTCCCAGGGGCGCCTGCGCCTCACCCTGGAGGAGGCCAAGGAGTACATCCAGCGCTTCCACGACCTCGAAGGCGAGTACGCGGAGCGGTCGCGCAAGCGCTCGGAGAAGGGGCCCGACCCGGACGACGGCACGGTCGTCTTCAACTACCTGTTCCGCGTCTTCCCGCAGTCCTGACCGGCGGCCGGGCGGTCCCCGCCGCCCGGCGGCGGGCCTTCACCGAAAGTTATGAAAGAACTACTTCGAAAAATCTGAAAAACCTCTTTCGCAATCAGGTGTGAAAGTGTATCTTCGAAATATGTCTTTCACATCCTTCACCGACGGGACCCGCTGGTCCGACGTCTACACCTCCGCCGCCTGCGCCTTCCTCGCCGGCACGGCCATGTTCACGGCCGACTTCGCCCTCACCCTCCGCCTCCAGACCGACGGCTACGGCGGCATGGCCATCGCCGCCCTCATCATCTGCGCGACCCTCCCCCTCGTGGTCCTCTCGCCCGTCTCCGGCCGCCTCGCCGACCGCTTCGACTCGCGGACCCTCATGGCGCTCTCCGGCCTCCTCCAGGCCGCCGCGATCGTCCCGATGGCCTTCACCGACAACCTGATCGCCCTGTACGGGCTCGTGATCCTGAACGCCTGCGGCACCGCGATCAACCAGCCGGTGGTCAGCGCCCTGGTCCCCGTGATGGCCAAGCCGAAGGACCTCCCGCACGCCGTCGCCATGGTCCAGACCGGCACCCTCACCGGGCTCGCCGCCGGGCCGGCCCTCGCCGGGTTCGTCATCGGCGCCCACTCCGCGGGGGCGGCCCTCCTTCTCGCGGCCGGGTTCGCGGTCCTGCGCGTCCTGTTCTGCCTCGACATCCGCACCCGCCGCGGCGGCCTGCGCCGCGACCTCGCCGTCCACGCCGCGACCGCCGCCGCCCCGTGGCGCCTCGGCGGCGACCGGCTGCTGACCGCGATGGTCCTCGGCCTGAGCGCCGTGATCGCCGCGATGTGCGCCGTCAACGTCCTCAGCGTCTTCCTGGTCCGCGAGGTCTACGACGCCACCGAGTCCATGTACGGCCTCATCAAGTCCTGCTGGACCCTCGGCATGGTCGCGGGCGCCTGGCTCGCCGCCGCCCTGATCCGCCGCCTCGACCGCGACGTGCAGCTCGCCTGGATGCTCATGGCCTGCCTCGCCGGGGTCGGCCTGGTCTGCATCGGCCAGGGCGTCCCGCTCGCCACGGTCCTGCTCATGGTGCCGCTCAACCTCATCGGCGGCGTCTTCAACGCCGGGGAGAACTCGGCCCTGGGCATCGCGATCGCCCGCCGCGTCCCGGAGGCGTTCCGAGGCCGCGCCAACGCCGCCGTGAACGGCCGCGTCAACGCCGCCCAGCTCATCGGCTTCCTCCTCGGCGGCGCGATGTCCACCTTCATGGACGTGCAGACCGCGTTCGTCGCCGTCGGCCTGGTCTCCATCGCGATCGTCCTCGCCTGCCTCCCCGTCATCCGCCGCGCCTCCCGCGACGACGACACCGCCGCCCCCGCCGAGGCGGCCCCGGCGCCCGAACGCGCCCTGGCGGGCGCGGCCGCCTTAGCGCCGCACCCCTCGCGGGGGTGGTGAAGACCTTCAGGGAAACGGGAGACAGAGGGCCGGAGGCAGTGCGTGCCTCCGGCCCTCGCCCTCGTTCAGGCGGGGTAGGCGCGGATCTCCGTGGCCTTGACCGCGGCCCAGACCTCTTGGCCCGGTTCGAGGTGGAGTTGGGCGGCGGCGGCCGGGGTGACGTCGGCGGCGGCGCGGAGGGGGCCGTCGAGCTGGACGCGGAGGTGGTCGCCGTGGCGGTGGACCCCGGCGACGACCGCGCGCCAGGTGTTGCGCGGGCTGCCGTCGGGCCGGGAGCGGAAGAGGGCGACCGCGCTCGGGGGGAACGCGGCGAACGCGTCGCCGTCGAGGGGTTCGGCGGTGGCGAGCGATTCGCCGGTGGCGAGGGTGACGGTCCGCCCGGCGGCGTTGCCGCGGTAGAGGTTCAGGCCGACGAGGCGCGCGATGTAGTCGGTGCGGGGGCGGGCCGTGATCGACTCGCCGTCGCCTTCCTGGACGGCGCGGCCGTCCTCGACGACGACGAGGCGGTCGGCGAGCATGAGCGCGTCCACCGGGTCGTGCGTGACGAGGACCGCGGGGCCCGCGAGGCCGCCGAGGTGGCGGTGGAGTTCGGCGCGCGTGTCGAGGCGGGTGCGGGCGTCGAGGGCTGCGAGGGGCTCGTCCAGGAGCAGCAGCGCCGGGTTGGTGGCGAGGGCCCGCGCGAGGGCGACGCGCTGCGCCTGGCCGCCCGAGAGCTGCCCGGGGCGGCGCTTCCCGAAGTCCCCCAGGCCGACCCGATCGAGCCAGTCCGCGGCGATCTGGCGGGCCTCGGTGCGGCCGAGGCCGCGGCGGCGCGGGCCGAACGCGATGTTGTCGGCCGCGCTCAGGTGCGGGAACAGCAGGTAGTCCTGGAAGACGACGCCGATGCGGCGGTGCTCGGGCGGGACCCAGCGCGCGGCCCCGGCGGGGTCGTCCAGGCGCGTCCCGTCGAGGTCGATGTGCCCCTCGGAGAGCGCCTCCAGTCCCGCGAGGGCGCGCAGCGCGGTGGTCTTCCCGGCGCCGTTGGGGCCGAGGAGGGCGACGGTCTCGCCGGGGGCGGCCGTCAGGTGCAGGTCGAGGCGGAAGGTCCCGCGGTCTACGACCAGGTGCGCGTCGAGGCCGCTCATGCGACGGCCGTCCAGCGGTCGCGCAGCGACGCGAGCACCGCCACGGACACCGCGAGCAGGATCAGGCTGAGCACGATCGCGGCCTCCAGGTCCGATTGCAGCGCGAGGTAGACCGCGAGGGGCATGGTCTGGGTGCGGCCGGGGAAGTTCCCGGCGAACGTGATGGTCGCGCCGAACTCGCCGAGGGCGCGGGCCCAGCACAGGACGGCTCCGGCGAGGACGCCCGGGGCGATCATCGGGAGCGTCACGTGCGTGAACACGGTCCACCGGCCCGCGCCGAGGGTCGCGGCGGCCTCCTCGAAGCGCACGTCGGCGCCGCGGAGCGCGCCCTCGACGGAGACCACGAGGAACGGCATGGACACGAACGTCATGGCGAGGACGACCGCGGTGGTGGAGAACGGGATCGTGATGTCGAAGCGCTCGTGCAGCCAGGACCCGATGACCCCGCTGCGCCCGAACACGAGCAGCAGCGCGACGCCGCCGACGACCGGCGGGAGCACGAGCGGGACGGTCACGAGCGCGCGCAGGAGGCTGCGGCCGGGGAACTCGCCGCGGGCGAGGAGCCACGCGATGGGGACGCCGAACAGGAGCGACAGGGCGGTGGCGAGGGTGGCGGTGACCAGGGACAGCCGGAGGGCGTCGAGCATCTCGGGTTCGGCGAGGCGCGCGGGCAGCTCGGTCCACGGGGCGCGGGCGAGGAGGCCCGCGAGGGGGAGGATGAGGAACGCCAGGCCGACCGCGGCGGGCGCGAGGAGCGCGGCCGGGACGCGGCGGCGCCTGCGGGTGCGCTTGGCGGGCATGGCGTTCCCCATCGTCAGGTGCTTACGGCCGCTGGAATCCGGCGGCTTCGAGGACGGCCCAGGCGTCGTCGCCGAGGACGTACTCGGTGAACTCGCCGGCGAGGTCGGCTTCGGGGGCGTCGGTGAGGGCGGTGATCGGGTAGGAGTTCACGGCCTCGGCGGACTCGGGGAACTCGATCGCGTCGACCTCGTCGTCGGCGGCGATGGCGTCGGTGCGGTAGACGAGCGCGGCGTCCACCTCGCCGAGGGTGAGCTTCTGGAGGGTGGACTTGACGTCGGCCTCGAAGGTCACGGGGGTGAGGTCGGTGCCGGAGGCGGCGATGGCGGTCTGGGCGGCGGCGCCGCAGGGGACCTCCTCGGCGCAGGCGGCGAAGTCGAGGCCCGCGAGGTCGGCGAGGCCGGTGACGCCCTCGGGGTTGCCCTCGGGGACGGCGATGACGAGCTGGTTGAGGGCGAACACCTGCGGGTCGACCGCGGCGTCGGCGTCGATCACCTTGTCCATGTTCTTCTGGTCGGCGGAGGCGAACACGTCGGCGGGCGCGCCCTCGGTGATCTGCGCGGCGAGGTCGGAGGAGGCGGCGAAGCTGAACTCGACGGTGACGCCGTCGTGCTCGGCCTCGAACTGCTCCCCGATCTCGGTGAACGCCTCGGTGAGGGAGGCGGCGGCGAGGACGGTGAGGGTGGTCGGCTCGGCTTCGGTGCCGGTGTCCGCGTCGTCGCCGCTGCCGCAGGCGGCGAGGGCGGCGAGCGCGAGGGCGGCGGTGAGGGCGAGGGCGGGTCTGGTGCGGCGCATCGAGTGCTCCCGGTGTTCGGCGCGTCAGGCTTCGACGACGACGTTGGTGGACTTGACGACCGCGGTCGCGAGGGAGCCGACTTCGAGGCCGAGGTCGTCGACGGCCTCGCGGCTCATGAGGGACACGACCCGGAACGGTCCGACCTGGAGGTCGACCTGGGCCATGACCTGGTCCTTGACGATCGCGGTGACGATGCCGCGCAGCCGGTTCCGGGCCGAGGAGGTCCCGTTGCCGTCGGGGGCGGCGGCCCGGTCGCGCGCGAACGCGGCCAGGTCGGCCCCGGTGATCACCCGGTGCCCGTGGTCGTCGCGGTCGGCGGCGAGCCGCCCGGCGTCGATCCAGCGGCGGAGGGTGTCGGCGGAGACCCCGAGCAGTTCGGCGGCCTCGCCGATGCGAAACGTCGTCACCGTCCGAGCATAGCCTCGCGGATGCGACGCCTGTGTTGACAAACGCTCGCATTTGCGAACCCGTGATGGTGAAGTGCCCGCGGATGCGGGAGGGTCAGCCCCAGCCGAGCTCGTGGAGGCGGTGCTCCTCGATGCCGAAGTGGTGGGCGATCTCGTGGACCACCGTGACCGCGACCTCGTCCACGACCTCCTCCGGCGTGGAGCACATCCGCAGGGTGGGGCCGCGGTAGATGGTGATCGTGTCGGGGAGGACCCCGCCGTACTCCCAACCGCGGTCGGTCAGGGCCGTGCCCTGGTAGAGGCCGAGCAGCTCCTTGTCGGTGCCCTCGGGCTCGTCGTCCACCAGGATCACCACGTTGTCGAGCATCGCCATCAGCTCGGCGGGGACCGCGTCGAGCGCGTCCGACACCGCCGCCTCGAAGTCCGCCTCGTCCATATCTACCGCCACACGCCCACAATATGCGCTGGGGAGGCCCGCGGACCGGCCGGTAATCTGTGGACGTGATTGATCTGCGAGCACTGCGAGAGCACCCTGACGCCTACCGCGACAGCCAGCACAAGCGGGGCGCGTCCCCGGACGCGGTCGACGCCCTGCTCTCCGCCGACTCCGAGCACCGCAGTGCGCTCCAGTCCTTCGAGACGCTCCGCGCCGACCAGAAGGGCCTGGGGAAGCGGATCGCGAGCGCCGCCGCCGACGAGAAGCAGGCGCTCCTGGAGCGCACGAAGTCCCTGGCCGCGGAGGTCAAGGAGGCCGAGGCGCGCGTGACGGAGACGGCCGCGGCGTTCGACGCGGCCGGGAAGGCCATCCCGAACCTGGTCGCGGAGGCGGCGCCGCCCGGCGGCGAGGACGACTACGTGGTGCTGCGCGAGGTCGGCGAGCGCACGGAGATCGAGGACCCGAAGGACCACCTGGAGATCGGGACGGCGCTGGGCCTGCTCGACACGGAGCGGGGCGCGAAGGTCTCGGGTTCGCGGTTCTACTACCTGACCGGCGACGGGGCGCTGCTCCAGCT
The DNA here is from genome assembly GCF_040644205.1 of Glycomyces sp. NPDC047010. Lineage (NCBI taxonomy): Bacteria > Bacillati > Actinomycetota > Actinomycetes > Glycomycetales > Glycomycetaceae > Glycomyces > Glycomyces sp. NPDC047010. The sequence continues at coordinate 298,336 of NZ_JBEYVY010000002.1, read as the reverse complement.
GGCGATGCTGAACCTGGCGATGGCGCAGGCGGTGGAGACGGGCTTCACGCCGATGATCCCGCCGGTGCTGGTGCGCCCGGACGCCATGGAGGGCACGGGTTTCCTCGGCGAGCACGCCGACGAGATCTACTACCTGGAGCGCGACGAGCAGTACCTCGTGGGCACTTCGGAGGTGCCGCTGGCGGCGTACCACTCGGGGGAGAACCTGGGCGAGCTGACGCGGCCGATGCGGTACGCGGGCTGGTCGTCGTGCTTCCGGCGCGAGGCGGGCTCGTACGGGAAGGACACGCGGGGGATCATCCGGGTCCACCAGTTCGACAAGGTCGAGATGTTCTCGTACTGCCGGCCGGAGGACGCGGCGGCGGAGCACGAGAAGCTCCTGTCGTACGAGGAGGCGATGCTCCAGAAGATGGAGCTGCCGTACCGCGTGATCGACGTGGCCGCGGGGGACCTGGGGACGTCGGCGTCGCGGAAGTTCGACTGCGAGGCGTGGGTGCCCACTCAGGGCCGGTACCGGGAGCTGACGTCGACGTCGAACTGCACGACGTTCCAGGCGCGGCGCCTGAACGTGAAGTACCGGGACGAGCAGGGCCGCAACGCGGTCGCGGCGACGTTGAACGGGACGCTGGCGACGACGCGGTGGATCGTGGCGATCCTGGAGAACCACCAGCTGCCTGACGGGTCGGTGTCGGTGCCGAAGGCGCTGCGGCCGTTCCTGGGCAAGGACGTCATCGAGCCGAAGAAGTAGCCCGGGGCGAGCAGTCCCAGGGCGTGGAGCGGCCCGCCGACCTGATGGTCGGCGGGCCGTCTCCGTTCACGCCTCGACTTGCTCGTCGAGCCAGGATTTGAGGACGAGGGCGTGGTTGACCTCGGGGTCCTTGGCGGCGTAGAGGAGTGTGACGGGTCCTTGGCGGGCGGCGTCGAGGAGCGGCTGCGCCCGCTCGGGGTGGCCGTCGAGCTCGCTGCGGTAGCGGCCGGTGAACTCCGTGAAGCGGTCGGCCATGTGGCCGAACCAGATGCGGAGGTTCGGGGAGGGCGCGGCGTCCTGGGCCCACTCGACGCCGTCGAGGTCCTCCTTGCTGACCCCGCGCGGCCACAGCCGGTCGACCAGGAACACCGTCCCGGCCCGCTGCGGGTCCCGGCGGTAGTCGTAGACGCGTTCGATCGTGATGTCGGACATGTACGCACGGTATGCCCCTTCCGCCAGTGATGAGGGTGTTTGGTGTGATTGCAGCTTTCATGAGGGCGGCCACGTGAGTTCAGCCGCTCGACACCCCGCCGTTCACCCGGGTGGGGCTACCGTTGAGGCGTGTCAGACAACGCCCCGGACCCTTCGCGAAGAGAACAGCCCCCGAAGCTCGTCGCCGTGGACCTCGACGGCACGGTCGTCGACTACCACGACGAGCAGCTCACGACCCCGTCCCGCGCGGTGATCGACGCGATCGGGCGGGTCAGGGCGGCGGGTGTGCCGGTCGCGGTGGTCACCGGCCGGGCCCTGTGGGGCACGGTCCGCACCGCCACGGACCTCGGCCTGGACGAGGGGTTCGCGTCCGCGAACCACGGCGCCGCCGAGTTCGACCTGGGCCGCGGCGAGGTCTCCTACGAGGCGGTCGTCGACGTGCGGTCCGCGGTCGAGGCGTTCCTCGCGGCCGACGGGGCCGTGGAGTTCGCGGTGGCGCACGGCCTCGACGGCTGGTGGCACACCAAGGGCTTCAAGCGCGACTTCCACGCGAAGTGGGCCGGGGTCGTCGACCTCGACGACATCCTGGACCGCCCGGCGGCCCGGATCGTCGCCCGCGTCGCCTCCGACAACAAGTACGGGGGCGCCACGCGCTGCCCGCACGCGATGCGCCTCGCCGACGGCGCCGGGCTCGACCCGCTCGCGTACCACGTGGAAGTGGGCTACAACGGCTGGGTCGACATCGGACCCCCGGGCGTGACGAAGGCGACCGGCATCGCCCGCATCGCGGAGCGCTACGGCGTATCATCGGCCGACACCGTGGTCTTCGGCGACGCCCACAACGACCTGACGATGTTCGCGTGGGCCGGTCACGCGGTCGCCATGGCGCAGGCGGACCCCGACGTGCGGGCCGCCGCGGACGAGGTCGCGCCCTCGGTGTGGGAGGACGGCGTCGCGAAGGTGCTGGCCCGCTGGTTCCCCTGAGCCCGGCGGGGCTCGACGGCACAGGGACGTTTCAGAAGCACAGGTTCGTGGCAGCGGATCGAGACTACCGAGGAGGACGCATGATCCAACTGGCCCGGCTCCCGAAGCTCGTCGCGACGGACCTCGACGGGACGGTCGTCCGCTCGGACGAGTCCGTCTCCCCCAGAACGATGTCGGCGCTCAAGCGGCTCGCCGCCTCCGGGGTGATCCTGGTGGGCGCCACCGGCCGCGGCCCGCGGCTCCTCGACATGTGCCGCAACGACGTGCCCTCCGCGGACTTCCTCGTCCTCGGCCAGGGCGCGTTCGTGTACGAGTGCCGCTACGACGACACGGTCGTGCAGCTCGCCGACCGGTCCGTGGACGGCGAGGTCCTCCACGAGGCCCTGCGGCTCATCGAGGCTGAGGTCGGGCCCGTGCGCGCGCTCGCCGAGCCCGCGGACCCGGACCGGCCGCTCACCGGCGACCCGATGCCCGACTGGCCGTGGCCCGCCGTGCGCCTGGAGACCGCGCCCCGCGACGTGGCGTTCACCGGCCCGATGGTCAAGGGCTACTTCGTGTCCGACCACCACACCGGCCCGGAGCTGCTGGTCGCCGCGCAGGACGTCATCGACGAGGACCTGGTGACGGTGACCGAGTCCGGCGTGGGGATGCTCGAAGTGTGCCCCGTGGGGGTCACGAAGGCCGCCGGGATCCAGGTGGTGCTCGACAAGTTCGGCATCGACTGGTCCGACGTGCTCGTCTTCGGCGACGCCACCAACGACCTGTCGATGATGCGCGCCGCCGGGCACTCGGTCGCGATGCCCAACGGGCACCCGTGGGTGCAGGCCGCGGCGAGCGAGATCGCCCCGGCGGGCAACAACGACGACGGCGTCGCCCAGTACGTCGAGGCGCTCCTCGAACTGCCGTAAGCGGCCTCCCGGCCCGTTCTCCGGTCCGCGCACCGCCGGACCGGTGAACTGTCGGATCAAGGACACGGGGCCGCGATCCGTTGCGCCCCGGCGCGAACCGCCATAGGCTCCTCTCTGGTGGGGACCCCGGGCCGAGCCCGTCGCAGACGGCGCGGCCGGGACCGTCGTCCACCAGTACGATCCCGGTCGCGCCCTTTCACCGGCGGCGCAACGACTTCAGCGCACGTCCCAGACGGGCTCGTCGGACTCGACGACCTCGCCGTCGCGCTGGAACACCACGAACCGGTCGAAGCCGCGCGTGAACCACCGGTCGTGCGTCACCGCGATCACGGTGCCCTCGAAGGACTTCAGGCCCTCTTCGAGCGCCTCGGCGCTGGCGAGGTCGAGGTTGTCCGTCGGCTCGTCCAGGAGCAGGCACGTCGCGCCCGACAGCTCCAGCAGCAGCACCATGAACCGGGCCTGCTGCCCGCCCGAGAGCGTCCCGAAGTCCTGTTCGGACTGAAACGTCAGCTCGTAGCGCGACAGGGCGCTCATGGCCTTCGACCGCTCCAGCGAGGGCCGGTCCCGGTCGCCGTCCCAGAGGATCTCCCGCAGCGTGCGGCCCGTGAACTCCGGGTGCTCGTGCGTCTGCGAGAAGTGCCCCGGGTGGACGCGGGCGCCCAGTCTCGCGGTCCCGTTGTGCCGCACCGGCTCCAGCTCCGCGACCACGCCCGCTTCGGGGTCGGTGCCGCCGCGGGCGAGGAGCCGCAGGAAGTGGCTCTTGCCGGTGCCGTTGGCGCCCAGGACCGCGACGCGGTCGCCGTACCAGACCTCCAGGTCGAACGGGAACGTCAGGTCCTCCAGCTCCAGCTGCTCGCACACGACCGCCCGCTTGCCGGTGCGCCCGCCTTCGAGCTTCACGCGGATGTCCTGGTCGCGCGGCGGCTCGGGCGGCGGCCCGGCCTCCTCGAACTTCCGCAGCCGCGTCTGCGCGGCCCGGTACCGGGAGGCCATGTCGGAGTTGAACGCCGCCTTGTTCTTGTACATGAGCATCAGCTCGCGCAGCTTGTGGTGCTCCTCGTCCCAGCGGCGCCGCAGCTCCTCGAACCGCTCGTGCCGGGCCGCCCGCGCCTCGTGCCAGGTCCCGAACCCGCCGCCGTGCGTCCACGCCGTGCCCGCTTCGAGGGTCACGATCCGGTCGGCGGCGTTCGCGAGGACCTCCCGGTCGTGCGAGACGAACAGGATCGACTTCTCGGACTCCCGGATCGCCTGCTCCAGTTCGCGTTTCGCGGGCACGTCGAGGAAGTTGTCCGGCTCGTCGAGCACGAGCACCTCGTCGCGGCCCTGGAGAAGCAGGTGCAGCGCGAACCGCTTCTGCTCGCCGCCCGAGAGCGTGCGCAGCGGCCGCCCCTCGACCTCCGTCCACGGCAGACCGAGCACCGACACGGCGACCGTGTCGCACACGACCTCGAACTCGTACCCGCCCGCCTCGCCCCAGTCGGCGAGGGCCTGCGCGTACGCGAGCTGGTCCTTCTCGCCCCCGTCCGCTATGCGCGCCTCCGCCTTCCGGCGGCGCCGCCACACGTCCCGCAGCCGCGGCGGGCCGAGCTCGGCGGCGAGGTCCCCGAGGGGCCGCTCCCCTTCGCGCATGCCCACGAGCTGGCGCATCACGCCCAGGCCGCCCGAGTGCGCCACGGTCCCGGAGTCGGCCTTGAGGTCGCCCGTGACGATCCGCAGCAGCGTCGTCTTCCCCGTGCCGTTCGCGCCGACGAGCGCCACCTTCGCGCCCTCGCCGACACGGAACGACACGTCCGTGAACAGCGTCCGCCCGTCGCCGAGCACGTATCCCACGCCTGAGAGGTCTGCGAATCCCATCCCGCGATTGTGGTCGGACGTGCTCCGCCCGTCAAAGCGTTTGCGGCGGTGGCCGCGCCCCGGAGGACCTGAATACGCTGGAGCGATGAACGACACCCCTGACCGGAACGGTCCCGAGCGGACCCCCAAGGGCTTCTGGCGGCGATTGTCCGCCAGCGACTGGGTCGAGCTGGCCATCTACGTCGCGTTCGGACTGATCGCGCTCATCGCCGGGATCGGATGGCTGCTCGCTCGGGTGTGATCCCCCGGAACCCCTCCTACCATTGCGGGATGGACCCGCTCAGCGAACTCCTCGGCGGCATCCGCGCCGAGGGCGCGATCCTCGGCGACGCGCTCCTCAAGGCCCCCTGGGTGGTCCGGTTCGACGACCGGGCCCCGCTCACCATGGTCACCGTCGCCCGCGGCGGCGGCGTGCTCCTCCTCGCCGACGGCACCAGTGTCCCGGTCAAGGAGGGCCAGACCGCGATCGTGCGCGGCCACGAGCCGTTCCGCATGGCCGACGCCGCCGCGTCCGTCGAGCGCCCGCACCTCGACTACTGGCTCACCTGCTTCGACCCCGAGGCGTGCGCCGTGGAGGCCACCGCGCCGCCCGCCGGGGACGGCCCCGCGACCGACCTGTTCGTGGGCGCCTACCGGGCCACCGGCCGCCGCCACGAGCGGCTCCTGCGCGCCCTCCCGCCGGTGATCGTCGTCGACGACGACGCCGAGACCGCCGGGCTCCTCGCCGTCTGCGCGAACGACCTCGCGTCCCGCAAGCCCGGCACGCAGGCGTACATCGACCGCCTCTTCGACTGGGGCCTGGTCTGCACCCTCCGCACCTGGTTCGACGAGCAGGCCGAACGCGCCCCCGGCTGGTACCGCGGCTTCGCCGACCCCGTCGCCGGGCCCGCCCTGGAGGCCATCCACACCCGCCCCGCCGCGCCGTGGACCGTCGCCGGGCTCGCCCTCCAGGCGGGCGTCTCCCGGGCGCTCCTCGCCAAGCGGTTCACCGAGGTCATGGGCGCCCCGCCCCTCACGTACCTGACGGAGCGGCGCATGGAGCTCGCCGAAGAGCTCCTCGCCGACCCCGACCTCACCGTCGCCCAGATCGCCCGCACCGTCGGCTACGCCGACCAGTTCGGCTTCAGCAACGCCTTCAAGCGCCGCAAGGGCAAGAGCCCCACCGCCTACCGGACCGCCGCGCCCGTCTGAGTCACTTCTCCGTCCGCATCCACCAGTGCGCGCCCAGGCCCGCCGGGTCGGTGAGGCGCGCCGACTCGCCCGCCAGCGCGAGCGCCGTCGCGTACTCCACGGGGGCGCGGCGGGCGAGGTCCAGGGGCGGTCGGGCGGCGGTGACGCCGAGGCCGCGGAGGGCGTCGCGCTGGCGCTCGCACCGGTCGGCGCCGATCGCGTCGACGGCGACGTGGGCGGTGAGGTCGCAGGTGCCGTCGGGGACGGGCGCGGTGTCGCGGCCGTCCTTGAAACCGGTGAGCGTGCCCGCGGGCGGGCGGCGGTCGCCGGTGTGGCCGTAGTCGACCGCGAGGGCGGTGCCGCGGTCGAGGCGCGCAGTGAGGGCCCGCCACGCCTCGTCGCGGGGGCGGCCGATCTCGGCCCGGTCGCCGGGCGCCTTGACCGGCCACCACCGGTCGAGCCACGCGGCGTCGCCGGGTGCGAGCGGCCCTCCGGGCCTGGTGGCGCCGGACGGGTCGACCTCCTCGTACCGGCGCTCGCCCGCCTCGTCCACCAGCGCTATGTCGCAGGGGACGTTGTCGAGCAGTTCGCAGGCGACGAGGAGGCCGGTGAACCGTGCGGGGGGTTCGGGGAGCCACGCGACGCGGTCGGGGAGGCCGCCGGGGCGGGGGCGCAGTTCCACGGCGGTGAGCGCGATCCGGTCGGGCAGGAGCGCGGCGAGGTGCGCGAGGAGGTCGCCGCCGCCCGCGCCGACGTCGACGACGGTGAATGCGTCAGGGCGTCCGAGGCGCTCGAAGGTCCGGGCCGCGAGCCGTGCGACGGCGGCGGCGAACGCGCGGGTCTGGGCGCTGGTGGAGAAGTGGTGGCCGGGGAGTTCGCGCCGGTAGAACCCGCCGGGGCCGTAGAGGGCGCGCTCCATCGCGGCACTCCAGCGCTCGAATCCGGGCATGCTCTTGACCCTAGGCCCGCAGTGAGAATGGCCACTCGGGGGCTCCCGGACTGGCGTTGCCGATCTGGAGACGCACAATTAACGCGTAAGCAATGACCGGTACCTTCAGAAGGACTGGATCAGCATCATGGATCAGCAGCGCAGCGGCGCGTCGCAGCGACCGGCCTCACGGCTCGCGGTCGGCGTCGTCTCCGCAGGCCGGGTCGGCTCCGTCGTCGGAGCGGCCCTCAACCGCGCCGGCCACCGCGTGGTGGCCGCCTCCGCCGTATCCGACGACTCCCTCGCACGCGCCGCGCGCCATCTGCCGGGCGCCGAGATCCTCCCTCCCCCCGACGTGGCCTCCGCCGCCGACCTCCTGCTCGTCGCCGTCCCCGACGACGCCATCGCGCCGCTCGTCGCCTCCCTGCCGGTCCGGCCGGGCCAGATCTGGGTCCACACGTCGGGCGCGCTGGGCGCCGAGGCCCTGCGGCCCGCCCGCGACGCGGGGGCGCTCACCATCGCGCTGGCCCCGGCGATGACGTTCACGGGCCGCGACGAGGACCTGGAGCGCCTGAACGGGACCTCCTGGGCCGTCACGGGCGAGGCCGAGGCCCGCTTCGTGGGCGAGGCCCTGGTCCTGGAGATGGGCGGGGAGCCCGAGCACGTGGACGAGGCGGACCGGCCCCGGTACCACGCGGCGCTCGTGTACGCCGCGAACCACCTGATGACGCTCGTGAACGACGCCGCGGACCAGTTGCGCGCCATCGGCGTCGCGAACCCGGAGCGGCTCATGTCGCCGCTCGTGTCGGCGTCCCTCGACAACGCCCTGCGCCACGGCGACGCGGCCCTGACCGGGCCGGTGTCGCGCGGCGACGCGGGGACGGTCGCCCGGCACCTGAAGGCCCTCGCTGGCACCGACATCGCCGAGACCTACCGGGCCATGGCCCGGCGCACCGCCGAGCGCGCCCTCGACTCGGGGCGCTTGAAGAGCGCCGACGCCGAGGGCCTGCTCGACGTGCTCGCCCACCCCGACACCGAGGAGACGCAGTGACACTGCACGATCTTCCAAAGCTCTGTCACACGAAGGCCGACCTGGCGAAGGCCCGCGCCGCCCTGCCCGGGCGCGTCGCGGTCGTCCCCACGATGGGCGCCCTGCACGAGGGCCACCGCGCGAACTTCAAGCGCGCCAAAGAGATCGCCGACTCGGTGATCGTGACGGTCTTCGTGAACCCGCTCCAGTTCCGCCCGAGCGAGGACCTCGACAAGTACCCGCGGACCCTCGACGCCGACCTGGCGATCTGCGAGGCCGACGGCGTGGACGTCGTGTTCGCGCCGGGCGTCGCCGAGATGTACCCGGAGGGCCGCGAGGGCCTGACGACGGTGCACGCGGGGCCGGATGGGGAGCTGCTCGAAGGGGCGTCCCGGCCCGGGTTCTTCACCGGCGTGCTCACCGTCGTCTCGAAGCTGTTCCACTTGACGCGGCCCGATGCGGCCCTGTTCGGGGAGAAGGACTTCCAGCAGCTCGCGATGGTCCGGCGCATGGTGCGCGACCTCGACATGGGCATCGACGTGGTCGCCGTCCCGACCGACCGCGAGGCCGACGGCCTGGCCCGGTCGAGCCGCAACGTGTTCCTGTCGGAGGCCGAGCGCGCCGCCGCGCTCGCGATCCCCCGCGCGATCGGGGCCGCCCAGGGCTCCCCCGACCCGCTCGCCGCCGCCCTCGCGGTCCTGGCGGCCGAGCCCGGCCTGGACGTCGACTACGTCGCCGTCCGGGCGAACGACCTCGGCGAGGCCCCCGACCGGGGCCCGGCGAGGATCCTCATCGCCGCGAAGGCGGGCACGACCCGCCTGATCGACAACGCCCCCGTGGAAATAGGAGACGCCCGATGATCCGCACCATGTTCAAGTCGAAGATCCACCGCGCCACGGTCACCCAGGCCGACCTGCACTACGTCGGGTCGGTCACGGTGGACGCGGACCTGCTGGACGCCGCCGACATCCTCGACGGCGAGATGGTCGCCATCGTCGACATCACGAACGGCGCGCGCCTGGAGACCTACACGATCGCGGGCGAGCGCGGCTCGGGCGTGATCGGCATCAACGGCGCGGCCGCCCGCCTCGTCGCCCCCGGAGACCTTGTGATCCTCATCTCATACGCGCAGCTGGAGGACGCGGAGGCGCGGGCCTTCACGCCCACGGTCGTTCACGTCAACGAGCGCAACGAGATCATCGAGGTCAACGCCGACAAGGCCCACCCGGCGCCGGGAACCGCGGGCGACGTGGTGGCGTCGCCACTAGCCGGGCGGTAAGTTACAGACTCATGAGCGAAGAACCGAAGAAAGAGACCGCGCCCGCCGACGAGGACAAGAAGGCCGACAAGCCCGACCCCGTCGACGACCTGAAGACCACCCGCCACACCCTGGGCGACCTCGCGTACACGGCGACCACCGGCCGCATCGTGTTCCACGAGGAGGTCACCGAGGACGACAAGTTCAACGGCCGCAAGCCCAAGGCCGAGGTCTCCATCACGTACTACACCCTCGACGACGCCGACGTCACCGAGCGGCCGGTCACCTTCGCCTTCAACGGCGGCCCCGGTTCCTCCTCGATCTGGCTGCACATGGGCCTCCTCGGCCCGCGCCGCGTCGACTCCGGCGACGCCGGGAACCTCACCCCGCCCCCGTACGGCCTCCTCGACAACGAGGAGACCCTCCTGCGCCACACCGACCTGGTGTTCATCGACCCGATCTCCACCGGCTGGTCGCGCGCCGTCGAGGGCGGCAACCCCCGCGACTACCACGGGTTCACCAAGGACATCGAGTCCGTCAGCGAGATCATCCGCCTCTGGACCACGCGGAACAACCGCTGGCTCTCGCCGAAGTTCCTCATCGGCGAGTCCTACGGCGGCACCCGCGGCGCGGGCATCGCCGAGTACCTGCTGACCCGGTTCGGCCTGGCGCTCAACGGCGTCATGTTCATCGCCCCGGCGTTCAACATGGAGACGCTGTTCCACACCAGCCGCTCCGACCTGCCGGGCCCGCTGTTCCTCCCGATGTACGCGGCCACCGCGCACTACCACGGGCTGCACCCGGACCGCGAGCTCGACGACCTGGTCGCCGAGGCCCGCGCCTACGCCGACGAGTACCGCGCCGTCCTCGCCAAGGGCCAGAACCTCGACCCGGACGTGCGCGCCGCCGCCGTCGCCAAGGTCGCCTCGCTCACCGGCGTCTCCGAGGACTACGTCGACGCCGCGAACCTGCGCCTGGAGCACACCCGCTTCTACGCGGAGCTGCTGCGCCACAAGCGACTCGTCACCGGCCGCCTCGACACCCGCTTCACCGGGCCCGCCGACCACTACACGTACGAGCGGATGCCGTACGACCCGTTCCTCATCGGCACCGACGGGCCGTACACGGCCGCGCTCCAGCACTACGTGCGCACCGAGCTCGAATACGAGAACGAGCACGTCTACGAGCGCCTCTCCCGCGCGGTCCACCCGTGGTCGTACAAGGAGTTCGAGGGCGAGGCCGTCGACGTCATCGGCAAGCTCGGCAACGCCATGCGCCTCAACCCGAACATGAAGGTCCACGTCGCCATGGGCCGCTACGACGGCGGCGTCCCCGTCGAGGCCATCGAGTACACCCTCGACCACCTGGAGATCCCGCTCGACGCCCGCGCGAACGTCGAGACGAAGACCTACCCGGCCGGCCACATGATGTACGTCCACGAGCCCTCCCGCCTGGCCCAGTCGGCCGACCTCGCCGACTTCGTCCAGCGCGCCTCGGCCCGCGGCTGACCTCCCACCCGTGACCACGACGAACCCGGGCCCGGCCTGCACCGCACACAGCGGTCCAGTCCGGGCCCGGCCCCGTCCCCCCGCCACCCGACCCTCGCCCCGACACCGCTGTCGCACCCTGCGGGCACGCTTGAAAGCGGGGGAGCCAACGAACCCGCGAACCCCTCACATTCACGCCCGCCGCACGCCCGCGCCCGACCCCGGGCCGCCGGCGCGGCCCCGCTGTCGCACCCACCGGGCACGCTTGAAAGCGGGGGCGACCGTGAACCTGCGCATCCTTCACGTTCCGGGGCCTCCGTGTGACGCGATCGTCACGTCTGCTGGCGCGGAGGCGCCCGGTGAGGGCACAGTTGATCCGAACCGCGCGCCGGTCGGCGCGCACACCGAGCGGGTCCCCGGGCGACCGGGGCGACCCGGCTAGAAGGGCGACGGCACGTGCCACCCGTGTTCACAGGGCCGGAGGCCGGGGCGCTCCCGCACCTGCCCCGCCTGCCGCGGCGGCTCCGCGCCGCCGCGCCGTCCTGGACCGAGACCACCGACGTGTGCGTCATCGGCTCCGGCGTCGCCGGACTCACCTGCGCGCTCAACCTGCGCCGGGCCGGATTCCACGTCACCGTCGTCACCAAGGTCCACATCGACGACGGCTCCACCCGCTGGGCGCAGGGCGGCGTCGCCGCCGTGCTCGACCCGCACGACACCCCCGCCGCGCACGCCCGCGACACCCAGATCGCCGGCGTCGGCCTCTGCGACCCCGCGGCCGTGGACGTCACCGTCACCGAAGGCCCCGAACGCATCGCCGACCTCATCCACCTCGGCACCGAGTTCGACCGCGACCCCGACGGCTCACTCCAGCTCGCCCGCGAGGGCGGCCACCGCGCCCGCCGCATCGTCCACGCCGGCGGCGACGCCACCGGCGCCGAGATCCAGCGCGCACTCCACGCCGCGGTCCTGCGCGACCCGTGGATCCGCATCATCGAGAACGCCATGGTCCTCGACCTGCTCACCGACGCCCGCGGCCACGCGGCCGGGGTGAGCCTCCACGTCCTCGGCGAGGGCGTCGAGCACGGCGTCGGCGGCGTCGAGGCCCGCGCGGTCGTGCTCGCCACCGGCGGCCTCGGTCAGATCTTCCAGTCGACCACCAACCCCTCCGTGTCCATCGGCGACGGCGTGGCGCTGGCGCTGCGGGCCGGTGCGACCGTGACCGACCTGGAGTTCGTCCAGTTCCACCCGACGTCCCTGTACGTCGCAGGCGTCGCGGGCGACGGCCTGCGCGGTCTGCCCGGCGCCTCCGGCCCCGGCGGCGGCACCGCGGCCGGAGGCTCCGAACCCGGGTCCGACGGTATCCCCGGGGACCGACAGTCCGGTCCGGCCGCAGGCCGGGGCCCGAACGGGGTCAGCGCGGACCAGCAGCCGCTCATCTCCGAGGCGCTGCGCGGCGAGGGCGCGTACCTCCGCGACTTCACCGGCGACCGGTTCATGGTGGGCCGCCACGAGCTCGCCGAGCTCGCGCCCCGCGACGTCGTCGCCAAGGCCATCACCAACCGCATGATCGCCGAGGGCAAGCCGCACATGTGGCTTGACGCCCGCCACCTCGGCCGCGACATGCTGGAGCACCGCTTCCCGACGATCACCGCCTCGTGCCGCGCGATCGGCGTCGACCCCGTGGCCGACCTGATCCCCGTCGCGCCCGCCGCCCACTACTCCTCAGGCGGCGTGCGCACCGACCTGCACGGGCGCACCAGCGTCCCCGGCCTGTACGCCGCCGGGGAGGCCGCCTGCACCGGCCTGCACGGCGCCAACCGCCTCGCCTCCAACTCGCTGCTCGAAGCGCTCGTGTTCGCGCAGCGCATCGCCGACGACCTCGCCGAGCGCAAGCCGAGCCCCGGCGTCCCGGAGCTCCCCGAGGGCGAGGGCACCGTGTGCTCCACGACCTCCCGTGCGCCCCTCCAGGAAGCGATGACGAAGGGCGCGGGCGTGCTCCGCTCCGAGTCGTCACTGGAGGCCACCGCGGCGTCGCTCACCGCACTGGGGGACAATGTGTCCGGACGTCCGCGACCGGCCACATGGGAGGCCACGAACCTCTTGACCGTGGCGGCCGCCGTCACGGCCGCGGCGCACCGGCGCCGCGAGACCCGGGGCAGCCACTGGCGCGAGGACCACCCCGACGCCGCCGACGCCTGGCTCGGCCACCTGTGCCTGTCCATCAGCTCCGACGGGGAGCTCGAAACCACCTGGGAGCCCATCAGATGAGCAGATTCGCCGAAGTCCCCGGCGGGGCCGGACTGGACGAGCGGCTGCTCGCCTGCCGCCTCGACCCCGAGGACGTGTACGTCGCCGTCCAGGACTACCTGGACGAGGACCTCTCCCACGAACGCCGCGACGTCACCTCCGAGTCGATCTTCGGCCCGGGGCACACCTCCACCGTCGCCGTCACCGCCCGCGCCGACGGGCTCCTCGCGGGCCTCCCGGTCGCCCACGCGGTCTTCCACGCCATGCCCGGGGACGTCGGGTTCCAGTACCTCGCAAAGGAAGGCGCGCGCATCCGCGCCGGGCAGGTCCTCGCCCGCGTCACCGGCCCCACCCGCTCGCTCCTCGCCGCCGAGCGCACCGCCCTGAACCTGCTGTGCCGCATCAGCGGCGTCGCCACCCACACCCGCCGCTTCGCCGACGTCCTCGCCGACTGGCACACCACCGTCCTCGACACCCGCAAGACCACGCCGGGCCTGCGCGCGTTCGAGAAGTATGCGGTGCGCGCCGGGGGCGGCGACAACAAGCGCATGGGCCTGTACGACGTCGCCATGATCAAGGACAACCACAAGGAGGCCGCGGGCTCGATCACCGAGGCGTTCAACGCGGTCCGCTCCGCCGAGCCCGATGTGGACGTCCAGGTGGAGGTCGAGACCATCGAGGAGGCCCTCGAAGCGGTCGCCGCCGGGGCCGTGTTCCTCCTGTGCGACAACATGAGCCCCAAGGAGCTCACCGAGGTCGTCGAGGCCGTCGGCGAGCGCGCCGAGCTGGAGGCGACGGGCACCATCACCCTCGACACCGCGGTCGACTACGCCGCCACCGGCGTCGACTACATCTCCGTGGGCGCGCTGACGCATTCGTCGCCCATTCTGGACATCGGCCTGGACTTCGAGGAGTAGACGCGTGCTGCTGTGCGTGGACATCGGGAACACGAACACGGTGCTCGCCGTGTTCGACGGGGAGACCCTGAAGCACTCGTGGCGGATCCGCACCGACCCGCACGCCACCGCCGACGAGCTGGGCCTGACGTTCCGGGCCCTCCTCGACGGCGACGGCGTGGACCTCTCGGGCATCGCGCTGTCCTCCACCGTGCCCCAGCAGGGCGCGGAGGTCGCGAAGATGGCGCAGCGGTACTACCCGCACGCGCGCCTCGTGCAGATCGCGCCGGGCGTCAAGACCGGTGTGCGCCTGAGCATCGACAACCCGCGCGAGGCCGGGCCCGACCGCATCGCGAACACGTACGCGGCGTTCCACCTCTACGGCGGGCCGTGCATCACCGTCGACTTCGGAACGTCCACGAACATCGACGTGATCTCCGAGACCGGCGACTTCCTGGGCGGCGCTTTCGCACCGGGCATCGAGATCTCCATCGACGCGCTCGCCTCGCGGGCCGCGAACCTGCTGAAGATCCCGCTCGTGAAGCCGCGCAGCGTCATCGGCAAGAACACCGTCGAGTGCCTCCAGTCCGGCATGGTCTACGGCACGGCCGCGCAGGTCGACGGCCTGGTCCGCCGCATCACCGCCGAGCTCGGCGGCGAGGTCGCGGCGGTCGTCGCCACCGGCGGCCTCGCGCCGGTCGTCATCGAGCAGTGCGAGACCATCACCCACTACGAGCCGAACCTCACCTTGCACGGCCTCAGGATGATCTGGGACCGCAACGCCTGACGTGCGCGGGGCGTGCGCCGCGCGTGCGCGCGATGTGAGGGCCGCGTGAGCGCTGGTCCGTACGTTGGGCGCATGGCACAGCAGACGACCAGAACCCCGCTGCGGCGCACCGCCGCCGCGCTCGCACGCACCGCCGCCGCCGCCGTCTCGGCGGGGGCACTCGCGGTGGCCGCCTTCGCGGCCCCCGCCCAGGCCAGCACCGACTGGACCCTCAGCGACAGCGTCCGGATCACCGGGGAGGACGGTTTCACCCCGCCGTACGCCAGTGTCCGGATCACCGGCGACGACGGCTTCACCCCGCCGTACGCCAGTGTCCGGATCACTGGGGACGGCGGCTACGGCTACCGCCTGAACGGCACGGACAACACCATCTACCTCGTCCCGGTCGACGCCGACAACCGCGACTTCAGCGTCCGGATCACCGACGCCGACAACCGCGACTTCTAGGACTCGTCTCCGGCGCCGGCGGCGGGCAAGTCCCGTCGGCGCCAGGGTGGGGCGTGGGAAACAGGGCGCCCGGCATGCCGCCGGGCGCCCTGGCCGCGTCCGCAGGAGAGCGGAAGCGCCTCAAGGCGTCCGGTACGGATGCGCTGTCCCCGTTCAGGATCCGGTCTCGCCGAGCAGCGCCCGGATCTCGTCGGCGCGCGGGTCGCCCAGGGCCGCAGCGAGGTCCAGGGCCCGCTCCAGGACCGGGGCGGCCTCGCCGGGCCGGCCGTCGTCGCGCAGCGCCCGGCCCAGGGCCGTCAGGCACAGGGACTCGTGCAGCCGGTCCCCGATCTCCGCGAACACCTCGGCGGCGTCGCGCAGCCACGCCGCCGCGTCCGCGTGCGCGCCGTCCTGCGCGTGGGCGAGCCCGATCGCCTCCATCGCCCGGCCCTGGCCGCGCCGGTGCCCGAGCCCGCGCAGCAGCTCCAGGGAGCGCCCCGCGGCCGCGACCGCCTCGGCCGCCCGTCCGGCGTCTATATAGGACCGTGCGAGGTTGAACAGCGACACGGCGAGGTCGCCCGGATCCCCGGCCTCCTCGTCGAGCGCCGCGCACCGCCGCAGGTGGTCGATGGCCTCCTCGTGCCTTCCCATGCTGCGGAAGATCATCCCGAGGTTGTTGAGCACCACGGCCTGCCCGCCCGCGTTCCCCAGCCCGCGGTACAGCTCCAGTGCGGCGCGCTGCGAGGCGATGGCCTCCTCGTACCGCTCCAGGTGCCGCAGGGACGCCCGCATGGTGAGCATCTCGGCCTCCCCGAACCGGTCGCCCGCGCGCCGGGCCGCGGCCAGGCCGGTCTCGGCGAGCGCGGCGATCTCCGGCCAGGCGCGGCACCGGTCCAGGTGCGCCCACAGCAGGTGCACGAGCCGCCAGCAGTGCCGGTCCAGGCCGTGGGCTTCGGCGGCGGCGACGGCCGCGAGGAGGTTGTCGTGCTCGGTCTCGAACCACTCGATGGCCTGCTCGGAGCCGTCGAACTCCAGCGGGACCGCCCCGGCGGGCGGCGCCAGGGACGGGTCCACGGACGCGGGCTGCACGTGGGCGCTCGCGGCGAGCCCGGTGGCGGTGTACCAGTCGAGGAGCCGGGCGAGGGCCTCGGGCCCTTCGCCTGCGGCCGTGGCGAGTTCGGCGGCGTACACGCGCAGCAGGTCGTGCAGTTCGTACCGGCCGGGACGGGGGCGGCGAAGCAGGTTGTGGTCGACGAGGGACTCCAGGAGCCGCTGCGTCCCTTGCGATCCGGTGAGTGCGGCCGCGGCGGCCGTGCCGAGGTCCGCGCCGGGCGCGGTGCCGAGGGCCCGGAACAGGGCGGCCTCCCGTTCGGGGAGGGCCCGGTAGGACCAGGCGAAGACGCCGCGCACGTCGTCGGCGCCGTCGCCGAGGGCGTCGAGCCGGGCGGCGCCGTCGCGGGCCTCCTCGACCAGGTCCGGCAGCGGCATCCCGGTGTCGCGGACCCGTTCTGCGGCAAGGGCGACGGCCAGCGGCAGGTGCCCGCACAGGCCCGCGAGCTCGGCGATGGCCGCGGGGTGGTCCTGCGATCCGGGGACGCCGGAGAGGAGCGCCGCGGACTCGTCGGGGCTGAACGGTTCGAGCTCGACCAGGTGCGCGCCTTCGCGGCGGCGCAGGCTCCGGAGCCGATTGCGGCTGGTGACGAGGACGAGGCTGCCGGTGCCGGGCAGGAGCGGGCGCACCTGGTCGGCGTCGGCGGCGTTGTCGAGGAGCATGAGGACGCGGCGGCCCGCGAGCGCGGAGCGGAGGGTCGCCGAGCGGCCGTCGCGGTCGGGCGGGATGCGCTCGGGCGGGGTGCCGAGGGACAGCAGGAGGGTCATGAGTGCGGCGTCGCCCGCGGGCCCGCCGGGCCAGTGGCCGGAGAGGTTGAGGTGGAGCTGCCCGTCGGGGAACCGGTCGGCGACGCGGTGGGCCCAGTGGAGGGCGAGGGTGGTCTTGCCGACGCCGCCGGGGCCGCTGACGACGGCGATGTTCCCGTTGCCGGCGTGGAGGAACCGGTCGAGGTCGGCGAGGGGCTCGGCGCGTCCGGTGAAGGACGCGATGTCGGCGGCGAGCTGCCGGGGGACGTCGGCCGCGGGCGGGGCCGTGGCTTGCGGGACTGGTGTAGCGCCGAGGACGGTGCGGTGGGCGCGCTGGAGCTCCTCGCCGGGGTCGACGCCGAGCCGGTCGGCGAGGAGCGTGCGGACCCGCTGGTAGGCGCCGAGCGCCTCGGCCTGGCGGCCGGACCGGTGGAGGGCGAGCATGAGGCGCGACCACAGGAACTCGCGGAGCGGGTGCCTGGTGGTGAGGTCGGCGAGTCCGGCGATGAGCTCGGCGTGGCCTCCGGCGTCGAGGACGAGGTCGGTGCGGCGTTCGACGGCGCGGAGCCGCTCCTCGGCGAGCGCGGGCGCGTGGGCGAGGACGAGGGTCTCGGCGTCCACGTCCACGAGTGGGTCGCCGCGCCACAGCGCGAGCGCTTCGTCGAGGAGCGCGAGTTCGGCGGCGCCGCCGGTGCGCTGCGACTGTGCGGTGAGGGTGCGGAAGCGGTGCACGTCGACCGCGTCCCGGTCGAGGTCCAGTGTGTACTCGCCGACGGCGGCGGTGATCGCGTCGGCGCCGAGGGCCTGGCGCAGGCGGCCCACGACGGCGTGGAGGCGGTGCCGGGCCTCTGGGGTGTCCTCGCCCCACACGAGCGCGGCGAGTCCGCTGCTGCGCACGGGTTTCCCGGCGGCGAGGGCGAGCGCGGCGAGGACCGCCCGCTGCCGGCCTCCGGCGACGGGCGCGGGCGTGCCGCCAGCGGTCACTCGGAACGGGCCGAGCAGGCCGATGCGCAGCGGCCCGGCCGGGGGCGGCACCGCCCCTTCATATTCCATTGAGGACGATGCCGCGGGAAGCGGCGGAATATTGTGCGGCAGTGTCTGGTGCGGCTCTGTCATGGTGCGGCGGCTCGCAAGGTCGCGGGGCGCCGGTCCGCAGGGGGCGGAGCGGTCGCGCCGGACGACGCGCCCCGGTCGCGATGCGCCGGCCGGGTCGTCCGGCGACCACCCTAGCGAGTGCCGACCACAGTGCCCGGTCGTGCCGGACCCCGCGTCAGGCCGCCGGGCCCGCCACCGGGCCGTGGGCGAGGTGGACGCTGCGGGCGCCGCCGCGCATCCTGATGCGCCGGGCCAGGGCCACGGCGTGCTTCACGTCCTCGGCGAGGAACAGGATCGTGGGCCCGGAGCCGGAGACGTGGGCCGTCAGGGCGCCCTCTTCGAGGCCGCCGTGCATGAGCGAGGCGAGCTGCGGGCGCAGGCTCACCGCCGCGGCCTCCATGTCGTTGACGAGCAGGCGCGCCAGCGAATCGGCGTCGGCGCCGGACTCGAAGGCCCGCACGATCTGGTCCACATCGGAGGAGAAGCGGCCGATGCCGTCCTCGCGGAGCCGGTCGACCTCCTTGTAGCACTCGGGGGTCGAGATCTGCGTGTCTGTGGTCGCCACGACCCAGTGCCAGGTCCCCTTCGCCTGCACCGGGGTCAGCTCCTCCCCGCGGCCCTTGCCGATCGCCGTGCCGCCCTTGAGGCAGAACGGGACGTCGGAGCCGAGGCCCGCGGCGAGGCGGTGCAGCTCGGCGTCGCCGATCGGCACGTCCCACAGCCGCGAGCAGGCGATCAGCGCACCGGCCGCGTCCGCGGAGCCCCCCGCGAGGCCCCCGGCGACGGGGATGCGCTTGTTCAAGTGCAGCTTGACGTCCGGTTCGATCCCGGCGTACAGGGCGATGAGCTTCGCGGCCTTGTACGCGAGGTTCCCCTCGTCCGTGGGCAGCTCCCCGGCGCCCTCGCCGGAGATCGTGATCTCGATGCCCGGCTCGCCGCGCAGCTCCGCGGTCACGGTGTCGTGCAGCGAGATCGCCTGATACACCGTGGACAGCGCGTGGTAGCCGTCGGCGCGGGCGTCGCCCACGCCCAGGTGCGGGTTGATCTTGGCGGGGACGTCGACGGAAACGCCGACCGGCGGTGCGGCCGGCGCGGTCTGTCCGGTCATACAGGGGCCTCCTCAGGTCCGACTGGTCCCGCCCAGCGCCTCCTTGGCGTCGGCGAGGGCGATGAACTCCGCTATGTCCAACGATTCACCCCGCCTGGTGGGTTCGATCCCGGACCGCTCCAGCACCGCGTCCACGTCCTCGCCCGCCCACGTCTTCAACGACTGGCGCAGCATCTTGCGCCGCTGCCCGAACGCGGCGTCCACGGCCCCGAACACCTCGACGCGGTTCGCGTCGGGGCTCTGGATGCGCTCGAACGCCACGAGCGCGCTCGCGACGTTGGGCACCGGCCAGAACACGTTCGCAGAGACCGAGCCGGCGCGCTTCGCCTTGGCGTACCAGGCCATCTTCACGCTCGGGGACCCGTAGATCTTCGACCCGGGCGAGGCGGTGAGCCGGTCGCCGACCTCCGCCTGGACCATGACGAGGCCCTTGCGCAAGGTAGGGAAGTGCTCCAGGGCGTGGAGCACGACGGGCACGGCCACGTTGTACGGCAGGTTCGCGACCAGCGCCGTCGGCGGCTCGGGCAGCTGCGCGGGGTCGATGCGGGCGGCGTCGGTCTCGACGACGACGAGCCGCTGGTGCTCCTCGGGCGCCCGGTGCGCCACCGTGGTGGGCAGCGCGAGCGCCAGCTTCGGGTCGATCTCGACGGCGATCACCTTGCGGGCGATCTCGATGAGCGCCAGGGTGAGCGAGCCCAGGCCCGGGCCGACCTCCATGACGACGTCCTCGGCGTCGAGCTTCGCGGCGGCGGCGATGCGGCGCACCGTGTTCGCGTCCACGACGAAGTTCTGGCCCCACTTCTTGGTGGGGGTGATGCCGAGGCCGCGCGAGAGGGTGCGGATGTCGCCCGAGGTGAGCAGGCGCGCCATCAGCCCTGGCCCCCGGCCAGCAGCGGCTCCAGTTTGATGCCCGGGTAGTCGTTCTGGATGGTCTGGATGCGGTACTTGTTCGGCAGCGCCACGAGGAACGCGCCGTCACGGGGCCGCGAGAACACCTCGACGCCCGGGGCGGTGCGCAGCCGGGCCGCGCCTTCGGCGTCGGTGAGCCGCGCGAGCTGGTACGGCAGGTTGCTGATCGTCGCGGGGACGTCGAACTCGGCCTGGAGCCGGGCCGTGGTCACCTCGAACTGGAGGGGCCCGACGGCGGCGAGCACGGGCGTGGCCTCGCCGCGCCGCTCGGAGTACAGGACCTGCACGACCCCTTCGGCGTCGAGCTGCGCGATGCCGCGCCGGAACCGCTTGGCCTTCGACGTGTCGTGCATCTGGAGCGCCCCGAAGTGCTCGGGCGCGAACGCCGGCAGCGGCGGGTACTCGACGGCCTTGCCCTGGTAGATCGTGTCGCCCACCGAGAGGCCGGTGGCGTTGACGAGGCCCACGATGTCGCCGGGCCACGCCTCGTCCACGGTGTCGCGCGCCGACCCGAACAGGGTCTGCGCGTACTTCGTGGACATGGTGCGCCCGCCCTGCGCCTGCACCACCTGCATGCCGCGCTCGAACCGGCCCGAGCAGACGCGGATGAACGCGAGCTGGTCGCGGTGCGAGGCGTTCATGTTCGCCTGCGACTTGAACACGAACCCGGAGAACCCGGTCTCCAGCTCGCGCGGCTCGCCCTTCGCGTCGTCGCGCGAGAACGGCGAGGGCGCGATGTCCACGAGCAGGTCGAGGAGCTGCCCGACCCCGAAGTGGACGAGCGCGGCGCCGAACAGCGTCGGCGTGGTCTGCCCGGCCTCGAACGTCTTCTGGTCGAAGTCCGCCTCGACCTCGCTCAGCAGCTCCGACTCCTCCTGGGCGCGTTCGTAGTCGGCCCCGAACTGCGCGGCCGCCTCGGCGGCGCCGAGCTGCTCGGCGATCGCCGACCGCTCCCCGCCCGGGGACCGCTCGTACCGGACCATGCCCGGGACCTGCGGCCCGACCTCGCGGCGGCCGTCCCGCCACTCGCCGAACCCGATCCGCTCGATGACGCCGCGGAACTCGCCGCCGACGCCCACGGGCCACGTCACGGGCGTGGGCTTGATGCCGATGCGCGTCTCGATCTCCTCGATGAGTTCGAGCGCGTCCTTCGCGGGCCGGTCCCACTTGTTGACGAACGTGATCACGGGGATGCGCCGCGCCCGGCACACCTCGAACAGCTTCAGCGTCTGCGGCTCCAGGCCCTTCGCGGCGTCCAGGAGCATCACCGCGGCGTCGACGGCGGTGAGCACGCGGTAGGTGTCCTCGGAGAAGTCGGCGTGGCCGGGGGTGTCGAGGAGGTTGACGACGCAGTCGCGGTACTCGAACTGGAGGGCCGCCGAGGTGATGGAGATGCCGCGGTCCTGCTCCATGGACATCCAGTCGGACACCACGCCCTTGCGGTCGCCCTTGCCGTGGACGGCGCCCGCGGTCGAGATGGCGCGGCCGTGCAGCGCCAGGGCCTCGGTGATCGTCGACTTGCCGGCGTCGGGGTGGGAGATCACCGCGAACGTGCGGCGGCGCGCGGCCTCCGCCGAGATGTGGCTGGACATGGATTCCTCAAGGTGTTGAAAAGTGCTTCGGGCCCGACCCTCAACGATAGCCGTGCGCAGCGACACGGCCCGGCCGCGTCACTGCGCGAGCGCGTCCTTGACGATGCCCGCGACGAGCTTCCCGTCGGCCCGCCCGGCGGTCTTCGGGCCGATCGCCTTCATGACCTTGCCCATGTCCTTCGGCCCCGAGAACCCGCCCTCGGCGATCGCGGCCCGCACCAGTTCAGTGACTTCCGCCTCAGTGAGCTCCGTCGGCAGGTACCGCTTGATGACGGCCTCCTCGGCGAGCTCGTTCGCCGCGGACTCCTCCCGGCCGCCCTCACGGAACGCATCGGCCGCCTCGCGCCGCTGCTTCGCCTGCTTGACCAGCACTTTCACGACTTCCGCATCGTCGAGTTCGCGCTTGCTCTTCCCGGCGACCTCTTCGTTCCGAATTGCCGTGATGATCATGCGGAGCGTGCCCAGTGTCACCTTGTCCTTGGCCTTGAGGGCGGCTCGCATATCCGTTTCCAACTGGGTCTTTAGCTCGCTCATCTGCACTCCTTCGTGGGCGCCTTCGGACGCAAACCATCCTTATGCGGATCTTACATTCTTCTCCGTATCATGTGAGATATGACAGTGGCGGTGAGGCATCGGGCGTACCGGTACCGGTGCTACCCGTCTCCGTCGCAGGCCGAGAACCTGATCCGGACGTTCGGTTGCGTCCGTCTGGTGTACAACAAGGCCCTCGACGCACGCACCAAGGCTTGGTACCGGCGCAGGGAGCGCATCAGCTACGCCGAGACCTCGGCGCTGCTGACTAAATGGAAGCGCCGCAGCGACCTCGCGTTCCTCAACGAGGTCTCCTCGGTCCCGATGCAGCAGGCGCTCCGGCATCTGCAGAAGGGCTTCGCGCACTTCTTCGAGGGTCGGACCGGCTATCCGCGCTTCAAGCAGAAAAGGGTCCTGGCCGGATCGGCCGAGTACACCAGGTCGGCGTTCACGTTCCGATCCGGCGAGCTGAGACTCGCCAAGCAGGACTCGCCGCTGCGGATCAAGTGGTCCAGGCACCTTCCCGCCGCCGCAGACCCGTCGATGGCGACCGTGTCCCGTGACCGCGCGGGCCGCTGGTTCGTCTCCCTCCTCGTCGAAGAGGACATCGCGGAACTTCCGAAGCAGTCCGGGGAGATCGGTGTCGACGCCGGGATCACCAGCCTGTTCACGTTCTCTACCGGCGAACACGTCACCAACCCGCGGCATGAGCGCCGCGGCCGGGAGAGGGTCAGGCAGCGCCAGCGGGACCTGTCCCGCAAGCAGCAGGGCTCGGCGAACTACCGCAAGGCCCAGGTCCGTCTGGCCCGTGCCCACGCGCGCGTGTCGGATCGGCGGCATGATTTTCTGCACAAGCTCACCACTCGACTCGTTCGCGAGAACCAAACGATCGTGATCGAGGATCTGAGCGTGCGCGGGATGCTGTCGAACCACACCCTCGCCCGCGCGATCTCCGACGCCTCTTGGAGCACGTTTCGCCGCATGCTCGGGTACAAGGCCGACTGGTATGGCCGCGAACTGGTCGTGGTCGACCGGTTCCTTCCGTCCTCCAAGACCTGCTCCGAGTGCGGGACCATGCGGCAGACCATGCCGCTCAACGTGCGGACCTTCAAGTGCCCGAACCAGCGGTGCGGGCACGCCGAGGACCGCGACGTGAACGCGGCCAAGAACATTCTGGCGGCCGGGCTGGCCGTTGCAGCCTGCGGAGACGGTGTAAGACCAAAGCGCTCCTAGCGCCGCGGCGACCGTCGATGAAACAGGAAACACCCTCCAGTGATGGGCGGGTGCCTTCTCCAAGGGAGGGGGTGCGAGCCAAATCTCGACAATCTACCGTTGGGGTATGAAGATCAGCCGTGGACTTGCCGCAGCAGCCGGGATCGGGGTCGGCGCGGGGGCGCTGGCGCTCGCCTACGCGTCGCTATACGAACGCGTCCAGTACACGCTCAGGCACTTCGCGGTGCCCGCGCTTCCCGAAGGTGCCGAGCCTATCCGGGTCCTGCACATCTCCGACCTCCACATGACGCCCGGCCAGGTGCGCAAGGCCCACTGGGTCGCGTCCCTGTCGGCGCTCGACCCGGACCTGGTGCTCCTCACCGGCGACAACCTGTCGCACCCGGACGCGGTCGACCTGGTCGCCAAGACCCTCCGGCCGCTGTTCAAGGCGCCGGGCGCGTTCGTGTTCGGCTCGAACGACTACTACGCGCCGGTGTTCAAGAACCCGCTCCAGTACTTCAACCGCAACCACGAGCACCGGTACGGCGAGCCGCTGCCCACCGAGGAGCTGCGGAAGATCCTCGTCGACGGCGGGTGGCTCGACCTGAACAACGCCGCCGCCGACAAGGTCGTCTCAGGCATGAACGTCCACTTCGCGGGCGTCGACGACCCGCACTTCGACCTCGACGACTACGAGCTGGTGGCCGGGCCCGTCCCCTCCAGCGCCGACCTCTCGATCGGCCTCACCCACTCGCCCGAGCCGCGCGTCCTCGACTCCTTCGAGGCCGACGGCTACGACTTCGTCGCCGCGGGCCACACCCACGGCGGACAGGTCTGCGTGCCCGGCTACGGCGCGCTCGTCACCAACTGCGGCATCGACCGCGAGCGCGTGAAGGGCCTGCACCCGTGGGAGGACATGTGGCTCCACGTCTCGGCGGGCCTGGGCACCAGCCCGTACGCGCCCGTGCGCTTCGCGTGCGCCCCGGAGGCCAGCCTCCTGACGTTCGTCCCGAAGGTCTTCTAGCCGCGGCGCCGGGGCCCGGATGTGACCGGGCCCCGCGCCCCCGACCCCGTTCGACGCCCCTCCCCGGGTTCGGGTAGCATTTCCAAACGACGCATCCGCCCAGCGTGTGCGCCAAAACAGAACATCGGGTTGTGGCGCAGCTTGGTAGCGCACCTCGTTCGGGACGAGGGGGTCGCAGGTTCAAATCCTGTCAACCCGACCATCTGATCTCTCCGGAGATCGGAAACAGGTCGAACCTTTGCTGGTTCGGCCTGTTTCGCTGTGCGGGTCCGGCGGGTCGGCCGGGGCGGGCGGACCGTTTGTGGATACCCGAGAAAAATCGGGGGCGTCGCGGACCGGTCGCGGTGATCCGTTGTAGGAGCGCTACAACCGGGGCGCGATTTCGGTAGCGGGGTGCTTGCGCATGGTCGCGACACTGGCCTCATGAACACGACATCGCAGACCACCGCCGCAAAGGGCATCGCGCCCCCCGTCCTCTGGGGGCTCGCCCCGTTCGCATGGCTCTTCCTCCTCCTGGGCTGGCTCGCCCTGGACGGGGACCTGTCCGGCCCGGTGCAGACCGCGCTCGGCGTCGCGGTCCTGTCCCTGCCCGCGCCCTGGCTGCTGTGGGCCGCATGGCGGATGCCGCGCCCGAGCGCGAAGACCTACTTCGTCGAAGGAAGCGCCCTGGTCGCGATGCTGCTCTCGCTCTTCGTCACCGCCGTGCACTACCTCGCCACCGGCGACCCGACCGAGACGGCATCACCGGGCTTCACCGCTGCGTTCGCCGCCGCCGCGGTAGTGCTCGCCGCGGCCGCCTGGCCGCTGCCGGGCCGCCGCCTCGCCTACGGCCTGCCCGCCCTGGGCTGCGCGGCCTTCGCGATCAGCGTGCAGATACCGCAATGGCGGACCGGCGCACACCCGGCATCGTCGATCGCCATCGCGGACGAAGTGCTGCTGTACGCCCTCACGGCGTCGATCGCCCTGGGCGTCCTCCTCCAGACCGCCTGGTGGCTGCTGCACCGCACCCGGGCGGGCCGCGGCGTCGGGCGGCCGCAGTAGATGCGTGAACGCTCATTACATTGATTGATATCAATGAATATTGAGGTTCCTTTGAGCTTGCTCTGAGCTGATCCGGACGTTCATTTCGGGATACTCCCTGACAGCTCACTCGAAAGGAGCAAAAGGTGAGAACTCCCAAGCAGGCGAACGGGAACGCGCCGATGTACGAAGGCCGCCCCTACGCCCAACCCGACGAACCGCTCGTCGACCAGGGCCTCCAGTTCGACATCGGCACGCTGCTCAGCAGGCGCGGCATCCTCCTCGGCGGCGCGGGCCTCGCCGCGGGCGGACTCGCGGCCTACGGCGCGCTCGGCACCGCCGGGGCCGCCGACCTCGATGCGCAGGCGCTCAGCGAGATCCCCGAGGAGACCGCCGGGCCCTACCCCGGCGACGGCACCAACGGGCCCGACGTCCTGGAGCAGTCCGGCGTCGTCCGCAGCGACATCCGGTCGAGCTTCGGCACCGGGTCCGCCACCGCGCCCGGCGTCCTGATGCACCTCGAACTCGAAGTCATCGACATGGCGAACGGCAACGCGCCCTTCACCGGCGCCGCCGTGTACGTCTGGCACTGCGACCGGGCCGGCGGGTACTCCATGTACTCCTCGGGCCTGACCGGCCAGAACTACCTCCGCGGCGTCCAGATCGCCGACGACGACGGCTACGTGCGCTTCACCAGCATCTTCCCCGGCTGCTACACCGGGCGCTGGCCGCACGTCCACTTCGAGGTCTACCCGGACGAGTCCTCGATCATCAACGCCGCGAACAAGATCGCCACTTCCCAGGTGGCGCTGCCGGAGGACGTCTGCGACACGGTCTATGCGCAGAGCGGCTACGAGGCGTCGGCGACCGCGCTCTCGAGGGTATCCCTGGAGTCCGACATGGTCTTCTCCGACGACGGCGCCGTCAGCCAGCTCGCGACCATCTCCGGCTCCGTGGGCTCGGGCATCACCGCCTACCTCGCCGTCGGCGTCGACACGACCACCGCCGCAGGCGGCGGCGGTGGCGGCACCCCGGGCGGCCCCGGAGGAGGCCGCTGACCGAGGCGGGAACCACGACCGGGCCGGGAGCGCACCACTCCCGGCCCGGTTCGCTGCCCTCCCCGTTCACACGAACGAGGGAGTCCTTACGGCTGGTAGCCACTCGACCGCACAGCGGATTCTGTTGAAGCGTCAACAGGCATAGCGTGTTCCTACCCCGGCGCACCCTCCGATCCCCTGGGAGGCAGCAGCTCCTACGCCCTCGCGCGATCGGCTCGGCGGCGCTCTGATCGGGTTCGAGGCCGGGACCGTTGACGGGTATCGCGGCCGGGGTGCCCATCGGCCGGGATGCGTTGTGGGCGGACGACCTCGTCAGGTCGGCCGCCCACGTGCTCCGCGGAGCGGTGTTATCGGCGGGGACCCGGCGCGGGCGGCTTCCCGCGCGGGCTTTGGTATGGCGACGTTCGCGAATCCCCTATGTCGCCGCCATCCCGCCGATAGCGGATGACGTTTTTGCTATCTACTACAACAGGTGGGGTGTCGGACTGTCGAACACGAAGAAGCTACTTGTGGATAACTCTGTGAAACCGCAGGTAGATGCCGATCTGCGGATCGGGTGGGCTGGGGCGGTATAGGCGCAGTCCGCGCCACCAGCGGCGACTCCGGCGGTGGCAGCGACGACGACGACGATTCCGAGAGCGTCTACTACGAGAACTGCGACGCCGCCCGCGCCGCGGGCGCCGCGCCCGTCCACCGCGGCGATCCGGGGTACGGGTCGCACCTCGACCGGGACGGCGACGGCGTCGGCTGCGAGTGAAGGGAAGAGGAGACGTCACCCGGCCGAGGCGACGCTGATGCGGAGGCGCCTCGGCTGGGTGACCGAGCCCCAGCGGCGGGCGGGGAGGCCCGAGGAGCCGGTGGTCCTCCGGTCGGCGAGGAGGTCGGCGGCGGACTCCAGGACGGCGTTCGCGAGGCGGTCGCCGGTGCAGCGGCGCGGGCCCGCGCCGTAAGGCAGGTACGCGTGGGGGTCGTGGACCTCCGCGGCGAGCCACCGCGCCGGGTCGAAGCGGCCCGGGTCCGCGCGCCACCAGCGCGGATCGGTATGGAGCAGCAGGGGGCTGAGGTAGACCGATGTGCCCGCCGGGACGATGACGTCGCCGAAGGCCGCGTCGTCGGCGAGGGTGCGGCTGGTGAGGGTGACGGCGGGGTAGACCCGCAGGACCTCCTTGACGACTGCCCCGGTCCAGTCCTCGCGGGCGATGCCGTCCGGGCGGGCGGTGTCGTGCGCCGCGTGCGCCGCGAGCAGCCACGCGAGGCCGGTGCCGCCGACCCGGTAGAGGTTGCCGAGGTTGATCGAGATCGACTGCGCCGCTTCGAGGTCGGTGAACGCCAAGGCGTCGTCCTCGCGGGCGTCCACGAGGAGGTCGAGCAGGTCGGCGGGCGGGTCGTCGGGGCCGCGGGAGGCCCGGCGCGTCCGCGCGTGGGCGGTGAGCGCCTCGATCCACGCGGTGTTGGCGTGCAGGCGGCGGCGCGTGCGGATCGAGACGGCGTAGGGAAGCGTCATGGCGGCCGATCCGGCCCGCTGGAGGTGTCTCGCGGAGGCGAGGAACGCCTCCCGAAGCGGGCCGCGGAGGTCGTGGACGAGCACGCTCCCGGCGGCGTCGAGCGCGGCGGTCTGGCAGTGCTCCAGGCCGATCGGCTCCCCGGCGTCCATGAACGCCTGGAGGTGCCGCCGCATGAGGGGGGCGGTCCGCTCGGCGATGCCGCGGCCGAGGCGGTGCCATTGGGCGGTGCGGCGTGCGGACATTCAGGTGTCGGGGTCGTCGTGGAGGAGCGAGCGGCGGCCGCTGCGGCGGTCGGGGGCCGCGAGTTCGACGCGGGTCTCCCTGCCGGTGCGGGTCAGCGCCCAGTTGACCCACTCGGGGCGGGCGACCGCGACCCGGCCGCGCGCGAAGGCGAACACGTCCCCGTACTCGCCGCGCAGCCGCGAGAGGCAGGCGACGGGGTCGCGGTCGAAGTCGTCGGGGGGCAGGCCCAGGGGCCGCGGCGCCGGCCCTGGGGGGCGATGTTCGGCGCTACGGCCCCTGGAGTCGACGATCACGTCGTGTAGTGCTCCTTGTAGGAGTTGGTGCTGACCGATCCGCCCGTGGCGAACGCGAAGATCGCCTTGATGAAACTCGCCATGCCACCTCCAAACATGTCGTGCGGCGCGGGGCCGCTGCCGTGTTGCGAGTCAAGTTCACCAAAGAGGACTCCCACTATCCAGGCAGTGCACCGGCGGGACTGCGGCAAGAATGCGAACGGGGGCGTCTGCGCGACCGACCGCCGGTGAGGGGTAGAGGAAACTTCACCACGGAGTCGGGCGCCTGCGGCAATGGCGGGAGCTGCGGATCTGCCTAGGGTTCTAGGTATGGACATCGCAATGCCGCAGGCGCTCCCGTGGCGCCGAGCGCCCCGCGTGATCGTACGGGGGCTGTGGGACGGCCGGACCTGGCTCGCCCTCGTACACCTGGTGACCGGGTCGGTGATCGGCACGCTCGGCGGGATCGTCATCGGCGTCCTGTTCGCCACCGCCGCAGCAGGTTTCGTCACTCTCATCGTTCCGGCGATCGCGCTCGCCGCGACCCTCCTCTTCAGCGCCGCGCTCACCGTGGTCCAGCGCGCCCGCCACACCGCCTACCTGGGGATGGTCTGGCCCAAGGACCAGTCGCCGCCCGTGACGTTCACGCCGCGCTCCCTCATCGGCGTGGTCGGCTCCGCCAAGACCTGGCGCCAGTTCTCGTACCACGTCATCGCGGGCGTGTACGGGTTCATCGCGGGCATGATCGCCTTGACCGCGTGGACGATCGCGCCGGCCATGATCGCCTCGCCGATCTTCGGCCTCGACT
This sequence comes from Glycomyces sp. NPDC047010, assembly GCF_040644205.1. Lineage (NCBI taxonomy): Bacteria > Bacillati > Actinomycetota > Actinomycetes > Glycomycetales > Glycomycetaceae > Glycomyces > Glycomyces sp. NPDC047010. Next base: position 268,944 of record NZ_JBEYVY010000002.1, on the reverse strand, counting down.
CGGGCCTTGAGGTCCGGCACTTCGGGATGTTCCTCGGCGGCGTGATCCTGCTGCTCGCGGCCCCGTGGATCACGCGCGGCCTGTCGGAGCTCGACGCGCTCTTCGCCCGCCAGCTCCTCGTGGGCACCACCCGCGCCCAGCAGCTCGAACAGCGCGTCACGAACCTGACGGAGAGCCGCCACTCCACAGTCGACGCCGCGGACGCCGAGCGCCGCCGCATCGAGCGGAACCTCCATGACGGTGCGCAGCAGCGCCTCACGTCCCTCGCCATGAACCTCGGCATCGCCCGCGCCACCCTCACGGACCTCCCCGAGGACGGCAAGCGCGCGCTCGCCGACGCCCACGAGGAGGCCAAGCAGGTCCTCACCGACCTGCGCGACCTGGTGCGCGGCCTGCACCCCGCGGTCCTGGAGGACCGGGGCCTGGACGCCGCGCTGTCGGCGGTCGCCGCGAGGTCCCCGATCCCGGTGCGGCTCAAGGTGGACATGGAGCGGCGCGTGGCACGCGACGTGGAGGCCGTGGCGTACTTCGTGATCTCCGAGGCGCTCACCAACACCGCCCGCCACTCGGGCGCCGAGCACGCCGCCGTCGAGGTGACCCTCGAAGGGGACGTCCTGCGGCTCAAAGTGGTCGACGACGGCCGCGGCGGCGCCGACGCCGAGAACGGCACCGGCCTCAGGGGACTGTCCGATCGCGTCAAGTCGATCGACGGGACGTTCAAGCTGACCAGCCCGCTCGGCGGGCCCACCACCATCGAAGCGGAGCTGCCATGCGCGTCGTGATCGCCGAAGACTCGGTCCTCCTCCGGGAGGGCCTCGCCAGGCTCATGGAGATCGGCGGGATCGAGGTCATCGACACCGTCGGGGACGCCGAGATGCTGCTCCGCTCGGTCGAGCGCGACTGCCCCGACCTGGTCGTGGTCGACGTGCGGATGCCGCCCGACCAGAGCGACGAGGGCGTGCGGGCCGCGCTGGTCCTGCGCCGCCGCTACCCGGACCTGGCGGTGCTCATGCTCTCCCAGTACGTGGAGGAGCGGTACGCGGTCGAGCTGCTCACCGGGCAGATGCGCGGCATCGGCTACCTGCTGAAGGACCGTGTGGCGGACGTCGAGGAGTTCCTGGACTCGCTGCGCCGGGTCGCCGACGGCGGCACCGCGCTCGACCCGGAGGTGATCTCGCAGCTGCTGGTCCGCCGCGAGGGCGACGAGCTCGACAGGTTGACGCCGCGCGAGCGGGAAGTGCTGTCGCACATGGCGGAAGGCCGCTCGAACGCCGGGATCGCGGGGGTCCTGTTCCTCTCCGAGGGGGCCGTCAGCAAGCACATCAACTCGATCTTCTCGAAGCTCGGGCTCCCGCCCACCGACAGCGGCAACCGCCGCGTGCTCGCCATTCTCAAGTTCCTGCAAGGCAACACGAAGGACCGGTCATGATCGACACCCCGACCAAGCCCGCCACCGGCTCGCCCGGCAACCCCGACCAGCCCGCCTACCCTGCCCGCAAGGTGTGGTGGATCGTCGGCGGCTCCATCACCGGCGCCGCCCTCGTCACCGGGTTCGCCATCTTCGGCGCCTGGTCCTGGGTCGTCTCCGCGGAGGACGAGAACGACTCGCGCACAGAGCAGTTCGACCAGGCGGTGAGCGCCGTCGACGTCACCACCGACGTCGGGGACGTGCAGCTCGACGCCGCCGACGGCACCGTCCTCGACTTCCGCCTGGACGCCGCCTGGCGCGGCGACGAGCCCGACGCGACCGAGGAGTGGAGCGGCACCAAGCTCCTCGTCCGCGGCGAGTGCACGGACGGCAACGTCCTCGGCCTCGACGTCGACCAGTGCCAGACGAACTACACGCTCGCCCTGCCCGCGGGCACCGACGCCACGGCCGAGACCGGCGTGGGCGACATCCGCCTGGACGGCCTCGACGGCGACATCGACGTGGTCGCGGGCGTCGGCTCGATCGACGGCGCCGACCTGCGGTCCACCGGGGTCACCGTGTCGAACGGCGTCGGCGACGTGGACCTGGAGTTCGACGAGGTCCTCGGCGACATCACCGTCGACGCGGGCGCCGGGGACGTGACCATCACCGTGCCCGACGACGGCACCACCTTCGACGTCCAGATCGACGGCGGCGTCGGCGACCGCGACATCCGCGTCGCGACCGACCCGAGCGTCGAGGCCGACTACGTCATCAACGTGACCAGCGGCGTCGGCACTGTCACCGTGAAATACGGGGTCTGAACCGGCCCGGAGGGAAGCGATGGCGCGGACTGCGTCCCGCACCTCGCACATCATTGACCCGCAGAGGAAACCAGGACGGCCCCGCGCACTGCGCGGGGCCGTCCCGTTGCTGCCGAGCGGCGCACTCGCGCCGCGTCCGCTAGTCCTCGGCGCCGGTCAGCTCCGCGACGGCGTCGTCCCGCCCGAGGGCCGCGCCCTGGTCGTACGCCTCACGGAACGCCTTGTCGCCCAGCGCCTCACGCGCCCGCACCTCGGTGCGCAGCACCGCGTCGTAGCCGCGACCGTCGTCGATGCCCAGGAGCGCGCGGCCCAAGCCGAGCATCCGGGCCGCCCGGGCCGCGTCGTCCTCGGTGAGCGCGATGGCGGCGGCGACGCGGCAGGCCATCGCCAGGTCCGCGACGGCGGCGCCCTCGACCTGCGAGCGCGGCAGTCTCGCGATCGCGTGCGGCGACGGCGCGTCCTGAAGCAGCGCAATGAGGTCGTTCATGGAGGCGCTCATGACGCGCATCCGCTCGCCGAGGCTCGGGGCCCCGTCGAGGGCGCGTTCGGCGGCGGGGAGTTCGGCGACGGCCTCGTCGTACCGGCCCTCGGCGACGAGCACCGGGAGGCGGAACCACCGCACGTACGCCTGGCTGAGCGGTTCGCGGGCGGCGTCGGCGAGGGCGGTGGCGCGGCCGATGGACTCCCAGGCGCGCGCGATCTCGCCGTTGCGGGCGAGGCAGTAGGCGAGTTCGGCGTACGCCTCGCTCGCGTCGCCGCGGGTGCCGAGCTCGTCGAGGAGGCGCGCGGCCTCCACAAGGGCCAGTTCGGCGCCGGCCATGTCGCCCTGCCAGCCGAGGCGTTCGCCCTTGACGCGCAAGGCGGAGGCGAGGCCCCAGCGCTCGCCGAGTTCGGCGAAGATCGCCTCGGAGCGGTCGATGGGCGCGGCGCCTTCGAGGCCCGCGACGACGCTGCCGGTGGCGGCGGCGATGAGCAGGGCGGTGGCGAGTTCCCAGCCGTGGAGGTTGCGGCCCTCGATCTCGGGTGCGTCGGGGAGGTAGGCGCTGCCCATGTGCACGAGGAACCGTCCCGGTGCGTTTTCGGGGAGGTCGGCGCCGAGTTCGACGCCCTTGCGCACGGCCTCTTCGCCTGCGGCGTAACCGCCGGTCTCGACGGCGGCGATGCCCTCGATGACGTAGGCGGCGGGCCGGAGCGGCTCGGGGATGTCGGCGGGGACGGCCAGCACGAGGTCGGCCCAGGTGCGGAACTCGGTGTGGCTGCCGAGGAGGTGCCAGTACCAGAACATGGCGGCGACCATGCGCACGCCGGTCTCGATGTCGGCGGTCGCGGAGGCGCGGCCGATGACGGTGACGAGGTTGCCGTGCTCGGCGGTCATGCGCGCCATGGCGTCGAGTTGCGCGGCGGTGCGCAATTCGCCGTCGGAGCGCTCGACCAGTTCGAGGCAGTACTCGGCCATCTCGTCCGCGATGCGCTCGGCGTCGCCGCTCTCCTCCAGGCGCGCAACGGCGTAGGAGCGGATCGTCTCCAGCATCCGGTACCGCTCGCCGTCGCGGTCCACGAGGGACTTCTCGACGAGCCCGGCGAGCGCGTCGAGGTCGTCGACCCGTTCGAGGGCGACTCCGGCGGGGTAGACGCACAGGCGTATGGCAAGGGCGCGTTCGGGATCGGAGAGGAGGTCCCAGCTCCAGGCGATGACGGCGCTGAGGGTGCGGTGCCTGGCGGGCGCGGTCCGGTCGGAGCCGGCGAGGAGCGCGAACCGGTCGTCCAGTCTGGACGCGATCTGGGCGGCGTCGAGTGCCCTCATGCGGGCGGCGGCGAGTTCGACGGCGAGCGGGAGGCCGTCGAGGCGGCGGCAGATCTCCACGACCGCTTCGATGTTGGCGGCGTCGAGTTTGAAGTCGGGCCTGACGGCCGCGGCCCGCTCGACGAACAGCCGCACGGCCGGGCTCGACGCGGGGTCCTCAGTGGAGAGCGGTAGCGGCGGGATGGGGAACAGCCGCTCCCCGCCGATCGCGACCGCTTCGCGGCTGGTGGCGAGGATGCGCAGCCCCGGGCATGCGCCGAGGAGGCGCGAGGCGAGGTCGGCGACGGCGTCGAGCTGGTGTTCGCAGTTGTCGAGGACGATCAGGGCGTCCTGCCCGCCGAAGTACTCCTCCAGGCGCGAGGCGGCGTCGTGCGCGGACGGCTCCAGCAGGCCGGCCTCGCGGGCGCCGATGGCGCGGAGCACGGCGGGGGCGACGTCGTTCCCGTCGGTGGTCGAGGCGAGCTCCACGAGCCACACCCCGTCGGGCGCACCGCCTTTCGCGGCGATCGTCGCGGCGGTCTCGACCGCGAGGCGGGTCTTCCCGGCGCCGCCGGGCCCGGTGACGGTGACGAGGCGGGCGCCCGCGACGGCGTCGGCGAGGGCGGCGAGGTCGTCTTCGCGTCCGACGAAGCTCGTGAGCAGCGACTTCAGGTTGGAGCGCCGCGCGGGCTTCTGCACGGGCGCGGAGGACTGGCGCAGGATCTGGAGGTGCAGTTCGGCGAGTTCGGAGGAGGGGTCGGCGCCGAGTTCGTCGGCGAGGCGCTCGCGGGTCTGCTCGAACACGTCGAGGGCCTCGGCGGGGCGGCCGGTCGCGTAGAGGGCGCGCATGTGGAGGGCCTGCCAGCGCTCGTCGAGGGCGTGGGCGGCGGCGAGGGGTTCGAGTTCGGCGAGGACGTCGGTGCCGGTGGCGATTTCGAGGGCGAGGCGCTCGCGGGTGGTCTCGGTGCGGAGGCGTTCGAGTCTGACGGCCTCGTTCTGGGCGAATCGGTAGTCGAGGAGGTCGGCGAGGGCGGGGCCGCGCCAGAGCCCTTCGGCCTCCTTGAGCGCGTTGAGGTCGCCGCTGCGCCTGCCGGTCTCGGCGAGGCGCTCGAAGCGGACGAGGTCGACGTCCCCGGGTTCGACGTCGAGCTTGTACCCGGCGGCGCCGCGCACGACCTTGTCGGCGCCGATGGCGCGGCGCACGCGTGAGACGAGGGCCTGGAGGGCGTTGGCGGAGGTCGCGTCGTCTTCCCAGATCGCGTCGATGAGAGTGTCGGCGGAGACCTCCCGCCCGGCCTCGAACGCGAGCCGCGCGACGAGCGCGCGGAGCCGCGCCCCGGCGAGGTCGAGGGGCTGGTCCTTGTCGTCGCGGAGGTCGAAAGGACCGAGAAGGAGTACGCGCATACGGGTAGTGTGCCTTGCCCGCCTTGTCGCTGCCGGAGTCGGCCCGGGCCGTCTTGACGTTCTCTTGACGCCCCGGCCCGTGAACGCCATCACATATCACCCGTTCGTGTACTGCGGGTCGGAAAACTGTCGGACCCCGTCCATAGCTTCGAGTGAGCAAGTGAATACAGTGCCGGACCTCCGGGTCCGACGCGACAGACGATCGGACGGTGCGATGACCATGACGACCTCATCCAGCAGCCCCCAGATCCACACGACCCTCGACACCGACCCGCCGGCGCCCGCGACGGCGTCGCCCGGCCGCGAGGCGCTCGCGCAGGCGCTCCAGTTCGAGACGATCCCCATCGACCTCCTCCGCGAGCACTTCACGAGATGGCTGGTCGAGACCCTCGCCCAATCGGGCATCCAACCGGCCGACCTGGTCCCACTGCCGCCGCGCCCGCCCGAGCCGGCCTCGGCGTCGCGGCCGGAACCGGCGGGTCCCGCGGCGGTCACGGCCGAGGTCGCGGCGACCGGGTCGGACGAGACGCCGGAAGCGCCGGTGAGTCGGCCGCAGTACGTGCGTATGGGCGACAAGTCGGTCTGGCTGACCAAGCCGATGCTCCGCTCCCGCGGCTGGACCGAGGCGGCGATCCGCGACTTCCTCCCGAAACCCGAAGCGCTGAAACCGAACCCGCGGTTCGCGGTCTCGGGGGCGCCGATGCCGGTCTGGCGGCCCGCCACGGTCGCCAAGGCCGAGTCCGACCCGAAATGGCGGGCCTGGCTCGAACGCTCCCTCAACCGCAGGCAGACCACCCTCGCCGACCTGGCCGACACCCCCGACCTGGAGTTCCGCACCCGCATCGAACTCGCCGACCAGGCCATCAAGGAGAGCCTGACCCCACCGACCCTCCTCGAATCCCTGGAGCCCGCCATGTGACCGACCCCGCCGCTGTCCGGGACGGTCCGGGACAGGCGGCGCTGCATCGGAGCTACGGCGGGCCGCGTTCAGGTGGGTAGAGGGCGCTGATTGCAGCGCTCCCGATCGGAACGGAGAACTCATGGCCAAGCGAATCGCCGCCGTGATCGTCGGCCTTGCCGCCGCCGCGGTGCTCACCCTCGCGGCCGCCGCTCCCGCGGCGGCCGGGAACACCTGGCCGGGCGCCGGGCAGCACGGATACGCCACCAACCAAGACAGCCTTTGCTGCTGACACCGCCGAACGGCAGGAGGCCCTCCGTTCCGGCGGGGGGCCTTCCGCCGTAGCGGGGCGCGATTGGAGGGAGGGGAATCGGGAAACCGGGGATGGAAGGGCGGGCCGGATCTTAGGTTGGAGGTCGGTTCGCAGGGGATCGACAGGGGGATTGCAATGAGTGATTTCGCGTTCGCGGGCAAGACGTTCGTGGTCCGGCTCGACAACGGGGTCGTGCTGCACAACATCTATGCGGCAGAGGGCAACCGGCTCCAGTACGCGGAGATCGACGGCGCCTCCGAGAGCGCCTCGGGGACCGTGGACCTGCACGTAGCGGAGGTCTCGCCCAAGGTCTACCTGCTCGGATGGAACGAGGTCACCGGCACCGCGGTCACCCACGTCATGAACTTCCACGACCGCACGGTCACCGGCTTCTGGTCCTTCGACCAGGACGGCGGCCGCACCGGCGAGGTCCACTCCGGGACCTTCGAGGAACTGGATTGAAAGCGGCTGCAAGTGGGAGGATGAGCGGGCCCGAACCGAGGAGGACGCCATGAACGTCAACGTGGACCGGTCGAGCGTCGCGATGGGTGACGACGTCTACCCTCACGCCGAGACCGTCGACCTGCCTGAGGGGAGCACCCTCGCCGAGGCCGTCGCCTACTTCCGCCAGCGCAGGTACCTCCCGCTCATCATCGGCGGGCGCGCCACCTGGCTCCTCGAAGTCAACGGCAGGCCCGCGGCCGTGGTCGCGGAGCAGTGGGCCGAGCCGAAGTTCGCCGTCGACCCGTCCGACACCCTCGGCTCCTTCGGCGAGCCGCTCTCCCTCATGTTCAAGTACCGCGCCCAGATCGACCCCGACGACCTCTACGACACCCTCCCCGGGGACTGAACGGCCCGCGCGGTTCACCAGTCGATCAGCCCGCCCGGCAATACCGTTTCGACCGCGTCGAAGTCGACGAGTATGAGCGCGGCCGAGGTCCACAGGAGGAAGCTGGAGGTTTTCATGTGCCCGGACGCCCACCACATGCCCTTGACCAGCACACGGACCACGATGAGCACTCCTGCCACGAGCAGCGACGCGCCGATGTCGAACTGCGGTTCGGGCGTCTTGAACGTGTACGAGAGGCAGAGTCCGATCAGCGGCGCCAGTACCCGCGCGCCGACGTCCTCGTCGATCCCCTGGTTGAAGACGAAGACGCCGAGGGGCACGAGGACGAGCAGCGCCAGGAAGAGCTTCGCGACCAGGCCGCTCGGGTAGCCCAAGGTGAACGCGATCTGCGGGACGACGAACCCCAGGACCAGCATGATCAGCGTGTCGGCGAATCCGACCACCGAGGTCACCTCGTTCGCGACGACGGCGGCCGCCACCAGCGCTATCGCGGTGTGCAGTGGGTTCAGGGCGAGTTCGGGGAAGCGCGAGGCGAAGACCGCCCGGCCGATCATGGCCAGGAGGATGAGCATCGGCACCACCGCCGAGGCGAGTTCGAGCAGCGGGTACGGGGGCTTGAACCGGTGGCCCGCCCACCAGGTCAGGGCCCAAGCGGCGACGGCCAGCACGAACACCGTCGACACCGGGTACTGGTCCTGCCAGTTCCCCGTGACCCAGAGGCCGCCCATGAACAGCGCGGGAACCGCGGCCTCCAGTGCAATGTGGAGCAGTCCTACACGAGGCGGGTCCGCATCGGTCTGATCGGGCTCGCCGTCGGGCTCGGGGGTTTCCGGGTCGTCTTCCACCAGCGGCTCCAAAGCAGGACGTGCGGAGGGGGCACCCCATGGTGGCGCCGCGAGCCCGGGACCGGTCCCGGGTCCGGATCGTGGAAATCGGGCGCGTGGTCCGCCGAGTGGGCCGAGACCAAAGAGCGCCTGGAGGCGCGGGTCAGGCGAGTTTGAAGCCCGCCGCCGTCGCGAGTTCTCCGGCGATCTCCACGGCCTGGTCGGCGGTGATGAGGGCGCCCTTGAGACTCATCAGGCCCGTGATCCTGCCGAGGTCGGAGCGGCGGAGGTCGCAGCCTTTGGCGTTGGCGACGCGGGAGAAGTCGGCGCCAGGGAACACGCAGTCGATGAACACCGCTCTGGAGAGGTCGCCGAGGAACGTCGCGTTCGTGAACCGGCAGCGCTCGAACACCACCGGGCCCTTCGCAGTGCCGATGGAGATGCCCGCGAAGTCCGCCCGCGAGTCGGCGACGTAGAGGTCCTGCACGAGCGCGAACTGGGCCTGCCAGCCCACGAGCTGGCTCTCGATGATCTCGACCCGGCGGGCGGTCGCCTGCTCCCAGCGGGCGTTGGAGAGGACCGCGTGGTCGACGGCCACGTCGACCACCTCGAACGGCGAGAGCACCGCCCCGGACAGGTCGCTGTTCCTGATCACCGAGCTCTCCAGGCTCCCGTCGCCGTGCGCGCCGGTCCAGTCCGCGCCCTCGATCAGCCGCTCGCTCCACTCGAAGTCGTAGTCGGGCCCTTCATCGAGCGGCCGCAACCGCTCGGCCTCGACCAGCGGCTTGCGCATCACCAGCTCGTCGTCGAACTTCCTGAACTTCACCCGGCGCCTCCTCGATTGACCCCGGCAGGCTACGCCATCCCACCGACATTTCCGCCCCGACGACGCCTGCCGAAGTGACCCCGCCGCCAATCGCCGGGCCACCCCGGACTCCCGGTATCCGCTATGGTCGGCCACATGTCTTCATCCACCCCCGATGAAAACGCCCAAAACAATCATGATGAGAACGCCCCGGACCGAGCCGCCTTCCTCGCTTCAATGCGCGAAGGCGTCCGGGATTCGATGGCCCGCCTGCGCGCCTCCCTGGGCAAGGCCGCCCGCCCGACCCTGACCGCGCTGATCTGCGCCGGCGCCTGCGCGCCCGTGATCGCCGCGGCAGCAGGGGCCGGTCTCACCCTCACCGCCGCCCTCGGGCTGCTGGGCTCCGTGGGCGGCAACGCCATCAGCGAGTTCATCGCCGACCGCCTCGCCCGGCTCAAGGGCCGGGACGCTTCCGCCGCGGAGGCCGCGCTGGCCGAGGCGTTCAGCGAAGCGCTGCAATCGGACTCGGCCGACACAGCTGAGGTGCGGCGAGCCCTGACGGCCCTGCTGGAGCAGACCGGCGCCTTCACCATCGTGATCCGGGAGGCGGCCAGGGACGACGACAGCGAGCTCCTCGAAGCCGTGCGCTCCGAGTTCGAGCACCTCGCCGGGCTGAGCGAGGAGAACCACCGGCTGCTCCTGGAGCAGGGCGCCCGCATCCTGGAGCTGTGCCGCGACCAGGCCGCGAGCCTCAGCCTCCAGACCACGGTCCGCGACACCGCCCAGGAGACCCTGGGCGTGCTCGTCCAGCTGTTCCAGTTCGTGCAGTACGTCGCCGCGACCCCGGGCGCCGAGCACGGCACGACCCACTGGGACGGCAACCCATACCTTGGGCTGCAACCGTTCACGACCAGCGATGCCCCCATATTCTTCGGCCGCACGGTCACCCTCGCCCAGCTCGTGGCCGCCGCCGAAGCCTTCGTGCCCGGCGGCTCCATGATCGTCACGGGCCCATCGGGTGTCGGCAAGTCCTCGCTGCTGCGGGCGGGATTCGCGCCCGCGGTCGAACACGGCCTCTTCCACGAGGACCCGAGGCAGGGCCCCTGGCGCACGGTGCTCCTCGAACGCCCCGGCGAACGGCCCATCACCGCGCTCGCCACAGAATTCGCCAAGCACGGCGGCCCCGACTCGAAGACCACAGAGCGGTCCCTCCGCGACGACCCCGAGGACGCCGCCGCCCGGGTCGAGGAGCGCCGCAACGGACCTGACGGCGCACGCCCCGAGCGCCTGCTCATCCTCATCGACCAGGCCGAAGAACTCTTCACCCTCGCGAACGAGAAGGAGCGTAATCTGTTCCTGCGGGCCCTTGAGTCGATCGCGAGGAGCCCCAACGCGTTCACGGTCCTCGGCATCCGCAGCGACCACATCGACGACTGCATGGCGGTCCCCTCGCTCCGCGAGGCCGCCCAGCACCGCCTGTTCAGGGTCGGGCCCATGACCCGCGACCAGATGCGCCAGGCCATCACCCTCCCCGCGGCCGCCGCCGGAGTCCGCATCGAGGAGCGGGTGGTCGCCACCCTGCTCGAAGACCTCTTCGGTGCCAAGGACACCCCGAGGTCACCGGGCGCGGCACTCCCGCTCATGTCCCAGACCATGCTGCTGCTCTGGAACGAGGGCCGCCAGGACCGCCACCTCACCGAAGCCGAGTACCTCGCCATCGGCGGCGTCCACCGCGCGGTCACCACCGCAGCGGAGGCGGTCTACAACGGTCTCGACGAATCCGAACGCATCACCTCCCGGCACCTCTTCCGTCGCCTGGTCGGCGCCGAATCGGCGGATCGGCTCGTCCGCACCGAAGTCGCGGCCGACTCCCTCACGGATGCGGAGCGAGCGGTCGCCACCCACTTCCTCGACGCCCGCCTGCTGGTCGCAGACGCCGCAACCGTACAGATAGCCCACGACATTCTCCTGGAGCAGTGGGAACGCCTCCAGAAGTGGATGGAACCCGACCTCACCGCCCGCATCCTCCTCACCCGCCTCGAAGCCGCCGCGGACCAGCGGAAGCAGGGCGCCGGCGACCTCTACTCGGCGGCGAGCCTCGCCGCGATCACGACAGACGGCGAACCGCGCTGGGAGACATTGGGACTCGCGCCGACGGAAGACGCCACGGAGTTCCTCCAGCAGTCGCGGGCCAACGCCCGACGCGCCGACCGAGACCGCCGCATCCGCCTCGCAACCCTGTCAGCGCTCACCATCATCGCCATGCTCATCGGCCTCTACACGATCTACCAGAACGGCGAACTCACCGACCAGCGCAACAGCGCCGTCTCCCAACGCCTCGCCGCCGAGAGCATCGCCCTCCTCGGCACCGACGGCGAACAGGCCCGCCTCCTCGCCGCAGCCGCATGGAACCTCAGCGAGACCGACGAGGCATACGAGGCCCTCATCCGCTCCGCGAACGATCCTTCGACGCGACTCACTACCACCGAGACCCTCGACACCATCAGCGACCTCGCCACCAGCCCCGACGGCGCCTACGCGGCGAGCACCGGGGCGAGCGGCCGGGTCACCCTGTGGCGTACCGAGGGCTGGGCCGAACTCGAAACCCTCGCAACCGACGGCTATTTCGGCACCTACACAACGGGGCTCGAATTCAGCCGCGATGGCGCCCTGCTCGCCTCCCTCACCGATTCCGGTGTCACGGTCTGGGATGTCGCGAGCATGGAGGCGGTGGCCCGACTCGACACGACCGGCCGCGGCAGCCTCTCCTTGAGCCCCGACGCGACCACCCTCGCGATCGCAAACGACGCGACCGTCGAAATCTGGGACGTGGCAACGGAATCGCAGACCGCCGAGTACCCGGTCCCCGAGTACGCCACCACGATCGAGTTCTCCCCCGACGGCGCGACGCTGCTCATCAGCGACCTGGAGGGCGGGTTCACCGAATGGAACCCGGCCACCGGTGAGACCGCCGAGCAGGAGGCGCCCGTGGGGGATTCGCTCCAGACGATCTGGGCCAGCACCGAGGAGCCGGGACGCATGCTCGCCTGCGGCTCGGGCTGCTACGAGCAAGGCCCGCAGGGCGAATGGACCGCGCTCGATTTCGGCACCTGGGACTCCAAGTTCGCGATCGCCACCGACGGGAGCATGATCGCCAGCTACGACATCGGCACCCTCCGGATCTGGGACGCCGAAACCGACACCTGGGCCGCGATCCTGCTTCCCGACACCATTGTCAGCCGCCTGGAGCTGTTCAAGGGCGGCACGGCCGTCGCGGCGGCCACCGCCGAAGGCATCCAGACCTGGGACATCTCCAGCGTGGCGACGATGAGGGCGCTGAACGAGGAGGCGACCAGCATCGCGGTCGCCGCCGACGCCGCGCGTGTCGCCGTGGTGGGGAACACCGGCTTCTCGGTGTACGCGGTCCCGGACGCCCCGCTGACCTCCATCGTCGGCGAGGGCCTCTACCTGTACTCCGCAGCCATCAGCCACGACGGCAATGTCGCCGGAGGGTCCGGCGTACTGGACGACGAGGCGAGCCTCTACCTGTGGGATGCGGACACCGGCGAGCCGTTGGCGCCCTTGCCCTCCGATGGCGGGTTCATCGAGCAAGTGGCGTTCAGCCCCGAAGAGGACCAGGTGGCGTTGGTGGTCGACCCCGACAACTGGGCGGTGACCCCGGAGGACGAGATCTGGATCTGGGACTTCGCCGCGAACGAGGTCATCGCCCGCGTCGACGGGCCCGCCGATTCGCCCATCACCTCACTGGCGTACAGCCCGGACGGCGAGCACCTGGTCACCACCGATGGAGACGGGATGGTGCGGTTCAGGAACAGTGGCGACGCCCGCGAGACCGACGCGATCGAACCCATCTCCACCGGCGACAGAAGCCTGTACAACCTCACCTACAGCCAGGACGGGCGGTACCTCGCTCTGGACGGGCTCGCGGATGTTCGGTTGTGGGACTTGGAGACCGGCGAAATGCAGTCCACTGAGGCGACATCGACCGGAGGCATGCTCTTCACGCCCGACAGCAGGTTCCTCCTCGTCACCGACAGCGAGAACACCAACGTCTGGGACATCGAGCGGGGCCAACTGGTCTCGGAGGTCTTCCTGGACGAGGATGTGCAACTCGGCGGCTTCCTCCCCGACACCTGGACCCTGGCGGGCGCGAGCGGGACATGGCTGGTGACGCCCGACATGTCCTTCCTGACCGATCCGTATGGGGCCGTTTGTGAGCGGACTGATCGGGACCTCACCCCCGAGGAGTGGGACGAGCACCTGTCGGAGTTCGATTTCGGTGAGGTCACGACCTGCCCCTGAGGCGGTCGGCGAGGCGGCGGATTGCGGCGGTGATTGGGCCTCGTTTGGTGGGGCGGGGGCGGTGGTGGGCTTCTGCGAGGGGTTTTGAGGCTTGGAGGAAGCGGTCCCAGGCGAGTTCGCGGAAGTGGGGGAAGGAGTCGGGGGCTTCGTAGCGGCGGTGGCGGCCGGTTCGGGTGTCGCGGCGGAAGGTGTTGGTGGGGTGCCAGGGCCAGGGGCCGGGGTCGAAGGCGTCGTAAGGGGCGGTGCGGAGGATGTACCCGGATGGGTGGGTTGTGAGCTGTGTCGGACGGTTTTTGGGTGCGGTCGGCTGCGGTATCGTCGAACACGACATGGAAGGCTCGCCTTTCGTTGTTGCAAGCCGCCCGGTGGTCAAAAGTTGGTAGCTAGAAGCCACTGGGCGGCGTTTTTTGTGGACGGAATAAAGAATGAACACCGCCCACGGGATTGTCAACCCCATGTGACGGTGTGTCGCGAAGTCTTATATGGATTTTGTTGGGGGCGGCCCTATCAGCGCGCGGCCCGCAGGAGGCTCTTGAAGTCCGAGACTGCGAGGTCGAAGACCGGGGACTCGTTGCCCAGCTTGGAATCCCGGATGTGCATGGCGTCTGAGTCGTTGCAGGCCATCAGTTCCACGCAGTTGGTGTTGTTGTCGCTGCCGCTGCGGGTGCTCTTCCGCCAGGCCCGACGAAGCTCGACGCAGTTGGAGTCGTTGCCCGGTCCGCTACGAGTGCTCTTCCGCCACGCCGTCACGTCGGCCATCAAGGTGCTCCTTCAGACTGATCGATTTCCCTAGGAGGATCTTCCAGAGACCATCGTAACGCTCGATTCGAAGGGCCTCCTCGATGCAGTAGCTGTCGTCCCACACCTCCGTGTACACGAACGCCGGGCCGCCGAACTCGGCATCGGCGGGTCGGTAGAGGTCGAATGCGGTGGCGCTTCTCGGATACAGGTCCGTGATGATCCTAATTTCCCAGTTCGGAAGAGAGTCGAGGTAGTCAAGCCGTTCAAGCTGCTCGCGCCGGTCGGCTTCGCTGAGGAATCGCAGATTTTGCAAAGCTTCAGCGCTGATGAGGATCACGATCTTCGGTCCGTCTTTTCGGGCGAGCAGGGCCTCGTACCGCTCGACCTTGAACTTCCACCCGCCGTCGAGTCGCTCGTCGCTGGACTGCTGTGACATCGCAACGATGTTGAAGTGGTAGGCGCGGGTCTGCACGATCCCTGGAAGCAGGTAAGGCTCCCACTTCCGGATCTCGCCCATGAACCTCTCGGCCATCTGGAGGCACAGGGCATTGAATCGTCGGTCCGACCGGAAGTTGCTCTGCGCTTCGTTGCGGGCGATGTCGATCATGTAGTCGCGCAACTCATCGCTGAGTTCGAGCAGGTCCGCGAGCGCGTAGCAGTCGCCGACCGAGGGGCAGGATTTGCCCTGCTCCATCTTCGCGATCGTTTGGTAGTTCTTGCCGAGGAAGTTCGCGACATCAGTCTGAGTCAGGCGCTTCGTCTTCCGCCCGAGCGAGACGACTCTGCCCGGGAACCACTTGGCGAGCTTGGACTCAGGCACGGCGGTGCCCCCTTCATGGGAGTGACGACCATTCGACGTCTCATGATGACACTCCGTTGTCGATCGGCAAACATCTGTCAGTTTTCGTCATTCAGGAATCGTCATTGTTCCGTCGTCATTCAGAACTCGGGAGGTGAAGCTACTGGTCAGGGGCTTGCTAGCGGCCTACATTCAGTGCATCGCGGGAATGGAGGATGGCGATGGACAGACCGAAGCCGGGCGAGTCGGGGCGAGGGGCGTTGGAGCGAGGGGGGTTCAGTGACGGGCGGAGCGAGTTCACGGTCCGGGCGTCGAGTTCCGTTGCGCCGGAATCGTTCCAGGTGTACGCGGGGGAGGGCCACGAGGACATCGTGTTGATCGTGTCCGGGCTGAACACGGGGCACCTGCATGCGACCTGGGGCGCGAAGTGGCGGGCCGCCACACCGGAGTGGAAGGTGTGGCTGGAGGACGCCGCGTTCAAGGTGTTCTACACCGGGCACGGGATCGGAGTGCGGTTCTGTGACGGCTGAGGAGGAGGGCGTCCACCCCGACGAGGACGGGTGGCTCGGCGACTTCACCAGGGGGCCAGCGGTGTTCGCGGTCTACCGGAAGATGAAGGGGGCGCATCCGCTGGCGCCGCCGGAGTACCGGATCGAATGCGACGACGGGGCTGGGCCGCGAGTGATCTGCCGGATCCTCGACGCGTCCGACCCGGTGCCGGAGTGGTACGGCGCCTGGGAGGGCGACGAGTGGTGCGAGTGGATCTTGCAGCGGGCCTTCGCGCTCATCAAGCGGCCCCGGAACCGGTAAAGGGCCGCTCGGCCCACAAGCAGCCCGCGGCTCGGGGGGAACCCCCAGGCTCCCCGGCCCGGGCATGAGAAGGGCCGGCCGATGCTTGGTGGAGCATCGGCCGGCCCGTTCGCTTTCCTACATCCTATTTCCTATAGGAAATAGGATCTCCGGTCAGAAGTCGGCCGGGGCGAGGATCGGGCTGCCGACCTTGCCCATCAGGTCGTTCGCCGGGTGGTTGCGCTCGCTGCCGAGGAAGAAACTGAAGATCGTCCGGCGCCACTCGTCGGGCGAGATGCGGTTGTCGTGGTCGGCGTCGAGGAACTCGAAAAGTCGGTGGCTCTCTATATAGTCGACCCCGTTCCAATTGCGGAGGAGGTGAACGAACTCGCCGGAGCTGATGAGGCCGTCGCCGTCCTCGTCGGCGATCGTGAAGTAGGCGTCGGCGATCGAGGCGAGCTTGGCGGCAGCCGAGATGCGGTCCGCGAGCATGTGCTCGGCGAGCGCATTGCGCAGCTCGCGACGGGTGACGCGGGCTTCGTCGTCCACCGCGGCCGGGGCGATGAACTCCGTCCACAGGCGCTGCGTGGCCTCGCGCAGTTCCAGGCCCATCGGGCTGTCCACCGGGACGCCGCGCGCACCGAGCACGCGGTCGGCGGCCTGGCGCAGGTTCTCCTCGGCGATGTAGTCGTTGCCGTCGATGTCGAGCGTGTCGAACCAGCGGTCGAACTTGTTCCGGCTCACGCTGCCCACGGGCGGGCGGCGGCGGCTCCTGACCGTGGCGACGATCGCGACCCCGGCCGCGATCGTGGTGGCGGCGATGGCGCCGGTGACCAGCGCCTTCGTGGCCCGGTTCGACTTGCGGGCCCTGCGGGCCCCGGCGTTCCGGTTGCGCGACTTCGTGCTCTGCGAGGTCGTGTTCCGCGGCATGGATTGCACCTTCCCGTTGGAGTTCCCTTACGCGTTCCCTGTCCAGGTCGGATCGTGCCATGGCGGGAGGGGCCGGGGACTGAAACGGCCGATCCGGCGGAGGCGGCCGGGTGCCGCGGAATCGTAGATCCTATAGGATGCACGATTCCGCCCGGGCGGACTCACTCCCAGGGGCGCAGTTCGAGCAGCGCGCGCACGGTCTCGATGTACTGGAGGTTCGTGTACCCGCCGCCGGAGTCGAGCGCGGACTCGACCGTCCCGAACCCGGCCTGGTACGCCGAGATGACCGTGTTGAGCAGGCAGGTCTCCTGATGGTCAGGGACGGCGTCGTCGCGGGAGCAGTCGTCGTCCAGCGAGTAGGCGCCGGGATCGGAGGCGCCGAAGTAGTTGACGGCGAAGTACTTCGCGAGCCACTGGATCTGGGCGCTGCCGAGCATCGCGTTGTCGGCGGTGTCCGTGCGGTCGAAGTCGGTCTCGAAGCGGGTGTTCACGAACTCCTCGGTCTCGGGCTGGATCTGCATGAGGCCGGTGCCGCCGTCACAGGCGACGATGTCGGACTGCCACCCGGACTCCATCCAGGCGATGGCCTTCACCAGGTCGGCGGAGAGGTCGACGCTGGAGCTCGTCCAGAACTGGGTGCCCGCGGCGTCGTCGAGGGCCGCTTCGACCTGCGACGCGGAGTCGGCGCCGCCGTCGAGGTAGGTGGTGCAGGCCGGGTGCTCGGAGGGCGGGACGGTCGGGAGGGCGTGCTCGGTGGTCTCGTCGGCCTCCGCGGCCTCCGTGCCGATCGGGGGGTCCGGTTCGGGCTCGGTGGTGGGGGCGGGTGCGGTCGTGCGGGGTTCCCATGCGGGCGTGGGGGAATCGGTGACGACGGCTTCGGTCGTGGTCGCCGCGACCGGTTCGCCCTCGGTGGAGGTGGGGATGAGGAGGAAGACGCCGACCGCCACGGCGCCGAGGAGCAGCACGAAGACGACCAGCCAGGTGCCCGCGGTGCCGTCGGGGTCCGGGCCCGGGTCGGGTTCGAGGTCGAGGCCGATTTCCTCGGGTTCAGGGGAGGGGTCGCTCATCGAGGGGGGTCCTATCTGTACTTGTCACCACTCAGTGCAGCGTACCGACCACGGGCGTGCGGCAGGGTACTCCGAACGGGACGATCACGCTAGCGCCAAGATCATAATTGAACGTGTTCAAGTATCAGGGTATCGTTGGTGGACAAGGAGGTACCCCCATGAAGATCGTCATCCCCGGAGGCACCGGCAACCTCGGCGCCGTCCTTGAACGCGGCCTCCTCGCGGCAGGCCACCGCATCACCGTCCTCACCCGGAACCCGATGCGGCCCAATCACCTCCACTGGGACGGGCGCACGCTCGGGCCCTGGGCGGACGCGATCGACGGCGCCGACGCCGTGATCAACCTCGCCGGACGCAGCGTCAGCTGCCGGTACACGCGGGAGCACCTCGACGAGATGGCCGCCTCGCGCGTCGACTCCACTCGGATCGTGGGGCAGGCGATCGCGGCCGCGGCGCGCCCGCCCGCGGTGTGGCTCCAGGCCGGGACCGCCACGATCTACGCCCACACCCAGGGGCGGCCCAACGACGAGGCGACCGGCGTCATCGGCGGCGGCGAGCCCGGCGCGCCCGCGTACTGGGCCGAGAGCATCGCGATCGCGCGGGCCTGGGAGGCGGCGCTCGACGAGGCGCCCACTCCTGCGACGCGGAAGGTCTCGATGCGGACGGCGATGGTGATGAGCCAGGAGCGCGGGTCGGCGTTCGACGTGCTGTCGCGGATGGTGCGGTGCGGGCTCGGCGGGCCCGTCGCGGGCGGGCGGCAGTTCGTGTCGTGGATCCACGAGGCCGACTTCGTGCGGGCCGTGGCGTTCCTGCTGGAGTGCCGGGACCTCGACGGGGCGGTGAACGTGTGCGCGCCGCATCCCCTGCGGCACAGGGACTTCATGAGGATTCTGCGGCGGGCCCGGGGCGTGCGGTTCGGGCTCCCGGCGACGCGGTGGATGGCCGAGGCCGGGGCGCTGCTGCTCCGGACGGACACGGAGCTGCTGCTCAAGAGCCGCCGGGTCGTGCCGGCGCGGCTGGAGGCGGCCGGGTTCCAGTTCGAGTTCCCGGCGTGGGAGGCCGCGGCGGGGGACCTGGCGGGCGTGGTCAGGGAGACGGAGCGGACGCTCGCAGCCTAGGCCCCGGAATTAGTGGAACATATGATTCCGTTCTGATATGCTGAGGGCGAGACTTCAGCGACGCAGAGAGGGAATCCCATGAACTCCAGGCCCGACACCGTCCCCGCCGGATACGGCACGGTCACCCCGTGGATCGTCACCAGCGACACCGTCGCGCTCCTCGAATTCCTCACGGCCGCATTCGATGCCGAGGAGCTGGGGCGGGTCGAGGGCCCGCCCGGGAAGATCGGGCACGCCGAGGTGCGGATCGGCGACTCGGTCGTGATGATGTTCGATACGCCGTTCAAGGTCGCCACCCCTGCGTTGCTGCGCTTCTACGTCGAGGACGCCGCCGCCACGATCCGGCGGGTGGTCGACGCGGGCGGGTCCGTGGCGACGCCGCTGACCGACGTGCAGGCGTGGGGCGACCGGGTGGCGCGCGTGCTCGACCCGCTCGGGAACCTGTACTGGCTCCAGGAGCGCGTCGAGGAGGTCGACCCCGAGGACGTGCCGCAGCGGATGCAGGAGGACAAGTATCTCAAGGCGATGGAGCAGACGCAGGTCATCGACGCGCCCGGCCTGACGTGACGGCCGCGCCGGGTCGGGCTGCGGCTCAAGCCTTCTGGAAGCGGTCCTCGACGAAGCCCGCCACCGCCATGAGGGCCGCGACCGCGGCGGCCGACCAGCAGACGGCGCTGAACGAGACCTCGTGGGCGAGCACCGAACCGAGGCCCGCGCCGAGGAGGTAGACCGCCCAGACGCCCGCCTGGAGGCGGGCCGAGCGGAGGTCGTCGCGGTTGCCGGACAGGTTGACGGACAAGGCGATCAGGGTGCCGGTGAGGACCGTGGTCGTCACCCCGGCGAGGCCGATGCGGGCCGCGTGGATGCTCTGGACGCCCATCGCGAACGCCGCCAGGGCGATCGCCACCTCGAAGCGTCCCGCGAGCCCGGCCAGGGCCAGGAAGACCACCTCGGTGACGAGGAGGGCGGGGACGCCGAAGCTGGTGAGGACATGCCTTCGCGTGGCGAGCGACGCGAGGATCGCGCCGGCCGCGAACCCGCCCAGCGAGCACAGTGGACCGACCGCGGAGAGGTAGTCGCTGCGGCCGGTCAGCTCCCCGGACAGGGAGACCGCCAGGAGCACGGCGTTCCCGGTCTGGTTGGCGACGAACTGCTGCCCGAGGCTGAGGAACCCCGCCCCGTCGACCGCACCGGCCAGCGCGGTCAGCACGAGGGCCGTCCACGCGTGCGCTCCGGCGCGGTCGATCGGGGCGGGGTCCGTCATCAGCTCTGCCTGCTCCTGCGCCGGATCGAGGCCGCGGCGACCACTCCGGCGCCGACGACGACGAGCGCTACCGCGCCGAACACGATCGGGCCGAGCGAGGAGCCGGTGGTGGCGAGGGGGACGCAGTCGCCCGTCGTGGTCTCCTCGCCGGGTGAGTCCGTGTTCTCTCCCGGGCTCGGGGGAGTGCAGGAAGAGGACTCGTCGCCGGTGGGGCCGTTCGTGGTCGGGCCCTCCGTGGTGGCGCTCGGCGACGGCTCGTCGTCCTCGCAGGACAGTTCGGCCGCGAACGGGAACTGGTGGATCTCGCCGCCGCTGAAGCCGACGTCGCCGTGGAGGGCGTTCTTCGCGATGATCTGGCCCTCGACGTTCGAGGCGCTCAGGTCCGTGTAGTCGGCGTCGGGGGCGAGGATGCTGCCCTCGACCGTGTCGCCGCCGGTGAGCGTCAGGCGGGTGGTGTCCTTGAAGTTCCACAGGATGTACGGGGCGCCGTTCCCGCCGCCCGCGCCCGCCTGGTTCGGGACGTCCCAGTCCATCTCGCCGCCCGTGCCCGAGGTGTCCACATTGATCAGCAGGGGCATGGTCGCCGTCGGCTGGTTCTGGAACGAGAGCTCGGACATGTTGTTGAGATCATCGCCGGTCACATTGAGGATGTTGGTGACGCCGGGTTCGAGTGTGATGCGGATCTGCATGCCGGTGTCCACGCGGCCCTTCGGGACCACCGTCCCGTCCACGGCCCGCATCTCGACCTCGTGCGCCTCGCACACGAACAGGTCCTGCGAGTTGGCGCGGAGCTGCGCGAACGCCGCGTCGAAGTCGATCGGCGAGGACGGGCCCACCGACGAGAGCGGCTGCTGCGTGTTGAGTTCGAGGCGCGGCGTGGAGTCGTACCCGGCGCCCGCCGCGACCAGGTGCGTGTTCACCGAGGCGTTGTTGATGTCGGTGTTCAGGGCCTCGGAGCCGGTGAGGTCGCCGATCTTCATGTAGTTGTGGACCTGCACGACCGAGGTCGCCGGGTCCTGCGTCCAGTCGACCTGGCCGCCCACGACCAGGCCCGCCTGCTGGGAGTCGCCGGGCGCGACGAAGGTGCCCGACTCGTGGATGTTCACGTTGTACGAGCCCTTGACGACCAGGTTGCCGCCTGTGGCGACCGGGCCCTCCGACTCGGTCGAGACGAGGACCGTCTCGTTCTCCACGAACGAGTTGAAGTCCAGGGCGGGCGCCAGCGGGTCGTAGGTCACGGTCGCGGCCATGGCGGCCGGGCCGGTGCCCGCGGCGTTGAACGCGATGGCCGTCGCGGCGGCGGCCGCGGTCAGCGTCACCGCGCCCGCCAGCGAGAGGCGGCGGGCCCTGCGGCCCGGAGTCCTGAGATGCACTTGTCCCCCTGGGGTGCTCGATGGTCAGGATCGGCGGGGGAACCGGGCCTGAGCCTATCGGCGGGGACGGGTCCGGGCGGCGAATGAAACGCCTCCGGGGCCGGGCGGATCTTCACTCGTTCAGGAGACGGAGGACGACCGGGCGGGAGACGGTCCCGGCGACCTGCTTCGCGAGGTGGTTGGCGCTCGCACCTGCGGTGTTGGCGCGGCGGAGGGCGGCGCCGAGGTGCTCGCGGGCGGCGTCGGCCTCGGCCTGGGCGCGGCGGAGGCGCTCGGCTGCGGCGGCGACCTCGTCCTCCGGGTCCTCGGGGGCCCGGTCCTCTGCAGCGGGCGGGTCGGCGAAGGCGAGGGCGGCGTGCTCGGCGAACGGGACGAGGAGGTCCTTGATCGCGTCGGCGTCGTTCGAGCGGTCGCCGAGCATGAGGCGGCGCAGCTGCGGGACCAGGTTGAGCCAGTTGGGGACCCCGCAGATGAGGAGGGTGATCAGGCCCGCGCGGAAGGCGTCGTCGGTGCCGAACTGGGCCATCGCGGCGTCGAGCTTCCGCTCGTAGTGGGCCGCGCGCCAGCCGTCGATGTCGTGCGCGTCCTCGCCGCGGTCGAGGCCCTCCCAGGTGAGCAGGCGCAGGAGCTGGGGGTGCTCGCGGTGGTAGTCGTAGAGGCGGACGACGAAGGGGCCGACGCGGCCGTCCTTCCAGAGGGGGTCCACGACGTCGGTGAACTCCTGGAGGGCGTCGATGAGGACGGCGTCGAAGAGCTTGTCCTTCGAGCCGAAGATCCCGTAGATGCGCTCCTTGTTGACACCCGCGGCCTCGGCGATGCGGTCGACGCGGGCGCCCGCCAGGCCGCGCTCGGCGAACTCCTCGCGGGCGGCGCAGAGGAGGGCGGCGCGGGTGGCGTCGGAGCGCCTGGGCTCATGCATGAGGGCCAGATTACCAGAAGATAAACCAACTATTTGGTTGACATGGGGTCGAGAGCGGGCCTACATTTGCCCGCATGACAGCAACCACCACCGCGTCATCCGCCCCGTACGTGCCCGCCGGCCCGCCCGGACGCCCCCGGACCGGCTACACCCCGGCGCGCACCGCCGTCCCGGTCTTCGCCTTCGCCGCCCTCCTCGCCACCGGCCAGATGTACACCCCCATCCCGATGTTCGCGCAGATGGAGGCGTCCTGGGACGCCGGGATCGGCGCGATGACCTGGATCATCAGCGCCTTCGCGTTCGGCTACGCCGCCGGATTCGTGCTCTTCGGGCCCATGGCCGACCGGTTCGGGCAGCGCCGCGTCCTGGTCACCGGATTGATCGCCGCCGGAGTGGTCACACTCTTGACCGGACTGGCGCCCTCGCTGGCCGTCGCGATCCCCCTCCGGGTCCTCCAGGGCCTCGCCGTCGGCGCCATCCCGCCCGCGATGACCGCCTACGCCACCACCCGCATCGACCCCGCCCGGCGCGCGATCGCCGTCACCGCGATCATCACCGCGTTCCTGTCCGCCACCGTCATCGGGCAGCTCGCCGCCCAGGCCGTCGTGCGCAGCGCCGACTGGCGGTGGGTGTTCGCCGGGTCCGCGGTGCTCTTCGCCGTCGCCGCACTCGCCGCCCACCGGATCATGACGCCCGACGACGTGCGCCCCGGCGCGAGCCTCGCCCGCAGCTACGCGGCCATCCCGCGGGTGCTGCGCATCGGACGGCTCCTGCCCATGTTCGGTGCCGCCGCACTCGCCATGGGCGCCATGGTCGCCGTGTACACCGGGATCGAACTGACCGGCGTCGTCTCCGGCAACGCCGAACTGCTCGCCCTGCGCGCCAGCGCCCTGCCGGTGATGATCGCGCTGCCGTTCATCGCCGTGCCGCTCGCGCGCCTGGAGCGGACGACCCACCCGGTGCTCGGGACCGCCCTCGCCGGACTCGCGATGGTCGGGGCGGCGCTCGCGGGCGGCCAGGTCGTGGCCCTCGCGTTCCTGCTCGCGCTCCTGGTGCTCGGCATCGGGATCGTCGGCCCGGCCATGAACCAGACCGCGGCCGAGGCGGGCGGGGAGCACCGGGCCGCCGCGACCTCCGTGGCGATGTTCAGCTTCTACGTCGGCGCGACCGCGGGGCCGCTGGCGGCGCGCGCCGTCGCGCCGCACGGGTTCTCCGCGCTGGCCTGGACGCTTGCGGCCATGCTGGTCATTGCAGCAGGATTGGCCTTGTGGGGCAAGAGGAAAGCCTCACGCGTCTGAGCAGTAACAGGACAATGGAGGCTCCTTGATGGACAAATCCGGAGAACGCCATGAGCGCGGACTGAAGGCACTCCAGTTCGTGTCGGGCCAGGCCGAGCCGGCGGTCGTCGACACCGAGACCGCGCCCGACCTGGGCCGGTACGTCATCGAGTTCGGGTACGGCGACGTCTACAGCGGCCCCGGCCTCGAACCGCGCGACCGCCAGCTCGTGATCCTCGGCGCCCTTGCGGCGCTGGGCAACGCGGCGCCGCAGCTGCGGTTCCACATCAACGGCGCCCTCAACGCCGGGTGCACCCGCGCGGAGGTCGTCGAGGCGCTCACGCAGATCGCCGTCTACGCCGGGTTCCCCGCGGCGATCAACGCGGTGACCGCCGCGCGGGAAGTGTTCGACGCGCGCGACGCCGAGGACGAGCGGCACTGAGCAGGACCGGCCGGACGGCGGGCGCGGGCGACCCCACACCGCCCGCGCCCGCCGTCCGCCCCCGTGCGGGCGCTCACCCCAGGGTGAAGCGCAGGACCGCGGCGCCGTCGGCGTCCATGCCGAGGAGCTGCACGAGCAGTTCGCCGTCAGCGGGTGCCGGGGCGAGCGCTTCGAGCTCGGCGGCGTCCTCGAAGCAGCGCGACTGGAACGAGGTGCCGAGGGCGGTGATCTCGCAGACGCCGTTGACGGAGCCGCCGACGGACGAGCCGCCGCTGGAGATCGAGAACTCGATGCCCTCGCCGGTCACGGCCGTGACCGAGAACGGCAGGGCCTCGCCGGCCGTGATGTCGACCGGTTCGGCCACGGCCACTTCGCAGGCGCCGTCCGCGCAGGCGGCGTAGTCCGCGCCGTCGGCGGCGGTGAGTGCGGTGGGTTCGGCCCCGGTCGGCTCGGCGGTGGTGGTCTCGGCCCCGGTCGTGGCGTCCGCGGCTGAGTCATCGGAGGCCGTGTCGTCGGCGGGCTGCCCGCCGCAGGCGGACAGGGCCGCGGCGGCGAGCAGGGCGATTGCGGTGCGGGCAGTGGATCGCATGCGCCGAGGGTAGGCGCGCGCGGGCGGGACCGGTCCCGGGGCTCCCGTGCTGCACTGGGGCTCCCGAGGGCCCGAGGAGCGCCGCCATGTATCCCTTCCCGATCGGCCCGCAGGCCGCCCCGCCACCGCCGCCCCCGCAGCCGCCGCGCTCCGCGGCCGATCCGGTCGCGGCCGTCGCCGGGAACGCGACGATGCTGGGGATCGGGTACATGCTCATGCGGCGGCCCGTCCTGGCCGCGGCGGCGCTGTGCGGCACCGGGTTCCTGGTGTGGTCGGCCGCGGTGCAGGTCGAGAATCCCCTGTGGAGGTTCATGCTTCCGGCGTGGGGGCTCGCGGCGATCCTGCACGCGTGGTGGCTGACGCGGCGAACCGTCCCGTCCCCGCTGGTGGACCCGTCGGGTGCGGTGCGGCGCCTGCGGTACTTCGCGGTCACCGCCGCGGCGCTCGTGCTGCTCTCCTTGGGCTGGTTCAGGATCGACGCGTGGTGGACCGTCCACGATGCCGAGGCCGCCCAGGCCGCGGGGGACTGCGCCGACGCGGTCGCGGCACTCGACACCCTCGACGCGGTACACCGGGTCGCGTTCGGACCGGTCACGGTCCGCGCGGACGAGGAGCGGGAGGCGTGCGAAATCCTCCTTGCGGCCCTTGAGGAAGCGCCGTCCGAGGCCGCCGCGGGCCTCGCCGAGTACCTGGAGCATCCGGGCGCGCTGTGGGACGGCGCCGGGCCCGAGCGGGCCGCGCGGCTGCTCGAAGCGGCCGCCGCAGGCGGCGCGCTCGACCTGACCGACGTGGGGAACGCGTTCGCGCAGTTGGAGACCGTGCTCGACGAGACGCCGGGGCAGGCCGGGGCGGTGCGCGGCGTCGTGGAGGCGTTCATGGCGGACCTCGCGGACATGCCGCCCTGCCACGGATACGCGGCCGACCACTGGCTCGCCGAACAGGACTGGGACGCAACGGAACTCACCGAACCCGTCGCCGCCGCGGCGGCGGACGCGCCCGTGCGGACGCTCCGCTGCGGCCAGGAGTGGGCCGACGGCGGCGACCTGGAGGAGGCCGCGGTCCTCTACCGCGAGTTCCTCGCCGAGTACCCCGGGCACGAGCTGGCCGCGGAGGCCGCAGACGGGGTGCTCGACACCGGCTCGTACTGCGCCGACCCCGTCGCGTACACCGGGGCGCCCGCGTACAGCGGCCGCGGACCGCACCCGATGCGGTTGCAGGGCACCACGTCAGAGGACCGCGGCTTCCCCGCCGGATGGCTCGGCGCGGACGCCGCCGGGACCGAGCTCGTCGTGTGCGTCACCGCCGAGGTCGGCGACTTCCAGGACTCGTGCCGGTACCAGCGGTCCGACGGGAGCCTCCTGTGGGCCACGTTCTACGCGCACCGGTTCAATATCACCGCGTACGAACTGCGCACCGGCGAAGCGGTCGCGGATTACTCCCGGCAGATCGGCGAGCCCTGCCCGGACACGATGGACGGCACGTACTCGACCGTGTACTTCTCGTACTACGGCGACTTCATGTCCCTCGCGTCCGAGTACACGGACGCGGAGTTCCGCGGCATGTTCTCCGGGATCGTCGGTGCCTAGAGGTACTGTCCGACCTGCTGCTGCGGGACCTGGTGCTCGGTGCGGTTCGGGCTCGTGCCGCCGCGGCGCGCGTACAGCTCCGCGAGGGTCATCGGCTCGCGGACCTGGGCGCCGCCGAGCCAGTCGCTCGATTCGAGCGTCGACAGCTCGCCGACCTCGATCTGCGCGAGGCAGCGGCCGGGCCTGACCACGGCCGGATGGAGGCGGTCGAGGCGCTCGTTCGTGGTGATCGCCACCATGATCTCGCGGCCCTGGCCGAGCAGGCCGTCCGTCAGGTTCAGCAGGCGCGCGAGCGACTGGCCCGACGCCTCCTTCGCCTCGCCGCGGATCAGCTCGTCGCAGTCCTCCAGGACCATCAGCCGCCAGTGCTCGCGGCGCGGCTCGCCCGGGGCGAGGTCCGTCTCGATCGCGAGGTCCATCTCCGACCCGATGATGACCTCCATCAGGTAGGACGGGTCCGCGAAGAACGCCTCCGGGTCCAGGACCGTGTCCACCTGGCACCACGGCGCCCACTCGCGGGCCAGCGCCCGCAGCGCCGTCGTCTTGCCCGTGCCGGGCGGGCCGTGGAACAGCACCAGGCGGCCCGTCACGTCAGAGGACTGCGTCGCCATCAGCTTCCCCAGCGCCGAACCGGCACTGGAGGAGTAGTTGCGCTCGATCTCCGGCCAGCGCGGGGCGCTGATCGACCGGGTCGAACGGAACGGGCCGCGCGCCGACCGGTACCAGAAGCCCATGTCGACCTTGTCCTCGCCGACCTCCTCGACCGAACCGGTCCGGTCGGTGACGTACGCGGCGATCTCCTCGGCGCGCTCGCGGGTCACGGCCGTGACCACCGCCTGGCCCGAGCCGTCGCGCCAGCGCTGCGTGCGCAGCGTCCACCCGTCCCCGGTCACGAGCTGGAGGAACGACGTCCCCGAGATCGACCGGATGAGCGCCCCGCCCTCGGGGATCAGGTCGACGTCGTCCGCGACCATGTCGAGCGCCCGGACCACCGCGTGCGGCTGATCGCCGCGCACATAGGCGTCCAGCGCCATGAGGTTCAGCACGTTGGACGGGTCGTCCGAGCCGTCCAACGTGAAGTGCATGTTGCCCAGCACGCCGCCGCCTCCCTGGAGCAGGTTCATGATCTCACCGCGTCTTTCGATGATTCCCATCGCGATCCACCATAGAAAATACGGCTCCGCCCCCGTCGCTGCGACTGGCAAGGCTACTTGGACGGCGCCCCGTGATCGTGCCTTATGACCCCGACATGGCGGGTCGGCGCCCGCAGGGCTCGCCGGGGGAGTTGCCGGAGATATCTGACCCCACCCGGTGGGGCGTGAGCTGGAACAATCAGCCATGCTGGGCTACGTGACCGCATCGACCGAGACCAGCCAAAACACCGCCGACACCATACCTGTTGGCGGCGGCGGTCCCCGAAGCGGGCTGCGCACGGCCCACCGCGGCCGGGGACTGCGGGCCCTCGCGGTCGCCGCCGCGGCCCTGGCCGGACTGCTCGCCGCGGTGATCGCGCTCGACCTCGGCGGCGCCGTCGACATCGAGGAGATCCCCGGGCTCTCGGCCGCCGACCCCGCCGTCACCTGGGCCGCCGGACTCCTGAAATACGCGTACGACCTGGCGATGCTCGCCGCCGTCGGCTGCACCGTCGCCGCCGCGTGCTTCCTGCCCGGACGCCCCGGCGCGCGGCGGCGGCTCGCCGCCCAGCCGTGGCGGTGGCTGCGCGTCGGCGCCGTCGCCTCCGGGCTGTGGGCGGCCGTGTCGCTCGCCAGCCTCCCCGTGGACTTCGCGAACACGTTCGCGCGGCCCCTCTCGGAAGTCACCCTCCCGGGTCTGTGGTCCTACATCGCCCAGTACGAGCAGGGGCGGGCCCTCGGACTGACCGTGCTCCTCGCGGGCGCCGCCGCCGTCGCCGCGGCGCGCGCGTTCACCATCCCGGGCGCGGCCCTCGCCGCGGCCCTCGCGCTCGCGGCCGCCGTGCCGCCGGTGTTCACCGGGCACTCCGCGTCCAACGGCAACCACCAGATCGCCGTCGACGGGCTCCTCATCCACATCGTCGCCGCCGCGTTCTGGGCCGGGGGCCTGTTCGCGCTGTTCATCGCCCGCAAGGACCCCGCCGTCGCCGCCCGCCGGTACTCGTTCGCCGCGGCCTTCGCGTACCCGGCGGTCGCCGCCTCCGGGCTCATCGTGTTCGTCGCGAACGTCGCGCTCACCGACCTGTGGGAGTCCGCGTACGGGCGCATCGCGCTCGCGAAGCTCGCGGTCCTCGCCGTCGGCGGCGTCCTCGGATGGGCGCACCGGCGCCGGACCCTCCCCGCCGTCGAAGCGGGCAGCCGCCGCGCGTTCAACCGGCTCGCCGCCGTCGAACTGGCGCTCATGGCGATCGCGTTCGGCCTCGCCTCCTCCCTGTCGGTCACGCCGCCCCCGGCCGAGGAGCTCCCCGACCCGAACACGGCCCTCCTCGGCTTCCCCACGCCCGAGCCGCTCACGCTCGCGCGCATCCTCACCGACTGGTACCCGTCGGTCCTGTTCTGCACCGCCGCGCTCGCCGCGACCGGGTTCTACATCGCCGGGGTCGTGCGCCTGCGCCGCCGCGGCGACTCGTGGGCCTGGTACCGGACCGCCCTGTGGGTCGGCGGCTGGGCGGTCATCGTCCTCACCACCTCCACCGGCCTCGGCAAGTACGGCATGGTCCTCTTCAGCGCGCACATGGTGCAGCACATGGCGCTCAACATGCTCGCGCCGATCCTGCTCGTGCTCGCCGCGCCCGTGACCCTCGCGCTGCGCGCCCTCAAGCCCGACCGCGCCGGCGGGCCCCGCGAATGGCTCCTCGCCGCGCTCCACAGCCGCTGGTCCAGCTTCATCTCCCGCCCGCTCATCGCCCTCCTCGTCTACCTCACGAGCCTGTACCTCATGTACTTCACCGGGATGTTCGAGTGGGCCATGCGGTCCCACTTCGGGCACCTGTTCATGACCGCGCACTTCCTCGCCGCCGGGAGCCTCTTCTTCTGGGTCGTCATCGGCCCCGACCCCAAGCCCCGGCCGCTCTCCTACCCCGCCAAGGTCCTCCTCTACTTCGTGTCCATCGTCTTCCACGCCATCTTCGGCGTGACCCTGATGATGGGGACGACGCTCATCGCCGACGGCTGGTACACCCAGATCGCCGTCCCCTGGGTCACCGACCTCCTCGCCGACCAGCGCGCCGGAGGCGGGATCGCCTGGGGCTTCGGGGAGATCCCCAGCCTCATCATCATCGTGGTCCTCATCGGACAGTGGGCCCGCTCCGAGGAGCGGGAAGGGCGCCGGCTCGACCGGATGGCCGAACGCGCCGCCGCCAGCGGCCACCCGGAGGACGACCCCCACGAGGTGTACAACGCCTACCTTGCCAGCCTCGACCAGGAACGCCGCTAGACGAACGTCCGAAACCACCCCTGACGAAAGTCAGGGATTCCCGGCCCCGATTCCGGTCGAAAGACAGATGCGGCCCGCCCCCACCCGCCATACCGTTGCGGCATGAGCGAACACGACGCAGCAGCAGCCATCGACACCCTCGCCGTCCACGCCGCCGAACCCCGGCCCGCCCACGGCGGGTCCGTCGTCCACCCCATCTACCAGGGCACCGTCTTCGAGACCGTCCCCGGCCAGGCGTACGACGAACTCCAGTACATCCGCCTCAACACCAACCCCTCCCAGGAGTACCTCCACCGCAAGCTCGCCGCCCTCGAAGGCGCCGAGACCGCGCTCGCCACCGCCTCCGGCATGGCCGCCATCACCACCACCCTCCTCGCCACCCTCGGCGCCGGAGACCACCTCATCGCCGCCGGCGCCTTCTACGGCGGCACCCACCACTTCCTCACCGAGCAGGCCCCGCGCCTCGGCTGGACCGTGGACTTCGTCGACCCCGAGGACCGCGACGCCTGGACCGAGGCACTCCAGCCCCGCACCAAGGCGTTCCTCGTCGAGACCATCAGCAACCCGCTCGCCCGCGTCGCCGACCTCGAAGGCATCGCCGCGTTCAGCCGCGAGCACCGCCTCACCAGCATCATCGACAACACCTTCGCCACACCCGTCGTCTTCCGGCCCCACAGCATCGGATTCGACCTCGTCTGCCACTCCGCGACCAAAGCCCTCAACGGCCACTCCGACCTCGTCGCGGGCGTCGTCACCGGCAGCGCCGAACACGTCGGCGCCGTCCGCCACGTCCTCAACCTCTACGGCGGCAGCCTCGACCCCCACGCCGGATTCCTCCTCGCCCGCGGCCTCAAGACCCTCGCCCTCCGCGTCCGCCAGCAAGGCGCCAACGCCCTCGCACTCGCCCGGTTCCTGGAGGGCCACAACGCCATCGCCCAGGTCAACCACCCCGGCCTCGACACCCACCCCGACCACGCCCGCGCCACCGCCCTCTTCGACGGCTACGGCTCCGTGTTCTCCTTCCGGCCCGCGGGCGGCGTCCCCGCCGCCGAAGCGCTCCTCAAAGCGCTCAGCCTCCCCTACGTCGCCCCCAGCCTCGGCGGCGTCGAATCCCTCATCACCCGGCCCGCCATCACCAGCCACGCCGGCATGAGCCCCGAAGAACGCGCCGCCGAAGGCATCCACGACGACCTCATCCGCTTCTCCACCGGCATCGAAGCCGCCGACGACCTCATCGCCGACTTCCGCCGCGCACTCGGCGACTGACGCCCCGGACCACTGCAACCGGAGGAGGGAGCCGCTGGCGCAAGGGACAGAACTTCATTAGGGTGGGGCCAATGCGCCGAATGCCCGCGAAAGGGGCCGTGCCATGGGACCGTCCGACCGGATGCTGCTCGTCGAGATCACCGAACGGCTCAAACGCCTCGGCGACGCCGTCGACGGCGTCCGCGAAACCCAAGCGGGCATAGAGCGGCGCCTCGACGCCATCGAAGCCGAGGCGAAAGCGAACCGCAAGGCCCTCAAGACGAGCGCACGCACCACGTACGCCCAGTTCGAGGACCTCATGGCGCTCTACCGCCTCACCGGGCCCGCCGGACCGCTCCCGCGCATGCGCGACTGGGCCGCCGGACCCGAACTGACCCGGTACCTCGCCGAAGAGGTCGCCGCCCGCGGCGGCGCCCGCGTCCTCGAATGCGGCTCCGGCACCAGCACCGTCGTGCTCGCCCTCGTCGCCCGCTCGCTCGGCGCCGGGCAGGTCACCGCCCTCGAACACGACCCCCACTACGCCGCGCAGACCCGCGCCGAACTCGAAGCCCGCAACCTCGGCGGCTGGGGCAAAGTCGTCGACGCTCCATTGACTGACGTGGATCTCGGCGGCGAGCGCTGGCGCTGGTACGACCCGGGCCTGCTGCCCCACAACGAGATCGACATCCTCCTGGTCGACGGGCCGCCCGGCCCGACCGGGCCCCAGGCCCGCTACCCGGCCCTCCCGGTCCTCGCCGAACGCCTCGCCAAGGACGCCCTCGTCGTCCTCGACGACGCCGACCGCCCCGACGAACGCGCCATCGCCGCCCGCTGGACCGACGCCTACCCCGACCTCGTTCCCGAGCACCTCCCCCACGACCGGGGGACCCTGCTGCTGCGGCGCACCGCGCCCTGACCCGAGTGCCCGGCGGTCACATGTCCCGGTGCCGGTACGTCATGAGTACCGAGCACCGGAACATCGAGAGGACCGAACATGGGCACCGACAACGCATCGCAGCAGATCGCACTGGTCACCGGCGCGAACAAGGGCATCGGCCGGGCGACCGCCGAGCGGCTCGCCGCCCGGGGCGCGACCGTGCTCGTCGGCTCGCGCGACCTCGGCCGCGGCGAGCGCGTGGCGGCCGCGATCCGGGCCGACGGCGGGGACGCCCGCGCCGTCGCGCTCGACGTCACCGACCAGACCGCGATCGACCGGGCTGCCAAGGAGATCGAGGAGCGGTACGGCCGCCTCGACGCCCTCGTGAACAACGCCGGGATCTCCGGGTCGGGGAACGCGGCGCCACAGGACGCCGCCGACCGCGTCCCCAGCGCCGTCGACCTGGCGGTGGTGCGGGAGGTGTTCGAGGTCAACGTCTTCGGGGTCATCGCCGTCACCAACGCGATGCTCCCGCTGCTGCGCCGCTCCGCTCGGGCGCGCATCGTGAACCTCACCAGCCACGCCGCCTCGCTGACGCTCTACGCCGACCCCGACGGGCCGTTCACGGACCTGCCCTCGGCGGCGTACTCGCCGTCCAAGACCGCGCTCAACGCGGTCACCGTGCAGTACGCC
The DNA here is from genome assembly GCF_040644205.1 of Glycomyces sp. NPDC047010. Classification (NCBI taxonomy): domain Bacteria; kingdom Bacillati; phylum Actinomycetota; class Actinomycetes; order Glycomycetales; family Glycomycetaceae; genus Glycomyces; species Glycomyces sp. NPDC047010. The sequence goes on along the minus strand of NZ_JBEYVY010000002.1, from coordinate 236,395 downwards.
AACGAGCTGCGGGCCGAGGGCATCCTGGTGAACGCCGCCGCACCGGGCTATGTGGACACCGAGATCAACGGCAACACCGGCGTGCTCACCCCGGCGCAGGCCGCCGAGCACATCGCGGACCTGGCGGTGCTCGGCGCGGACGGGCCGACCGGCGCCTTCAGCAGCGCCGACGGCCCGCTGCCCTGGTAGCGGCCGCCGCCCAGCGGCGCCCGCTCCCGGTCGTTCAGACCCGCTTGCTCCAGTGGGGCATGGGGATCGGGACGAAGCGGATGCGCGAGCCCGGACGGGCCTGGGCGGCCGCGGCCTGGGCTTCGGGGCCGACGACGCCGACGACCGGGTAGCCGCCGGTCGTGGGGTGGTCGGCGCCGAAGAGGATCGGCTGGCCGTTCGGCGGGACCTGGAGCGCGCCCGCGGCGATGCCCTCGCTCGGGAGCTCCAGGGACGCGTCGGTGCGCTTGAGGACCGGGCCCTCCAGGCGCAGGCCGATGCGGTTGGAGTGCTCCGAGACCGTCCAGACGCCGCGGGTCAGCTCCGCGACCGCCTCCGGGCGGAACCACTCCAGCCGCGGTCCCAAGTGGAGCTTCATGACGAACTCGTCGCCGATGCCCGCCCACGGTGCGGGCCACTGGGTCGGCAGCGGCGGGTGGGCCGGGGCCGGGCCGAGGGGGATCGTGTCGCCGTCCTTCAGCGGGGCCGGGCCGAGCCCGGAGAGCAGGCACGTCGAGTGCGAGCCGAGGCTCGACTTCGGGTGCAGGCCACCGGAGAACGCGAGGTAGGAGCGCACGCCGACCTCGGCGGGCCCGGCGTCGAGGACCGACCCGGCCTGGAGCTTCACGGGCTGGCCCCACGCCTCGGGGCGCCCGTCCACGGTCACCGCGCAGGGCGCGCCGCCGACGACGACGGTGACGGCGCGGTGGGCCTTCACCGTGGCGCCGTTCAGGGTCGTCTCCAGGGCGCAGGCCCCGGTCGGGTTGCCCGCCAGCTGGTTCGCGAGCCTCCAGGAAGGACGGTCGGCGGCACCGGAGGGCGGGACCGCGAGGTGGCCCCAGCCGGGCCTGCCCGCGTCCTGGCAGGTCGTGAGCACGCCCGCGCGCAGGATCTCGATGTGGCTCATACCCGCACCGCCGCGAATCGCACGCGCGTGCCGGGGACCAGGAGCGCCGCCGGTTCGCGGTGCTCGTTCCACAGGCGGCCCGGGTTCGTCATCGTCGCGATGAGCTGCCAGCCGCCGGGGCTGGTGCGCGGGTACACGCCCGTGTAGGGCCCGGCGATGCCGAGCGAGCCCGCCGGGACCCGCGTGCGCGGGCTCTCGCGGCGCGGCACGCGGTAGCGCTCGGGGAGCCCTTCGAGGTACGCGAAGCCGGGGGAGAAGCCGCAGAACGCCGCCTCGTACTCGATCCCGGAGTGGATGTCGGCGACGTCGTCGGGGCGCACGCCCCACAGGGCCGCAACGGCTTCGAGGTCCGGGCCGTCGTAGCAGACGGGGATCTCGACGGCCTCGCCCGCGGCCTCGGGCTCGTCGCCGAGCGGCCAGCCCGGCAGCTCGGCGGCGAGGAGCTCGGGCTCGTCGACGCCGTCGACGAGGACGGTGGTCGCCCCCGGGACGAGGTCCTCGGCCTCCAGGAGGCCCGACATGCGGCGGCTCTGGAGCGACCGGTAGCAGGCGCGGGCGGCGGCCGTTGTGCCGCAGTCGATCAGGATGCCCCTCGGTCCGGCCGGGAGGGGCCTGAGCCGGTGGGCGGCGGGCGGTGTGCTCACGAGAATGCCTCCACGTCGATGCCTCGTTCGTCCAGTGCGGCCCTGATCGCGGCGGCGACAGCGACCGCGTCGGGACCGTCGCCGTGCACGCAGATCGATTCGGCGGCAACGGTAGTGCGGGTGCCGTCGGCGGCGGTGACCTCGCCGTTCGCGGCGAGGTCGATCGCCTGCGCGACGGCGGCGTCGGGCGCGAGGAGCGCCCCGGGTCGACCGCGCGGGACCAGGCGGCCGTCCCGCAGGTAGCCGCGGTCGGCGAACGCCTCGCCCGCGACCCGCAGCCCCGCCCCCGCTGCGGCGCGGTCGAGTTCGCTCCCCCGCTGCGTCAGCACCAGGCCCACCCCCGCGAGGCGCGCGCCCTCGGCGACGGCCGCGGCCTGGACCGGGTCGCGCCCGGCCCGGTGGTACAGGGCCCCATGGGGTTTGACGTAGGCGACGTGCGAGCCGGCGGCCTCGGCGAAGACCCGCAGCGCCCCGATCTGGTAGGCGACCTCGGCGGCGAGTTCGTCCGGCGGGACGTCCATCTCGCGGCGGCCGAACCCGGCGAGGTCGCGGTAGGACACCTGCGCCCCGATCCGCACCCCGGCCGCGGCGGCCAGCTCGCACACCCGCCGGAGCGTGGCCGGGTCCCCGGCGTGGAAACCGCATGCGACATTCGCGCTCGTGACGATCCGCAGCAGTGCGTCGTCGTCGGTGAGCTCCCAGCGGCCGAAACCTTCCCCCAGGTCCGCGTTGAGGTCCATGCGATCAACGGTACCGGATCACTCTTTCGGGCGCATTTTGCGCACACAGGTGGTTCCGGGGCCGATTTCTGTCGGACCCCTCGGCAATGATCGGCCGCAGACTGGCGTTCCCCTCTGGGTGGGTGGGGGCTAGGGATGGACTACGGCCCTAAGCCCTCAATGAGGCCATTGCGGAACCCCGTCGAATGCAGGTTGCGGCAAACGCTTTCTTTCGCTATGTTTCTAGCAGTCAGCCAGGTCCGGCCGAGCGGCCGCCGACACCCCCGGAGGAACCATGACGACCGGTCCTGCCTCGAACCCCCACGACCTCCGCGCCCCCGCGCCCCTGTTCACCGACCCGGTCTACGACGGGCCCACCGACCCCACCGTCGTCCACGACCCCGACGGCGGGCTCTGGCACCTCTTCTACACCCAGCGCCGCGCCAACCAGTCCGACGCGATCGGCAACGACAGCGGCGTCGCCTGGGTCCACGGCACCGACATCGGACACGCCACCAGCCCCGACGGTCGCCAGTGGACCTACGCGGGCACCGCCGCCGGGCCCGACTGCGACAACCACGACACCTGGTGGGCCCCCGAGGTCCTGCGCCACGACGGGCGCTGGCACATGTACGTCACCTACCTCGAAGGCATCCGCGAGGACTGGTCCGGGCCCGCCGAGATCCGCCACTACACCTCCGGCGACCTCGACACCTGGGCGTACGAGTCCACGCTCGACCTCGACTCCGAGCGCGTCATCGACGCGACGGTCCACCGGCTCCCCGACGGCCGGTGGCGCATGTGGTTCAAGGACGAGCGGCGCGAGAGCCACGTCTACACCGCCGACTCCGACGACCTCTTCACCTGGGCCCCAGCGGGCCCCGCCGTCACGGGCCAGGGCCAGGAGGGGCCGACGGTGTTCGCGCTCGGCGGCGTCTACTGGATGGTCACCGACGGCTGGTCGGGCCTGCTCGTCCACCGCTCCACCGACCTGGAGCACTGGCACCGCCAGCCCGTGCCGCTCCTCGCCGGGCCGGGGCGCCGCGCGTTCGACGAGGCGCTCGGGCACCACGCGATGGCGCTGACGCAGGGCCCCGACGAGGCGTTCCTCTACTACTTCACGCACCCCGGCGGCGGGCGCCGCTCCGCCGTCCAGGTCGCGCGGCTCCACGTGCGCGACGGGTGGCTGCGCTGCGTCCGCGACGACCACTTCGACTACCTCCCCGACCCCGCGAGGACCGCCGCGCTCCGGGGCGGCACCGCCTGAAGCGCGCCGGAACCGGTCCCAAAGCGGGCGAAGCGAACTCCTGACACTCTGTAAACAAGCTTGTCGAATCCCCTGGTGAGGCGGCACTTTCAGGGGACCCGTTTGTGGCGGGCCCGGTCTATGCTGAATCCCACACCGAGTCCACTGAGACCCCCGGAGGCGGCATGTTCGGTGAGGACGCGATCGCCCAGCAGCTGGCGGAAGCCCGCTCGGCGCTCGACGAAGTCAGACAGCAGCAGGGCCAACCGGTCCAGCCCGTCACCGCCGAGGCGGCGGACGGGCGCATCCAAGTGACACTAGGCGCGAACGGCCGCGTCGAGAGATTCCGCTTCCTGGAGGAACGGGTCCTCAAGGAGGGCACCGAGTTCCTCGAAGCGGAGATCGCCAAGGTCGTCAACGCCGCACTCGACGCCCGCACGGAGGCGCTCACGGCAGACGTCCCGACCCCGGACCTGGAGGCGATCGGCGAGGCCGTCGCCCAGATCCAGGAGCAGGGCGTGCGCCAGATGCGCGACATGACCGCGCAGATCAGCGCCGTCATGCAGAAACTCCAGGGGGGGAGCTGACATGGTCGTCAAGCTCGACCTCGAATCGATCCGCGAAGGCGCGCAGCAGCTCGACGCCGCGACCGAGACCGTGCAGGGACTCTTCGACCAGTTCAAGTCCTCAGTAGAGGGACTGGCGGACTCGTTCGGCGGGGACATGATCGGCAGCCTGCTCGACCTGGCCCACCAGGTCTGCATGGAGGCCATCACCGAGTGCATCTCGACCAACATCGAGGACCTGGGCGACTACGCCAAGAACCTCCGCGAGATGGCCGACACCCACGAGGACAACGACGCCGAGGTCGAACGGCTCTTCAAGGAGCTGCTCGCGGCACTGGGCAGGGACTGACCCCAGGGCCCCGCCCGATCCCCGACCCCTGACTTCTTCCACCCTCCACTCTCCCTCTTCCCCAACGGCCGCCGGCACCGGCCCGCATCAACTCCTTCATAACGCTCCGTACCACGGGCACTGCGCAGTGTCCCCTCTCTAAGGAGCCCTCTGTGGGTTTGCAACTGCCCTCCGAGCTGAGAAGCCTCCTCAGCATGCTCGGCTACGACTGGCCCGAGCCAGACGAGGAGAAGCTCTTCAACCTCGGCGACACCTGGACCGGCCTGGCCGACCAGATAGGCGGCGCCATCGACAAGCTCGAAGCCGCCGCGAAGACCGTCATCGACAACAACATCAGCGAGGACATCGCCGCGTTCAAGTCCGAATGGGAGGACGGCGAATCGGCGGTCCGCAACATCGCGGACATCGGCGAGCCGTCCAACATCATCAGCATCGGGCTCATGATCGCCGCCGGCGTCGTGCTCGCCCTGAAGATGCAGATGATCGTCCAGCTCGTGACGCTCGCGATCCAGATCGCGCAGGCCATCGCCACCGCCGTGGTGACGTTCGGGGCGTCCCTGCTGGAGATCCCCATCTTCAAGATGATCACCTCCAAGCTCATCGACATGCTGCTGGACATGGCCATCGAGTCGGTGCTCAATGGTTAGGGCCCGCACCCGCGCCGCGCGGAAGACCACCGCCAAAGGCGCGAAGATCATCTCCGGACTCATCAGCAACACGCATTTCTTCCGCACTGGGAAAGGCGGCGGCAGCTGGGTCAAGAAAACGGTCAAGAGCACCGCGCAGAAGTCGACCCGCTCCAAATGGCGCGCGAAGGTCGGCCGCTCGCTCAGCAACGACTACAAGGGCACGTTCTTCAAGAAGCACCCGAAGCTCAAAGGCAAAGTGGTCGTCCACCACGCCGTCGAGCAGCAGGTCATGCGCAGGTACAAGGGCCGCTTCTCCGCCGCAGAGCTGCACTCGCTCGAAAACCTCCGCGGCATTCCCAAGGGCCAGGTGAACAGCCGCGTCCACCTCAGCCAGATCCGCAAGGAATGGAACCAGTTCTACAAGGACTACCCGAACGCCACCCGCCAGCAGATCCTCGACCACGCGACGAAGGTCGACCTCAAGCTCGGCACGAACTTCAATCCGTCCGTTCCCTAAGTTAGGATGCGCCAATGAGCTACTTCCATCTGGAGCCCGAGGTCGCCGGGGAACTCGGCGAGGACACGGTCATGGACACCGACGTGCACCCGCCCGTCGTGACCAGGCTCCAGTACGTGATCCAGGACTGGCTCGGCGACGAGATCCTGGAGTCGACCCCCTGCTTCGTCGTCACGGAGCACCTGGCCGGTCTCATCGGCGCGGCGGGCCTGTCCGGGTACCGCCTCGCCAGCGCCGAGGTCGTCCTCGGCGAGGACGCCGAGGAGCTCGCGGGCGGCCCCGTCGACCTGCCCAAGTGGCAGTGGCTCCAGCTCACCGGCACCGCCGGGAGCGACGACTTCGGGGCCTCCGCCAACGGCAGCCTCGTCGTCTCCCAACGGGCCCTCGACGTCCTGCGCCAGGGCGCCCTCAACAACTGCGACATCGAACCGCTCTAGCAGGCGGCGAGACGAGGGGCGGCCGGTTCACCGGCCGCCCCTTTCGCTTGCGCGCCTTACGGGTCAGGGTCAGAACATGCCGGAGAAGGCCGCTACGACGAAGAGGACCAGGACGACCAGGACGCCGATCGCGATGTAGAGGAACAGCTGGGGGGAGAGGATGAAGATGACGAGGCAGGCGACGGCGGCGATGGCGACGGCCACGCCCGCGATCTTCCACTTGCTGGAGCGCTCGTCGGCGCCGTCGCGCAGCTGCTGGTTCGCCTTCGACAGGGAGTCGGGGCGCATCTCGCGGGTCGGCTCCATCGACGCCTCCGCGAAGCCGGGCGGGGGGAGCTGGCGGAGGTCGGAGATGAGCACGTCCAGCTCGGAGTAGACGCGGGCGCGCATCGCCGCGTCCACCCGGTCCTGGTACTCCGGTACGTCCAGGCGGCCCTCTTCCACCGCCTGACGCAGGCGCTCCATGACGACCTGGCGGTCGCTCTCCGAGGCGCGCATCTGATCGCGGTCCATTCGGCCACACCTCCAATGTCGGATGCTCCGTCTAGGATGCCAGGGCCCGGCAACACGGTGCCAGACTCTTCCCGAACCGGCGGGAAACTGGAACGATGAGGAGGTGAGCGAACAGCTGATCGTCGGCGTCGGTGCGGCCACCGAAACGACCGACATGGTGCTCAACATCGGCCCGCAGCACCCCTCCACGCACGGGGTGCTCCGGCTCAAGCTGCGGGTGGACGGCGAGCGCGTCACCGAATGCGAGCCGATCGTCGGGTACATGCACCGCGGCGCCGAGAAGCTCTACGAGGTGCGCGACTTCCGGCAGATCATGCTGCTCGCCAACCGGCACGACTGGCTGTCCGCGTTCTCCTCCGAACTCGGCGTCGCCCTCGCCGCCGAACGCCTCGCCGGGATCGAGGTGCCCGAGCGCGCCGTGTGGCTGCGCATGGCGCTCGCCGAGATGAACCGCATCCTCAACCACCTCATGTTCCTCGGCTCCTACCCGCTGGAGATCGGCGCGATCACCCCGATGTTCTACGCGTTCACCGAACGCGAGCGCATCCAGGCGGTCATGGAGGAGGCCAGCGGCGGCCGCGTCCACTACATGTACAACTGCGTGGGCGGCCTCAAGCAGGACGTGCCCGACGGCTGGGAGGACCGCGCCCGCCGCGCCGTCGACGACGTCGAGACCGGCATGGCCCGCCTCGACAATCTCCTGCGGCACAACGAGATCTTCGCCGCCCGCACCAAGGGCGTGGGCGTCCTCGACGCCGCCACCGCCGCCGCGTTCGGCGTCACCGGGCCCGTCGCCCGCGCCTCCGGCCTCGACTTCGACCTGCGCCGCGACGAGCCCTACCTCGCGTACGGCGAACTCGACCTGCCCGTCGTCACCCGCACCGAAGGCGACTGCTACGCGCGGTTCATCTGCCTCATGGACCAGGTCGCCGCCTCGATCGAACTCGCCCGCTTCTGCCTCGGCCGCGCCGCCACCACCGCCGGCCCCGTCAACACGAAGCTCCCGAAGATCTTCAAGCCCCCGGCCGGCGAGACCTACGTCTGGACTGAGAACCCCCTGGGCGCCAACGGCTACTACCTCGTCAGCCGCGGCGAGAAGACCCCCTACCGGCTCAAGCTCCGCACCGCGTCCTACGCGAACGTGCAGGCCCTCGCCACCCTCATGACCGGCTGCCTCATCCCCGACATGATCGCCATCCTCGGCTCCATGTTCTTCGTCGTCGGCGACATCGACAAATAGCGCGTCAGGTGCAGCCGCCCGTGGTCTCGTGGACCCGGAGCGGCTCGGCCTCGACCGCCTCCGTCCACGACGACAGCTCCTCGCCGCCCGGGCAGGGGACCGCGCCGTAGGACCAGTCCGGGGTCGCGCTCGCGGGCGGGTCCGGGGCGAAGGACGCCACACCGGTGCTGTCGAGCGGGCGGCAGCCCGTGACCGCCTGGACCGTCACCGGGTCCGACCAGCGGCCGCCCGGGGGATCGGGGACCTCGGCGGTCACCCGGAGGCTGATGTAGCCCGCCGACTCGCCCGACCACACGGCCGCGTTCGAGTTCGAGGACCGCTCCAGGCCGAACCGGTCCGCGAGCGCCTCGACCTGGTCGACCGTCGCCCCCGACACCTGGAGCGTCCGCGACAGCGACAGGCCCGGCCGCACCGGCGTCACGTCGCACTCCTCCACCCCCAACGGGCCCGCCGCGAGGACCGCCGCGCCCGTCACCGCCGCGGCCGCCTCACCGAGGGCCGCGTCCATGACCGCGCGCGCTTCAGCGGCGTCCACCTGCTCGCGGACCGTCGCGCGCGTCCCCGCGAACGCGGCCGCGAGCAGCAGCAGCGCCCACACCACGACCGCGGCGCGCAGGCGGCGGCGCCAGCGCGCCGAGACGTTCGAGAACACGGGACACAGTCTGCCCTACCCGATCGGCGAGACAACCGTCACAATCAGCGATCCGGTGTCACACTCTTGAACCATGCCTCGTCCTCCCCGCATGAACCGACCGGAATCCGTCACCGCGCTCTTCGAAGAGCTGCGCCCGCGCCTCGTCGGCGTCGCGTACGGACTCCTCGGCTCCGTCAGCGAAGCCGAGGACGTCGTCCAGGACGCCTGGATGCGATTGCAGCGCACCGACACCGACGCCATCGACGACCTCACCGGCTGGCTCGTCACCACCACCTCCCGCCTCGCCCTCGACGTCCTGCGCTCCGCACGCGTCCGCCGCGAAGCCTATGTGGGGCCCTGGCTCCCCGAACCCGTCGAGACCGCCCCCGACCCCGCCGACAGCGTCAGCCTCGCCGACTCCCTGTCCTGGGCCATGCTCGTCGTCCTCGAAACCCTCAGCCCCGCCGAACGCGCCGCCTTCGTCCTCCACGACGTCTTCGGCCTCACCTTCGAGGAGGTCGCCGACGCCCTCGGCCGCAGCGCCGCCGCCTGCCGCAAACTCGCCAGCCGCGCCCGCGACCACGTCGAGGCCCGCAAACCCCGCTTCGACGTCGACCCCGACGAGCACCGCCACGTCGTCGAGGCGTTCTCCCGCGCCGTCACCTCCGGCGACATCGACGGCCTCACCGCCCTCCTCGACCCCGACGCCGTCCTCACCTCCGACGGCGGCGGTGTCGTCCGCGCCGCCCGCAAACCCGTCCACGGCGCCGAGAAGGTCGCCCGCTTCCTCACCGGCGTCACCATCCGCTACGAGGACTTCCACCACCAGGTCACCAGCGTCAACGGCGCCCCCGCCCTCATCTCCGTCATCGGCGGCGAGATCGGCGGCATCACCCTCCTCGGCATCGCCGACGGCCGCATCGTCGCCGTCGACATGGTCCGCAACCCCGACAAGCTCACCGGAATCCACGAAGTCCACCGGCCCCGATAGGCCGCGCAGAAAGGAACCACCATGGAAGCCCGACTCGCCTTCACCGACACCCAGTTCGCCAAGTCCTACTACAAGAACATGCTCGCCAACGAGATGCTCTTCCACACCGCCACCACCGTCCCGTTCCGCACCATGGAGCTCATGAAGCTGCGCGCCAGCCAGATCAACGGCTGCGGGTACTGCACCGACATGCACTTCAAGGACGCCGTCCACGCCGGGGAGAAGCCCGAGGACTTCAACCTCGTCGCCGTCTGGCGCGAAGCCCCCGTGTTCACCGACGCCGAACGGGCCGCGCTGGCCCTCGCCGAGGATTCGGCGCGCATCGCCGACAACCCGCACGGCGTGAGCGACGAGACCTGGGAGGCGGTCCGCAAGCACTACGACGACGAGCAGATCGCCGCCCTCGTCGCGATGTGCGCCCAGATCAACGCCTGGAACCGCGTCAACGTCATCCTCCGCACCCCGGCCGGGTTCTACGACCCGGAGACGAAGACCGCCCGCTACAAGGACCTCCAGAAGCAGCAGTAGGGGAAGCGGGGCCGGGTCCCCGGGTCCGGCCGGACCCGGCCGGGCAGAGCTCGGCGGGGCGGACCCGCGGGGCCGAAATCGGCGGGGCCGGGCCGCGGCCCGGCCCGTCTGGAACATTGGAGGTGATGTCGCTGGAGGAACTGCCGGTCTGGCTGCCGGACTGGTGCCGGGAACACCTTGGGAGCGAGCCGGTCTCGGTGCTGTTCGGGATGCGGCGGATCTCGACCGTGGCGGGCCTGCGGCTGGCCGACGGCCGGGAGGTCGTGGTCAAGACCCGCGCCGACGAAGGCCGCGCCGCCTCCTGCGTTGCGGCGCAAGCGCGGTTGGCCGAGCGCGGGTTCCCCTGCCCTCGGCCCCTCACGCCGGTCGTCCGTGTCGAGGGGCTCGCCGTCCACGCCGAGGCGTGCCTCCCCGGAGGCGAGATGCTGCACGGGGACACCCCCGAGGTGGCCGCGGACTACGCGGTCGTATTCGCCCGCTTGATGAGCGGGCTGGCCCAGGTGCGGGTCGCGCCGCCGCTGCCGAACCCGCGCTGGGTGCGGTGGGACCACGCCGGTCCGGGGCTGTGGCCGCCGATCGGGTTCCTCGACGACCGCGACCAGGGCCCGGTTCTCGCAGAGGTCATGGATGCGGCCCGGCGGGCCCGCGCCCGGCTGCTGGCTGCCGGTCTGCCGAACGTACTCGGCCACGCCGACTACGAGGCCCAGAACCTGCGCTGGCACGGCAGAGAGCTACGGGTGGTGCACGACTGGGACAGTCTGGCCTGGCAGCCCGAGGCGGCATTGGTCGGTGCGGCGAGCGGGACCTTCGCCAACACCGGACCGCCGACCCTCGCGCCGGTCGAGAGTTCCGCGGCGTTCCTCGACGCCTACCAGGAGGCCCGGGGCCGCTCGTTCACCACCGCGGAGCACGAGATCGCCTGGGCCGCCAGCATCTGGCCCGCGGCGCACAATGCCCGATGGGAGGCCCTGCACCAGCAGGACCCGCTCTGCGGCAACGCACTCCGAGCGCAGGCCGAGGAGCGCCTCCGCCGCGCCGACGCCTGACGGCCCGATGGCACCCCGGTTCCGGTCCGCACCGGGCCGTCGCCGCCCCGAGCGGGAACTACCGGCCGGGCTCGTCGTCTTCGAGGATGCGGCGGTGCGTCCGCTGAAGCTCGGCACCAGGGGCGAGGCCGAGCGTGGCCGCCATGCGGTCGCGGGCCTCGGCGTAGACTTGGAGGGCCTCCCAGCGGCGGTGGTCCTTGTGGAGGGCCAGCATCAGGAGCTCCACCAGGCGCTCGTTGAACGGGTTCGCGAGAACACCCGCGCGCAGCTCCGCGACCGCCGCACCGTAGTCGCCGATCTCCACCAGCATCGCCCAGCGACGCGACTCCACGGCGAGGCGGCGCTCCGCGAGCTCGACCGCGGTCGCGTACAGCGGACTGTCGATGTCGATGCCCTCCAACGGACTCCCGCGCCACAGACGCAGCGCCCGCTGGTACAGCCCGACCGCACCCGCCCTGTCGCCCGCCTCGCCCGCACGCGCCGCCCGGCGGCACCAGTCGTCGAAGACCTCCAGGTCCAGCTCGCCCGGCTCGGTCCGGAGCACCACCTGGCGCCGGTCCGCGACCAGCCGCGACTCCTCCGAACGCGGATCGACCAGCGCAGACCGCAAGCGCCGCAGATAAGTACGGAGGTTCGACCCCGCCGACGGCGGCGGATCGCTCCACACCATGCTCCCCAAACGCCGCCGCTGGAGCGGCCGCCCCGTGTTCGCGAGCAGCGCCGCCAGCACGGTCTGCTGACGTCCCCCGCCCAGATGGACCGCGACCCCGTCGACCACCACTTCGAGCGGACCGAGCATCCGGAACTCCATGAGGACCCCTTCGCCGAAGAGCGCGCCCGCAAGCGCCTGCGACGGACGTCGCCTCTCATATACGCCGCGTATGCGTCCTGAAGTTGCGTTCGTATCCACTGTGCCGCATACGGTTCGGGCATGGGCAAATTCAACGGGACACTCACCGGCACCACCACCCGCAAGCGCGTGCTCGCGGCGGCCGCATCGGTCGCGGCCGCCGCGGGCGCGCTGGCGTTCGCGCCGACCGCCGCGCAGGCCGAGACCACCGGCGACCACTGCGTCTACGACCTCGTCACCGAAGAACTCACCTGCGCCGACTCGCCGGAGGCGGCGCTCGCCGCGAACGCCGAGGGCCTCCAGGCGGACACCGTCCTGGTGCGGATGTACGACTCGGTCAACTACGGCGGCGCCACCCACACGCTCAGCGTGCCGGGCGCCTACACCTGCTCGGCCGCGTACACGCCGGTCGAGTTCACCATCACCAACATGGGGAGCTTCACCAACAAGGCCAGCTCCGTCCACACGTACCACTCGTGCGACGTGAAGCTCTTCGACAACGCCAGCGCCACCGGCACCTCCTCCACGTGGATCGACAACCTCGCGAACCTCGACAGCATCTCCGGCGGCTGGAGCGACCGCGCCAGCTCGTACCAGATCAGCTGACCTGCATACGAAAAGGGCCCGGACACGTTCGTGTCCGGGCCCTTCCTGACTGGGATACGAGCTGAATCGCCCCGGTCGGTCCTAGCGGCTGACGGCGAGCTTCGTCTCGTTGACGCCGCGGGCGGCCTCGATCTCGCCGGTGGCGTCGCCGTAGCGCGAGAGCGCCCGGAGCGTCCACTTGCCGGGGGCGGCGAAGAAGCGGAACTGGCCGCCCTCGCCGGTGACGACCTCGGCGGTGAACTCGCCGGTGCCGTCGAGGAGGCGCACGTAGGCGCCCTGGACCAGTTCGCCCTCGTCGTTCACGACCGTGCCGCTGAGCACGGTCTCCTTTTCGAGGTCCACGGACGCCGGCAGGGCCAGGTCCTGGTCCGGTGCAGCGCAGCTGTCAGACATGGAGGTTCCTTTCCGTACCGTCGCCGGTGCTACTTGGTGCCGGGCTCGTCGCCCAGCGCGATCGGGACGCCCACGAGGGAGCCGTACTCGGTCCAGGAGCCGTCGTAGTTCTTGACGTCGGTGTAGCCGAGGAGCTCGCGGAGCGCGAACCAGGTGTGGCTGGAGCGCTCGCCGATGCGGCAGTACGCGATCGTCGACTTCGACTCGTCCAGTCCGGCCTCGCCGACGTAGAGCTCGCGGAGCTCCGCCTCGGACTTGAAGGTGCCGTCCTCGTTCGCGGCCTTGGACCACGGGACGCTCAGCGCGGTCGGGATGTGGCCGGCGCGCTGGGACTGCTCCTGCGGGAGGTGGGCCGGGGCCAGGAGGCGGCCGGCGTACTCGTCGGGGGAGCGGACGTCGATGAGGTTCTTGACGCCGATGGCGGCCTCGACCTCGTCGCGCTTGGCTCGCAGGTCCCAGTCGAGCGGCTTGGCGACGTACTCGGTGGCCTCGCGCTTGGGGATCTCGGTGACGACGTCGCGGGCGTCGAGCTCCCACTTCTTGCGGCCGCCGTCGAGGAGCTTCACGGACTCGTGGCCGTACAGCTTGAAGTACCAGTACGCGTAGGCCGCGAACCAGTTGTTGTTGCCGCCGTAGAGGACGACGGTGTCGTCGTTGGCGATCCCGCGCTCGGAGAGGAGCTGCGAGAACTGCTCCTGGTTGACGAAGTCGCGGCGGACGGCGTCCTGGAGGTCGTCCTTCCAGTCGATCTTGACGGCGCCCTTGATGTGGCCGCTGTCGTAGGCGGAGGTGTCCTCGTCGACTTCGACGAACACCACTCCGGGGGTGTCGAGGTTCTCTTCCGCCCAATCGGCGGTCACCAGCACGTCTTCACGGGCCATGGCTGTTCTCTCCTGAACGTAGAAAGGTTTCGGTATCCGGCTGTTCCGAGTTCGCGAGGGCCCGGCGGGCGGTGCAGAGGAGCCGTCGGCGACGGCGAGCAGGGTGATCCAGGGGATCGTTCATCCTGGGATCGGGACCGGTTCCGGTCGCGCACGGAGACGCGTTCAGGGAACCTGGGGATGCAAGCCTTGCTCTTGGATTTCACGCACGCTGGGCCGCAATGCGGCGACTGCAATCGGCCTCCGGGGCCGGGCGAGTCGCCTAAGGCATTCGACAGAGCGTGGCCGCGATCGTGCAGTAGTCGATCGCGCGCCGCTTCGTGAGCATCGGCTTGCGCATGGGCAGAACGCTAGCAGACTTCCCGGGCCGAATCCACCGTCGTTCTCGCGATGCGGACCCCGAATGGAACCGAACGCGAGGGGGCGGTCACCCGTCAGGTGAGGACGACGTCCTCGGCGGTCGCCGAGATGGCGACGGCGTCCCCCTCGAACGCGATCTCCGCGAGCGTGATCCCGTACGGCAGCTCGGGGAGCTGCACGGTGGAGGTGAGCTGGGACGCGAACTCGTCGACGAGGGGCTGCACGGCCTCCGGGAGGCCCTGCGTGAGCGACTCCACGGCGTCGGGAGTGAAGCTGACGGCGCCGTCGCCGACCTCGATGCTCCCGGTCGCCTGGAGGTCGACGCTGATGCCGCCGAGCTCCTCGGTGGTGGTGAGGGTCGCGTTGCCGTCGCGGTCGATCTCCAGGTCCCAGCCGGTCTGCTCGGCCAGGAGCGCCTCGATCGAGTCGACGGAGATGGTGCCCTCGACGTCGAGGGTCCCGGCGACCGCGTCGCCGCCGTCGCTGAGCTCGCGCCAGTCGGCCTCGACGTTCCGGGCGGTCATGGCGAGCTCGGGGAAGACCAGGCCGTTCGCGCCGACGTCCTTGAGGGTGATGTCGATGCGCTCGAAGTCGCCGGTCCACGCCTGGGTGGCGAAGGGCCAGCCGTGGATGGTCACGTCGGGGCGCTGCTCGGAGTAGGCGCCGTGGTCGGCGGCGGTGGCCGCGACCTCGGTCGCGATGCGCCGCTCGGCGACCGCGTTCGCGACCCGGTCGCCGAGGGCGACGAGCGCGGCGACGATGACGAGGGTGATGAGGAGGCGGCGGAGGATCTTCACCAGGTGGCTCCAGGGAGTCTCGGGGTGCGTGCGGCGCGAGGGGTGTGCGTCAGTCGATCATGTAGTAGGCGCTGAGGAGGTACACCACGGGGCCCGTGACGGCGAACGCCAGGAGCGGGCCCGCGGCGCTGACCACCGGGTTCGGGGCGGTCCCGGCGCCGTCGATGCGCCGCGACGCCGACATGTAGCCGCACGCGAGGTCCGAGAGGACCGCGATGAGCGCGACGAGGAGCCCGCCGATCGCGGCGTGCTTCGGGTCGGGGCCCTCGATGACGAGCCCGGCGTACGCGGCGGACGCGGTGCCGCACATGGTGCCGATGACGATCCCGAACGCGCCGCGGGTGACCTGGCGGTTGATGCGCGGGTCGGGCATGACGAGGTCCACGGCGCGGGCGGCGAGGACCGCGGTCCCGGCGGCGACGACAGCCGAGTACATCGCGGGCGGCGCCGACCCCAGGCGGGACAGGGCGATGTAGCAGGCGTACCCGCAGACGGCGACGCACAGGAGCATCGTGAAGCCGAGGCTCTCGGTGAAGCCCTCGTGGGTGCGGCGCACCAGCTGCCCGGCGACGGCCGCGCCGAACGCGAGCGCGAGGAGCACGGTGACCGGCAGGAGCGACACGGGCGTCCACGTGACGGCCACCCAGTCGGCGGCGACCGCGAGGAGCGACGCGACGGCGATGGTGATCCAGGCGCCCTCGATGCGGCGGACCCACGTCATGAGGACGACGGCGGCGATCTGGAGGACCGCGATCCCGGCGGCGTAGACGGGCCGCTCCATCTGCGCGCCGAGGACGAGCCCGGCGGCGACGACGATGACGACGGCGATCGCGGGGAGGCGGTGGAGCAGGTGCGGGGTGGGCGGGGGGAGGGTGTGGTCGTCGCGGCCGTCGGCCCCGGCGGCCCGGTAGGCGCCGGTGTCGGCGCCCGGGGTGCGGCGGGGCGCGGGGCGCCGGGAGGAGGCCTTGCGGGCCTGCGCCTTCCGGGGCGCCGCCTTGCGGGAGGGCGCGGCCGGGGGCGGCTCCTCGGGGTACGTCTCGCCCCAGGCGGGGCCCTCGGCGGGCCGGGCCGCCTCGGGGGGCTCATGGCCCCAGGTCTCGTCGGGTCGGCTGTACGACACGGACACAGCCTACGGCAACGCCCTTGTGCACCGTTCACCTTCGATGGGCGGTCCGTCCCGGTGTCGGGGAGACCGCCCCGGCGGGTGACGGGGCGCCCCGGTCCGTGTGCGGCGCGTGTCGGCGGGGTGAACGGCGGTTTGCCGACTCCTCGCCTGGACCCGTCCCGCATAGTGAAGTGACGCGGTGGTGACGCTGGTCATTCGGCGGGTGACCGTTTACACTCGGACAGGACTCCACCTACCGCATGTAAGCCCACCCGTCGCCGAAGCCGGGAAAGCGATGTTCGCGTGTGCTCACCTACCAGCGGAGGACTGCCTTGGAAATCCTGATCCTCACTTCCAACCCCGTGCCGGAGTCCCCTGAATCCATCCTGCCGTCCCTGGAGCTGCTGCCGCACCGCGCGCGGTACGCGGGCCGGGACGTGCGGGCGCTGCTGAGCGGCCCGAGCCCCGACGCGGTCATGGTCGACGCCCGGTCCGACCTCGCCGACGCCCGCGCCACCTGCCGCGTCCTCCAGGCCACCGGCCTCACCGTGCCGCTCCTCGCGATCGTCACCGAGGCCGGACTGGCCGCGCTCCAGGCCGACTGGGGCGTCGACGACTTCCTGCTCGCCTCGGCCGGCCCGGCGGAGGTCGAGGCGCGCCTGCGCCTGACCACCGGGAAGCCCAACGCGGCCACGGCCTCCGGGCCCGCGGTGATCCGCGCCGGGGACCTCACGGTCGACCCGGACACGTACGCCGCGAAGCTCAAGGGCGCCCCGCTCGACCTGACGTACAAGGAGTTCGAGCTGCTGCGGTTCCTCGCCCAGCACCCCGGGCGCGTGTTCACCCGCGAGCAGCTGCTGCGGGAGGTGTGGGGCTACGACTACTTCGGCGGCACCCGCACCGTGGACGTCCACGTGCGGCGGCTGCGCGCGAAGCTCGGATCGGAGTACGAGTCGATGATCGGGACGGTGCGGCAGGTCGGCTACAAGTTCGTGGCGCCCCCGCCGGAGAACCTCCGCGAGTCGGAGCCGCTCCCCGAGCGGGTCGACGCGTAACGGTCGCTTTCCATTCGTTCCCCGTTCACGTCAGCGACGGGAGAGGCGGTTCCGCACAGCGGGGCCGCCGCTTCTTTTAGTTTCCACAGTTGACAGTGGGGCCAGAGTTCCCACCGGTCCAGGAGTTGTGCTCGAAATTGTTGCCCCCGTGAGCATTTCCGCTCGTTCGGGTGAACGGTCTCCCGGAGTCGTGCCAAACAGGAATATTAACCGAATAAAAGAACCGCCGAGAAGCCTCCTAAACGGACAATTCCGGCAACAGAGAGTACCCGTGGGGTGGCACTCGGTGGATAGAATTGAGGTCGCTTTGGACTCAAACCCTCGTCCCCCTTGGAGTGTGACCCCGTGTCCGATCGCTCCGTCGACCCCGACGCCCTCGCCGAGTTCCGCGAGGCCGCGCAGGGCCGCTTGGATTTCCTCGAAACACTGATCGAACGGCTGCGGCACGGCAATGAACTCGGCGTGGAGCCCGGCTTCGGCCTCCTCGACTCCGGCCAGACCGCCCGTGAGATGTACCGCGACTTCCACCGCCAGACCTGGTCCAACCTCCAGGACCTCCGATCCGATCTGGCCGGCATCATCGCCACGGTCGACGGCGTCGCCGAGCGCGCCGCCGAGACCGACGCGTCGTCGGCCGCCCATCTGTCGCGAAGCAAGGACTGACCGACATGCCTGAGACCCAGACCAGCGGCGACACCGGCCGCGACGACGACCGCACCGACGAAGAGGTCGACGAGCCGGACGGGGACGACGACCGCGACGAGGACCGCGAGGACGACGACCGCGGCCGCGACGATGACGACGACCACGCGAGCCGCGACCGCGACGACCATCCGCGCGGGCCCCGCGAGGAGTACGAGAACAACGCGCCTGACGACTCCACGGTCGTCGAGTACCAGCGGCGCGACGCCGACGCGCTGTTCCTCTCCGGCGAGCCGTGCGGCTACGCCAACTGCCAGAACGGGCCCAACGAGGCCGAGGACGCCTGGATCAAGCTCGTCTCGGCCATCCCCATCGCCGGGCAGGTCCAGATGCTCACCGTCGAGACCAAGGGCACCCCCGCGCCGAGCCAGGACAGCATCCGCAACCTGGTCGCCGAGGTCCGCCCCGACGACCCCGACAAGTACGCCCTCCGCATGGTCAGCGAGCACTGGCAGACGTTCAAGAACGACTTCGACACCGACCCCGCCAACGGGATCGCGCCGACGCTGAAGTCGGCGCTGCGCTCGCTGTCGGAGACGTGGAAGGGCACCGACTTCGACGCGTTCGCCGAGCAGGTCGAGATCGTGCTCGCCAACTGCGCCTCGGTGTGCGACGACATCGGCGACGCCACGACCGGCGCCGTCGGGCTCCTGGAGCAGAAGGCCGACGAGTTCTTCGGCCTCCAGGGCGGGGACTCCGGGGAGCTGCCGTACCCGGCGCCGCTGTACTGGATCTCCGACATGGAGTCGATGTTCACCGACCCGCTCGTGCACGTGCGGCCGCCGTTCCGCTCCGGGTGGTGCGACGTCACCGCCGGGTGCGACAACGACGGCGGGCTCATCGGGGCGCTGCTGGAGCTCGGCGGGTTCGAGAAGGACTACGTGTCCGAAGTGAACGACTACGTCGAGAACCAGACCGACTACTACATGCGCAAGCACAAGAACGACGAGCCGCCGATCACCGAGGAGCAGGCGCGCTCCTGGGCGCAGGCGGACGCGAACCAGAACATCACCGCCGACGTCAACGCCGGGATCGACGACTACAACTCGCGGTCGCAGATCGCGAACGAGGACGTGGTGAACCGCTGGGAGAACGCCGAGGAGTCGGCGTCGACCTTCCAGCCGGAGGCGTACCCGTCGAGCCCGTCGACCTTCCGCGACTCCTCCGACATGCTGTCGGACTCCTACGGGGGCCTGGACGGCGGCAGCGGCGGCCTGGAGAGCGGCGCGCCCACCGGCGGCGACGGCCTGGAACCGCCCGGCGGAGGTGGAGGCGGCGGCGTCAGCGGCGGCCTCGCCTCCGGCGGGGGCGGCCTCGGCGGCTCGACGCTCGGCGGCGGCGGGTCGTTCCCGGTCGGCGCGGCCTCCGCTACCGGCGCGGGCGCCCTCGGCAACACCGCCGCGGGCCTCGGCGGCACCGGCGGCGGCATGGGCGGCATGATGGGCGCCGGCGGCGGCATGGGAGGCCGCGGCATGGGCGGCGGCGAGGAAGGCGCCGAAGGCGAGCACAAGGACTGGCTGGAGGAGGACGAGGAGATCTGGGGCATCATCCGCGATGCCGAAGAGGACCCGTACGCCTAGCCATACCCTTTGCGCAGCAAGTCGACACGGCGCCCCGGAGCTTCTGCTCCGGGGCGCCGTTCACTCGTTCGGGGGAACTTCGGGCGGGGGACGGGGTCCGGGGGCGGTTCTTGTCGGACCCGGGCGGGAGGATTCGGCCGAGGCTTCCTCTTCCCCTGGGAGGGTGGGGGCTAGGGACGGTATACGCGGCTTTGCGTTGCGCGCGAACCCTAGACGCCGTCCAAGACCGGCCAGCCGCCCCTCCACTCGATCCGCTCGATGCCGAGGTCGAAGTGGCCGTCCTCGTGGTAGGAGTGGTACGCCATGAGGCCGTTGCTGATCGACTGGCCGCCGGTCGCCACGTAGTCGCCGTGGGCGCCGAGGACCAGGGTGCCGCCGCCGTCGGTGAGCGCGACCCCGGCGCGGTCCGTGAACGGGCCCGTCGGGGAGGTCGAGCGGCCCACGCGGATGTTGTACGTCGAGTCGGCGCCCGCGCAGCAGCCGTCCCAGGACGTGAACAGGTAGAAGTAGCGGCCGTGCTTCACCAGCGCGGGCGCCTCGATCCCCGCGCCGCCGCGGCCCGCGACGTGCACCGGGGCCGCGCCCGCCGCGACCTCCCCTGAGGGCCAGTCGAGTTCGAGCATGTAGATGCCGCTCCACCACGACCCGTACGCCATGAAGTGCTTCCCGCCCGCCTCCAGGACCGTCGGGTCGATCGCGTTGTACGGGTCGCCCTGGTTCGACTCCCACACCTGCCCGCGGTCGGTCCACGCGTAGTCCGGGTCGGCCGGGTCGAGGGTGGTGTTGACGGCCAGGCCGATCACCGAGCGCTGGTTCCCGAACGTGGAGGCCGAGTAGTAGAGGTAGAAGACGCCGCGGTCCTCGACGATCTCGGGCGCCCACAGGTTGTCGACGCCCGGCACGGCCTCGGTGAGCCACGCGGGCTTCACGTCCCAGACGGTGTCCGTGTAGGTCCAGGTGGCGCCCTCGTCGGTGGAGGTGCGGATCGTGATGTTGCCGTCGCCGAGCGGGCCCCAGCCGGTGGCGAACACGTACCAGGGCTCGCCCTCCTCGCAGGAGGCGTACAGGCCCGGGTCGTGGGCGCCGAGGTCGCCGCCGAGGGGGCCGGGCGCGTCCGCGGTGCAGGCCCGGCCGTGGCCGCCGCCGTTCCCGTGGCCGTTGCCGGGTCCCGGTCCGGCCTGGACCGGGGCCCCGGACGCGACCAGCGCGAGGGCGGCGACCGCCGCCGCGAGGAGGGGTATGCGCTTGCTTCTCATGGGTGACCGCCTGAAATCGAGGAATCGAGAAAGATTGATGTTAACGTGCGCATCACATCGCGGTCAAACCCCCGGACCGGCCCCCCGCCCCGTCCCCTGCCCGTCGCCGGGCACGGAACAGGGCGCCCGCCGCAACCGCGGCAGACGCCCTGAACACTCAGATACCTAGGCGCTCACACGCACTCAGGTCGTGATCCCCACGACCGTCGCGTCGATCGCCTCCCCGTCCGCCGCATAGTTCAGCGTCCCGAGGTAGCGCGAACCCGCGTCCAGGCCCGACCACGACAGCGACAGCGAGTACGCCCCGCCCGTGGTCACGTCCTGCTCCGCCGGAGCAACGGCGAGGTTCCCCTCGTCGCCGCCCGGCACGACCCACGAGTGCAGCGTCGCCTCAAGCGGCGAGGGACCCGCCCACTCGTCCACGAACACCACGAACGTGTAGCCGCCCGGCAGCGTCACCGTCTCGTTCGAACCGCCCGAAGCCGACAGGCCGACCAGCGTCAGCTCGTCGCCCTCCTTCAGGTACACGAACATGTCCAGGTCCGTCCCCGTCGGGTGCTCCGACTCGAACGTCGCGAACCGCACCAGCGCCGCATCCGCGGGCGTCGTGAACTCGTACGACACCACATGCGAGTTCTCCGCAGGGGAGTCCGTCGGGAACGACGACGAGTCCGGGTCCGTCAGCGTCGAGGTCGAGACCTCCGACGCCACCAGGCCCGACACCGAAGCGCCCAGCGCCCCGTCGAAGCCCGCCAGACCCGACAGGTCCTCCGAACCCGAAGCGCCCGAAAGCGACAGCTCATCCGCCGCAGCCAGCTGCGACGGCTTCACCGTGATCGGCGAACGCACCTCGTGGACCGTCCGGTTGCCCTTCGTCTCCGTCCACGTGATGTCACCGAACGCCCAGTCGCCGAACGACGCGTCAGTGCGCGTGATCGTCAACGTGTACGTCGCCGACTCGCCCGGCCGCAGCGTGATCCGCGACTTGTCGACCTCGACCTCGAAGCCCGCGGGCGCCGTGATCTCCGCCTTGTACGTCGACTTCTTGTCCGACGCGTTCGTCACCGTACGCGACACCTCGTAGACCCCGGTCAGCTCCGCGACCGTGATCGACGGGTAGTTCAACTGCGACGGGTCCATCGAACCGAGCGCATCGCAGTTCGACTGGATCTTGTACGCCTCAGGCGTACCGCAGATGTACTGGATCCACTCCACCGGCGACGACTCGTACACCAGGCCCGGGTCGAACATCGCCGCCCCGTCGGCATGGCCCGCACCGTAGTCGAACGGCGTCGCGTCCTCACCGGCCCGCTGGATCGGGTCCCCGGCCTGGTCCTCCTGGTACGCCGTCGTCATGATCGCCGACTTGATCGCCATCGGCGACCAGCCCGGGTTCTCCGACGCCAGCAGCGCCGCCAGACCCGCGATGTGCGGACTCGCCATCGACGTGCCCTGGTTCGTCCCGAAGTCGTTGCCCGCGTGGTTGTCAGGCGTGACACCCGCGACGACCTCCATGCCCGGAGCCGTGATGTCCGGCTTCAGCAGGTTCTGCCCCGCCGCCAGCGCCGGACCGTTCGACGAGAAGTCCGCCATCACCGGCGCGTTCCTGTCCTCCAGCTCAGAGCCCTCGACCTCCACCTTCGGGTTCGAGCGCGAGCCCACCCACTCGGAGAAGTCCTGCCCGTCCTCGTACGACAGGTGCAGCACCGGGACCGCCTGCGACGTCACGACACTCGCCGGACCCCGCTCGAACTGGTCCACCACGATCAGGGCCTTGCCGCCCAGCGACGCGATGTAGTCCGCGTTGTCCGAGAACAGGTTCCCGCGCACGCACACGATCGCCTTGCCCGCGACCAGCTCCGCGTCCAGCGTGCCCGCGTTGCACGTCGCCGCCGCGGCCGGATCGGCCCCGTCGAGCGCCACGTCCTCGGCCAGGCGCACCCGCCACTCGGCCTCGCCGACCATGCCCGCGGCCTCGACCTCGGTGCGGCCGTACTCCAGCTCCGTGCGGAACGTCTGATCGTGCGAGGACGCCGCCACCGTGGTCACCCACGGCTCCTGGTGGTCCACCGTGGACGTCGGGCCGTCGTTGCCGGCGCTGGCCGCCACGAACACGCCCGCCGCGGCGGCGTTGAAGAACGCGATCGACACCGAGTCGACGAACTCGGGGGTGCCGGTCGAGCCGATCGAGAAGTTGATGACGTCGACGCCGTCGGCGACGGCGGCCTCGATGCCCGCGACCAGGTCAAGGCCGGAGCAGCCGCCCCAGCAGACCTTGTAGGCGGCGACGCGGGCGGCCGGCGCGATGCCGGAGAACGTCCCGAGGTTCTCGCCGTCGATCTTGACCTTGGTCTTGTAGTTGCCGGCGGCCGTGGTCGCGGTGTGGGTGCCGTGGCCGTCGGAGTCGCGCGGCGACGCGTAGCTGGCGGCCGACACGCCGCGCGCGTCGAACCAGCGGGCGCCGATGAGCTTGTTGTTGCACTCGATGTTCCCGGCGGGGTCCTCGTCCTCGCCGGTCTCGCACTCGCCGTTCCACTTGGCGTCGATCGTCGCCTGGTCGGGGCGGGGCTCGGAGAGCGGTGCGAGGGCGGGGTTCTCGGGCCAGATGCCGGTGTCGAGGACGCCGACGATGACGCCCTCGCCCGCGTGCTTCGCGGAGCCGAACTGCTCCTCCCAGGCGCCGTCCTTGCCGGAGACGTCGAGGAAGCCGGTCGCGTCGATGGCGCCGGTCGGCTGGTAGATCACGTCGGGGATGACCGCGAGGACGTCGTCGCTCGCGGCGAGCTCCTCGGCCTCGGCCGCGGTGAGATGGGCACCGAAGCCGTTGAGGACCGTGTCGTACTGGGTGAGGGCGTCCACGTCGTACTCGGCGATGACGTCGGCGCGCTCCTCGGCGAGGAAGCCCGCGTACTCCTCGACCGCGGCGGTCGCGAAGTCGATCGTGCCGCCGTCGGCGGGGGCCGTCGCGTCGAGGCCGGACACGCCGCCCTCGTACGTGGCGATGGGGTCGTCGGCCAGCTGGACGACGTAGTAGCCGTCCTCGTAGACGATGGGGGCCGCGGCCTCCTTGAAGTACTGCGGGAAGACCTCGGGCAGCGAGGACTCGGCCGCGGCCGGACCCGCCGCCGCGGTCGTGAGCGCGGCGACCACCACGGGGACCGCGGCGGCCGCGACTGCGGCCCTGGTTCCTGCTCTGGCGCGTCTCGCGACGCGCCTTGTCTTACTGGGGGACGGAGATCCCATGCGATGAGCTCCTCTCAAGGGGGGCGCGCACCGCGGAGGGTGACTGGTCCTCCACCGCAAGGTCACTTGCCGTGGCCGCGGCGCACGGAAACGAGCCTATTGCGAGGAAGGTTCGGTGTAAACCCTCGTATGAGGGGATTGCCGGGATCAGGCATGACTGTTATGGGGCCGTTACAAAGGACGTTGCGGCGTCCTTGTATTCACAGAATTCCATATCCCGCCGGGAGCGGTCTACCAACGCCACCAGAGGAATCGGCGCTCATACCGGAAGGTCACGGAACTGGCCTTCGCCTTCCCCGAGAACGTGAAGCGAATGCCCGAACCTCCCTTGTAGGGGGCGTGATTGCTCACCGAGCTCGCCATGACGTCCGTATTGTCGTCCGTCGCGTAGGCGCCCCTGGGGAGGACCACTTCGAGGGACGACGCGATCAGGTTGACGTCGATCTCGACCTCGCCGGTGCGGATCACCGCGTGGCGGCAGTCGAGCTTCACGGACGACGCCTTGGCGTCCACGACGAGCCGCGCCGGGACGACCCAGTCGCCCTTGCGCTCCATGGACGACGCCTTCGGGGTGAGGCGCAGCTCGGTGGGGGCGTTGGGGGCGATCGGCGCGGCGGCGGGGACGGCGAGCGTCCCGGTCGCCTCGGGGAGGTCGGCGAGGAGGTGCTCCACCTCGGCGAACGTGCGGGCCTCGTACGCCTTACCGGAGCGCTCGGCGAACTCGTGGAGGTCGAGGCGGCCCTCTTCGGTGGCCGCGTGGAGGCGGGCGATGACGGCCTCGCGGTCGGCGTTCGACATGCGCAGGTTCGGGTCGGGCCGGTTCATCGGAGGGCGCTCTCTTCAAGCGGTGCCATGGCTTCTCATCTTCTCTTCGGGCCGGGGTCGAGCCGCCGCGGCCGTCGCACCAGCCCGCCGTTGCACCATTCGTGGTAGTCGAACAGGTCCGGTTGGCGGATCAGCGCTCGGGTGTTGGCTGCCCACAGTCCAACATACTGGTCCCGCGACTCGGACGCCTTCTCCAGGAGCCGGTCGACGCGTTTGCGCGGGTGCACGCGGAACTTCGTGCGGACCGCGTCGCCCGCGTAGATATAGAGCACGTGCAGCGCGAACGACCGCTTCGGGCAGGTCGGGTCGCCCGCGAGCTCCAGCCAGGTGTCGGCGAGCTCGTCGGTGGCGAGGGTGAGGTCCCACTGCCGCCCCTCGGGGGCGGTCGAGTACGGGTCGAGCGCCCACTCGGTGATCTCCTGCGGCGTCGGCTCCGCCGGGCGCGCGAACCCGCCGAAGGTCCCGTCGGCCACGTGCGCTCCCCGCCTGATTTGAACAATGCTCGCACCGATCCTAGCCCGCCGCCGCCCGCGGCCCCGCCCCCGTTTTGGCCTCCCGCCCCCCGGGGGGCCTCCCCCCTCCCCCCCCACCCACCCCGCCCCCCGATCCCCGCCCACCCCTGTGGCGCCGGCGCCGCCCGGTCGCTGTTCCGGCCATGGCTTTACATCAGGGCCAGGGACACTTCCTCGATGCGGGCGTTGATGTCGTGGAGGTCGTTGGCGCTGGGGTCCCAGCCCTTGCGCAGGAGGAGGTCGCGGAGGCGGATCAGCCACGGGCGGGGGTGGTCCATCACGTCGGTGGCGGTGAGGACCTCGACCTCCCAGCCGAGGTTCTGGAGGAGGTGGTGGCGGCGCCGGTCGCCGGTCTCGGCGGCGAGGCCGAAGTGGGTCGCCATGCCGTCGTACTCGACCCCGATCCGCCACCGGTCCCAGCCGAGGTCGAGGAAGCGGGACCTGCCGTTCGGGCCGCGGACCCGCAGCTGCGGGACCGGCGCCGGGAGGCCCGCGTCGGCGATGAGGCAGCGCGTCCAGGACTCCATGGGCGACTCGGCGCGCGGGTCCGCGGCCAGGAGCGTCGCGTTCGCGCGGCGCAGCCGCTCCCCGTGCAGCGGTTCGAGCGCGCCCGCGAGGCGGTGCACCTCGACGCCCGCCCGCAGGAACTGGTCCGCGGCGGCCACCGCTTCGAGCCGCGGCAGGTCGGCCGCGCAGTCCACCAGGGTCCGCGCGAGCGTGGTCACCGGGAGGCCGTCGACCACCGTGATCTCCGCGAGCACCGGATCGGCCGAGGACTCGACCGGCCACTCGCGCTGATCGGCGCCCGGCGGGAGCACGTCGAACCCGTGGATCCAGGCCGCGGTGCGGCCCGTCGCCACCTGGCTGAAGTCCGACTCGAACACGGTCTCGAACCGCAGGAGGAGGTCCTCCCCGGCGGCGAGCAGGTCGCCTTCGAACGGCGAATCGGTCATTGCGGGAGCTGCGGTGCGGTACGTCGGTATCTGCGTCATGTCTCAACGGTCGCCGACCCGCCCCGGAGC
The DNA here is from genome assembly GCF_040644205.1 of Glycomyces sp. NPDC047010. Taxonomy (NCBI): domain Bacteria; kingdom Bacillati; phylum Actinomycetota; class Actinomycetes; order Glycomycetales; family Glycomycetaceae; genus Glycomyces; species Glycomyces sp. NPDC047010. The sequence goes on along the minus strand of NZ_JBEYVY010000002.1, from coordinate 210,035 downwards.
GTCCACATTTTTCTTCCCCGCCTGTGGATAACCCGTGGTGAATTTCTTTGTATGCAGGTCAGGGCCTGTGGATAACTACTGCGGGCCCGGGCTCGCCGCCCGGGCCCTCGTGCTCACTGGCCCGCGCGGCGGCACGCGCCCTCGGCGACGCCCCGGGCGACGCCGGTGCCCGCGAGGGACTTCACGCAGGCGTCGTAGCCCTTGGGGTAGGTCTGCGCGCCTGCGGTGACGCAGGCGGTCTTCCTCGCGGCCGTGAGGGAGTAGCCGTTGGAGGTGAGGTGGGTGAAGCACTCGGAAGCACCGGCCTGCGTCGGCGAGCCGGCGGCGAAGGCGATCGCCGTCCCGGCGATCACGGCGGTGGAGGCGAGTGCGAGGCGGCGGGTGAAGGTCCGCATGGCGGCTCCGTTCGAGGGTGGCGGGGTCCAGTCGCACCGTATCAACCTCGCGGTCCGGGCGGGGGCGCCGAATTCGCCACCGAGGCGGGAGGGACATCGGAGCTGTTGCGCCGCAACGCAAAGCGGTGCGAGAGAGACCTTCAGGTCCCTCCCGCACCGCCGTCGTTCAGTGCCCCGGAGTCAGTACTCGACGTCGCAGAGCTTCCAGGCGCCGCTCTCCTCGACCGCCGTGAACGTGTACCCGGAGTCCAGGTCGTCCTGGGTGTCGGGCGGGAGGTCGTCCATGGTCCAGCCGACCCAGACCTGCGTCGCGCCGCTCACCTCCTTCGACATGCTCCACAGGAGGAAGCCAAAGTTGCCGCCCTCGTACTCCAGCTCCCAGTCGACGTCGAACTGCATGTTGTCGCTCGGGCTGGCGCACACCACGGACTGGAGCGCCGCGTCGTCATCGGTGTCCGACGCGAGGCGGTACGTCAGGGCCGCGCCCTCGGGCGAGTTCGCCTCGAAGTCGTCGGAGCTGACCGGGGTGCCCCACCCTTCCATGGTGGCGCCGGAGTCGCCGCCGTCGTCCGTGGGCTCCTCGGAAGCCTCCTGGGACGGCTCGTCCGACGGCTCGGGGTCGTCGGAGGCGCTCGTCTCCGGGTCGCCGCCCGCCTGCGGGTCGTCCTCGTCGCCGGTGAGCTTCGGGATGAGCAGGACCGCGGCCACGCCCAGGACCACGACCAGGCCGACCACGACCGCGAGGATCACGCCGAGGTTCCCGCCCTGCTTCGCGGGCGGGATCGGCGGCGGCAGGACCGTGCCCGGGGCCGACGGGTACGGGCCCGGCTGGACTCCCATCGGCGGCGTCCCCATCGGGGGCTGCGAGTACTGCGGCTGCTGCGGCGGGGGCTGCATCTGCGGCTGCGAGTAGCCCGGCTGCTGCTGGTAGTAGTTCGTGGGAGGCGGAGGCGTGTTGTACCCCTGCGAGTAGGGGTCGCTGGGCTGCTGCGGCTCGGGCTGCAGCTGGTACTGCGGGTTCTCGCCGCCGGGGGGCGGATACGTCATAGCTCTAACACGCCTCGTCTGCTCAGGGGCTGGGGCCGGGCCGCGGAGGGATGGGTTCCTCCCGCGTGCTACCGATCGTACAGGCCCCGCGCGAGAATGTGGCACCCGCGAAAACGCAGGTCCGGGCCGCAATACGGCAACAGTCCCGCATACCGGGCGCCCCGCTCCGCCCCCGTTGCGCCGTTTCGGCCGTCGCACACCCTGTGCGACCGTCCGGCCCCGGCGAGGACTACGCTTCATGCCCCGGCCCTCTGCGGACCGGGCCCCTCACCAGGGCCCCGCACGGCGCCGTACCGAGAAGTTCAGGCAGCACAGAACCACCGCTTCTACCCGAGGTTCAACGTATGGCGCACAAAGCAATGGGGCTCTGGACGCTCAGGTTCTCCTCCGTCCTCGCCCCCGTCCCGGTGGTCGAGCTCCTGGAGATCGACCGGATCTGGGGCTACGGCCTCCTCTGCCCGGCCATCGCCGCCACCTGGGCCACCGGCGTCTGGCAGCGCCGCCGCCAGCTCGCCCGCACTGCCCTCGGCACCGCCCCCGCCGCCCCGCCCCGCCAGGGCTTCTGGGACCCCGACCGCGCCGGCGCCCCCGCACCCGGCGGGCACGATGAACGCCGCGACCGCGCCATGACCAACCTCGTCGCGTCCATCAAGGACGAATCCGTCGACGCCGACCTGCGCATCCAGCTCATCCAGGACCTCGTCGACCTCGGCGGCGAGGCCATGGCCCTGCGCCTCTCACCCGTCGCCGTCGCCTCCGAAGTCGACGTCGAAGTCCGGCTCGAAGCCGCCGAGCACATGGGCCGCTTCAACCTCGACGACGCCGTCCACGCCCTCGAAGCGATCGCCACCGACTCCGACGTCGACGACAAGTACCGCCTCGACGCCGCCAGCGCCCTCGCCGACAGCGCCGCCGGCCCCGCCGCGATCGCGCTCATGCAGCTGGTCACCGACGACCGCGTCAGCGAGTACGTGCGGCACTCCGCGGCCCAGGCGCTGCGGCGCGTCAACCGGGACGCCGCGGCGATGGCGCTGCGGCACCTCGCGAACGCGCCGCTGGTGACGTCGCGGCTGCGGATCATCTGCGCCGAGCAGCTCGCCGACGACAGCCGCGAGGACGCCCGGGAGGCGCTGTGGCGGATCGTCAAGGGCGTGGAGTCGCTCATGGACCACCACCTGGGGATCGATGCGGCCGAGGCGATGCACGGGGTCGACCCGGACGCGGGCGTGGAGGCGTACTCGGTGCTCGCGGTCGACGCGTGCTTCCACTGGGCGGGCCGGATCGAGGCCGCGTACCGGCTGGGGCGGCTCGGGGTGGGGGACGGGTTCGACCTGCTGTCCGATTTCGCGTGCGCGGAGGGCGTGGAGGACGTGTACGGGCTGGCGGCGCTGGACCGGTTGTTCCAGTTGGAGATCGAGTCGGGGACCCTGGACTCGGAGGAGTGACCTACGCGGGTTTGACGGCCGTGTAGACGGTGTCGATCGCGAGGTGGTGGAGGTCGCGGCGGTGGCCGAGCCAGTCGGGGCCGCCGGGGTCGAGGAGGCGCGCCCACGTGTCGCGGTCGGCGTCGTCGAGGTAGTGCGCGAACCAGTCGACCCTGGTGGTGAGCGAGTCGAGGGCGTGGTCGAGGTCGGTGCCGGTGAGCGGGGCGGGTTTCGCGACGAGGTCGTTCTCGGTGTGGACGTTGATGAGCCCGGTGTGTTCGAGGGCGAGGTTCCAGCCGTAGGGGAGCGGGGTGCCGCCGTGGGCGGCGAGTTCGTCGGCGAGGCGGCGGGCGCCCGCTTCGATGAGGCGCAGTTCCAGGCCGGGGCGGCCGGTGCCGAGGTTCGCGGGGAGGAACTGGGGCGCGGTGCCGCCTTCGCCGATGGCGAGGCGCCCGCCCGGGTTGAGGAGCGCCGCGAGGTTTCCTAGGGCCGCTTGGGGGTCGGCGGCGTGGTGGACGACGTGTCCGGCCCAGGCGAAGTCGACGGGGGCGAGGGCGGCGAGCGCGTCGGGGTCGTCGATGGACGCGAGGGCGGTCGGCATGGGGGTGCCGCGTTCGGCGGCGCGTTCGCGGACGAGGTCGAGCATGGCCGGTTCGGCGTCGACGGCGGTGACGCTCACGCCGGGGAGGGTCTCGGCGATGGCGAACGCCATGCTGGCCGCGCCACAGCCGATGTCGGCCGCGGTGTGCGTGCCGGGACCGGTGAGGGCGGCGGCGAGGCGGCGGTACCTGGGGGTCTCGGCGTCGGCGCGGGCCCGGAACCGGGGTGCGGCCTCCGCGAAGTCGAACACCGCGTCGTCGCTGCCGTCGCCGTGTCCATGGTGGTGCCCGTGCGGTGCCATGCGCCCCAACCTATCACCGGGCGCACGGCGGGGGCGGCCGCTCACTGAGCGGCCGCCCCGAGTGCGGGTCAGACGGTGGAGAGGCGCTCCTGGACGCGGGTGACCTCGGCGTCGGCGAGCGCGGAGCGGCCGGGGCCGTGCGGGGCGTCGGCTTCGGTCAGGGACGCGAGCAGGCCGCGGGACAGGCCCGCCTGGGTGAGGGCGAAGCCGCGCAGGACCAGCGGCAGGAGCAGGGCCATGACCAGGCCGCCGGCGACCGCGAGGGCCGAGACGGCGAGGTAGGAGTCGCCCCAGCCGAGCCAGCGGGTCGCGTGTTCGAGGCCGTCGCCGTCCCCGGTGGCGCGGCGGATCGCCCAGGCGTACAGCGGGTAGGCGAGGGAGGCCACGGTGGCGGCCCACCAGGCGAGGGCCACGACGAACCCGGCGACGGCGAGCGGGAAGTTCACCAGGCCCCACAGGAGGTTCAGCCACGACTGGCCGTCGGTGAGCGGGGTCAGGAAGCGGCGCAGCGGGGAGGCGCCCTCGGGGGCGCGGCGGTAGTGCGGCCGTTCGACTGGGCTCCCGAGGACCCCTTCGAGCTGGACGCGGCCCGCGGCGGCGAGGCCGCGCATGGCGAGGAGGGTCGCGGCGAGGATGGGGACGCCCGCCCAGACGACGACGGTGCCGAGGCCGACGGCGAAGCCGGTGACGGTGATGACGAACGCGGGCAGTGCGATCGGGAACGCGGAGAGCAGGTACGCGGAGTCGGCGCCGAGCTGCTTGAAGGTCTTGTTCATGCTGTCAATCCTCGCCCGCGGCGGGCCCTGGTTCGAGCCTGCGAGCAGGCATTTCACGGGTAGGGCGGGCCCTACCGGGCCGGTCGGGGCGGCCGGTGCACGGCGGTTTCAGGAGAATTCGCTGATCCGGTTCTGAGGTGCCGTCGAGGTTCGGCCGCGAGTCTCGCTTCCCATGAGACCGATGCTTTCCCGGGCCGTGCGGATCGGCTGCGCCGCGGGCCTCGCCGCGTTCGCGCTGGCCGCGTGCGGTGACGACGACGCTGACGCGACCGACGAGGCGTCGTCCTCGGACACGCAGTTCGCGGCGTACACGGCGTGCCTTGAGGAGCAGGGCGTCGACCTCCCGGACGACTGGAGCCCGTTCGGGGAGGGCGGCGGGATGCCCGGCGGCGGTGACGGCGGGATGCCGAGCGGCATGCCCACCGATATGCCCACTGACATGCCGACCGGCGACATGCCCTCGGGCGGGTTCGGCGGCGGTGGCGGGTTCGGGGGGTTCGCGGCGCCCGACGGCGTCGACGAGGACGACTGGACGACCGCCACGGAGGCGTGCGCCGCCGAGCTCCCGCAGGGCGGCGGCATGCCCGGCGGCGGGCAGGGCCCGGGCCAGGAGAGCGCCACCGACGAGACCGCCGACAACTAGGACTTTCCCCCTCTCTCCCCGGAGACGGAGCGGCGCCGGACGCGCCATCGAACCGGCGCCGCTCCGACAAACCCTTGGGGGCATAGGTGCGGCCCGGGTCGTTGACCTCGACACCGGGCCGCGATGTGCCACGTAGTGGCCGCTCCGCTCCGTACGGCAGCCGTTGAGTCTGCTGCTAGCACAGTGCTCTTCCATTGAGCTACCGCCGCAAGTGGTGCGGCGGGAAGGATTCGAACCTTCAACACCTGTGTCCCAGGGGACTGCTCGCGGAGTCGTGCGGCGTGGCGAATGCTGACACTGGAGCGAGAATCTGAATCTTCGCGGTGCGCCTCTACCAGTTGGGCCACCCTCACGGCCGGTCGAGCCGGAGGGGAGGGACTCGAACCCCCACCTGCACCGCGCTGTATTCCGACTGAACCTCAGTTTCAGCGTGGTTCGGCGCTTGCGCGCCACCCCTGCCGCTCAAAGCAGGGGGGTCTGTTGCCCTACCCGCCGAGCAGGTAGCCGAAGACCTTCGCGCCGACGGTCTCGTCGACGACCTCGGTCCCGTTGGCCTCCTCGCGCGCGAACTTGACGGCCACCTGGAGCTTCTCCAGGCGCTCCGTCAGCTGCGCGACGCGCTTGGCGGGGGCCGAGCCGGAGAACTTCACCGTCGTCCAGTACCCGACCGGGATGTCCTCGTAGTACACCTCGACCTGCGCCGGGTGCTCCTCCGTCGCCTCGGCCTTCACGTGGTTGCGCGGGACCTTCTTCGTGCGCACCGTGCGCACCGGGTCGGTCGCGAAGCAGTCCGCGGCCTCGTTGAACGACCACGACTCGGCCGCGTCCAGGACCGGCAGGGCCTTCACGAACGACTGGAGCTCCGCGAGCTGCTTCTCCAGGAACAGCAGGTACGTGACCGGGACGTCCGCGACGAGGACCTCCCCGTCCACGGTGATGTCCGCCGTCGCGAGCGCGTTCGTGCGGTCCTTCGTGGCCGTCACGTCGAACAGGCGCGTCATCGCCGCGGACACCTCGCGCAGCTGCTCCTCGACGCGGCGCTGCACCTTCGTGGACTCGGGCGGCAACTGCTCGCCCTCCTCGTCCTTCGGCTGGTAGGTCCGGGAGATGCCCGACAGCAGCGGCGCCTTCGCGAGCTCGCGCCCGGCGTCGCCGAGGGAGCGGGCGGCCTTCGCCTTGACGCTCTTCTCGATCGCGATGATCTGGTTCAACTTGGTCACGGAGCAACCCTCACTTTCGGGGCCCACCATAGGACGCGACCGCCACTGCGGGCAACGCCGTTTCCGTCACCGGTCGCACCACCGCGCGGACTTCGTCGACGCGAGGAAGCACAGGATCAGCACCGACAGGACGATGCCCGTGCAGTCGAACTGGACGTTCACGCTCCAGCCCCCGCCCGCCGGGCGCAGCGCCGCGAGGAACACCGCCTGCCACGCGATCTGGAACCCGATGCTCACGCCCTCCACGGCGAACGCACCCCGCCGCGCCGACGCGCTCCGGTCCACGATCCCCACGGCGAACAGGCCGCGCAGCGCCGCGAACCCGAGCGCCTGCACCGCCGCGACCAGCAGCACCAGCGGAACCCAGTCCGCGAGCCCCGGATAGAAGGCCGTGAACACGTCCCGGCCCGCCGTCAGCGTCACCGCGGACGTGATGCCGCCGAGCAGGCCCAAGCCGACCTGGACCCACATGAGGACCACGGCCGTCGTCGTCAGGCCGGGGCGCCGCGGCGGCCCGGGGTACTGGTACGCGTAGGGGCCCGGCGGGTACGGGTACTCGGGGTACTGCGGGGGAACGGCCACAGGTCGGACCTCCAGAAAGGGGATGACACCGAGTGTAATCGGCCGGTCGCGGCCGCAGTGTCCCCGAGAATCCGCCCCGAATGACGCGAAAGGGTTTTCGGCGGACCGGTTTCGGGGTACTAGGGTGGGCGCGGGCCGGACGGCGGGGCCGCCGCCCGGGACTGCGGCAGGACGGAGACGCGACATGATCATGCGGCTGGCCCGGTCGCTCGGATACGACGTCGTCGAGGTCGACGACGGCGACGGGACCCTCGCCGTGGGCGGGCACGACGGCGCCAGCGCCCTGCGCGTCGGATGGCGCCCGGTCATCGTCGAGGGCTACACCGGGTCCGGGTCCATCGACCGGTTCGCGATCCGCACCCGCGACGCCCGGCACCGCGAGAGCCTGCGCGGCATGCGCGACCGCCTCCGAGGGCCCGCAAGGGACACCGACCCCGCCGAGCTCGCCGCCCCCATCCTGAAGCTCCTCGCGCCGGGCGCGTACGGGGTGCGGCGCTGGCCGGACGCGAACGTGCACATCGAGCCGTTCGGGGAGAACCGGTCCGCGTGGTGGTACCCGTACGAGCCGATCGGCACCGAGGGGACCGCGGTCATCCCCACCGACGTGTGGCCCCCGCCCAGGGAGGACACCGTCGCCGAGTACGCGGCCGCGATCGGGCGCGGCGAGCGGCCCCTCGCGGTGCTGCTGCGGTCCGAGCCGCCCGGCGACGAGCAGGACTGCGCGGCGTTCCTCATCGACGGCCACCACAAGCTCGCCGCGTACCGGCGCACCGGGACCGCGCCGCACTTCCTCGACATCGCGCGCCTCGCCGACCGGCGGCCGTGCGAACCGGGGGACCTGCGGGCCGTCATCGGCGGCGACGGGAGCCTGGAGCAGTCCGCGTCGAACCTCATGCGGTACCTGGAGCACTCCAGGAGGTGAACGGTCCGTCCACTACAAGGCGGTGAACGCGCCGTTCACTACCGAGTGGTGGACGGCGCGTTCACTGCTGTGCGCGCCACTCGCCCGCGGGGACGCCGCCGGGGCGGTCGAACGCGTCCAGCAGCGCCCGCGCGTCCCCGTCGTCCCCCACGTTCCCTTCGACTTCGGCGAGGTACTCCTCCATGAACGCCCGCAGCGGCGCCCCCGCGACGCCGTCACCGGTGGTGAACTGCGGTGCGGCGTGCAGGACGAGGAGGAGCATCCCGTGGACGCGGCGGGCCGGGCCGCCGATGCCCGGCTGGAAGTACGGGACGTCGAGGACCCGCGCGCCCGCGGCCTCGTAGAACGCCAGGCGCCGCCGCGGGTCGCCGTGCGCGTCATGGGCGGGCGCGTCCGGGTCCTCGATCTCCGCGACCACGATGCACGGGTCGCGGCGCACGCTCCACACGTTCACCGCGTCCCGCAGCAGCCGCCCGCCGATCCCGCCGCCCCGCGCCGCCGGACCCACCGCCAGGTACGTGAGCAGCTGGACGCGCGAGCCCTCCGACCACTCGCCGAACGCGGCCGCGACCGGCGTCCCCGCGTCGTCGACCACCGCGAACAGGTTCGCGGACCCGCGCTCCAGGGCCGCGGCGAGGACGTCCTCGCCGTCGAGCTCCTCCGGCGGGAACGCGTGCGCGAACAACCCCCGGTACACCGCCGTGAACAGCCCGTCAGGGACCGTCCGCTCCACCGTCGAGAACCCCATGGCCTGGAGTCTCCCACCGGTCGGCCCCTACGGGCGGGCGATGCGCCGCATCCGCGCCCGCGCCAGGCCCGTGCGCGCCCGCACCAGGCCCCGCACCGGCAGGCCCGCCAGGAACCGGGCCGTCGACCACGGGCCGCCCTGGTACGACACCCACCGCGCCGACACGTACACCGCCGCCCACGCCGCCACGACCACCGTCGCCGCACCCCACCCGACCGGCGTCCAGAACCCCGCCGCCTGCCAGATGCTGATCGCCGCGCACACCGACAGCGCCGACACCGCCGCCGTCAGCGAATCGCGCACCCGCTGCTGCCGGTCCACCTCCCAGCGCTGGAGCGTCGCCTCCGACTGGTCCGCCATCACCTCGTTCAGGCGCTCGCTGAAACTCGCCAGCTGCTCGTCCACGCCCTTCACCGCCAGGAGCCTGCGCAGCTCCGCCGTGTTCGACGGCGACCGCAGCAGCCCCGGCGAGTGCAGCAGCGCGATCACCTGCCGCGTCTCCCCCTCGAACTCCAGCATCTGCATCCGCTGCGCCTTCATCGCCTCCACCTGCGCGGCCCGGTCCGCGCCCGGCCGGCTGTACCCGGCGATGATCTCCGAGACGCCCGCCCGGTACGCGTCCAACTGGTGGTTCCAGGCCGCCATCATCCCGCCCAGGCACACCGTGAACTCCGCGATCGCCTCCAGGTCCCCCGAGATGAAGTTCGGGGCGTCCAGCGCCGCGATCACCGTCGTGTTCTCCGTGGAGATCAGCAGGTCGCCCTCGTTGCGCTGGTTCCAGATCTTCCGGGAGTGGTCGTCCGCCAAGCGGATCCAGTCCCACAGCGACTCCTTCGCGTCCGGCGCCGAATGCAGCAGCACCGAGGAGCCCACCAGCTCCAGCAGTCGGTTCCCGTCCTGCACCAGCGGCCGGTCCTCGTCCCCGCTCGGCGGCTCGAACTCCCGGCCCCGCTCGCTCGCCCGCAGCACCCGCACCAGCACGTGCGAACGGCCCCTGTGGATCCCCACCGGCCCCTCCGGCTCCCCCTTGCGGGGCGCGAGCGCCTCCGGGAGCTGCCGCAGGATCAGGTCCCTCGCGAAGCGCGCCAGCCGGTCCCACGTCCGGTCCGCGCCCTCGCACGACACCTCGACCGTCCCGTGCTCCCGGGCCGCCCGGAACATCGCCGCGTGCAGGCCGCTCGGGTACAGGTCCTCCACCGACCGCTCAAGACGCAGCGAGTGGACGCCCATGGGGGAGAACCGCAGCGCCGCGTTCAACTCCTCCACCGTGTCCCCGTCCACTTCGAGGCGCACCTTCGGGAGGATCAGCTCCAGGCCGTCGAACCGCTTGGCGCGTTCGAGCCGCGGCTCCCAGATGTCCGCGTGATACGTGAAGTGGTCGATCGCCGCCGACGGCCGCACCGGCCCCGCGCCCTCCGCGAACGCCCGCTTCAGGCGCGTCCGGACCGTCTCGTAGTCGATCCCGTTGACGCCGAACGGGAACAGGTACACGATGCGGCCCTCGTCGATGCGCATCCACTGCTTCTTCTTGTCCGCGTGGGCCTCCCGCAGCCGCTCCAGGGCCTGCCGGTGCGCGTTCATCTTCGACAGCTCCACCGACGAGAACGGCCACGTGTTCACCAGGACCCGCAGCTCCTTGCGGACCTCGAACCGCTCCTTCTCCCGGCCCGCCGACTGCGCGACCAGCGCGCGGTGCAGCCGTCGCAGCATCAGGTGGTACTGGCGGCGGACCGCGACCTCCCCGCGCACGTAGCGACCCACCGGGCCGCCGTCCTCCTCCGCTTCGTGCAGCAGGCCCGTGCACGACCCGATCACCATGTCCAGGGCCTCCGAGTACCGCGGCTGCGACCCCGTCTTCAGGCAGTCCTCCAGCTCGATCTCCAACCGGACCAGCTCGCACAGGCGCAGCGCCAGCTCCACCTCGGGCGCCGCCTGCGCCTCCAGATTCCAGTTGCGGCGCACGATGTCGCGGAACCGCAGCATGCACTTCATGAGCAGGTCCACCCGGTACGTGTGGTTCCAGGCCCGGACCGAGCTGTGGTGGACCCACAGGCACAGCAGCGCCCGGTCCGTATCCGCCGACGTGCGCGCGGCCTGCGCCCGGAACTCCTCCCCGGCCCGGTACAGGAACACGTCCTCCACATCGAGCTCACCGCCCGGATCGACCTCCGACTGGAGGCCGTTCCAGATGAAGCAGTCCCGCACCGCCTGCGTGTCCACCCCGCACCGCTCCCGCAGTAGCCCCTCGATCAGGCCCTGCACCTCGGGCGACCTCGCCACCAGCTCGAACCGGATCGGGTCCCCGCCGCCGTCCCGCTGCCCCGGAACGACTTCGGCCTCAGTGTCACCGCGCTGCATCGGAGGGTGGCTCATGCCACAAGTCTAAGGCGGACATGCACGTCACCGGGTCCCTCGCCCACGCGCCCAACCCGACCCGGCCCCCGAACCGGCAGCCGCTTCCGGTTGAGCCCGGTGGGCCCCGTCCCATAGGCTGTCCCCATGCGAAAGGGTCTGATCCGCCGCACCATCCGGCGCGCCCGCACCTCCCGGCCCGCCACGGTCGCCGACACCGCGGGCAAGCGCTACCGCGTCATCCCCGCCGACGACCCCGAAACCGCGGCCTATGCCGACCCGCCCCGCAAATGGCCCCGCGTCACCACCCTCGCCGCCACCTGGGCCCTCATCCTCGCCCTGGGAACCTGGATCGCCCCCGTCTTCGCCGCGAGCGGGAACGAAGAGAACCAGGACCCTCGCGACCAGGCCGCCACCGACGCGGAAGGGGCCGCCTGGAGCTATCTCCGATACGGTTCCAATGAAGACCTCGACCGGGCTGAGGACGCGCTCTGCGACGGCGCTTCGCCTGAGATCCCACCGAGCGGTCTCGATGCGATCCGCCAGTCCTACGCCGACGACCTCGGCGGCATCACCCGCGTCGACGTCGAGATAGGCGACCCGGTACCGACCGGTGACGGGATCGCGCTTGCCGGAACCGTTTCTTATATCTCCGAAGGCACCCAGCGCCATGAGGAGTTCGTGGTGACCGTGCAGGAACACGACGGCACCTACTGCGTGTCCGATGCGAACCAGCCAGCAGCAGAGTCGCCGAACCCAGGCGGCCCCTCGGATCCGGGTATTGACCCTGAAACCTTGGCGGCCGAGTTCCTCACCTACATTGTCGGCACGAGGAACCTCGATGATGCCGGCGAACTCCAGTGCTCGACGTACACCGGAATCACACCGCAGGAGCTCGACGGAGCGATCGAAGCATGGTCGGCCGAGAAGGGGACGGCCACTGGATTCGTGAGCGTCGACCCAGCCGAGTCCCCGGACAGTTCAACCTCCACGTTCGCCGCTGAGGTCACACTCGACGGCGACTTGAACCTGGAGACCTTCGACTTCGAAATCGCCGTCGAAGGCGACTGCGTCGCGTCACTCGAAGGCGGCGACGCCCTCATGAACGCCGCCGACTGACCTCACTTCAGGGGCGCGCCCATCTGGTTCATGAACGCGATCGGGTCCACCGCGCCCGCGGCGCTGCGGTCGGCGTTCAGATGCGTCTCGAAATGCAGGTGAGGGCCGCTGGAGCGGCCCGAGGAGCCGACGTAGCCGAGGATCTGGCCCGCCTGGACCACGTCGCCCTCCTTCACCAGCGGGGCTGAACCCATGTGGCAGTAGCGGGTCAGGTAGTCGCCCGCGTGGAGGATGTTGACGTACCAGCCGCAGCCGGCCACCTCGGGGGAGCCGTCGGTGTCGCACGAGTACGGCTCGCCGTACAGGCTCGCGTTGCACTCCGAGGTGATGACGGTCCCGCTCGACGCCGCCACGATCGTGGCACCGCGCGGCGCGCCGATGTCGACCCCGTTGTGGGTCGGGCGCTCCGGAGTCTGGAAGCCCGAGTTGATCGGACCCTCGACCGGCGCCATCCAGCCCGCCGCCGACAGCTCGCCCGGCTGCGCGCACGTGCCGAGCTGCGTGCTCACCGCCGAGACGCTCGCGCCGCCGCCGGTCAGCGTGTTCACGATCTCCGTCGCGATCGGCTCGTGCTTCGCATACGCGTCCGGGAACGCCGAGATCTGCACCCGCTGGGCCGCGACCGTCAGCGGCAGCGACTCCCAGTTGTCGATCTTCACGAGCTTCTCGTAGAACTTCGTCGATGCGTACACGGGGTCGGTGACCTGCTCCGGCGTGCCCCATCCGGACGACGGTCGCTGCTGGAACAGGCCCAGCGAGTCGTGGTCGTTCTGGTCGCCCAGATGGCCAAGGTTCGTCAGCCGCGACTCCTGCATCGCCGTCGCCACGGCGATGACCCAGCCGCGCACCGGCACCTCCAGGTCCTGGCCGACCGCGATGATGACCGCCGCGTTCCCGACCTGCTCGGAGCTGTACGGCCCGATCTCAGGGAACTCTCCGTTCACATCGACCGACGTCGTCCCGCACCCGGCCGCGATCGCATTGCCGTCCTCGTCGCTCGACTGGTCCGACAGGAGCTGCACGATCGACACGACCGCGCCCAGGCAGCACACGGTCAGGACCGTGAGCGTCCACATGAGCGGCCGCATCCGCTTCGGCACCCGCGGCGCCAGCGGGTCCTCGGACCGCTCCTTCGCAGAGGTCTCCTCGCTCGCGACGCTCATGACTGCTCCCAGTCGATCGCCGACACCAGCCAGTCGCCGCCCCCGACCTCGACCATCGTCAGCGTCAACGTCCCGGTGTCGAGCGGGATCCCCACCTTCGAGCCGTCGGGTGCGGGCTCCCCGGCGACCTCCGTCGCCGGGACCGTCTCGGGGTCGACGCCCTCCATCAGATCGGCGGTGTCATCGGTCAGGAACGGCCGGATCGAGTCGAGCCAGCCCTGCGCGCCGTACCCGTTCGGGTTCAGCCACGCCTCCGCGAACTCGGCCGCACGGTCCACCGCCTCCTGCGGCAGCTCCTCGTCGGTGAAGCAACCGTCCTCTTCGCACTCGTCCGTGGCGAAGCCGTCGTCGGCGGTCACCGCCTCCGACGTGGCCTCGCCTTCAGAGCCGTCCGCGCCGTTCGTGCCGTCGAGCGGCGTGTCCTGGCGGCGGTTGGCCAGCGCGATCACCCCGAGCACCAGGACGAGGATGATGACGACGATCCCGTAGCGGGAGAAGATGATCCGGAGGGCGCGGTTCATCCGTCATTCCCTTCTCGCAGGCCGGTAGACCTCTCCACCACCGGAGGCGCCGCCCCCGGTGGACGTGCTCGAACCGGATCCGCTCGCCGAGCTCGCGGACTTGTCCGGGGTGCTCTGCTGCTCGGGCAGCGAGTCGCTCGGCTTGCCGCGCGGACTGGACCGCACGGTCTCCGAGGTCTCCTCGGGGCGGGCGTCGTCCCGGCGCTGCCGGGCGCGCTCCAGCTCGCGTTCGCGCTCGGCGCTCTGATCAGAGCCGCTGACGCGGCGGCCGAGGAACGCGTCGGCCGGGCCGCTGCCGCCGACCAGGCCCGCGATGCGTCTGCCCGGTCTGAGGAGCAGCCAGGCGGCGACGCCTAGGAGCCCGATCATGACCACTTGCAGCCACACGGGCATGGAGGTCTGGAGGATGCGGCTTGACGCCCATATGTAGATGACCGCCGCGAGGGAGAAGATCGCGACGTTGATGATCGCGCCGAGAACGGTGTTCACCAGGCGCTTGAACGGGCCTCCCGCGGGGCGAAGGAGGGCGATGGTGCCGATGATCGGCAGGGCCACGATCGCGAACCGCACGATCATGAAGCCCAGGATGATGAGGATCGAGGCAGTGAGGTCGAACAGCGAGAAGAAGATCGCGGTCAGCAGCGCGAGCAGGCCGGTGCCGGTCCGCTCCCAGGCGCGCTGGCCACTGATGTTCGCGTAGGCTTCGGGGTCTTCGGTCTGGATCTGCGCGACCAGGCCCTGCCAGAGCTCCTGCTTCTCCTCGATCAGCCGGTTGCGGACTGTTGCCGAGTCCTGGGCCTCGCCGTCTTCTTGCCAGGACATGGCTTGCGCGGCGAAGAGCGCAGGGCCGTACTTGTAGGCGGTGTTCGACTCGGTGACGACGGGGTTGCCCTCTTCGTCCTCGACGACCTCGCCGTTGCGCTCGCGGAACTTGACCTCTTCGCTCTGGCCGAGCATGGTCCGCAGCCAGTTCTGGTACAGGACCTGGCCGGAGACGGTGTCGGAGGCGGTCACCGCGGCGGAGCGGGTGTCGATGCAGAAGTTGGGGTTCGCTGCGTTGTCTTCCTTGAGGTCCTCGTACTCCTGCGAAGTGAGGTCGTCGATTCGGACGCATCCGTCAGCGGTGTCGTCGCTGATCAGCACGGTGCTCAAGTCCATGCCGATGGTCAGCGCCTTGTCGGTGTACTCGGCGGCCTTCACCGGCCAGCGCACCACCGCGGTGACGAGGACGAGGATCAGCACCGCCCAGGCCACCGTGGTGACCGCGTTGTTCATGTCCGCCTGGCGTGAGCGCCACAGCAGGTACAGGCCGATGAGGCCGACCGTGACGGCGCCGAAGACGGTGAAGATCTGGCGGTAGAGCACCTCGGTGCCCTGCTCCATGAAGCGGTTCGACCAGCCCCACATGGTGTCCGGCTCCCATGCGGCCTGGCGCATCGAGTTCGCGGCGCCAACGGTGGCGACCGACAGGTTGAACTCCATGTTGGCGAGGGCGTTGGCGGTGTCGGCGCCGTTGGGGATCGAGACCGATTCCACGCATTGGCCGCCGACGCTCATCTGCTGGGAGCCGTACATCGGTAGCTGGTATCCGGCGTACCCGTAGGCGCTGTACGTGCCGATGCCTTCGCTCTTGTCGAGGTTGGAGGGCTCGGCGAACCAGCCGGCCATGCCGGAGTCGGGCGAGGCGGGTTGGGGTGCCGCCTCGCACGGGAGTTCCTGGGCGTCGGGGAGTTCCTCGATGCACTGGGACCAGTACGTGTGCCACTCGTAGTCCGAGCATCCCTCGTCCCCCTGCGCCCCGGCCGTTCCCGGCGTCAGCATCAGGGCGCCCAGGGCCGCGGCGAGGGCGACGAGGATGCGGGCGGCCCGGCCGCCGGCGCGCCGCCAGGCGCGGGCGGGAGGGGCGAGGTCGTGGGCGGAGGGGTCGGTCACTGGTCCTCCCCGGGGGTGGTGTTCAGGTAGTCGAGGAGGCCGCGGACCCAGCCGAAGTCGGCGCGGATGCGCTGGACGCGGCCGTCGACGTCGCGCATGACGAACTCGCGGTAGGGGAGCTTGCGGGTCTCGGACGCGTCCACTTCGGAGAGGGACGCGAGGACCGACTCGTATCCGACGCCCGTGGGTACGCGCAGCAGCTTGAGGGCCTCCTCGGCGATCGTCGCGTCCTCGGCGATGCGGCCGACGAACACGGTCGAGACGAGGTTCTGGACGTCGAGTCCGAGGATGTCCTTCGGGTTCTGCGAGGCGACGAGCGCCGCGAGGTTCCACTTGCGGGAGTCGCGGGCGAGGCGCACCAGGAACGAGCGGCCGGACTTCCAGCCCTCCATGAAGTGCGCTTCGTCGAGGCCGACGAGCTTGCGGCGGTGCATGTCGCCGCCGTAGGCGCGGCGGACGGCGAGGCGGTGCGCGGTGTGGAGCATCGGCAACGCCAGGGCCTCTTCGGCGGACCAGTACTCGCGTTCGATGCCGAGGTCGGGCAGGCGCAGCCCCGACATGGTGATGACGGTGAGCGCCGTGTCGTCTTCGAGGACGCCCTTGTCGGGCGTGCCGAAGAACAGCTTCGCGAGCGGCATCTCGGCGGTGTCGAGCAGGAGCGCGGCGAGTTCGGCGCCGTCGCCGGTGACGTGGTCCTCGGCGTCCTGGAGGGACTCGACGAGGTCTTCGAGGGCCGAGTCCTCCTCGGCGGGGACGTGGCGGGCGGCGTGGCGCAGGAGGCGGGCGGTGCTCGCCTCGCGCTGGACCTGCGGCGGCAGGAGCATCGAGCAGATGTCCTGGACGAGCATGCGCCGTTCGGAGCGGGCGTTGGAGACGGCGATGTCGTACTCGCGCTGCCCGTCGGGCGAGTCGGCGTAGTGCTCGCGGCGCGGGGACGGGATGAGCGCGTAGGGCGCGAGCGTCCCGTACTCGGAGCCGGTCAGGTTGAGCACGCGCGAGAACGGCTTGAGCTCGGGCATCTCGCAGAGCTTCGCGAGCGGCCCCGAGGGGTCCAGGAGCGTGACCTGGACGCCGCGGCGGGCCGCGAGGTAGCCGATGGCGCCCATGAGCGTGGACTTGCCGCCGCCGGGCTCGGCGACAAACACCGAGAGACCGGACTTCTCGCGGACCTCGGTGGCGAAGTGCAGGTCGAGGAAGACGGGGCTGCGGGAGGTGCCCGCGGTCCGCCCGATGAGGTCGCCGCGGCGGTCGCCGACGACGGACGCGGCCTGCGGCATGGCCGCGGACATGAGCTTGACGGGCATGCGGCGGACGTACCCGGTCTGGGCGACCGGCTCGCCGGGGATGAACTCGCGGGCGAGCCAGTCCTGGTTCTTCGGGTGCTGGAGGCTGACGCGCATGTCCCGCTGGTACATCTGCATGAGCGTGCGGGCGCGCTCCAGGCACTCCTCCTTCGTGTCGGCGGTGACGGCGAGGCGGTGCCAGCCGTGGGCGCGCGCGGCGTCGATGGGGAGGCCGGTGGTCATCTCGTCGCCGACGCCGAGCGCGCGCTCGGCGAGGCGCTGGAGCTCCGGCGGGGCGTCCATGGCGTGCTCGTCGTAGTCGCGCTGCTGGGAGCGGATGAGGCGGAGCCGGTGGTCGAGGTCGCGGAACGCCTCGCCGGCGCCGAGGATGTCGATGCGGCTCGACAGCTCGACGGGCCACGGGCAGCGCTCGTGGAAGTGCAGCCACGGCTCGTGGCGCTGGGGGATCTCCAGCTCCTCCATGCGGCCGACGGTGAGGACCGCGGTGTGCTTCTCCTCGCCGGTGAGCCGGTTGACGAGCTTCACCGTGGACCCGTACGGGCTGCGGTACCGCTCGATCGACTCGGTGAGGGCGAGGACGTCGCCGGGCTCCCAGTCGTCGTCCGAGCCCGAGAGCAGGCGCGGCGGCTCCATGCCGAGGGCGACGGACCGGTAGACGAGCCATTCGAGCTCGGCGGTGGTGGCGCGGCGGGCGCGCACGCCGAAGGACCCGAGGACCTCGTCGAACTGGAGGGAGCGCTTCTCGATCTTCTCGCGCTCGGAGAGCTTCGTGCCGCGGCCGAACATGCGGCCGACCTTCTCGCCGACCTGGTCGAACGCGCCGCGCCGGGAGAACGTGATGCCGAGGAACGTCTCGCCCTCGGCGTGGGAGAGCTGCTGGAGGTGGCGCTGGGCGGCCACGAGGTGGTCGGCCCAGCTGGTGCCGCCCGGGACGGTGCGCAGCGGCCGCGCCGTGTGCTTGTCGACGGTGCGGGCCCACTGGTCGGCCGGGAACGGGCGGGTGGTGCGGCGCAGGTGGACGCGCATGCCCGCGAGGCCCGCGTACTGCTCGGCGATGGCGACGATGAGCGCCTCGCGTTCGAGGTCGGGCCGGAAGGACCAGCGCACGCCGGGCAGCTTGTACCAGGCGGTCACGGACGCTGGCGTGAACGTGGCGTGCCCGGCGATCTCGGTGAGGCTCAGCTCCCGGAGCGGCTGGCGCTCCTTCTGCGCGCCGATCGGCTTGACGCGCGTCGGCTTCGCGTCGCCCTCGGCGACGGCGACCGCTTCCTTGCGGGACTGCCGGACCGGGACGAGGTCCTGGCCGGGCACCCGTTGTGTACTGGTTTGGCGCGCCTGCGGGCGGGCCGCGGACGCACCTCTGCCACCTGCGGCGGAGGGCCGGTGACCCTGGTCAGTGCCCTGTGGATAACTCGGGCCCTGCTGTGGATAACTTCCGTTGCGCTGTGGATAACCCTGTGGATTCCCGCTGGTGGGAGCCGGTGCGTAACGCTGTGGATACCCCTGTGGATAACTTGCCTGATTCTGTGGATAACCCTGTGTACGACCCTGTGGAGGAGTGGTCGACGGCGGCGTCATCGACGCAGGTGGCGACGCGTGTCGCACGGACTCCACTGGGGACTGCCGGCGGGGCTCCTGCGGCGCCTGCGGTGCGGGCTGCGGCTCGCTCTGGGGGCGCGCCTTCGCGGGTTCCCCGCGGAAGACCGCGTCCGCGAGGGCGGTCGCGTCGTCGCCGAGGTCGCCGGACGGCCGCTCCCGGTCCCGCACCGGCGCGGGCGGCCGGGGGGCCGAGAACTTGGCGACGGGCTGACGGCGGTCCTCGCCGCTCATAGGCGCTCCTCAGTTCGGACGGGCTCCACGAGCGTGGGCCGCAGGCGGATCGAACGGGTCGTGAACGCCGGGACGCGGACCTCGTGGCCGGAGTCGCGCGTGTGCTTCCAGTCGGTGAGCAGGGTGCGCAGGACGGTGGTCGCGGGCCGGTCGGCGTCGACGTAGCGGAAGATCAGCGAGGTCGTCACGAGGGCGAGGGAGATCTCGATGGCGGGGAACAGGTCGACGTCGCCGGTGAAGGCCCAGCGGATGAACATGAACAGCGCCAGCAGCGCGGCGAACGCGCCGTACTGCCCGTAAGGGAGGTGGACGGGGAGGGTGTACCCGGGCGGGCCGAGGTACAGCAGGCGGGCACGGTAGATGTCGTCGTCGGTGCGCAAGCGCATGGGCGTCCTCCGTCCGGCCTTCCTCTAAGGGGCGATGCGGGATGCTAGTCCTCTTGGCTGAACAGCACGTCGACCAGGCCGCCGCCGACGGCGACCAGGACCACCGCGCCCGCGATGAACGCGATACCGATGATCGCGATCGTGGACGAGGTGAGGACGCGGCTGACCTCGCCCTTGTTCGCCCGGGCGATGAAGATGAGGCCGAGGATGGCCAGGAGGATCGGGGCGATCTTGGACAGGAAGAACCCGATGATCCCCTGCGTGTTGATCTCGGCGCCGGCTTGGGCGTGCGCGGCCACCGTCCAGAGTGTCTCTCTCACAGTCATCAGTCCCATCCTTTCGTCACACGAGCCACTAGAACCTCACGTAACGCAATTTTCACTCATGTTTCTTGTCTCCCAACCCATTGCGGGGTCTGCCCTCATCATATGCCGGACCCCTGACGGAACGCACCTTCGTCGGCTCGAAGAGCGACCGTCGGACCGGACAACCGCAACTGAAACAGATAAGCCGGGAAGTATCAATCCGATGGGCGCGATCACTCCGTGTCGGCAATCCGACACTAAACTGGGAGAGCCGGGTGCCCTACGCTCAAGCGGCACCGCACAATAGAGCCCGACAGCCCTCACGGGCCAGCCCGAACCGCCGGCCCCACGGCCGAGCACCGACCTCGCGGAGACCACCATGGACTACATCGACGACATCGCCGGCCGGCTCACCGCCGCGGCCGTCGCCTTCGCCGTCGCAGGTCTCGCGGTGGCCGCGCTCTCCGCCGCCGCACTCGGCGGCGTCCGCGCCTCCGAGAAGTGGCCCTCCGCCCCCGCCCCCCGCCTCGGCCGCCCCGCCGTCATGACCGGCGCCCTCGCCGGGCTCGTCGTCTTCGCCCTCGCCGCCGGACTGTTCTCCCTGGCGCAGTTCGGCACCGGTTTGAACGCGAACCTGCGGGTACTCCTCGCCGTGGGCGTGGACCTCCTCGCCCTCGCCGCCGGGCTGTGGCTCGTCAGCGTCGTCGCCGGCAAGATCGAGATGCGCACCCTCATCGCCGTCCCCGACCACCACGCGACCCCGCCGCCGATCCCGGTCTCCGGCGACCCGACCCGCTACCAGATCCCCGACTACACGGAGACGCCCGTGGAACCCGAACCCCAGGACCAGCCGCAGCAGTACGCGCCCGAGCCGCGCCAAGCGCCGCAGTCGCCGTACGCGCCCGACCTCACCTCCACCGGGAGCCTCCCCGCGGCCCGCCCCGGCGGCGTCCCCACCATCCCCACCGACACCCGCCCCGGCTGGGTCTTCCAGGACAAGGGCACCGGCGCGTTCTACGCCGCCGTCGCCCAGAGCCGCGGCGGCATCAGCCTCCTCGCCCTCGACGACTTCACCGTCGCCCGCACCGCGTCCCTCGTCGGCCCGCTCGAACTCGTCGGCTCCGTCGAGGCCACCGTCTGGCCCCTGGAGAACGGGGAGAACGGCCGCACCGAGGCCGGAGCCGACCGCACCGCCTAGGCGAGTCGTCCCGAAACGCGCTCGGTCACTGTGAGCGCGGTTCGCTATCCTCGGAGTGACCTCCAGTGAAGCGAGCCGCGACTGTGAACGACGCCGACCGGGTCCTCACCGACCTCGACGAGCACGTGACGCTCCGCGTGCTCGACGGCCGCATCACCGTCCAGGTCACCGCCTCCGGCTTCGGCCAGCCCCCCGCCGCCCTCGCCAAGGTCATCGTCGAACTCGCCGGGACCCTCCCCCGGCCCGGCGCCGAAGCCGACGGGAACCTCGCCGCGGGCATCGACGCCGTCACCGGCCTCCAGCAGGCCGCCGCCACCGGCGGCTACGAGGACTTCGCCGCGACCATGCGCGGACGCCTCGGCATCGAGGCCCCCCAGGACACCCTCAGCCGCGACCCCGAGTTCGACCGCGCCATCGCCAACCGCCTCGACGGCGTCCTCAACGCCATGCGCGCCGCCCAGACCGCCCGCGCCGAACCCGCCCGGGAAGTCCTCACCGCCGAGCTCTTCACCGACGAGGGCGACTGCTCCGTCACCTCCAGCTCCGAACGCGCCGTCGCCGGAGTGTGGATCGGGCCCGACGCCCGCGACCGCGGCGTCGACGGCCTCGGCGCGGCCCTCACCGTCCTCATCGCCCGCGCCCGCGACGAGGTCCGCCGCCTCGCCGAGGAACGCGCCAGAGCCGCCCTCCCCGACCAAGTGGCGGCGACGATCGACAATGCCGGAGAGGACGCCGCACGCGCGGGCGAGGCCACCGGCCGCATCCTCGACGGCATCAGCAAGGCCAACGAGGCACTCCAGAGGAAGGCAGGACGCGCATGACCCGGATCTTCGACCCCGAGTTCGTCCGCCGGCTCGGCGAGGGCATCGACGCCAACGTCGTCCCCGTCCTCGAATCCACGAACGAGGACCTCCCCGCGCTCAGCGCCATCGACCGCAGCCTCTACACCACCGTCACCCTCCCGATGGCCGCCGCGTACTCCCTCGCGACCGCCACCGTCACCGAGTCCATGGCCGGGGCCGCCGAAGGCTTCCGCCAGATGCGCGACGCCCTCGACGCCTGCGCCCAGGACATGACCGACGCCGACGACGCCTGCGCCCGGGCGTTCGGCGGCAACTGAGGGAGCCGCCGCATGCCCACCGGCCAGAGCCTCTACGACGCGGGGGACGAGATGTCCCCCTACTACAACGGCGTCATCAAGTCCTGCGCGGTCGCCATCGCCCCGCCCGCCATCGTCTTTGGACTCGCCGTCCAGTCCATGGCCACCAGCATCTACCTCAACCAGTGCAACCCCGGCGACGTCCTCAAAGCCGCCGGGGCCTGGGTCTCCCTGGCCGAGAAGAACACCGCCGCCGCCGACGCCCTCCAAGCCGAGGTCGACACCGTCGACGACGGCAACTGGTCCGGCGACGACGCCGACGCCTTCCGCGCCTCCGCCGCCAGCGTGAAAGCCCAGCTCCAGCAGCTCGCCGTCACCGCGTTCCTCATCGGCGCCCAGCTCCTCGCCTTCGCCGTCATGCTCACCGTCTACTGGCTGTTCCTCACCGCCTGCACCGTCGTCATGGACGCCTACCTCGCCGCCTACCTCGCCGCCCTCGCCGGCGTCCTCACCGCCCCCGGCGCCCCCGCGCTCATGGCGAGCGCCCAAGCCGTCGCCACCGGCCTCGTCGCCTCCATGAAGAGTTTCGAGGCCTACCTCGTCGCCGTCTCCACCGGCTGCGCCGCCCTCACCGGCAGCCTCACCGCCATCACCTTCGGATACCAGAAGGCCCAGGGCAACCCCGTCGACCCGCTCGACATCGCCGGCGCCGGGCTCGCCAACATGCTCGAAGGCTTCCTCGTCTACGGCATCAACGTCGCCACCATGACCCCCGGCGGCCGCCACGCCTCCGTCGCCAACGCCATGCACGTCTTCCAAGGCGTCTCCTCGATCTTCCCGGTGTACAAGGGCGGCGGCGAGACCGGCGCGCTCTTCGACGGCGGCGGCCCCGCCCTCGGCATCCCCGACTCGCTGCTGAACCTCTGGGAGGACCACGCGCCCGACCGGTTCACCAATCCAGAGTCGGTCGAATGGCGGTTAAGGCCCGCATCGTCCTCGCGCTGGTCGTGGCCGTCCCGCTCCTCACGCTCGCCGCGACCCTGGTGCGCTACTTCGAGTTCCGGGCCGCGGCCGACGGCGCCGGGACGCACGGCACGGCCGTCGTCGAGAAGGGCTTCGTCTCAGGAAGCAACGACGAGGTCTGCACCGGGACGTTCACGCCCGACGGCGGCGGGCCCGCGGTAGCGGTCGACATCGAGGTCGACGGCCGCTGCGAGGAAGGCGCGGCCTACAACGCGTTCCTGGTTGAACCCGCACCGCTGCACCCGGACTGGTGGGGCCGCCCCACCGCGTGGACCGCCGGGACGGGCACCGGGGAGCACCTCGCACCCGTCGTCGCAGTGGTGGTGCTCCTGGTCCTGCCGGTCGCGCTGGCCGCATGGCTCCTGCGCCGGAAGATCCGCCCGCGCGATTGAGTGCTGTCACGGAGCGCCTCCAGTTGGTACCGTGAGGGGAACCGGCCACCCGTCCCCTCGCGAGGTGAGTATCGATGAGCGACAACGACTCGTACCAGGGCCTCGACCCTGCCGCCCCGGCCGCGGGAGCGCCTGCGTTCGGGTCCGTCGCACCCGCCCCCGACATCGAGACGCAGCCTGACGAAGCGATCGTGGCCGCTCGCCCCGGCTGCTCGAACCCCGCGTGCGGCAACGCGACCGCGCATCCCTCCGAGCAGGGCTGGCAGCGGCTCGTGTCGGCCGTCCCCGTCGAGCGCCAGCTGTTCCGCCTGCGCCCCAAGGACTCCGGGATGGCGTACCCGGCCGAGGCCGACTTCCGCGACGCCGTCGCCGCGGTCCGCCCGGCACAAGCCGACGCCCATTCGCTCGCGCGCCTGCGCGGCGCCTGGACCGACGACGTCTCCGGGCGCCTCGCCGACTGGTCCGAGCGCATCCGCTCCAACCTCGCCGACCTCGCCGAAGGCTGGTCCGGCGCCGACTTCGACGCGTTCGAGACCGCCTGCGGCCAGACCCGCGACCTCGTCGAGGACCTCATCGACGACGTCGATGCCACCGTCGCGAGCCTCCAGACGACCGAGGACGCCCTGTACGCGATCCAGGGCGGCGACGCCGGCGAGATCCCCTACCCCGCACCGCAGTTCTGGATCGACGGCGAATGGCACAGCTGGGTGTCCGTGCACGTCAGGCCCGCGTGGTGGCACGGCGACTGCATCGAGTACACCTGCCAGGACGCCGAGCACGTCCTCGCCCTCAGCGGCGCCGAACCCGAACTCGCCACCGAGGTCATCGACTACATCGACGAGCGGATCGTCCACTACGTCGACTACTACTCCAGCCCCGTCACCATCGAGCGCGAGGGCCTCGACCCCTCCAAGGGCCTCACGGTGGAGGAGGCCAAGGAGCTGGCCGTCGCCGACGCCGTCGAGCACTACGGGACTCTCGTCGACCAGAGCTGGGGCGCCTACGACGCCCGCCAGGACGAGACCGACAAGGACGTCAGCCAGCGCAGCGCCGACACCGACGGCGAGGAGCGGTCCGTGCGGACCGTCCGCAGCGACAAGCCCTACCCGGCCGCCGCCGACCCCGCCTACATGGACCTCGAACCCCCGCCGTTGGACCAGCCCGCCGGGGCCTCTTTTCCCCGCGCCACCGAGGACCCGTCCCTGGAGCCGCCCGCGGGCGAAGGCGGTGGCGAGGAGCCCGCCGAGGACGACGGGACGACCGGCGGCCTCGCCAGTGGCGGCAATTCCGGTGCGGCCCCGTTCGGCGGTGGCTTCTCCGCTCCCGCCGCGGCGTCTCCGGTGTCCAACGGCGGCAGGGAGGCCGCGGTCCTCGGCGTCACCGCCGCCGGAGCCGTCGCGGGCGGCGCGACCGTTGCCGCATCTCCCAGCGGCACCCCCGCGATGGGCGCCCCGGGCGGCGCGCCCGCGGACGACAAGGAGCGCGAACCCGACAGCGACCTGGTCGAGGACGCGAACATGTGGGGCTTCGTCGACGAGGACGACGACCCCTACGCCTAGACAAGGAGCCCCGCATGGCCAACCGCGCCTTCGACCCCGCCGCGCTCGAACGCTACCGGCAGTTCCTCGGCGACCTCATCGACGAGCTGGAGAACGACATCGTCCCGTCCCTGCGCGACGGCGCCCTGAAGAAGGCCCCCGCCTTCGGCGCCTCGCCCGGCGCGACCGAGCACGCCGCCGCCGAGTACGCCGACTTCCACGCCACCACCTGGCGCAACCTCCAGTACCTCCGCGGCACCCTCTACGGCCTCCGCGCGAGCCTCCAGTCCGCGATCGACAACGGCGGCGTCGTCGACCCGCAGACCGCCACCGACATCCTCCGCCTCACCGACGGCGACGACCTCTACGCCTGATTCAGACCCGATTCCGGCTATTGCGAACTGCGGTCACAATGCGTAATGGCCCTGTTGTTCAAAGGCGCACGGTTTGCACACCCCTGCTAACCTGAACCGTGAACTTACCGCCGAGACCCGCGTAATCCCCCCGAAGGACGCCAGGCAGCGCCCCGATTCCGCACGTGCCTATCGCGTCCTCGCGCGATGGAGTCCGACCGCACGTCGGGGGACCGTACCGCAGGTACTGAACTCACAGACAGGAATTGCGATGCCGAAGGTCGATCCAGAAGCGCTGCGCGCCTACCAGCGAACCGTCCAGGCGCAGCTGGACAAGCTCGAGGACGAGATCATCGCCAAGATGCGGAACGGGCAGTCTCTCGGCAAGCTTCCCGCGTTCGGGCTGCTTGACGGCTCGCAGCAGGCGTCGCAGACCTACACGACGTTCCACGAGACCACCTGGAACAACCTCCAGGCCCTCCGCGAATCCCTCGACGGCATCATCACCACCCTCGAAGACTCCGCGAAGACGCACGAGGACACCGACGACGTCAGCGATCAGAACTTCGACAACCAGCTGTGAGAGTGGTCAGCCGGCAACCGGGCGACCGACAGAGAGGATCCATCAACGTGACCCGAAACCTGACCCTGATCCGTGGCCTCGCCGTCGCGGGCGCCGCCGGCCTTCTGCTGACCGGCTGCGGCGGCAACGAGCCCCCGGTCCCCGGCGAGAACGGCACCAACAACCCCGACGGCGGCGGCGACAGCTCCGGTTCCAGCTCGTATGGCGTGATGGCGGAGTGGGACGGCTGCGAGGCGCTCGGCGACAACCAGCCGTTCCAGGACTTCATGGGGGTCATCGACTGGGGTACCGACGGTCTGCTCTCCACTGACATCCCGGGTGGACAAGACGGCGAGGCGTTCAACTGCACCGCCATCCTGGCGAAGCTCCCGGCGTACACCGCTCCGAGCGGACGTGAGTACGCCGGACAGGCGAACATCGATGTCGGTGTGGCGCCTTGGGAATCCGACTCAGAGGCGACCGAGAACTTCGGCGAGCGCGTCGACCAGCTGAAGACCGCGCTGGAGACCGGTGGCACCGAGTACCAGAACGTGCAGGACGGCGAGGTCCAAGGCGACTGGGACGAGAGCTACTTCCACTCCGGTAACTCCGACACCAGCTTCGTTTTCAGCGCCATCGTCCGTAAGGGCGACATCGTCTTCTACGTCTTCAGCGACTACACCGACGACCCCGGTGCCCAGGACGGCGGCGACCCCGTCTACTCCTTCACCGACGCGGACTACGCCGACTGGGTCCTCAATGACTACATGCCGGCGACCTTCGCGGACCTCCTCGCCAAGAAAGAGAGCGGGCTCTAGCCATGGCAGATGAATTCGAGAAAGAAGAGTACGGCGACGCCGCCGAGGGAAAGTCGAACTCCGCGATCCAGACCCGGATCAACGAGTTGATGAAGACCCCCTCCTGCGGCCTTAGCGAGTGCACCGCGAAGACGGTTGACCCCTCTGAAGAAGCTTGGCTCAAGCTCATGTCCGCGGTCCCCAAGGGGGACCAGGCCACAGCGAACATCCGCCCCTCCCGCGAGATCCAGGGATACGCACTTCCTGACGGTCAGTCGGTCCAGTCGCTCGTGGCGTCCCTTCGCCCGAGCAGCCCCGACGAGTACGCGATCCTTGAGATCAGCAAGCAATGGGGTGATGTCGCCAGGAGCTTCGAGACCGTTCCTGCGGATCTTGAAACTGGACTGACCACACTCTCGGCCGACTGGGAGGGCGATGACTTCGACGCCTTCCAGGAACAGGTCGAAACCGTCATCAAGAACTGCAACAAGGTTCTGGACGACATCGTCGGTTCCGACGGCAACGGTGGTGCTGTCAAGAACCTCAATGAGAAGGGCGAAGAGATCCTGCGCCAGCAGGGCGGGGACGAGTGCCCCTACCCGTCGCCGAAGTTCCACCTTGAGGACGCCGCGGCCTGCTCGCACAAGATCCACATCCGGCCTCCGTACTTCCCGGAGTGCGAGGTCTTCCCGGACGACGAGACCAAGGTCGCCATGGAGTGGGCCGGGTTCGACAGCACCATCGTCGACGAGGTCCAGGAAGAGCGCGAGAACACCTACAACGCGTACATCGAGTACACGAACCAGTACCCGGACTACGAAGAGGACGGGCTGCGCGGCGAGGAGCTCGCTCGCACCCGAGCCGACGAGTACGCCAAGGACGCGACCGACAGCCTCGGGACCGACGGGCAGGACGAGCTGCAAGCGCAGGCGACCCAGGTCAACGAGGACATCACCGACCGCACGAGCAACACCAATATGGCGGTCTCGGAGATCAAGCCCGAGGCGAAGCAGTCGGACCCGACCGCGTTCAACAACGGCGACACCGAGCCCCCCGGCGGCCTCGACGGCGGGTCTCCTCCCGGTGGCGGGGCCCCGCCCGGGCTCGGCGACATGAAGCCTCCGGGCGGGATGAAGCCGGTGACGCCTTCGACGCCGAGCATGCCGGACAACCCCGGCAGCCCGGACCTGCCCGGCAGCCCCGACCTCCCGACCGGTCCCGGTGACACGGGCGGGCTGGACGACAACCAGTGGACGCCGAGCACGCCCGACCCCGACGACCTGCCTTCGGGTGGTCTCGCCGGTGGCGGCGGGGGCCTCGGCGGCGGTGGTCTCGGTGGAGGCGGCCTCGGCGGCGGTATCGGCGGTGGCGGTCTTCCCGGCGGCGGCGCAGGCGGCGGTCTGGGCGGTGGCCTCGGCGGCGGTATGGGCGCCGGCGGCATGGGCATGATGGGCGCGGGCGGCGGCATGAAGGGCGGCGCAGGCGCCGCCGGTGCCGGCGGTCGCAGGCCCGGCGGCATGGGCCGCGGTGCCGGAGGTATGGGCAAGGGCGGCATGGGCGGCGGCATGATGGGTGCCGGCGGCGGCCGCGGTATGAACGGCGGGCCCGGTGAGGACGGCGAGGCCGGCACCTGGCTCACCGAGGACGAAGACGTGTGGGGCATCGGCAACGAGAACGAGGACCCGTACGCATAGCAAGGCGAGACCTTGAACCGGGGCCGGTGGCGAATCGCCGCCGGCCCCGGTTTCCGTTCCCCGGCCCTGTCCTCCCGTGGCGCGTATGCGATAGCTTGGATCGTCCGCCCGCACCCCCGACCCCTCAAGGAGCCGAGCCATGTCCGATCTCGCCGAGCAGTACGGCTCCGACATCACGCAGTACCCGACGCCGGAGGCGGACGGGACGCTGCGGAACATCGCCGAGGACGTGCCGGTCGTCAAGAGCGGCCAGAAGATGGCCGACCACATCTACGCCGCGGTGACCGGGGACGACCGGCTCGCGTCCGCGGCCGCGATCCCCGGGGACATCGCCGGGCTCGCGCTCGAAGCCGCGTTCGCGATCCAGGACCCCATCTACGCGCTGGCGCAGGCCGGTCTGAGCATCGTGCTCGAACTCGTGGAGCCGCTCAACGAGCTGCTCTACATGGTCTCCGGCGACCCCGAGGAGATGAAGCGGCAGGGGGAGGTCTGGGGGCAGGTCTCGACCGCGCTCGGGGCGCTCCGCGAGGAGAACGCCGCCGCGGTGAACGACAACCTCAGGTCCTGGACCGGGGACGCCTCGGACGCGGCGTTCGAGCAGCTCACCGCCATCGAAGCCTCGATCATGGCCGCGTCCAACGAGGCCGTGGGCGTGCAGACGCTGCTCGGCTGGGCGGAGCTGCTGGCAGAGACGATCTACGACGTCATCAAGTCGATCATCGCCGAGCTCGTGGCGTGGCTGATCACGCGCGGCCTCATCGCGCTCATGAACAGCGCCTGGTCGTTCGGGGCGTCGATGGCCGCGTTCGTGCTCTCGGCCGCTTACAAGTCCTACTCGATGTTCAGCCGCGGTTTCCGGAAGCTCAGCGAGTGCAACAAGATCTTCGGGAAGATCCTCGGTGTGATGGGCAAGTTCGTGCTCGACAACCCGGTCCTCAAGCGCGGCCTGGGCAACTGGGTCGGGATGCTCGCGGCGCTCGGCGCGAAGGCGGGCGTGACCGCGGGGCTCACCGGCGGGCTCGGGGCGCTGCCGCTGGCCGGGGGCGCGCTCGGCGGCGGCGGTGACGGCGGGAGCATGATCAGCCGCGGCGGCGGCGCTGGAGTGATGGTCGACCCCGACGAGCTGGTCCAGACCGCCGGGGCCCTCGAAGGGCTCAACGGCAACACCGACTCGATCAAGACCGTGGCCGCCGAGGCCACCGCCGCCGAGATGACCTGGGGCCTCCCCGGGCTCGCGTTCGCCGGGAAGTACCAGGAGGCGGGGAACGGGATGGTCGAGATCATCGGCAACATCTCCGGGGCCCACACGACGAGCGCCACCAGCCTCCGCGGCTGCGCGGCCGACTACGAGGCGGCCGACGGCGAGGTCGCGTCCCAGTTCGGGAACCTGCAAGGGGAGCTGGACGGCAAGTGACCCGCCCGCCGAAACTCGACCTCAAGCGCGACGCCAAGCGGGTGCTCCAGGAGAACTGGCTGCACCCCGGCGAGCGGCTGCTCGAACCGGTCCCGGTCTGGAAACTGCCCGCACTGGACGGGGTCCCGGCGCCGCCGTGGTCCGCGGCCCAGCTCGCGAAGCAGGTCGCGAAGACCGTCGGCCTGGTCCTGCTGTGGGTCGTGTTCTCGGTGGTGGTCGCGATCGTCTTCGTGGCCCTCGCCGAAGGGATCACCGGCGGCGGCAGCAGCGGGAAGACCAAGCGCATCAAGGGACCCGGGGTCGTCCTGCGCGGCAGCGGCGCGGGCTCGATGATGGCGCGGCTCGTGACACCCGCGCTGCGGCGCAAAGGCTGGTGGGTCCTCACCGACCGGCGGCTGGCGTTCGTCGCGGTTGGGCGCAGCTACACGAAGTTCTGGAGCGGCTCGGGCCCGGAGACGAAGATCGACGGACCCGTTCCGCTGGAGACGGTCCTGGAGATCCCGAGGGACCGCTACACGTACGACGAGGACCACCGCTTCCGCAAGACCCGGATACTGCGGCGCACCAAGCCCGCCGGGCTATACCGGCGCATCAGCCTCGCCGACGGGTCCGGCGTGGACCTCAGGCGCCGTCACCAGTAGCTAAGCGGGCCAGATCCTCGGCGGCACCCAGTCGTCCGGGTCCGCGTTGTTCTGGTACGCCCGGCCCACGGCCGTCTTGGCGCGCTTGGTGATCCGCTGCGCCAGCTGCGCGGGCAGCGCCTCGAAGCCGGTACCGTCCCAGACTCGGAAGACCCGGACCGGGACGTGGAGCACGGCCGCATCGCCGTGCGCGGGCACCTCGGCGGTGAAGTCGAGCGGGGCCTCGTCCGCGTACTGGACGCGGAATTCATGCGGCCCAGGGGAAAGCGGGTAGTGCCAGGCGGCCCAGTCGCACGGCGCCTCGTCGCCGTCGATCCAGGTGCGCAGGCTGTCCGCATGCGCGAGTGCGAGCGCATTGCCGGTGCTCTCATAGGACAGTGACCCGTCGGCCTCGCGGGACAGGCGGTACAGGAACAGGTCGAACACGACCAGCAGCCCCTGGGCCTTCCCGCGGGCGTCCTCAGGGGACGGATACGCGGTCGCGCCGCCGTCCGTGCGGGCCGAGTCCAAGCGGTTCGCCTTGGCGCGCTTGTGGAGCGAACGTGTCGCGAGGATGCCCATGACCGCGCCGCCGATGAGGACGAGCCCGCCGACGCCGCCGACCGCACCGGCGACCGCCGCGAAGGCACCGCCGTCGGACAGCGGGACCGCGACCATCGCGAAGGCGACGGCGATCGCGCCGACGACGGCGATGAGGCATCCCGCGCCCGAGACGTTCGCGGCGCGGCCCCCGAGGACCGGCAGCAGGTCCGAGGCGTCGCGCACCCGGTACAGCTGGGTCCGGTAGTCGACCTGGTGGCGCACGGCCACGCCCTGGCCGGTCGTGAAGTGGACGCGCTCGCCCGCACCGAGCGCGAACACGGCGCTGGCGGCGTCGGCGCCCTGCACGTCGAGCCGGTGCGTCCCCGGGGCGACCTCCACCTGGTAGCGGCCGTCCCCGGCGGCGACCGGGACCCCGTCGAGCAGGAGCACACCGGTGCGGTCCGCGGTCGCGGCAGTGCACACGAGCACGTCGAGGAGGCCCGAGCCGGGCCCGGGGTCCGCGGCGGCTGAGCGGCCCGCGCGGTAGTCCTCGACGGTGTCGAAGCGGAGGGTCGGGGCGCCGGGCGCCTCGTGTCGGCGCCCGTCCCGGTCGCGGTAGGCGGCCCGCGGGGCGTCGTCGACGTCCCGCGGGTCCCGGAACGAGCGCCCGGCGGCCTCCACTAGCCGTTGAGCCCGTCGACGATCGAGGAGTCGGAGGGCCCGCCCGCGCCGGCCATGTTGCCGGTGGCGCCGACGAACTTGATCCCGGCCTCGGCCAGCGGCGAGGCGGCCTTGCCGAGGGTCTCGACGACGCGGCCGAGGATGGTGTTGGCCTGGAGGAACGCGTCCACGGCGGTCTTGTAGCGCTTGATGGCCATGACGATCGACTGGATCGCGGAGCGGATCGAGTTGATCATCGCGGCGACGGCGGCGCCGCCGAAGGTCACGGCCGAGAGCGGCCCGGCCGCGGCCCACGTGATGATCTGCTGGCTCGCCCACTTCCCGGCGATGTCCAGGAGCGTCTTGCGGATGAGGGTCGCGATGAGCTCGGTGACCTGGAGGAGGCCCTGCATGACCTGGATCTTGTCGCCGACGTCGATGACGGCCTCGGCGAACTCGGCGATCTTCTCGCGGGCGGCGTCGCCGTCCTTGCCCGACCATTCGGTGAGCATCTCCTCGGGGACCTTCGCGACGGCCTCGCCGATCGGCGGCAGCGCGTCCTTGATCGGGTCCCAGCGCTGGATCTCCTGGTTCATGCGCTCGCCGTTGCCGGTGACCATGCCGACCAGGTCGTCGATGGGCTGGATGAGCGAGATGAGGAAGTCCAGGCCCGCGGAGATGAGGAACATCAGCGGGTCGGTGATCATCTGGGCGACGTCGTTGAGGGTCCCGAGCAGGGAGTTCGAGACGTCGGCGACGGCGCCGATGAGCTCGCCGGCGTTCTCGGCGCGGCCGACCTTCTGGATCTTCTCGACGGTGTCCATCGCGCCGAAGATCGGCTTGGCGTAGGACTGCTTCTTCGACTCGGCGGTCTCGAACATCTGGAAGTTGCCGTCGCCGTCGGTGAACGTCGAGCCGCCCCACTGGATGGAGCCGCCGAGGCCCTCGGGGTGGTACTGGCTGAAGTCCTTCGCGATGTTCATGTCCGTGGTCTCCCACGACTCGCGGCAGTCCTTGAGGCGCCCGGCGTGGCCTTCGAGGCCCGCGGTGAGCATCTCGAACATCTCGCGGAGCTCGCCGAGCATCTGGTAGTAACCCGGCGAGAAGAACAGGCCGGGGACGCCCCACGCCATCATGTCGAGGCCGTCGTCGTCGGCCTTGCCCTGGAGCTGCTGCGCGGCCGGGAGCTGGCCCCGGAGCTGCTGCTCGGCGGATTCGAGCTGGGCCGGCGTGACGCCTACCGGTTCACCCATTGGACACCTCTGATCGACGGGGGGAGTGCGGACTCACGTCAATATAGCGAAGCCCCCCAAACCGCGCCAGTGACGAACCTGTTCACACCCGTGATAGGTGGTAGCAGCCTGCCGTTAGCATCGTGTGATGCCGCGGCCGACCCACCGGCCGCGCCTGCCCCGGGAGGTGAGCGGTATGCCGGAGGATCCGGCCGAGGACATGCGGCGTAAGGCCCGCGAGATCGAGCGCATCGCGGTCGAGCTCGAAGGCGAGGCCGTCAGCGAGGACGGCGCGGTCCGCGTGGTGACCGGCGCCGCCGGCAACATCAAGGAGCTGGACCTGCGCATGAGCGCGTACCAGATGTCCGGCGTCGAGCTCGGCGAGCTCATCGTCGAGACGATCCGGGCCGCCGACCGGCGCACGCAGGCCGACCTGGCGCAGCGCGTCGGCGCGGTCATGGGCATGCCGCTGGCGCCCGGCGACCTCGGCGGCGGCGGCCTCGCCCCCATCGACCCCGAGGAGTCCCGATGAGCGACCGCGAACGCCCGACCGACCCCGAGGCGATGATGCAGCGCCTGGAGCAGATGCAGGCGGAGGCCGAGTCGATGCTCGCGAAGTTCAACGAGCTCAGCGAGCGGCTTGGCGCGGAGGCCGTGGAGGTCTTCTCCGAGGACGGCCGCGTCCGCGTCAAGCTCGACGCCGAGGGCAAGGTCGCCGAGATCGGGATCGACGAGTACGCGATGCGCGCGCGCCAGTCCCTGGCACCGACGATCATGGCCCTCGTCCAGGAGGCCACCGCCACGCACGCCGTGAAGATGGCGCAGATGGCGCAGGCCCTGGTCGGCGACAAGATCGACGTCATGGGCATCGTCAACCGCGACATGCCCGACCACCTGCGCGACCGCGCCCGCGACAACCTCGACCGCTAGAGCCCCTGCGGCCCGGCCTTCCCCCCGGCGCCGCAGGGTCACCGCCCGGTTGCCCTGCACCGGTATGTTGCTCGCATGGGAATGAAAGACCGCCTGGAGCAGATGAAGCAGCGCGCCCAGGACGCCGGGAAGATGGTCGTCGACGTCGGCGTGGAGAGCGCCCGCGAGAAGCGCGACGCCGCAACGGGATTCGCCAAGGGCAAAGTGGACGGTGTGACCGGCTACGCCGTACAGCGGCGCGACGCGGCCGTGGACTTCGCCGCGAGCACCAAGTCCGCCTTCAAGGAAGGGGACTTCGAGGAGCTCCTCGCCCGCCTCCCGCTGCCCGCGCAGCCGGTGCAGGAGGAGTGGCAGTGGAGCCTCGCGAAGCTCATCACCTCCGGGAACAAGCCCCCCACCGGGACCGGGATGCTCCTGGGCCTGCTCGACAACTTCGGGACCATCGACATCGGCCCCAAGGAGGTCGGCTTCGACGGGGGGACCGCCAAGTGGCACAAGGTGAAGGCGATCCGGACCCGCTCGCTCGACGGGATCCTCCAGAAGCTCTCGACCGACACGTTCACCGAGTCGATCGAGGCGCTCCTGCCGCCCGTCCCGGGCCGCGGCTGGGTCTCCGAGAAGGCCACCTCCGCGATCTTCACCCTGTGGGCCATGGTCGCCGACCTCGCGATCCGCGACCCCGAGGCGGGCCGCCGCCAGGTCGTCTGCGAGATCGAGTACAAGGGCTGGATCTTCACGAAGGAGGCCGCGACCGGGTACTTCACCGGCCCCGCCATGGCGCTCCTGCCGAATCTCGACCGGATCTTCCGCGACGAGGCCGCGAGCCGCGGCATCCTCGTCGAGCAGGCCGAGGACACCGCGATCGAGAGCGCGGAGGCGCGCGTCGCGTGGCTGCGCGAGAAGCACGCCGGGATCGTCGCCAAGCGCGAGGCCGCGCAGAAGGCGATCGAGTACTAAAGAGGCGCTTGGGGTCCGGCCCGCGGGCCGGACCCTACGACTGCTTCGGGTGGGTCTCGCCGGGGTAGCGGAGCCCGATCCGGGACCGCACCTCGTCGAGGATCTCCATGACCTCAAGGGTCGACTGCGGCGGCACGAGGGTCGACTCCAAGCGCCCCTGCCGCAGCGCGCGGTGCACTTCGAGCGCCTCGTGGACGTAGCCGTGGCCCACGTACGGCGCCTCGAACTCACGCGGCGGCTCGTTGTACCGCACCAGCGTGTACCCGCTGGGCCGGTACGCGTAGTCCCGCAGCTCGATCCGGCCCTCGGTGCCCGCGATCGTGACCTCGTTCGCGGCGCCGCCGCGGTAGGAGCACGACAGCTGCGCGACGGCGTTCGGGTACTGGAGCGTGATCGCGGTCTGGGCGTCGACCCCGGTCACCTCGTCCATGATCGCCACGGCCGTCACCGACTCGGGGACGCCGAGCGCCAAGTGCGCCAAGGTCACCGGGTACACGCCGAGGTCGAGCAGGGCGCCTCCGGCGAGCTCGGGGTTGCGGAGCCGGTGCGAGGGCGGGATGTCGCCGGAGATCGCGAAGTTCCCGTTGACGGACACGACCTCCCCGATCATGCCCTCCTGGATGGCCCGGCGCATCTCCCGGATCGCCGGGTTGCAGCGGGTCCACATGGCCTCCATGAGGAACCGCTGGTGCTCGCGGGCGACGTCGAACATGGTGCGGGCCTGCGCCGCGTTGTACGCGAACGCCTTCTCGCACAGGACGTGCTTGCCGGCTTCGAGGAGCCGGAGGGTGGGCAGGTAGTGATGGGAGTGGGGCGTGGCGACGTACACGATGTCGACCTCGTCGTCGGCGGCGAGCGCCTGGACGGAGTCCCACGCGTGAGGGATGTCGTACTTCTTGGAGAACGCAGCGGCGCGCTCCGCCGATCGAGAGGCCACAGCGGTGACGCGGCAATCGTCGAGGAGGGCAAGATCTTCCACAAAGGTCGATGCGATTCCGCCGGTCCCCAGGATTCCCCATCGGATCGGTTCAACCATGGACGTAAGCACACCACAACTTCCGGCGATCGTCAACACGAGGGTGAGCGGTACTATCTCCTCCAACCGGGCCAATTCCCTGCAAGACGGTGACGTTCCGTAATCGAATCGATATCGCAGGGTGGCCGGTGTGACGCTCCACCCACCGGCCGGCCGGTTTGTCCGCGGCGCCCCGCTTCACCCGCGGCGCGCCTCTCGGCCCGTGGCATCATGGCGCAATGCAGACGATTCACGCCGCACTCGCCGCGGCCGAAGGGGACTCGGAGTCGGGCGCGGCGCTCGGCGCGATCCTGCTGGGCCTGCTCCTCTTCGTCGGCCTCGGCGTGGTCCTGGTGAAGACCATGGGCGGCAAGAAGGACGACCCGGAGGACTAGGCCCTAGGGGCAGTTCACCCACTCGTCGGTGCCGTCGTCGAAATACTGGTGCTTCCAGATCGCCAGGCGGGCCTTCACGGCGTCCACGAGGTCGGCGCACGCCTCGAACGCCTCCCTGCGGTGCTCGGCGGCGACCGCCGCGACCAGCGCCGGGTCGCCGATGCGCAGGTCTCCGACGCGGTGCGAGACGACCACGCCGCGCACGCCCGGCCGCCCCTCGATCTCCTCGGCGATGCGCCGCAGCTCCTCGCCCGCCGACGGGTGCCCCTCGTACGACAGCGACAGGACGCCGCGCCCGTGGTCGTGGTTGCGGACCACCCCGGCGAAGGAGACGACCGCGCCCGCTTCGGCGGCGGCCACGGCCGCCTCGTGCTCGGCGACGTCGAGCGGGGCGTCGAGGACGCGGGCGCGGATCATGACGAGACTCCGGGGACGATGGCGAGGTCGACGGTGCTGCCCGCGGCGGCCTCCCCGTCAGGGGGGATGACCGCGAACCCGGCGGCGCCCGCGAGCCCGCGGAGCATCGCCGAGCCGTGGTGGGCGAGGCGGCGGCCGGACGGGTCGACGAGCGCGAGGTGCGTGAACGAGCCGCGGCCCGGCACGTCCTCGGCGAGCGCGACGGTGCGCAGCGGCGGCAGCGGCAGGCCGCGCAGGCCCGCCAGGAGCGGCGCCACCACGGTGACCACGGCGATGACGGCCGACTGCGGGTTGCCGGGGAGCCCGGCGATGAACTTGCCGTCCTTCGTGCGCGCCAAGAGCATCGGGAACCCGGGGCGGACGGCGACGGTGTTGAGCACGTACTCGGCGCCGATCTCGGCGAGCGCGGCGTGCAGGTGGTCGACGGGGCCGACCATGGTCCCGCCGGTGGTGCAGACGACGTCGGCGTCCGCGAGGGCCTCGCGCAGGGCGGCGACGTGCGCTTCGAGGGTGTCCTCGACCGGGCCGATGCTGTCCTGGACGTCGGCGCCGACGAGGAGGTGCGGGACCATCGGGCCGAGGGCGTCGCGGATGCGGCCCTTGCCGGAGACGCCGCTGGTGAGCAGCTCGTCGCCGAAGACGACGACGCGGGCGCGCGGGCGCCCGTGCGCGGGCAGCGTCAGGTGGCCCGCGGCGGCGGCGAGGCCGATCACGGGCGGCGTGACGGGCGTTCCCGCGGGCATGAGCTCCTCGCCGCGGCGGGCCTCTTCACCGGCCTCGCGCCATTCGCGGGCGGTGGGGCCTTCGACGCAGCCGTCCGCGACGGTGCCGTGCTCCAGGCGGATGAGGCTCTCGGCGCCTTCGGGGACCTGTGCGCCGGTCGCGATCTTCACGGCCGCACCGGGAGCGAGCGGGTCGGGGATCTGCCCGGCGAGCACTTCCCCGCCGATGCGCCACGGTGCGGGCCCGGCGACGGCCCAGCCGTCGACCGCGGAGGTCGGGAACGCGGGCAGGTCGGAGACGGCGGTCAGGGGCGCGGCGAGCGCGGACCCGGCGGCCTCGCCGAACGACAGCTCGGCGGGGGCGGGCTTCGCGGCATAGCCTGCGGCCCAGGCGGTCTCGCGGGCGTCGGCCCAGGTGATCGGGTCGGTCATGCTGTCCTCTCATGGTCGCCGTCGTGCAGCTGGGCGACCGCGTGCTCGATGAAGGCCCCGGTGAGGACGGCCAGGCCGTCCTTGGCGGCGCCCCGCGACCCGGCCAGGTTGACGATCAGGGTGCGCCCGGCGACGCCCGCGATCCCGCGCGACAGCGCCGCGTGCGGGGTCTTCGCGAGCCCGGCCGCACGGATCGCCTCGGCGATCCCGGGGACCTCGTAGTCGACGACCTCGCTGGTCTGGTCCGGCGTCAGGTCCAGGCTGGTGAGCCCGGTCCCGCCGGAGGTGACCACGAGGTCCGCGCCCGCGGCGACGGCCGCGCGCAGGGCCGCGCCGACCTCGGCGCCGTCGTGGACGACGACCGGTCCGGTCACGGCGAACCCGTGCGCACGGAACCCGTCGGCGAGGATCGGCCCCGACTCGTCCTTGTAAACCCCGTCGGCCGCCCGGTTCGAGGCGACGACCACGGTCACGTTCACCTGTGCCACTCGCCGGTCTTCCCCCCGAGCTTCTCCTCCACCTGGATGTCGGAGATGACGGCGGCCGGATCGACGGCCTTCACCATGTCCACCAGCGTCAACGCCGCGACGGACACGGCCGTCAGGGCCTCCATCTCGACGCCGGTCCGGTCGGCGGTCTTGACGCGGGCGGCGATGTCCACGCCCTCGTCGGTGACGGTCAGGTCGACCTTCACGCCGCTGATCCCGATCGGGTGGCACAGCGGCACCAGGTCGGGGGTGCGCTTGGCGGCCATGATCCCCGCGATGCGCGCGGTCGCGAGCGCGTCGCCCTTCGCGAGGGAGTTCGCCCGCAGCGCCGCCACGACCTCCGGGGTCGTGCGCAGCCGCCCGGTCGCGAGCGCCGAGCGCTGCGAGACGTCCTTGCCGGAGACGTCCACCATCCGGGCCGCGCCGGACGGGTCCACGTGGGTCAGGTCAGCCATGCAGCGAAGTCTAACCGCGGAGGGGAGTACCGGCCCGCTTCCGCCGCGGCGGTCAGTCCTTGTCCCACCGCGCCCAGAAGGCGATGTTGATGAGGACCGACCAGGCGAGCGGCCCGAGCACGAGGATGAGCGGGAGGATCGCCTCGAAGCGGGAGAGCAGGCCCAGGCCGGGGAGCGGGCTGATGAGCGTCGACGGCTCCATGCCGGGCTCGAAGTCGCCCATGATCGTGATCTCCTCAGGGCCCGAAGGGGTCTCGCGGATCGCGTGGGACCGCATCCAGGTCCCGTCGGTGCACCAGGTGCCGACGCAGTTCGGGTCTTCGCCGTGGTCGACCACGGTCACGGTCTCGTACTCGCCCCAGAACAGGTACGAGACGCACCAGACGGCCACGGCGGCGCACACGGCGAACCAGAGGGCGAGGAGCAGGGCGGCGACGGCGCGCTTGAGGGACACGGGGGCTCCAAGGAGGGGTCGGGAGGGGTGGGCGGGGCGGATGGGGCTCCGCCAGCGTACG
Source organism: Glycomyces sp. NPDC047010 (assembly GCF_040644205.1). Lineage (NCBI taxonomy): Bacteria > Bacillati > Actinomycetota > Actinomycetes > Glycomycetales > Glycomycetaceae > Glycomyces > Glycomyces sp. NPDC047010. The sequence goes on along the minus strand of NZ_JBEYVY010000002.1, from coordinate 171,014 downwards.
CGGCCACTTCGCGGTGCGGCCTCGGATTCGGCGCCGGGGGCCTGTATTAGCGTCGGGTGCGTGATCGAATGGCTCTACCTCGCCGCACAGGCCGCCGCGCTGGCGATGGCCGCCTGGTTCTTCGTGGACACGGCGCGCTCGCAGCGGGTGGGCCGGCGCCACCTCGTCGGCGTCGCGGTCCTGGAGGCGTTCCTGCTGGCGCAGCTGGTCGCGGGCATCGCGATCGTCCCCGGGGAGTCCGGGAGCGGCGCGGGGCTGTTCTTCTCGTACCTGGTCACGGCGCTGCTGGTGCCGGTCGCCGCGTGCTTCTGGGGCTCGATCGACCGCAGCCGCTGGGGGATCGGGACCGTGGCCGCGTCGGGGCTGATCGTCGCGGCGCTGCTGCTGCGCATCCACCAGATTTGGGAGTACCAGATCCATGTCGGCTGAACCCGAGGCGAAGCGCCGCCTCGCCGACGGCTTCGGCCGCCTCATCGTGCTCGTGTACATCGTGTTCGCGGTCTCCGCGGGCGCCCGCGCGGGCTACCAGATCGCCGTGAAGTTCTCGGACGCGCCGCTGAGCTTCACGCTGAGCGCCGTCGCCGCCGCGATCTACCTGGTCGCGGCGGTCGCGATCATCCGCGGCGCGGCCCGCACCGCCCTCGCGGCGGTCGGCGTCGAGCTGGCCGGCGTGGTCGCGGTGGGCGCGTTGAGCTTCGCGGACCCGGACTGGTTCCCCGAGCCGTCCGTGTGGTCCCACTTCGGGTCCGGCTACGGGTACGTGCCGCTGGTCCTGCCTGTCGTCGGCCTGATCTACCTGCTGAAGCGCCGCAAGGAGTCCTAGGGACGTTCGACCGCGTCGGCGGCGGCTTCCAGGAACGCGAGCAGCGCCGCGTCCGCGTCCAGTTTCGCGTGCCCGCGGTGCCAGCCGACGACCCAGTTCGCCCGGACCATCCACGCCCGCCCGAGCGGGTCGGGCAGCGCGCCGAGGAGCGCGCTCGCGGCGGCCGGATCGGCTGCGACCGCGGTCCGCTTCGCTCCCTCCGGGACCGGGACGGCGAGGCAGCGGGCGTCGGGGTCGAACCACTGCTTCGTGAACCGCTCCGACCCGGCCTCGGCGACCAGCAGGTCCGGTGCGATCCCGCGCAGCGACACCGCCGTGAACCGGTAGGCGACATGCTTCCGGCCGTCCCAGACGCCCGGGTTGGTGAACGCGGCGACGCGGCGGCCGCCGTGCTCCCCGGCCGCGGTGTCGATCGCGGGCTTGTTGAAGCGGACGCCGAGGGCTTCGAGCTCGTACATCCCGGCCCGGTCCCCGTCGCGCAGCCCGTGCGCCGCGGCGAACCGCGCCGCCCGCCGCCGCCGGGCCGCGCCCGTCGCGGCGCCGAACACGGTCTCCAGGAAGAACTGCGCGATCGCCTCCACTGCCGCTCCCGGTCAGACCTGGTTGTACAGCGACTCGAACGAGGCCGCCGCGATCTCGTCGGCGCTGCAATAGGAGTCCTTCACGTCCCGCAGCCGCTGCGCGTGGCCCGTGCAGGCCCCCGAGATCTGCGCGGTCGTGGTCGTGGCCTCCTGGCACGAGCCGTTGTAGGAGCCCGCGAACATCAGCCCGGTCAGGCCCCAGGTCATGTCCTCCGAGGCCGCACCGGACGCCACCGAGTTGATCGAGTCGCCGTTCCCGGAGAGCCGGTCGAGCTCCGCGGCGAGCGCGTCGAGTTCGTCGAGCTGCACGGTGAGGCCGTCGGCGCTCGCGGCCGAGGACGGACCCGCGGGGGCCCCGTCGGCGGTGGCCGCCTGGTACCCGGCCGAGGCCGAGCCGAGCCCGGCCGTGATGCCGCCGGTGATGAGGCCGCGCATGAGGACCGCCTTCCACAGCGGCTTGCCCGCGGGGAGGAAGAACTTCTGGAGCAGCGGCACGATCTTCGCGAAGATCTTCCCTGCCGCCGCGAACTTCGACAGCGCCCGCTGGATCGCGAGGGTCGCCTTCACCATGCCGGAGAGGATGAACTCGGCCATGGCCGCGCCGAACGTGAACGAGGACGCGGCGAGCGCGACCAGGCCGCGCATGATCAGCCACGACACGAGTTCGGCGAGGATCGACTTGATGACGTCGTAGATGGTCTGTGCGACCACCTCGGCCCACGACAGGAGCTGCTTGATGCCGCCCGCCTCGTGGCCCATCGCGCCGATCGCCGCGGACAGGCCGTACAGCTGGTTGTACGCGGCGTCGGCCGCCGAGCCCTGCCAGTTCGGGATGCTCGTGCCGACGGCGGTGCCGACCTCCTCGCCGAGCGCGGTCAGCGCCTCCTGGACCTGGCCCCAGACCTCCTGCTGCTGCGCCATCTGGCCGGGGTCGCCGGAGACCATTTCGAGCAGGTCGTTGAGGGGCGTGACGAGTTCGAGGACGATCGTCAGCCCGGCGTTCGCGAGCGCGTAGACGGGGTCCTTGATCGCCATGAGCCCGCCCATGGCGAGCATCCCGAGGTCGGCGGCGATGCCGCCGGCCGCGTCGCCGAGCGAGGAGTCGCCGTTGACGGCGTCGCCGATCTCCTGCGCGATCCCGTACACGGGCTTGGCGAGCGGGATGTCGTTCGCGATCCGCTCGCCCGCGCCGGGGCTCTCGACGGGGGCGTACTGGGTGATGTCGGACCCGTACCGGTCCGCGTTGCCGGGCTCTGCCATGTGCCACCTCGGGCGTGGTGTGATGCTTGGGTCACTCGACTATAAGTCGGGCGTGCCCGTCAGCTGAAGAACCCGAAGCACGCGACGAGCAGTGTCGACCCGCAGACCACCAGGCCGAGGCGGAAGTTCCGTTCGAGCTTCGCCTGCTCGTCGCCGATGCGGGGGCGGGAGGCGACGCCGATGGTGAGCCAGCCCGCGCAGAATGCGGCGAGGGGGGCGGCGATGAGGATCGCGGCGAGGCCGAACACGCCGAGCGGCCCGTCGGCGCGCACGGTCCGGAGCACGACGAGCTGCACGAGGACGCAGGCGAGCGCGAACGCGCCGTAGACGAGGCCGTTGCGCTCGTCGGCCCGCCAGCGGGGGAGCCACGGCGGGCGGTGGGCGAGGAAGCGGGCCTCTTCGAGTTCTGTTGTCGCCGTGTGGAGGTCGGTCTCGGCGGCGGCGAGTTCGGCGTGCGGGTCGCCGAGGGGCGCGGGCGCGACGGTGCGCTGCGGGGGCGCGGTGCGGGCGGTGCGGGCGAGCTCGTCGACGGCCGTGCGGGTGGCGTTCGCCTGCTCGGTGAGGCGCTGCGTGCGCTGGCCGAGGGTCTCGGCGACGGTGGCCGTGGCGGCGGCGGCCTCGTCGGCGGTGCGGCGGGCGTCGTCGAGGCGGCGGAGCTGGGCGATGTAGTCGTCGAAGGCGCTCACTGGCGGGTCCTCTCAGCGGTGGCGGCGTCGCTGCTGCGCTGGCCGGGCGTGTGGCCTTCGGGGCGGGAGAACGGGACGACGAGGCTGCCGCCCGCGGTGTCGGCGTGCCGGTCGATCAGGAGCGCGCGGCCGGGGCGGGGGTTCCAGTGCTGGAACTGGGTGCCGAAGTGGCCCATGATCTCGCCGCCGGGGAGGTTGAGGACGAGCGCGCACGCGACGTCCTCGCGTCCGGCGCTGCCGCCGATGTCGTCGGTGAAGCGCCGGAAGTTGCGCCACCAGCCGAGGAGGTGGACGCCGCGGGCGGGCCCGGTCCGCAGGAGGTCGCGGAGTGCCTTCTGTCCCTTGGAGTCCAGGGCCGCGGCGTCGAGGCCCCAGGCGGCGATGACGGTGCCGTCGGGGACCTCCGCGAGGCGGGCGCCGAACGATTCGGGGGCGATCCGCTCGGCGGCGCGGTGCAGGTCGGCGTGGCCGGTGAAGTCGGCGCCCCACACCTGCGTCCCGTTGCCCGCCAGGGCTTCGACGGCCGCTTCGAGGGCCTCGCCACCGACCGGGTCGGAGCCGAGGACGGCGAGGTGGCGGCCGGGCCTGCGGTCGAGGTCCACTCCGGCGGCGTTGAGGTGCAGGGACACTTCGCGGCCGAGGAGCGCACGTCCGGGCTTGCGTTCGCCGGGGAGGGCGTCGGCGAGGTGGACGGGCCGGTAGCCGTAGAAGACGCGCGGCGCGCCGACCCCGGCGTGGGCGGCGCCGAGCTGCTCGCGGAGGCGGTGCATGGCCTCGGGGTCGGTGTCGGGGAAGCGCGCGGTGCGGTCGGCCCCGGCGGTGCCGCCCTCGCGGTTGACGACGACCTGCCCGAGCGAGATCCGCGCGGCCGCATCGTTGTTCGGTTCGAGGACGGTGCGCGCGCCGGGGAGGGCGATGCGCATCGGGAACTGCCCGAAGATCGAGTCCTTCTTGGCCCACAGGGCCTCGATGCCGGAGATCGTCTGCGAGGCGAGCACCAGGTGGACGCCGTACGAGCGGCCCTTGCGGGCCAGGTTCTCCAGGAGCGCGACGGCCTCGGAGGCGACGCGGTCGTTCCCGGCGAGGAGCACCTGGAACTCGTCGGCGACGCACACGATCCGCGGGTACGCCTCGTGCTGGCGGAGCCCGGCGAAGGACGCGACCCCGTAGCGCTTCATGACGTTCGAGCGCCGCGTCATCTCCTCGTTCAGCGTCTTGAGGACCGCGAGGCCGTACTCGCGGTCGGACTCGACGCCGACGGCCCGCGCGTGCGGGATGAAGGACGGGTCGCGCTCGGTGGGGATGAACTCCGTGAACGACACGCCCTCTTTGAAGTCGAGCAGGAACAGCGCCAGATCCGAAGGGGCGTAGCGGGACGCGAGCCCGTAGAGGACGTCGAGGAGGAGCACGGTCTTGCCGCCGCCGGTGCGCCCGCCGACGAGCCAGTGCGGGGTCGCGTCGTCGAACCGCAGCCGCACCTCCCCGGCCGCGTCGCGTCCGATGAGGACCTCCAGGCCCTTCGCGGGGTCCCCGGCCTCGGGGGTCGCGGGCAGCAGGTCGGCGAAGGTGAGGGTCGCGGCGGCCTTGTGCCGCTCGGCGAGCCGCGCCGCCTCACCGGCCACGAAGGACGGATCGGGGGCGTCGGGCCAGGCGACGGGGGCGGCGAGGCGGTCGCCGCGCCCGAACGGGGCCGCGGGCGGGTTGGTGACCTCGACGTGGTCGCCGACGGCGTGCATGACGGCGGCCTGCGGGAGCGACGGGAGGCCGCAGCCGAGGACGGTGACGCCGTGCGCGAGGCCGGAGCGCGCGAGCGCGTCGATCCGCTCCACGAGGGTCTTCGGGGCGTCCCCGAGCGAGGCCACGACCAGGAGCATCCGGTCGGTGCGGCGGCCCGCGATGTGCTCGGCCACTTGGGATTCGGCGAGCGCGACCGCGTCAAGGGCGGCCCGGGGGTCGGTGGCGACCGCTTCGATGACCCCGGCGTCGGCGAGAGGCCGCAGCGGCGCGAACGAGGCGCCGAGGGTCGCGGTGTCGATGCCCACGACCCGCAGCCCGCCGGGGTCGCGGGTGGCGACGGCGTGGAGGACCGCGGTGCGCACCAGGGCCGCGACGCCCTCGACGCGCGCGTCCACGGAGGTCGCGAGGTGCCCGCGGGACCCGAACGGGACCACCAGCGGGAGCGTGCGGCCCTCGTGGAGGACGATGCGGCCCGCGTGGAGCAGTTCGGGATCGGTGCGCAGCTGCTGCGCCGAGGCGGCGGCCGCGTCGGATATCTGACGCTCGGCCGCGAGGAGCGCGGGGTCCACAGGGGTCTGGAACGCGGCGTCGCCGAGGCGCTGCGCCGCGAGCGAGGCGCGGGCGGCCGCCGCGTCGCAGGCCGCCGCCGCGTTCGCCAGCGCAGTCTGGAAACCGGGCACCTGGCCTCCCCTTCAACCGGTTCGGGGCCGTGCCGGGCGCGGCCGGACGGCGACCTGCACGGCACGTACGACTTGTACAACCGGTCACACCTTATCGCGGGACGGCTCCCGCAGGCCCCCTGCGGGCGGTGCCGGGGGGCCGGGGAGTCCGCTTTGCGCAACCTTCCCCCGAAGGGGCGCGTGCATTACCCTAGAAGCAAGCCCGAACTCGCTGACCCGAGTGCCCTGACCCGCCCTGTCCGCGCCCGTGGAACGCCCGCGTGCGCGGCCCGTAGAACCGAGGTGCGACCCGTGCGCCGCCGAGGCGGCGCCGCGCGCCGTCCCCCGGATTCGCCGAGAAGGACCCATGCCCCATGAGTGAGTTCCTGGATATCGCCCTATCCTTCCCTCCGGTCGTCTTCTCCTTCGGCCTCATCCTCGTGGTCCTGTACTGGCTGTCGGTCGTCGTCGGCGCGCTCGACGTGGACGTCGTCGACGTCGGGTCCGACCCGGAGATCGAGGCCGGGGGCTTCTGGGGCGCGTTCGGCTTCGGCGCCGTCCCGTTCACCGTCGTGCTGTCCCTGTGGATCACGCTCGGCTGGATCGTCACCGTCCTCGGCACGTCGTGGGTGCGCAGCGCCGACGTGTTCATCCCGTCCGCCGCTTCGGGGACGGCCGTGCTCGTCGCGGGGCTGGGCGTGGGGATGCTCGGTGCGAAGCTGCTGACGCGCCCGCTGGCGCGCCTGTTCGACGACGCGCCCGCCACGCACCACGCGGACCTCGTCGGGAAGGTGTGCGTCGTCCGGACCGGCACCGTCACCCTCGACTCGGGGCAGGCGGAGGTCATCGACGAGGAGGGCGCGGTGATCCTCATCAACGTCCGGCGCTCCCCGCACGAGCCCGAGGGCATCGACGACGGCCTGTTCGCGCGCCACTCGAAGGTCGTCGTGTTCGACTACGACGAGTCCGACCAGGTGTTCCTCGTCGTCCCGGTCGCGCTTCCTCCGGACATCGCCGTCATTGAGGCATAAGGGTTCTTCGCGCGTTCCGCCCCTCCCCGAATCGTGCCGCGACCGCGTTCGCGGACCCCGCAAGGGGCGGGACTCGGATACCGTACGGTCACGCCCGTAACTCACGCCCTCTCGAAGAGTCTCGTTAGGAACCCACCGAATGGACGCCTCCAACTCGGCTACCTTGATCACGCTCTTGGTCGCCGCGCTCATATTCCTCGGCCTGCTGCTCATGATCGTCCGGCTCTACCGGAAGGTCGCCCCCGGCCAGGCGCTCGTCGTCACCAAGCTGCGCACCAGGAAGGTGTCGTTCACCTCCGCGCTGGTCCTGCCGATCATCCACCGCGCCGAGTACATGGACATCTCGGTGAAGACGATCGAGATCAACCGCGCCGGCAAGGACGGCCTGATCTGCCAGGACAACATCCGGGCCGACATCTCCATCACGTTCTTCGTGCGCGTCAACGCGACCGCCGACGACGTCATCAACGTCGCGGGCGCCATCGGCACCAAACGCGCCTCCGACCAGGACACGCTCCAGGAGCTGTTCAACGCCAAGTTCGCCGAGGCGCTCAAGACCGTCGGCAAGCAGCTCGACTTCACCGACCTGTACACGAACCGCGACGAGTTCCGCGACCGCATCCTCAATGTCATCGGCACCGACCTCAACGGGTACTCCCTCGAAGACGCCGCGATCGACTACCTGGAGCAGACCCCGCTCGACCACCTCGACCCGCAGAACATCCTCGACGCCCAGGGCATCCGCAAGATCACGGAGCTCACGGCCCGCGAGTCGGTGACCACGAACGAGCACCGCCGCAACGAGGAGAAGGAGATCAAGCGGCAGGACGTCGAGGCCCGCGAGGCGGTCCTCGAACTCGAACGCCGCCAGACCGAGGCCGAGATCCGCCAGCGCCGCGAGATCGACACGCTCCAGGCCCGCGAGACCGCCGAGGTCCAGAAGGTCCAGGCCGAGGAGCGCCTCAAGTCCGAGACCGCGCGCATCCGCACCGAGGAGGCCACGGGGATCCAGCACGAGAACCGCCTCCGCGAGATCGCCGTCGCCGAGAAGAACCGCGAGCGCGTGCTCGCCGTCGAGACCGAGCGCATCGAGAAGGACCGCGTCCTCGAAGTCGTCGCCCGCGAGCGCGAAGAGGAGCTCGCGCGGATCGCCGCGAACAAGGAGCTCGAAGCGCAGAAGCGCGAGATCGCCGACGTCATCCGCGAGCGCATCGCCGTCGAGAAGACCGTCGCCGAGCAGGAAGAGGGCATCAAGCGCCTGCGCGCCACCGAGGAAGCGGAGCGCGAACGCCAGCGCGTCATCATCCTCGCCGAGGCCGAGGCGCAGGAGAGCCTGGTCAAGGACATCAAGCGCGCCGAGGCCGCCGAGGTGGCCTCCAAGCACCTCGCCCGCCAGCGCCTCACCGAGGCCGAGGCGGAGCAGCAGGCCGCCGAGCTCGAAGCCCGTGCGAAGATCCGCCAGGCCGAAGGGGACCAGGCCATCGCGGCCGCCCCGGGCCTCGCCGACGTCCAGGTCCGCGAGGCCGAGGCCGACGCGATCGAGAAGGGCGGGCTCGCCGAGGCGAAGGCCGCCGAGGCGAAGGGCAAGGCCGAGGCCGAGGCCCAGGCCGCCATCGGCAAGGCCGAGGCGACCGCGACCGCCGCGAAGGGCACCGCCGAGGCGAACGCCCTGCGCGAGAAGCTCGTCGCCGAGTCCGCGGGCCTCACCGAGAAGGCCGCCGCGATGGACGCGCTGTCCGAGGCCAGCCGCGGCCACGAGGAGTACCGCCTGCGCCTGGAGATGGAGAAGGAGCTGCGCGGCGCCGAGATCGAGGCCCGCCGGTCCATCGCCGAGCAGCAGGCGAACGTCATCGCCACGGGCCTGTCGAAGGCCGACATCTCCCTGGTCGGCGGCGACGCCCAGTTCTTCGACCGGGTCGTCGGCGCGATCGGCTACGGCAAGGCCGTCGACGGGTTCGTCGCCCACTCCGAGGTCGCCCAGACCGCGGTGGCGGCGTGGGGGAACGGCTCCACGTCGTTCGCCGAGGACCTGAAGGGCGTCCTGGCCGGGATCGGCACCGAGGACGTCAAGAACCTCACCGTCTCCGCCGCGCTCCTGAAGCTCATCAACGGCGGCGGCGACGAAGGCGCCCTGAGCGGCCTCCTGTCCAAGGCCCGGGAGCTCGGCGTGTCCGAGAAGCCCGCGCTGGAGATCGCCGCGAAGTAACGCTTCACGCCGGGGTTTGGGTCCAATCGGACCCAACCCCGGCGCCCGCCCGCGCCCGCCTAACGCTCCCAGGGGAACCCATGGCCGCAGAGCAGACCGCCGCCGACACGCCCGAGACCGCCTCCCTCGACGGCGGCACCTACGAGGTCCTCTCCACCCGCCTCGCCGGGTACGCCGCCGAGCTCGCCGACCGGGCCGAGGCCCTCAACGCCGCCCGCACCGGCGCGTTCGGCTCCACCGAGCTCACCCTCCTGGGCACCACCCGCATCCGCACCGCCAACAACTGCGTGCCCCGCGACATCGCCCGCGTCGGGAACCGCCTCCTCTTCGGCTACAACGTCCACATGGGACTCAAGTCGCAGACCGGCGTCGCCGACGTGTTCGCCCTCCACGACTTCCGGCGTGAGAACGGGAACTTCGCGTTCACCGACGTCGCCGAGCCCGGCCACCTCCTCGACGAGCCGAAGTTCACCGCCGACTTCACCGAGATCTACCGGTACTACCGCTCCGCCGAGCTCCTCCAGGTCCGCGAGGTCGACACCCGCCTCCTCGCCGTCTTCAAGATCGGCGAGCAGCTCGCCGACCAGCGCGTCCTGCGCTGGCAGCTGCGCCCCGACGGCGGCGCCGACTACATCGACGCGCGCGGCGAGGCCGACGCCGTCTGGCCCGACCCGTACGACTTCGAGTGGACCGAGACCACCCGCGAGCACCACGTCACGGGCCGCTTCCCGCACGTGTCCATCGAGGACGAGATCTTCGTGGAGTGCATCAACGGCGACCTCACCGTCAAGATCGAGGACAACACCGACTCCGGCGAGGGCGTCTACTCCGAGCCCGTCGCCGAACCCCTCCAGTCCCTCGCCGACGCCGAGATCGCCTACGCGCGCATCGGCCCCTTGATCCTGCTGCGCATCCTCCCGTACAAGGAGACCGCCGCCCGGCACCTCATCTACAACACCCGCACCGCCACCGTAGTGCGCGCCGACGCGATCGGCGCCGCGTGCCGGCGCCTGCCCGAGGACCACGGCCTGATCTTCCCTGGCGGCTACTACCTCAACGAGGGCCGCCTCAAGACCTTCGAGCACGACTCGGCCGGCCTGCGGTTCAAGAAGGTCATCCGCTCGCCCAACGGCGAGGACGTCCTCTACGTCTTCTACGACCAGGCCGAGGGCCGCTCGCTCCTGCTGCCGTACAACGTGATCCGCAAGGAGGTCGCGGCGCCGATGAGCGTCCACGGCTACGCGGTGTTCGACGACGGCACCCTGGTCGCGTTCCGCGCCAGCGGCGACGAGGCCACCCGCGTCCACCCCATGCAGGTGTGGTCCACCCCGTTCTGCTCCGAAGCCCATGCGGCCGAGACGGAGTCGGGCGACACCCCGATCCACCGCATCGGCAACGCCGAGGCCGTCCGCGCCGTTTCCGACTCGCTGTCGGTGGCGCGCATGGTCCGCGAGATGGAGCCCGCGCAGGCCGTGTTCGAGGCGCTCATCGCCGCGGCCGTGCGCTGCCTGGACGACTACCCGTGGCTCGGCGACGAGGGCCTCCACGGCCTGGACGCCAGCCTGCGCCAGGTCAGGGACACCGCCGAAGCGGTCCTGGACGAGTACGCGACGGTCGCCGAGCTCACCGCCGAGGCGGAGAAGGCCCTCGACACCGCCCGCACCGAGACCGTCAAGCTCCTGCGCCGCGCCCGCGGCGAGACCCCCAAGAGCGCCGAGGAATGGGTCGGGCTCCTCACCGAGCTGCGCGGCGCCGCAGGGCATCTCGTGACGCTCCGCGAGGTCCGCTACATCGACCTCGCCGGGATCGACGCGCTCAGCGCCGACACCGCCGAGTCCCTCGCCACGACCGGCCGCCGCGCCGTCGCGTTCCTCGAACGGGACGACGCGTTCACCGCCTACCACGAGCAGATCGCGGACCTGGAGCGCAAAGCCGAGGCCATCGAGACGGTGGCCGAGGCGAACCCGGTCCTCGACGACCTCGACGCCCGCCAGAAGGGCCTCGAAACGCTCACCGAGGTCGTCGCGAACCTCGACATCGGCGACGCCGTCGTGCGCACCGCGATCCTCGGGCGCGTCTCCGAAGTGCTCGCCGCCGTCAACCGCGCCCGCGCCGCGCTCGCCGCGCGCCGCCGCGAACTCGCCGTGGGCGAGGGCCGCGCGGAGTTCGCCGCAGAGTTCGCGCTCCTCGGGCAGTCCGTGACCGCCGCGATCAGCGCCGCCGACACGCCCGCCGCGTGCGACGAGCAGCTGGGGCGCCTGCTGCTCACCATCGAGAACCTCGAAACGCGCTTCGCGGACTTCGACGAGTTCCTGACGAGGCTGGCGGACAAGCGGACCGACGTCTACGAGGCGTTCTCCTCCCGCAAGCAGCACCTCCTGGACGAGTCCGCCCGCCGCGCCGAGCAGCTCGCCGCCTCCGCGGACCGCATCCTCGACGCCGTCGCCCGCCGCACCCTCACACTGTCCTCACTGGACGAGGTGAACACGTACTTCGCGACCGACCCGATGGTCGAGCGCCTGCGCAAGGTCATCGCGGAGCTGCGCGGCCTGGACGACACCGTGCGCGCCGAGGAGATCGAGGGCCGCATCGCCGCCGCCCGCGCCGAGGCCGGCCGGGCCCTCACCGACCGCATCGACCTGTTCGACGGCGACGCCGTCAAGTTCGGCGAGCACCGCATCCCCGTCAACACTCAGCCCCTGGACCTGACGCTGGTGCCCACGGGCGACGCGCTCGCGTTCTCGCTCACCGGCACCGACTACCGGCATGTGGTGGACGACCCCGGCTTCGCGGACACGAAGCCCTACTGGTCGCAGTTCCTCCCCTCGGAGAACGCCGGCGTGTACCGCTCCGAGCACCTGGCCGCGGCCCTCCTCGCCGAGCACGGCGCCGCCGCGCTCCTGAACGAGCCCGACCTCCCGAAGTTCGTCGCCGCCGCCGCGGCCGAACGCTACGACGAGGGCTACGAGCGCGGCGTCCACGACGCCGACGCCGCCGCGATCCTCGCCGAAGTCCTCCGCCTCCACGGCGGCGCCGGACTCCTGCGCTACCCCGCCGCGGAACGGGCGCTCGCCCGCCTGTTCTGGCACGCACCGAAAGACCGGGCGCCGCAGGCGGAGGGAGTCCGGCTCGCCGACCCCCAAGCGCGACAGACGGCCTGGGCCGCCCAGGCCCGGTCGCTCGCCCGCGCCCGCGACGCCTTCGGTCGCGCCGACGTCATGGACGGCCTCATCGCCGAACTCGAAGCCGCGCTCACCGGGTTCCTCGCCGCGGCCGGGCTCGCCGCCCGCCCGCGGTCCCCGTTCGCCCCCGACCCGCACCTCGCCGCCGAGTACCTCGCCGAGCAGCTCGCCTCCGGCACCGCGTTCGCCGCCTCCGGCCGCGCCCGCGCGCTCCTCGCCGCCTTCGAGAACCACGTCGGCCCGTCCGCCTGGACGGCCCTCGCCACCGACCTCGCCGACCTCGGCGACCTCGGCCTCGCCTGGGACCTGGCCTGGAACTGGCTCGACGCGTTCACCGCCCAGGCCGACGGCGACCGCTTCGACCCCGCCGACCTCCCCGAGGCCCTCGCGCTGCTCGTCGCCCCCGGCGACGCCGCGGACCTCGACGCCGAACTGGAGGCCCGCGTCCCCGGGCTCCTGGGCACCCACGCGCGCATCGAGAACCGCGTCCTGCCCGTCCGGCTCGACGAGTTCCTGGCCCGCACGGGCGCGTTCCGCCGCACCGTCCTCCCCGGCTACCGCGCCTACCAGCGCCGCCGCGCCGACCTCATCGAGACGCACCGGTCCACGCTCCGCATCGAGGAGTTCAAGCCCAAGACGATGGCCGGGTTCGTGCGCAACCAGCTCATCGACGACGTGTACCTGCCGCTCATCGGCGCGAACCTCGCCAAGCAGATCGGCGCCGGGTCGGGCGAGGGCCGCCGCACTGACCAGTCGGGGATGCTCATGCTCATCTCCCCGCCCGGGTACGGCAAGACGACCCTCATGGAGTACGTCGCCGACCGGCTCGGGATGCTCCTCGTCAAGGTCAACGGGCCCGCGCTCGGCCACGAGACGACCTCCGTCGACCCGGCCGACGCGCCGAACGCGACCGCCCGCGCCGAGGTCCAGAAGATCAACTTCGCGCTCGAATGCGGCTCGAACGTCCTGCTGTACCTCGACGACATCCAGCACACCAACCCCGAACTGCTCCAGAAGTTCATCTCCCTGTGCGACGCGCAGCGGAAGATGGAGGGCGTCTGGAACGGCCGCACCCGCACGTACGACCTGCGCGGCAAGCGGTTCGCCGTGTGCATGGCCGGCAACCCGTACACCGAGGCCGGGCAGCGGTTCCGCATCCCCGACATGCTCGCCAACCGCGCCGACGTGTGGAACCTCGGCGACGTCCTCTCCGGACGCGACCGGGTCTTCGCCCAGTCGTACATCGAGAACGCCCTCACCTCCAACAAGGTCACCGCCCCGCTCGCCGGGCGCGCCCGCGCCGACGTGCAGGTCCTCATCCGCCTCGCCCAGGGCGACCCGACCGCCGCCCCGGACGCGCTCGCGCACCCGTACTCGGCGGGCGAACTCGACCAGGTCCTGTCCGTGCTGCGCAAGCTCCTGCGCATCCAGGAGACCGTGCTGCGCAACAACCTCGCGTACATCGCGTCCGCCGCCACCGACTCCGCGGCGCGCACCGAGCCGCCGTTCCTGCTCCAGGGCTCGTACCGGAACATGAACCGGCTCGCCGAACGCGTCGTCCCGGTCATGAACGACGACGAGCTGGAAGCGGTCATCGACGACCACTACGCGGGCGAGGCGCAGACGCTCGCGTCCGGCGCGGAGGCGAATCTGCTCAAACTCGCGGAACTGCGGGGGCGCCTCGGGGCCGAACGCGAGGCCCGGTGGGAGGCCGTCAAGGACGCGTTCCGGAGGGAGCAGACCCTCGGCGGTTCGAGCGACGATCCAATGTCGAGGGCCGTCGGGGCCATCACGCTGCTGTCGGACCGCGTCGCCGGAATCGAGAGCGCGCTCCAGCAAAGGAACGGCGTCCGCGGCGAATAAAGGCTCGCCGCTGGGCCGCGCCGACCCGGACACCCGGTACGCTTTTCAACAAAAGCTTGGCGCGTAGCCCGCAGTGCCCCTGCCAGCCGCAGACGAACGAAATAAGGGAGGTCCCCGTGCCGACGAAGACGGGAGATAAGGTCCGGATCATCGTCTTGGGCACCGGCCCCGACGCCGACACCGCCCGCGCGATCGCCGAGTCCGACGCCGATGTCGCGCTCGCCAAACAGTTCACCAAGACCGTGACCCACCTGGTCGCCGACGACACCGTCAAGGCGACTGAAGCGCGCGTGAAGAAGGCCGAGGAGGCCGGGATCCCGGTCCTCACCGTCGCCGAGTTCCGCGCGCTCCTCACCGCCGGCGCCGAAGACGAGACCGAAGAGGTCGCGGAGGCCGAGACCGAAGCCGAGGCGCCCGCCGCGGTCGAGGACGAGGCCCCCGACGCCGGCCCGGAGGTCGTCGACGAGCCCGCGCCCGTCGCCGCGGAGACCGAACCCGAGCCCGTCGCCGAAGCCGAGCCCGAGCCCGTGACCGCACCCGCCGCCGAACCGGTCGAGGAGCTGGAGCCGGTCGCCGAGGCCGAGAAGCCCTCGGAGGCGGCGCCGACCGACACCGTCGACACCGCGGCCGACACCGAAGAGGCCGACAAGACCGAGTCCGGCACGCCGGTCGCCGAGGCGATCGACGAGCCGGAGGCGGCCGCGGCCGACCCGGAGAAGGCCGTCCCGTCCCAGGCGGAGGCGCCCGCCATCGAGTCCGACGAGGCCGAGAAGGCCAAGCCGGGCCTCCTCGCCAAGATCAAGTCGATCTTCGGCCTCACCGGCGCCCGCAAGTAGCGCCCGGAACCCGAAAGCCCCGAGCCCGCCGGGCTCGGGGCTTTTCTGTGGTTCGCTAAGGGCGAACGCGTTGGATCCCGTCGCGAAAACTTGAGCCGGATAGACTCAACTCGGCACCCGACGAGAGGAAGGCACACCGCAGTGGACGTCAACCGCCTGACCACCAAGAGCCGCGAAGTGATCTCCCAGGCCGCGCGCACCGCCGCCGCGAACGGCAACCCCGCCGTGGAACCCTGGCACGTCCTCGACGCGCTCCTCACCGTCGACGGATCCACCGCCCCCGGCCTCCTCCAGCTCGTCGGCGTCACCCCCGGCACCGTCTCGGCCGAGACCGAGCGGCGCATCGACGAGCTCCCGTCCGCGTCCGGGCCCTCGGTCTCCGAGCCGTCCATGGCCCGGGACGCCCTGCGCGCCATCAACGCCGCCGACAAGATCGCCACCGACTACGGCGACGAGTACGTCTCCACCGAGCACCTCCTCGCGGGCCTCGCCCAGGCCGGCGGCGAGACCGGCCGCCACCTCGCCGAGCTCGGCGCCACCGACAAGAAGCTCATCAGCGCGTTCCCCACGCTCCGCGGCGGCGACCGCAAGATCTCCTCCTCCGACCCCGAGCAGGGCTACAAGGCCCTGGAGAAGTACGGCGTCGACCTCACCGAGACCGCCCGCTCCGGCAAAGTGGACCCCGTCATCGGCCGCGACACCGAGATCCGCCGCGTCATCCAGGTCCTCTCCCGCCGCACCAAGAACAACCCGGTGCTTATCGGCGAGCCCGGCGTCGGCAAGACCGCGATCGTCGAGGGCCTCGCCCAGCGCATCGTCGCCGGGGACGTCCCCGAGTCGCTGCGCGACCGCCGCGTCATCCTCCTCGACCTCGCCAGCATGATCGCCGGGGCCCAGTACCGCGGCCAGTTCGAGGAGCGGTTCAAGTCCGTCATGGAGGAGATCAAGTCCTCCGACGGCGAGATCATCCCGTTCATCGACGAGCTCCACACCATGGTCGGCGCCGGGAAGTCCGAGGGCTCCCTCGACGCCGGGAACATGCTCAAGCCCGCCCTCGCCCGCGGCGAGCTCCACATGATCGGCGCCACCACCCTCAACGAGTACCGCGAGCACATCGAGAAGGACGCCGCCCTCGAACGCCGCTTCCAGCAGGTCTACGTCGGCGAACCCACCATCGAGGACACCGTCGCGATCCTCCGCGGCCTCAAGGAGCGCTACGAGGTCCACCACGGCGTCCGCATCACCGACTCCGCCCTGGTCGCCGCCGCCCAGCTCTCCGCCCGGTACATCCAGGACCGCCAGCTCCCCGACAAGGCCATCGACCTCGTCGACGAGGCCGCGTCCCGCCTGCGCATCGAGATCGACTCGCGCCCCGAGGAGATCGACCAGGTCGAGCGCGCCGTCCGCCGCCTGGAGATCGAGGAGACCGCCCTCCAGAACGAGACCGACGACCCGGCCTCCGCCGAGCGCCTCGCGTCCCTCCAGCGCGAACTCGCCGACGACCGCGAGAAGCTCGCCGCGCTCTCCCGCCAGTGGGAGTCTGAGAAGGGCCGCATCGGCAAGGTCTCCGAGCTGAAAGAGGAGCTCGACGACCTCAAGACCCAGGCCGAGCGCGCCGAGCGCGAGTACGACCTGGAAAAGGCCGCGCAGCTGCGCTACGGGCGCATCCCCGAACTGGAGCAGCAGCTCCACGACGCCGAGTCCGAGCTCGCCACCGCCGACACCGACCCCGCCCACCAGCCGATGCTGAAGGAGGAGATCGACGCCGACGAGATCGCCGACGTCGTCTCCACCTGGACCGGCATCCCCGCCGGGCGCCTCCAGGAGTCCGAGGCCCACAAGCTCCTCCACGCCGAGGAGGTCCTCGGCGAGCGCGTCGTGGGCCAGCTCGAAGCGGTCACCGTCGTCGCCGACGCGCTCCGCCGCGCCCGCGCCGGCCTCTCCGACCCCAACCGGCCCACCGGCTCGTTCATCTTCGCGGGCCCCACGGGCGTCGGCAAGACCGAGCTCGCGAAGGCCCTCGCCGAGTTCATGTTCGACGACGACCGCGCCATGATCCGCATCGACATGGGCGAGTACACCGAGCAGCACTCCGTCGCCCGCCTCATCGGCGCCCCGCCCGGGTACGTCGGGTACGAGGAGGGCGGCCAGCTCACCGAGCCCGTCCGCCGCCGCCCCTACTCGGTCGTGCTCCTCGACGAGGTCGAGAAGGCCCACCCGCGCGTCTTCGACACGCTCCTCCAGGTCCTCGACGACGGCCGCCTCACCGACGGCCAGGGCCGCACCGTCGACTTCCGCAACGTCATCCTCATCATGACCTCCAACCTCGGCTCCTCGGCCCTGGTCGACCCGCTGCTGGAGGACAACGCCAAGCGCGACCAGGTCCTCGCGGCCATCCGCACCCACTTCAAGCCCGAGTTCCTCAACCGCCTCGACGACATCGTCATCTTCCACGCGCTCGAACACGAGCACCTCAAGTCGATCGTCACGGTCCAGCTCGGCCACCTGGAGCGCCGCATGGAGGCCCGCCGCCTGCGCCTCGACGTCAACGACGCCGCCAAGTCCTGGCTCGCCGACCGCGGCTTCGACCCCGTCTACGGCGCCCGCCCGCTGCGCCGCCTCATCCAGACCTCCATCGGCGACCCCCTCTCCCGCGAACTCCTCGAAGGCAAGATCACCGACGGCGACACCGTCAAAGTCGCCACCTCCGACCTGGGTGACAAGCTCACGGTCACCAAGGGCTGAGCCACGACGGCGCCCCGGGATGGCACCGCCGTCCCGGGGCGCTGTCGTACCCGCCGGGCACTATCGAAGCCGGGGGCGCCTCCGAACGCCCGATTTGCGAAGAACCGCCGCGACCCGCCCGACTCCCCATCCGGGCGCGCCGTCCCGCGATCCGGTCACTGAGCGTGGTCGCGGGGCGGAAGCGTTCCTACCATTGGCCCGGTGACCGGAACCCCGACGCGCCTGCGGCGCGCCCGCCTCGACTGGCTCGACCTCGCCGTCCTCGGCGTGTTCGGGGCCGGGCTGGTGTGCTGGGCGAGCGGGGCGCTGCCGAACGGCGACGCGCTCGCGAGCCTCGCCCGCGTCGCGCCGCTCGTGCTGTTCCTCGGCACCGTCATGGCCATGGTCGCGATCGTCCAGGCGTCGCAGCTCTTCGACGCCGCCGCCCGCGGCCTCGCCCGCTTCGCGCGCGGCAGCCACGCGGCGCTGTTCGCGTGCTGCGTCCTCCTCGCGTCCGCGACCACGGTCTTCCTCAACCTCGACACCACGATCGTGCTGCTCACCCCCGTCATGCTCGCGCTCGCCGCCGCCACCCGCGCCCCGGCCCTCGCGCTCGCCATGACCACCGTCTGGCTCGCCAACACCGCGAGCCTCCTCCTGCCCGTCTCGAACCTGACGAACCTCCTCGCCGCCGACCGCATCGGCCTCGACCCCCTCGCGTTCGCCGCCCGCATGTGGGCCCCGCAGCTCGCGGTCATCGCCGTCACGGCCCTCTGCCTCTGGCTCGGCTACTGGCGCCGCCGCCACCGCGAGCACGACCGGTACGCCGTCCCCGCCGAGCCCCTCCCCATCGCCGACCGCCGCCTGTTCTGGACGGCCGCAGCGGTGTGCGCGGGCTTCGTCCTCGCCGTCGTCGCCGAACTCCCCATCGCCCTCGTCTCCACCGCCGCCGCGGCCGTGCTCCTCGCGTACTGCCTGCGCCGCCGCCGCGACCTGCTCTCCTGGGAACTCATTCCGTGGCGCCTGCTGGTCCTCACGGCCGGGCTGTTCCTCGTCGTCCCCACCCTGATGCTCCACGGCGGCGACGCCCTCGTCTCGGCCCTCGCGGGCACCGGCGACGGCGACGCGGGCGCCCTCCGCGCCGGGTTCACCGGCGCGGTCCTGGCGAACCTCGTCAACAACCTGCCCGCCTACGCCGCCGTCGAATCGGTGATCCCGCAGGGGAACCCCGACGCCCTGCTCGCGGTGCTCATCGGCACGAACACCGGGCCGCTGGTCCTCCCGTGGGCGTCCATGGCGACGCTCCTGTGGTTCGACCTGGTCACCGGCCGCCGCCCCGGCGTCCCCGAGGACCAGCGCATCCGCGTCCCCCTCAAGCGGTTCGCGGCCACCGGCGCCGTCCTCGCGGTCGCCGCCACGGCCGCTGGGCTCGCCGCGCTCATCTGGCTCTGAACACGGGCAGGACCCGAAAGCAATACCACTATGGAATGAAAGTTCGCGATTCGGCCGAATACCGCAGCATCATTGGTCATAGTGCATCCATGGCATTCACCGGTCCCTCGGGCGCCACACCACGCCTGTCCCGCCGCGCCCTCCTCACCGGCGCCCTGCTCGCCGGGGCCGTCGGCCTCGCGCCCGCCCGGCCCGCACGCGCGGCCGAGACGCCGCAGATCCGCGCCGCCGCCGCCGGCTGGACCGGCCGCGGCGGCGAACTGCTCGTGCTCACCGCCGACGCCCTCGACACCGGGTACGCCCTGCGCATCCTCGAACCGGGGGAGGCCGCCGAGCCCGGCGCCGACGTCACCGGCGTCCTCGGCCCGCCGCTGCCGCTGCCCCTCCCGGACGACTTCACGCCCCACTCCATGGCAGCCACCGGCGCGGTCCTGTGGCTCACCGGCGCAAGGGAGACCGCGCCCGGCCGCGTCCGCCCCGCGCTCCTGCGCATCGAGGACGCCGACAGCGGCTACGCCGACCTGCCCGTCCCGAAGGACATCGGCGCCGGGCTCGCCACCGCCATCGCCCCCATGGGCGAGCACGGCATCGCCGTCGCCATCGAAGGCGGCCCCGACGAGCACCTGACCGCGCTCTCCCGCAGCCGCCTCGCCGTCACCGCCGACGGCGGGAGCACCTGGGCCGCAGGCGTCCTCGCCGACGGCCTCGGCGAGGGCTACGGCACCGTCCTCGCCGAGACCGACCGTGGCGTCTTCGCGGCCGTCGCCGACGGGGACGGCACCCAGACCGCCGCCACCGCGCGCCTCGCCGAGGCGGGGACGCCGCAACTGGTCCTCACCCCCGCCGGGACCTACCCCGGCGCTGGCCGCCCCATGGCCGCCGTCGCCGCCGACGCCCACGTCAGCCTCTTCTCCGACCGGGACGGCGCGGTCACCGAGACCCGCTTCACCGACGACGAGCGCACGGAGACCGCCGTCGGCCCCGCCGCCGACTGCGCCTGCCGCGGCGAGATCCTCGCCGTCCCCGGCCGCCGCGGCCTGTGGCTGGAGACCGACGGCACGACCATCCACATCAGAGGAATCAGGTAGCGACGAGGAGGAACCCGTGACATTCCCCAGCAGCTCCAAGGCGTTCGCGCGCTCGGCCTGCGAACTCCCCGACATCACGCGCGACTGGCTCTACGACACGGCGTGGAAGATGCGCTACCGCACCGCGTTCAGCGAGAGCGGATTCGGCGTCCACCCCAACGTCACCTCGTTCACCATGCACCAGGAGACCCACACGCAGGCCGGGAAGGTCATGCGCGACCTCAACGCCCTCGGCGCGACGTACGCCCGCAGCGAGGGCCCCTGGCCGTACGGGTGGACCGGCATCGCCGGGACGAAGGTCTGCAAGCCCGGGTACCACCGCTACGGCGCCGCCATCGACTTCACCAGGTTCGACTGGGGCTCGGGGCATTACGTCGACACCGCCGTCCACGGCAAGGAGAAGCGCCGCTACCTGCGCCGCCGCTACCTGGCCGTGATCGCCGTGTGCCGCAAGCACTTCGGCACGGTCCTCCACTGCTACAACGACCCCGACGGCTCCCACTGGAACCACATCCACGCCGACCGCGGCCGCAAGGCCGTCGCCGCCGACTGGGGCTACCAGACCGACACCACGATCATCCAATGGGCGGCAAGGGACCTCGCGGGCATCACCGACATGGCGATCGACGGCGACTTCGGCCCGCAGACCAAGCAGGGCCTCGCGACCCTCCGCAAGCGCTTCGGCGCGGAGAAGGTCGACCCGACCGCGTCGTCCGCCAACTTCCTCGCCTGGCTCGACCTCATCAGCCGCCACGGCATGGCCGACAAGGACGCCGGAGCGTACAAGTCCGGATGACGAAGGAGGACAACATGACCCGCCGCGACACGTCCCGCCGGTCCACGCCACGGCGCACCGGGCTCCTCGCCGCCGCCGGGGCCCTCGCCGCGGCCCTCCTCGCGACCGCCTGCGACGCCGACTCGGTCACCGGCCGCAGCGTCGCCGCCGACGCCGGCGTCTTCTACGGCCTCGGCGACGACCACCAGCTGTACCGCTGGGACGTCGGCTCCGACGAGGCCGAGCCCGTGCTCGACCTCAGCGGCGCCTGGGACGCCGAGGGCGACGTCGGCACCGTCCTCCGCGCGTCCCTGAGCATCGACCCGCGCCAGCGCACCGCCGCCTGGATCGAAGGCGGCGGCCCCGACGCCGTCCTCCGCTTCGGCGACCTCGACTCCGGCGCGATCACCACGGCCGCAACGTATCCGCTGGACCACGCCTGCATCGACCCGACCTGGCTCCCCGACGGCTCCGCGCTCCTCGTCCACCGCGCCGCCGTCTGGGGCGCCGCGACGGCGGAAGGCGACGCGACCCCGCTCCCGGTCGAGGCGTGGGGCGACACCGAGTGGTACTCGCCGGACGCCGGACAGCTGCCGACCACAGTGGAACTCGCCGAGGAGGGCTGCCGCCTGCGCTGGTACACCGCCGAGGACGGCTCCGCCCAGGCGATCTACCACGACCTCCAGCTCACCGAGTTCTACCGCATCGACACCGACGGCACCGTCCTCGACACCGTGAACATCCCCGGCCTCACCGGCACCGAGCCGCTCACCATCGGCCTGGTCGGCACCGACCCGGCGGGCCGGTACGCGTGTGTCGTCGACGGGTACGGCCCGTACGGGGCCTTCAAGGGCGGCTTCACGATCCGCGCCGAGGCGGGGACGCGCGTCGTGGACCTCGAAACGGGGGAGGCGGTCGGCTCCGAGGAGCCGTCCTCGTGCACCTCGCTCCACGACGGCGGGTACGTCTCGCGCGACGGCGCGACGGCCGCGTTCATCGGGTACGACGGGACCGCGAAGTGGTCGGCGGAGCTGCCGGGCGCGGTCAAGGAGTCGCCGGTCCTGTACTTCTACCCGAACGGCGAGGAGTAGCGCGGCATAGAATGCACCGGTGAACCGCGTCCTGGGCATCCGCCGCCACCCGCTCAAGTCCGCCGCCGCCGAGCACGTCGATCAGACCCGCATCGGCAAGCACGGCCTCGACGGCGACCGCACCTGGGTCTGCGTCGACGCCGACGGGACCATCGGCAGCGCCAAGCAGCCGCGCCTGTGGGGCGCGCTCCTCGACGTGGACGCGGTCTTCGACCCGGACGGCGAGGACGTCCTGGTCACCGCCCCGAACGGCCTGAGCGGCACCGCGGGCACCCCCGAGGCCGACGCCGCGGTCTCCGAGTGGCTCGGGCGGCCCGTCCGCCTCACCCGCACCGCGTCGCAGCGGCTCAAGCGCCACCACTGGTGGCCCGACGAGCCCGGCATGATCCCCGAGTGGGCCGCCGACGCCGTGCCCGGCGGCGACGCGATCGTCGACGTCCGCCACGACGCCGCGGACGGCCGCTTCTTCGACTTCGGCCCCCTCCACCTCGTCACCACCGGCGCCCTCGACCGCCTCAGCGCCGAGCACGGCACCGCCGTCGACCCGGTCCGCTTCCGCCCCAACCTGGTCCTGGACCTCCCCGACGACCCCGAGCCGGGGCGGCGCCTCACCATCGGCGAGGTCTCGGTCGAGGTCCTGGTGCCCACTCCGCGCTGCGTCATCCCGTCGATCACGCACCGCGGCAACCCGAACGACCCCGCGCTGCTGAAGACCCTTGCGAAGCACCACCGCCGCGACGTCCCGGACTTCGGCCGCGCCACGTGCTTCGGCTTCTACGCCGAGATCCTCAACGAGGGCGTGGTGCGCGTGGGGGACGAAGTCGTTCCGGCGTAAGCGGAACGGCCGGGCGCGATGGCGCCCGGCCGTGATTCCCTCCGCTAGTTGTACGCGGTGGTGTAGTACCTGACCTTGTAGAACTCGGCGCCGGAGCGCGTCCGGTCGGCGGACTGCGAGAACACGATGGTGGGGCTGCCCCAGGTGCGGGAGCCGGTGTTGTCGGCGCGCATGTAGAAGTACTCGCCGGTCTTCATCTTCACGTACGCCTTGATGCGCGTCGTGGTGTGCAGGGTGGTCTTGGCGAGGCTCGACTTGTTGATCGAGTAGACGCCGTACGAGTCCGAGACCTGGAGGAGCGACGAGTTCGAGAAGTCCGCCTGGAGGTCGTGGCCGAGCCCGGAGAGGGCGACCTTCTTGCTGGACTTGGCGAGCCGCACGTTCCGGTACGTCCCGGAGACCGTGTACGCCTGCACGACCTTGTCGCCGGCGGCCCAGAGGAGGTTGTTGTTGGGGTCCCAGATGACGCCGTGCGCGCCGGCGAGGGACACCGTCTGGACCTTCGCGAGGGTGGAGGGGTCCGAGATCTTGGTGGGCCCGTAGACGGTGAGGAACCCGTCGGATGAAGCCGAGACGAAGGCCCCGATGTTGGGGATGCGCTCCAGCGCATGGGGATTGCCGCCCGGCGTGGCGCTCCAGAGCACGTCGTTCAGCTCTTGGTCCTTCTCGGTGGTGATGTTCCAGATCCCGACCTTGCCGCCCGAGGCGGCGGCGAGCCCGATGGCGCCGAACTGGGCCGTGTCGCGGATGCGGCAGTCGGAGAGGTTCGACCACCCGCCGGTGCCGGGGCTCCACGACTTGTACCGGTTGGCGTCGCTGAACGACTTGTTCTTGTCGAAGACCATGACCTTGTTCTGGACCTGCTCGGTCGCCATGATCTTGAAGTTGGCCGTGTCCGCCGCCGCGATCCCGGCGCCGACGGCCCCGGCGGTCGCCAGGGGCGCGCCGATCGCGAGCGCCCGCAGCAAGTTGCGTCTCTTCACGAGGAACTCCTAGGGGGTAGGGAGCGTCCGTGCCCGATCCGGGCCCCGGACCGAACCCAGTGTGCCGCATGCCGACCAATCACGACACACCGACACATCTCCACCCACGCAATGGCACCGCGCCACTACACTTCGGCCATGAACCCCCTCCAGCGCCTCCTCCTCGGCCCCGGCCGCCTCCCCGACGGCCTCGCCGCGTCCCTCCGCGCTGAAGGCATGGTCATCCTCGTCGAAGGCGCCGTCGGCACCGTCACCCACCGCCACCTGAGGGCCCCGGGCCGCCGCGCCAACTGGAAGAAGACCCTCGTCACGGCCTCGATAGCGGTGAGCACCAAACGCTTCGTAGTGAACGTCCGCCGCTACAAGCACATAGACGTCCCCATCCCCGAAATGCCCCACTACAAAGTAGTGGCCACCAACCCCGAACCCGACCTCCTCAAAGTCGAATACGACCTCTCCGTAACCCACCCCACCTGGCAGGGCCACGTAGAACTCAACCTCCACACAGAGGAAGCCCCCCGGATCACCAGGACCCTCAGCCAGTCCCAGCAATAGGCGTCAGGAGGAGAGCCGCGCCTTGAGGTTGTCGAGACTCTGCACCAGCGCGGCCAGGTCGCGGGCGACCGCCACCGCCCACGGCGGCACCGTCGCAACGAGCTGCTGCACTGCCGTGCCCGGGCCGTCTGCCCTGGGCCGGGCCGTCAACCGCGCCGCCAGGCCGTCGGTTCTCCCGCGGAGGCGCGCGAGCGTCGAGGCGATGACGACGCCGACGCCATCGACCGCGGATGCCAGCCCCGCGGCGGTGGCGCTGAGGGCGACCGCCGAATTGACGTTGTGGTCCATCAGCCAGCAGTAGGCGGCATGGGCTTCCCCGGTCCACTCGGGCATGTCGTGCTCAAGGAGGTCCTGGAGTTCCTGCGCGATCCGTTGGAGCTCTGCCGACATGTCGCGCCACGCTCTGACCTGTGCGGCGAAGACCTCCGGTTGCACCTGGAGCGCCGTCTCGACGTCGTGCAGGAGCGCTGGGCCGGCCGCCGAGCGGTCCCGTTCGGGAAGCGGCGAAGCTCCCGGTTCGGCGAGCGCCCCGACCGCCCAGGTCCGGACGTCCATCGACCTTGCGAGACCATCGATCTTGGCGTTCAGGTCCGGCTTGGCGCTGAAATCGACGCTCGGCGCGGACCGCCCCTTCGGCGCCCAATAGGAGGCGGCGGTGACCTGCGCCAGCGCCGGCGCACCTCGTCGTCCCTCGAACGCGCCCGCGGTGGCGCGCAGCCGCTGGGTCGCGATCGTGAAGTTGACGGTCAGGTACTCGACGATGCCGTCCTGGCGCTGCACCGGCTGCTCCAGGTTCGCGTGGAGCCACGCGAGCACCGGCCTGTCGGCGATGTCGCTGCGGTCGATCAGCGTGCTGGCGAACCGGACCGCCTCCAACCGGTATCGAAGCTCCTCGACACGGTCGGCGTGCCCGCGAATGGCCGCCGCGGCGGCCCGGTGGGCTTTCGTCATCGCCGATGCCGCCGGCCGGGCGCGACCGGGGAACCCGGCGGCCGGTGCCCGACGGAGTCGCCCCGCGGCCGCGCCGACGGGGTCACCGGCCTCCGAAGCCCGGGCGCCACCAGTACAGGCTCGTGAGGTCCTTCGGCCATTCCGTGATCTCCTCGTCCTGGGACGGGAAGCGGTCGATCGCCGGATCGACCGGCCTGAACCCGGGGTCCTTCGCCTCGTCGGGCCGGGGCGGCCGGACCCTGCCCCGGCGGCGTTCCGTTGACGCACCGATCTCGCGGAAGTTCCGCTGCGCCTCGATGAGGCTCGGCTTGTTGGCTCCGCCCCGGTATTCGGGCCAGCGCAGCTGCACCGGATCGTCCTGCCAGCCGCAGATGGGGCAGACCTCGTGGGCCCCTGTCGCCTCATGGACGATGAATCCGCAGCAGGGGCACGGGTAGCGCGGGGTCGAAAGCGGTTCCATCTAGACCTCGGTTCCGGGTTGTCGTCTGAAGTAGTCGGCAGGGTCGTCCGGGGTGAAATAGGTGATGATGCCCCGCGGACCGGATGCGCCGAATTCGCCGGTCGCCGGGTCGAAGAAGTATGCCACTTCGCCGTCCCGTTTGATCTGGACGCCGTCGCGCCTGCCGCCGTCGGTGCTCATCAGGTCGATGGCGGCTTCCCGGTACTCGATCTGGGACTCGAAGCCCATCTCCTCGCCGTGGTCCTGGTAGTGGTTGTCGAGGTTCTGCTGGCTCGCCCATTTGTCGGGATTCTTGGGCTCGGTCGTCGGAGTGGCCGGAGTCTCAGGCGGGTTGCCGGAGGTGCCGTCGCCGATCTCTCCGTCGTCGAGGCTCTTGTCGATCTCGGCTTTGGCGCCGCCCCAGTTGGTGACGGCGTTGGTGCCGCCGGGTGTCTTGACCTTGGGGGAGTCGGCGGGGTCGGTGCCGTTCGGGGTGATCGGGGTGGAGTCGTCCGGTCCTTTCGGGCCGCTGCCGCCGGGCTTGGCGAACGCGAGGCCGATGCCGAGGAGGAGGACGAACTTCAGGAATCTGCGCATCTGCCGGTCCTAGAGTCCGAGGAGGAGTTTGAGGTTCTGGAGGCTCTGGACCAGGGCCATGCCGTAGCCCATGATGATGCCGGCCCACTTGACGACGGCCGCGACGATCTGTGCGGCGATCACCGGAATGGTGACCACGAAGATCGCCTCGACCGCCCAGACGATCACGTGCGCGACCAGCTCGGCGATGAGGTCGCGGATAATCTCGCGGGTGATCTGCACGAGCGCCCCCGCGCCTTGGGTGGCGGCGGAGAGGGCCGCCGCGGTCGCGCCGAGGCCGCCGATCGCGTTCACGTTGTGGGCCATGAGCGACTGGTACGCGTCGTGGGCCTCGCCGGTCCAGTCGCCGAGGCTGCTGTCGAGCAGGCTTTGGAGGTCGGCGGCGATCTGCGAGAGCTCCCCGGACACGTTCCCCCAGGTGGCCGCATGCGAATTGACCACATCGGCTTTGCCGGTGACCTCGTCGAGCATGGAACGCAGGGGCTCGAAGTACTCCATGGCCCAGCCGAGGCCGTTCGCGAGCAGTGCGCTGACCGGGTCCATGACGGAGCCGACCACTTCGAGCGCCAGTCCGGTGCCGCCGAGTGCGTCATCGACCCAGCCGTCGCTTTCGATGGCGTCGACCAGGCCCTGGATGCTGTCGGCGAGACCCGATCCGGTCCATGCTCTGCGAGTGGATTCGACGGGGGCGACGAGAGGATTGTCGGACACGTGAGCGCCTTTCAGTTGAAGAGTTCGGCTTCGAGGTCGCTGAAAGACCCTTTGGTCTCCTCGTCTCCGGACTCGTAGGAGTCGGCGCACTCCCGAATCGCTTGAGCGGCCTTCTCCAGGTTGCTCTGGGCGCGGGTGACCATGTCGTCCTGGTCCTGGTGCCGCTGTTCGAGACAGCCGGAGATCCAGCCGCACAGGGTGCCGTAGGCCTCATCGTCCTGCTCGATGAAGGAGCTGGCGGACAGGACCGCGTCGAAGCGGTCCTTGAGCGCATCCAGCTGGGAGGCGTGTTCTCGGAGTTGTTCGGCGTCGACGGAGAAACCGGAGGCCATGGGCTCAGCCCTCCTCGCCAGTCCGCGGCATGAGCTGCGAGCGGACGCGGTCCGCGATCGCCTGCCCCGCAGCCGAGTCCGACCCGAGCGTCTCGGAGATGATCTCCGCGGAAGCCTCCGCCATCTGCGCGCGGGCGGCGGTGACCGCCGCGAGGATCGCCTGGCCGGTGTGCTCGGTGTCGATCCGCCGGGTCCGCTCGCTGAGCTGCACGTCGACCATGTTCCCGCTGGAGTCGACGGTGACCCTGACGAGCCCGTCCGGGTCGACCCCCACCGCCTTGAGCTCGCCGAACCGGGTGCTCATCTCCTGCGTGTCCGCGGCGAGCCGGTCGATGCGGCCCTTCCACGCTTCGAGGTGCTGCCGCGACGCCTCCGGGTCGGGGATGCCCATGTGCGCTCCTGCTCTTCACTTTGGGGTTGCGGCACAAGGGGTCAGGTGCCGGTGACAAGAAGAGAGCATATTCGGTCCGCGCAAGCCCCGCTTGGGAGCGATTCCAGCGGGAGTGCCTAGAATCGGCGGATGATCCCTTCGCGACCTTTCCTGACACGCTGCATGGCGACCGGTGCGGTACTGGCGGCGCTGGCCGCGGCCGGGTGCGGCGGCGGGGAGGAGCCGGAGGCCGAGGCGTCGAACGCCGCGGCCGCCGAGGCTACTTCCGGAGTCGCCGAGCCCTCGGACCGGCCGTCGCCCTCGCAGTCCGAGGACGGTTCGGCCGCAACGGAGGCGGAGGAGGACGGCTCCGCCGGGTACGAGGACTGCGGGGACGGCGAGTGCGAGGTGCCCTTCTCGGGCTCCGTTCAGTTCCCGCTCACCGGGTCGGACGGCGAGTGGACTGTGGACGCCGCCATCGAGGACGGCGGGGTCCGGATCGGCCTCACCGACCCCGACGGGCTCGGCGGGGGCGGGGGCTTCCTCGACCACCCGTCGTGCGCGCTGACGTTCCGCGCCGACGGCAGCGGTGGCCTCGCCTGTGACGAGGAGCCGTCCGCACCTGACGCCGGGGGCATCGTGGTGCAGTTGACGGCGCTCGACGGGGACGACGCGACGGTCGCGGTCGCCCTCGGCTGACGGCCCCGCCAGCCGCGTCCTACAGCCAGCCCCAGCACACGGTGAACGAGAGCTCGGGGAAGTCGGGGACCTCCTCGTAGGCCCAGCCCCAGCCGTTGCACCAGCTCTCGCCGTCGACGATCTCGTTGGTGCGGCCGGTGACGTAGGCGTTGCCGTCGCCGCAGTCGGAGACGAACGAGGCGTACGTGTAGTCGGAGTTCATCGACAGGCAGTCGTCGACCTCGGCGTATCCGATGTCGCCGCTGGCGTACATCATCTGGAGGCAGATCGTGGTGTCCAGATAGGTCGAACCGGTGGAGTAGCCGACGCCGTAGATGTAGTACGTCGAGTCGGTGCAGGCGCTGGTGCTCGACTCGCCTTGCAGCCGTTCGATGACCTTGAACGCGCCGTCCTGGCACTCGATGATGTTCCACGCGCTGCCGGAGGTCGAGGTGCCGTAGACGCACTCGCCGACCTGCGCGTGGTACGCGTCGTCGCCCGCGATCACGGTGTAACTCAGGCAGAGCACGCGGGTGGCCCCGGTGGAGGAGACCGCGAGGTCGACCATGGTGTTGCTGTCGCACGACGTCAGGTCGCTGGTGCCCTCGACGATGTCGATCGCCTCGAAGGCCCCCGCGCCGCAGGCGGCGGTCTCCAGGTCGGGGGTGGTCTCGTCGCCGTAGTTGTAGAAGCAGTCGCCGATCGCCGCGTCCGCCACCGGGTCCACAATGGCGGACTCGGTCGGGTCGGCGCCGGAGTCGTTGCTCGAATCGCCTCCACCGCCGCCCCCGCTGTCGTCGGTGGCGGTGGTGCTCGGGGTGTCGGAGTTGTCGAGGGCGACGACGATGCCGACGATGCCGAGCGCGACCACCAGCACGACCCCGAGCGCGATCCCGATCCACCCGCCGACCGGAATGCCCTGCGAGGGCACGGGCACGGGCCCGTACTGCGGCTGCGGCATCCCCGGATACCCCTGGTACGGGCTCCCGGGCGGGTAGGCCCCCGGGTCCGGCGGATAGGCGCCCTGACCGGGAGGGTAAGCGCCCTGCCCGGGCAGGTAGGGCCCCTGCGCGGGCGGGACCGGGGCGCCCGGCGGCGGGTAGCCGATGCTGTGGCTCGTCTCCGGGCTCGGGCTGTAGCCCGAGCCGTAGGCCGGGCCTGGGCCGAACCCGGGCTGCGAGGGGCCGTGCCCGGGGCCCGCGGGCGCGCCGTTCGGGCCCTGGTTTGCGGCGGGGTCGTAGGAGGAATAGGGGTCCATGAGGCGATTCTGTCAGGCTGATGCAACCGCGCGGCAAGGTCGCATGCCGGTCCGACCCATACAATTGGTCCCCTCCCGACCCCAGGAGTCCCCATGGCCGCCGCCCCGAACGACAAGCGGACCCTCCGCGAGCACGCCCGCTCGCAGGTCTCGCGCGCCCGAGAAACGCTGCGGCAGTGGGAGAACCTCGCCTCCGCACCCGCCCAGTTGCGCAGCGCCGTACGTGGGCACGTCGCGGACATCGCCCAGGAGGAGGTCTCCGGCCAGCTCGTGACGATGCGCGTCACCGAGCTGAAGAAGACCGCCAAAGGGCTGCGCCTCGCGAAGCTCGAAGAGGCGGGGATCACCACCGTCGCCGACGTGCTCGCCAACTCACGCGAGCAGCTGCTGGCGATCCCGGGGGTCGGCGCGCAGACCGTGGACGAGGTCAAGGCCGCGGCCGAGCACTTCGCCGAGCGCTCCCGCGCCGACACGAGGCCCCGCTTCGACCCGCAGCGCCGCGACCCGCGCCACACCCGCATCCTCGCGCACCTCCAGGCCGAGCAGACCGCCACCGCGGCCGTGGACGACCTGCGGGAGACCGTCCACCGCTTCCGCGAGCGCGCCATGCCGTACTTCGCCGCGGCCGACCGCGCCGGCAGCAGGCTCGCGATGCTCTTCTCCCGGCGCAAGCGCCGGGCTGAGACGCTCGCCAGGCTCGATGTCCTCACCGAGGTCAACGCCGACGCCGAGACCCAGGCGCTGCAACAGGACCTGTCCGCCGCCCTCGACCGCGTCCGCCCCGAGCGGTGGACCACCGACGAGCTCTGGCGCGACTACGAGCGCCGCGCCGCGAGCGTCAACACGCAGCTCGCGAGGCTCACCGGCTCCGACGTCGAGGACGCCGGGCGCGCCGAGGACTTCGTCGGCGCCGACCTGCGGCAGGAGATCGAGACCCTGCCGCTCGACCGCTCGCTCATGCGCACCGACCTCCGCTACTACCAGCTGTTCGGCGCGAAGTACGCGATCCACCAGCGCAAGACGATCATCGGCGACGAGATGGGCCTCGGCAAGACCATCCAGGCCCTCGCCGCCGCCGCGCACCTCGCCGCGAACGGCCAGCGGCGCGCGCTCGTCATCTGCCCGGCGAGCGTCGTTCCCAACTGGCTCAACGAGATCCGCAAGCACACGCAACTGGACGCCTTCAGCCTCCACGGCCCCGACCGCGAGGAGGAGGCCCGCAGGTGGCTGCGCCGCGGCGGGGTCGCGGTGACCACGTTCAACACCGTCGACCGGCTCGAATCCATGCCGCAGCGCTCGAAGTTCGCGCTGGTGATCGTGGACGAGGCCCACTACATCAAGAACCCGAACGCCAAGCGCAGCAACGCGGTCGGCGCCGTCATCGGCCGCTCGAAGCGGGCGCTGCTCCTGTCCGGCACGCCGATGGAGAACCGCGTCCAGGAGTTCAAGTCCCTCATCGGCCACCTCCGGCCCGACCTCGCCGAGCGCGTCGGCGAGGGCGACGACGTGGTCGGCGCGGAGGCGTTCCGGCAGGCCGTCGCCCCGGTCTACCTGCGGCGCAACCAGGAAGACGTGCTCACCGAGCTCCCCGAGAAGATCGAGGTCGAGGAGTGGGTCCAGTTCAACGCCGAGGACGAGGACGAGTACCGCGAGCAGGTCCGCCGCCGCAACCTCATGGGCATGCGCCGCGCCTCCTCCGCCATGCCCGGCTCCGCGAAGCTGGAGCGGCTCGCCGAACTCGTAGAGGACGCGGGCGAGGAGGGCCAGAAGGTCATCGTGTTCTCCTACTTCCTCGACGTGCTCAAAGCGGTCGGCGAGCGCATCGGCGACCGCGCGATCGGCCCGATCACGGGCAAAGTGGCCGCCCCGAAGCGCCAGGCCATGGTCGACGAGTTCGCGCGCCGCGAGGGCCCGGCGGTGATCCTCGCACAGATCGAGGCGGGCGGCGTCGGCCTCAACATCCAGGCCGCCTCCGTCGTCGTCCTCGCTGAGCCGCAATGGAAGCCGAGCATCGAGCAGCAGGCCGTCGCGCGTGCCCACCGCATGGGCCAGACCCGCCGCGTCCAGGTCCACCGCCTGCTCGGCAAGGACGGCGTCGACGAGCGCATCCGTGAGGTCCAGGAGCACAAGCAGATCCTCTTCGAGCACTACGCCCGCCACAGCGACGCCAAGGGCAACGGCGCCATGGCCACCGCAACCGCCGTCGCCGCACCCGAAGACGACACGATCCCCCTCGAACAACGAATCATCGAAGCCGAACGCGCCCGCCTCGGCCTCAATTAGCTCAGTGGTGCGCACTCCTACTGGTTGGCAGGAGTCGCGCTGATGCGCTCAACCGCTGCCCTGGTCAGAGCAGGTCGTCGTAGGTCTGCGGTGACTGGAAGGGGATGAGTGCCGTGATCGCCTGCCCGTCTGCAAACGGGTCGATCGCCGCGGCCTGGTCGGTGGGGATGCCGTCGGGGAAGTACCGGTCGACGTTGTCCTTGTCGCTTCCGGGTTCGATGCCCCCGACCGGAGGGATGTACTCGATCTCGCCCGGGTCGCTGACGGGGACGCAGCCGGAGTTGATGATGAGTCCCGCGTACCTGCCGACGGCGTACCACAGCGAAATGCCGTCCTTGCGCTCTGCGGCGAGGCTTCGATCGACCCGTGTTTCTCTTTGTCTCTCTTCATCATCGGTGATCTCGTACCCCTGGGACTTCCAGAACTCCCGAAGCGCCGCGACATAGTCCTCACGGAGGAGGTCGCTCTGCGAGATCTCTTCCGAGAAGTCGTAGGTGATCTCGATGTTGGTGTAGTCCGGATCGTCGACCCCGTTATGGCTGCACGGGTTCTCGCGCCATGAGCGTGAGCCGAAGCCGGGGAAGTCAGGGAGAGCCGCGATGCTCTCGGCCACGGCGGCTTCCATGGGGGCATAGGCTTCCGCCTGGGTGTACTCGCTCTCCGGGGGTTGGTTCATAGCTCCTCCATCAGGTGAGCAGGAGGCCAGCGCAACTGCGGCCAGCGCCGCGACTGCGACGTGGGAAAGGCGGTCGAGCCTGCGGCGGGCCGATTCGGGCATCTTCCTATCCTGCCTGGCCGGTGATGACATCGGACATGTCGATGCGTCCCTGCCTGTTGACTTCATCCCAATAGGTGCTGTGGTTGTGCGAGGCACTCCCGTCATCGGCGTAGCTCTCGATGACGGTCGCGCCGAACTCGTCCTTCACCGGGTCCATGCCGTGGAAGGGCGTGTACTGAATGACGTCCGCGTCGTTTCGCGTCGCGTACACGTTCTCCGCGCCGACACCGAGCGCTTCGGCGGTGTCGGCCGTGACGCCGGGTGAGGCGATGAAGAGGATGTTGTCGGCGTCGACGCCCTCGCTCGCCGCCGCCTCGCCGATGACCGTGGTCCCGTAGGAGTGCCCCGTCAACGTCAGGTTCGCGGGTTCGAGCGGGCTCTCAGTGGTGGCTCGGAGCCCTTGAGTGAAGGATTCGAGGTCTTCGGCCGCGTCCTCGGCGTAACTCCCGTGCGCGGCTTCGATGTCGGTCCAGATCCCCTCCTGGCCCGGGTACGCATTGTCGGGGGCGTCGTACCCCATCCACAGGATCGTGGCGGTCTCCTCCCCCGGGACGCCCCATCGGTAGGCATCGGCTGCCATGGTCTCCGTGCGGTTCATGAGGCCGCCGCTGGCGCCCTCCAGGCTTCCGCCCGTGCCTGGGACGTAGGCGTTGATGTTGTCGGCGGTGTCGGGGTTCCCGAGGGAGACGATCGCCTGGCCGCTGCCCTCAGATCCGAAGCCGAGCAGGTAGTACTGCTGCGTGACGGGCGGATCGGCGTTCTCATCGAGCGTGAAGGATGCAGGGTTTCCGTCATCGTCGGTGATCTGCGCCTGCAACGCGGCGAGGTCGTTCCGGTCCGTTTGCAGCGCTTCGAGCTGCCCCTGGAGCTCCGCGTAACTGAGTGTCGAGTCGCTGCTCCTGCCCGCCAGGAGATCGGCGTCCCGCTGTGCCAGTTGCGCTTCGATGGCGGCGATCTGCTGGTCGAGGCCGGTGATCTGGTCGTCGAGGACGGTGCGGTTGGCGGTGTCCCTGACGTCGGTGGGGATGCCGTCAGTGGGGCCGACCCATTCGGGGTGCTCGGCGATGAGGGCTTCCCGTTCGGCGTCGCTGAGGTGTTCCCACCATTGGTTGACCTGCTCGGGCGACATGTCCGACTCGCCGTTGAAGATCGCCTCCATCTCGGCGGCGACCTCTTCGCTCAGTGCGGTCTTGTAGTCCCCGATGAGGTCGTCGTAGGTCGCGCCGAGCTGCGGTGGGAGCTCCGGCGGGTTCTCGCGCATCGCCGAGAGGGCGGCCGCCGCGTCGTCGTCGGCGTCGTGCGCGCGGGACATGATGGCGCGCAACCAGTCCTGATACTGCCGGGCGAGATCGCCGGCGGCGTCGTAGAGCTCGTTGAGCTTGCCGAGTGCTTCGACCTGGCTCAGGAGGTCGTACCAGCCGGAGGACTTGTCCATGCCGATGCGGTCGCAGAGCCATTGCGGTGGATCGAGATGCAGGAAGATCGACCGGTGCAGATTTCCGCTCGGGTTGACCTTGTACTCGTGCTTGTCGCCTTCGATCTCGAAGTCGTGCGTCTCGATGAGCTCGATCAAGTCCGAGAGGTCGTCCTGCTCCGTCTTGAGGGCGTCGGCCGCTTCCAGGAGCGCGGTTCGTACGCGGGTCTGAGCGTAGTCGGACAGGTCGTCCTCGAACCGGCCCACGAACATGTCGATGTGCTCGCGGACCTGGGTCGCGGTGTCCGACTCGAAGTTGTCGACGCTGAGATGGCCCGAGATCACGTCGGAGCGCAGGCGCTCTGACTGCTCGACCATGCGGTCCACGTATCCGGCCCAGGCGTAGCCGCCGGACTGGATCGCCGTGCAGTCGAGATCGCGGAGATCCTTCCAGGACATGTCGCTCACGCAGGCTCCTCTACCAGTCGGGACGGGACGAGGCGTTCTCGTTGGCCCGACCGGGGTATCGGTCGTGATCCGCCAAGGAGGCGAAGTCGCCGGCGGCATAGTCGTCCACTTCTACGGCTTCCTCAGCGCAGACGGCGAGGTACTCTCCTGTGTTGCCGCACAGGCCGGTGAATCCGCTGGCCCGCTGGACCCGCCACCACTCCGCGGCCTCGGCCAGGGCCGACCCGAGGGCGGTGTCAGATTCGGTGAGCTGCTGTGCGAGATCGGCGGTGCTGTCGATGAGTGTCGTCGTCTGGGAATCGACCTCCGCTTCGACCTCGAAGAGGATCTCCACGGACTTGTGGACCTCGTCCGGATCCATGGTGAAGACGTCAGCGCCGGACATGGGTCAGCACCGGAGACGACTGGGCATTGGGCATGTGAAGTCATTCCGATCGGCCGTGGGGTTCGGTCAGTGAAAGACTACTTGCTCTCTGCGACATCGTGGGTACATGTCGCCCATTCCGGAAATGGTAATCCGGTTGCCTTGTCCTCGAACTGAAGCGAACATGCAGCGTATGGAAACACCCCGAACCCCGGACCGGCAGATCCGGGCCGTGTACGACGCCGAGACGATCACCGTCTACCAGGCGTACGACGCGCACATCGCCGGTCCCGCCCTCGCTGCGCAGACGTTCGTGCCGCCCTTCAAGCAGGGCCGCATGACGTGGATCAAACCGTCGTTCCTGTGGATGATGTACCGCTGCGGCTGGGCGGCCAAGCCGGGCCAGGCCCGCGTCCTCGCCGTCGCGATCACCCGCGACGGCTTCGCCTGGGCCCTGGCCAACTCGTGCGGCAGCACGCCCGCCCATGACGAGGCGTACGACGACTGGAAGCGCCGCCTCGCGGCGTCCCCGGTCCGTGTCCAGTGGGACCCCGAACGCGACCTCCACCTGAACCGCCTCGACCACCGCTCCATCCAGATCGGACTCTCGGGCGACGCGGTGCGCCGGTACACGGGGGAGTGGATCACGGCCATCGCCGACGTCACCCCGCTGGCACGGCGCATCGCGGGGCACCTCGACGCCGGGGAGCAGGACCGCGCCCGCGGCCTTCTCCCGGTCGAGCGTCCTTATCCGGTGGTCGTGTAGGCGACCTCCGTGTAGGCCGTGCTGCACTGCGGGGCGCAGGTCGAGGGCAGTGAGAACGAGTAGGTCCGGCCGTCGTTGGTCAGCTGGTCGTTGACGTCGGTGACGCGGATCTGGAAGTCCGTGCCTGCCTCGATCGTTGGTTCGAGGACGAACGACTGTCCCATGTCGCCGTTCATCTCGGCCGGATGCCAAGCACCGTCGGCGAAGTACTCCACTCCGTGGATGCCGTCGGCGAGCTGCGAGATCGCGACGGCGCCCCAGTACTTCTGGGCGCCTTGGAGGAAGCCGATCTTGATGTCGCCGGTGTAGTCCGGCGCGGGGATGAACGACCAGGAGACCTGGCGGTTGTTCCAGTGGTCGAGGAGGTCGCCGACCGGGGCGCCGTCCTGCTCGAAGCGGTTGATCGAGGATGTGACCAGGTCGAGGTGGAACGGGTCGTCGCGGCACCAGGCGTTCGCGTCGCCGCAGCTGTCGGCGACGATCATGTTCAGGGTGGCGCCGTTGTACTCGTCCTCGGTCCAGGACCCGTTGCGGCAGAACGGCTGGCTCTGGGCGCCGTCGTTGACGCCGGTGCAGTAGTCGCCGATGTCGACGCTCACCCAGCGGCCGCAGTTGCGCCCGTTGTCCCACAGCCCGATCTTGTCGGCCTGCTCGGGCGGGAGCGGCCGCGGGTAGAACGCGTAGTCGCCTGGGGTGTCGTAGACATTGAGCGCCACGAAGTCCTGGGTCTCCAGTTCAGACTGCGGCAGTCCGCAACCGCCGTAAGGCGATCCGAGGCCGCTGAAGTGGGTCGCGTTCCCAGTGTCGCCCTCGCCGGTCGGCGGCGGGCTGGTCTCCTCCGGCGGCGTGGACTCGGAAGGCGTGGTGCCGGTGGGGGTGTCGGTTTCCTCGGCACCGCCGCCGCAGGTAACGCCGTTGACGGTGAACGAGTCGGGAACGGCTGCGGCACCGTTCACGATGAGGCCGAACAGCTGCCGGGTCTGGCCCGCCGCCACGGTCGAATTCCATCCGGCGTCGGAGCCGGTGAACCTCGAACCGGACTGGGTCCACGTGACGTTCCAGGCGCTCTGGACCGTACCGGACAGGTCGAAGCCGATCGTCCAGCCGTCCACGCCCTCCGAGCCCGCGGTGAGCGAGACGTTCGCCTGATAGCCGCTGCCCCAGCTGCTCACGATGTCGTATTGGACGGATTCGCACGCGGCGGCGTGTGCCGGGTTCGCCGCCACGATCGCCGCCGTCGCGGCGATCAGCGCGCCGGCCGCGGTGACGACCGCGCTGAGCCGCCTCCTGCGCCGGTGCGCTCCTTGGGTCTTCATCTGATGATCTCCTCGCCTTGACAGATGAATCTAGATCTATCAATATGTAGGGACCATACTCTTGGGATCGCTCCCAGTCCAGTCTCATGACAGGAGTCCGGCATGCCGCACCTACGCCGAATCCGCCAGTTCCACAGGGCCGCAACAGCAGCGGTCCTCAGCGCGCTCGTCGTGTTCGTCGCGGCCGGCCTCTTCGTCCTCGGGATGCCGTCGACACCCGCCCTCGCGCAGGTGCAGGGCACCGGCACCGGCTTCCTCCACACCGACGGCAGCCGCATCGTCGACGAGACCGGTGCCGAAGTGCGGCTCACCGGGATCAACTGGTTCGGGATGGAGACCGACAACCACACGTTCCACGGCCTGTGGGCCAACGCCCCCGCGACCTGGAGCGGCCAGCTCGACCGCATGGCCGAGCTCGGCTTCAACACCCTGCGCATCCCCTACACCGGCGACTCGCTGCGCCCCGGCGCCCAGGCCACCAGCATCAACGACTACACCAACCCCGACCTGGTCGGCCTGCACCCCTTGGAGATCCTCGACAAGGTCATCGAGCATGCCGGGGACCTCGGTATGCGCGTCATCCTCGACCGCCACCGCCCGAGCGCCGCCGGGCAGACCGCCCTCTGGTACACCCCGCAGGTCTCCGAGCAGAGCATCATCGACGACTGGACGATGCTCGCCGAGCGCTACGCGGGCAACCCCACCGTCATCGGCGCGGACCTGTTCAACGAGCCGCACGCCGAAGGGACCCTGCCGAACGCGACCGGCTCCTGCTGGGGCTGCGGCGTCCAGGCCCGCGACTGGCGCCTGGCGGCCGAGCGCATCGGCAACGCGATCCTCGACGTCAACTCCGACTGGCTGATCCTCGTCGAAGGCGTCAGCACCGTCTCGGGCGGCCTCACCAACCAGTGGGACAACGACCCCTCCACCGACGACGAGAGCACCTGGTGGGGCGGCAATCTCAGCGCCGCGCTCCAGAACCCCGTCCGCCTCGACGTGGCAGACCGGCTCGTCTACTCCGCGCACGACTACGCCATCTCCGTCTACGACCGCCAGCCCTGGTTCGAGGACCCCGACTTCCCGAACAACCTGCCCGAGGTCTGGGACCACTTCTGGGGCGACCTCCACAAGCAGGACGTGGCACCGGTCCTGGTGGGCGAGTTCGGAAGCACCCTCGCCAACCCGCTCGACACGCAGTGGCTCAACGCGCTCATGGACTACATGACCGACAACGGCATGTCCTTCACCTTCTGGGCCTGGAACCCGAACTCCGGCGACACCGGCGGCCTCGTCGACAACGACTGGTGGACCGTCAACCAGACCAAGTACGACATCCTCGAACCCCACCTCAACCCGCCCGTCCCCGACGGCAACGGCTCCGGCGAGACCTCCTCCCCGCCGCCCGCCTCGACCGGCGCCTGCACCGCCACCTACGCCATCACCGGCGGCTGGCCCGGCAACTTCCAAGCCAACGTCACCGTCAAGAACACCGGCACGACCACCCTCAACGGCTGGACCGTCAAGTGGACCTACGCCGGCGACGAGCACGTCTACAACTCCTGGAGCACCCAACTCACCCAATCAGGAAAGAACGTCACCGCCACGGCCCCCGCCTCCAACGCCACCCTGGCAGCAGGCCAATCCACAACCTTCGGCCTCCAAGGCACCTACACGGGAA
Organism: Glycomyces sp. NPDC047010; assembly: GCF_040644205.1. Lineage (NCBI taxonomy): Bacteria > Bacillati > Actinomycetota > Actinomycetes > Glycomycetales > Glycomycetaceae > Glycomyces > Glycomyces sp. NPDC047010. The sequence goes on along the minus strand of NZ_JBEYVY010000002.1, from coordinate 132,244 downwards.
CGGCCGGAACCCCGCAACTCACCTGCACGGCTTAACCGGAGGCAATCGCGACCGGTTCCCCGACCTCCATGCCCTGAACGGTGTGGACATCGGGGAACCGGTCGCCGTCCATGTCCTGGCTTCTGGATGCCCGCACTAGCGGTGTCACCCTGCACCAGGCAGTGGCGCGTATCGGTCAGACAACTTGGCCCAGCCAAATCCGCTGCCCCACTTGAGCCAGTTCTGACTTGCGATCTTGACAGTCAGGCATCGCCCGGCCGAGCAGTCTCCAAAACGCGGGCCCGTGGTGAGGTTCTCGAAGATGTGCCAATTCATGGACGAGCACATATTCGACCAGCAACGGGCGGAGCTGCATGGTGGCCCAGTGGATGCGGACCCTTCCGGCCGCTGTGGCCGCGCCCCAACGGTGGCCTACATCAGTCACTTCAACTTGACCGACGGGTTCGACTTCAAGCCGCTTTGCCCATAGGCCGGTGTGGGACCGCAGCCAGGACTCGCCGCATTTGCGGTACCACGCGATGATTGCCTCGGGGGCCTCTGCGCGGAGGTTTCGCGGCAACGTCAATCGGCCGTGATCGAGAAGGACCTCACTCCGGTCGGTTTCAATGATGCGGAGCTGATGATTCCGCCCCAGATACAGGAAGCCTTCACCATTGACGATCTGTTTGACGGGCGGGTCGTATGGCAGCGCCTCCTTTTCGGCGAGTTTGCGGTAGATCCACTCTCTCTTGGCATCGACGAACAACCTGAGCTCTTCCGGTCGAACATCGGCCGCGGCTACCAGCTGGAGACTGCCGTCACGTTCGATTGTCAGCTTGGCTGCTCGCGGTCTACCGCCGATCTGAACCGGGATGCTCATCCCATCGACTTCGAGCGTGCTGATCGTCATCGTTCTCCCTGACGTGTCCGGCGATCAAATGTTGGTTGTGGCGAACCAAGTCCAGGAGCCTGTCCGCCACAACCGGAGCGTCGTCGAAGGGGAAGAGGTCGAGGTCGTCGAGGGTGTTGCTAAGTTTCTTGCGGAGGGTGTCCTGTTGAGCCGTGTTGCTCCAGAACAGGACCACACTGGCATGCCGCGTGACCAGGTGCACCACGTCGATCGCCACGTTGACAATCGAATCGCGGGGTTGCTCAGGCATTTCCGCGGTGGTTGCCAGTTCAGCTTCGAGGACGCTGTAGATCAGCGAGACCATCCGATCAGGGTGGACCTGGCCAGTGCCGCCCTCATCACGGGCTTCGTCGGTTAGGTCGAACAGGGCGTCAGCCCGCGACTGGCCTTCGAGCCGGTGAAGGATGTCGTCCAGCCGCTCTGAAAGCCGCTTGTAACGGACGGGATCGGAGTTGAAATTGGTCCGGATGTGGAACCGCAGGGCATGCTCCATCTCGGAGGCCTTGGCCTTGTCCGAACCCAACTTGCGCACCTTGTCGAGAAACTCGGGGTCGGTGATCGACACCGGTGGGATCTCCGAGGTGATGTCCAACGCGGTGACGTGATCGTCGATCAGTCGACGGACCTTCGCACCGTACAGGGACGGGTCGAAGCCGCCCAGACCGTCGACCCGGTAGCGGCGGCGCGCGAGCGTTGAGATCGCACCGAAGCTCTTGGCGTCGTCGACGAACGGAAGTGCACCGGGATCGGGAAGGACCGTCTCCAGTGTGAGTGTGAACTGCTTGAGCAGTACGTTGAACTGTACTCGCAATGCCTCGTCGGCCAGCGCCTGGACGCAGAACTCGCGATCCACGGCGCTGTCGAAGGAGGCGATGCCGGACTGCTTGAACAACGCTGCCACTCGGGCATGACGGTCACGCAGCTTCGGCAGCTCGTCCTTTATGGATGTCAACGCCTCGATGGTGTCCTCGGAGTCCTCTGGGGCATACGCGGCGAGTGCTTTCCGCAGGTTTGACCCGACGCCGTAGTAGTCAACGATGAGTCCATGCGCCTTGCCTTTGGCGGTCCGGTTGACGCGAGCGATCGCCTGGAGCAGATCGGCGTCCTTCAGTCTCCGGTCGAGATAGAGGACTTGCTCCACCGGAGCGTCGAAGCCGGTAAGCAGCATCGCGTTGACGATCAGGAACGCCACAGGCGAAGACGTCTCTCCGGGAAGCCCGAGCGGCTTCTTGAACTCCTTGATGGCCTTCTTCTGTCGGCCCTTCGCCGTCCAATGCTTCCAGTCGCGCTTGTCGTTGTGCTTGCTGGAGATGACGGGCGCGAATTCGAGGGCCTTGATCAGTTCAAGGCGTTCGTGAGATCGGACGAGGGTCTGGTGGCGGCGGTCGAGCTCGTCGATCCGAATCTTTCTGGCTTCGATGTCGGCCAGCAACCGCGGATCCAACCCCTCGATCTCGGCAACTAGTTCATCACGTGCGGCCATGAGCGCATCACGGTAGCGAACGACCGCGAGACGACTGCATGCCGCCACCTGCGCCTTGAACCCACCCGGCATCACGGTCTCGACGTAATGCCAGAACATCGACTTGGCCTTGGCCGCGATGAGCAGCGGCGACTCGAGAACCGCGCCGGTGGTTCCGTAGCGCTGCTGGAGCTGTTTCTTCTCCTCCGCAGTGTGTTCGGCGAACATGTCTTCGAACAGCGCGTCCATGTCGCTGCCGCCGACTACGGCGCCCTTGGCCGTCCGGGACTCGTAGAGGATGGGGACCACGGCTTCGTCGGCCTCGGCCTGCCGGATCGTGTACTTGTCGAAGACAGGACCGAAAGCCTTCGAGGTCAAGCGCTTCTGATCGAGAATGATCGGTGTGCCGGTGAATCCGATCTTCGCTGCATTGGGCAATGCCTCCGCCATATGGGCGTGGAGGGCCGACGTATGCGAGCGGTGGGCCTCGTCGACGAGGATGACGATCGCTTCGTCGCGGTTCAGTTCGCCGATACTGACGTTTCTGGTCTTCTGCTTGCGCTGCGGCTGCTCGTCAAGGGTCTCCATATCGTCGAGGTCCCCAGGATTGGGTCCTTCCTGGAACTTCTGGATGAGCGCGAACACCATGCCAGGTCCGTCGACAGGCAGCAGTCGCTTCAGTTCTTTAGTGCTGGTAGCTGTTTCAAGCGTGTCACCTGTGTGCAAGGCGGTCTCGGAGAGCTGGCCTTCGAGGTCGTCGCGGTCGGTGATCACCACGACTTTGAATGCGCGCAGAACCAGGTCGGATCGCATGGCCCGCACCAGGAACACCATGGTCAGGCTTTTGCCCGAGCCCTGTGTGTGCCAGATGATGCCGCCGCGCCGGTCTCGTTCGCCGTCGAGGGCCTTGGTCTTGCCGCGCTTCAGCCGGTCCATTGTCCGGTAGACGGCACGGTACTGCTGGTAGCGCGCGATCACCTTGAACCGGTGTCCTTCGTCTTCCATCACGAGGGTGAAGTGTCGGACAAGGTCAAGCAGGTTTGCAGGGGTCATCATGCCGGCGACGAGGAGCTCCTGGCCGGTCAGATCGGCAGTGGACTTGCCGAGCTCCTCGGCGAGCTTGTCGACGGAGAGTGGCGCGGGGTCTTTCCAGGGCTTGAAGTGCTCGGGGCCGGCAGTGAAAGTCGCGACCCGAGCTTCGTCACCGAAGGTGGAGACGACGAACTGATTAGTCCAGAAGAGCCGTTCATTCCCTTCCGTGAGCTGGGATTCGCGCTGGTTGGCGTAGCGGCGAAGCTGGTCGATGCCTTCGGCCATCGGCTCCGGGATGCGCGGGCTCTTGCATTCGATGACGACGAGTGGGATGCCATTGACGAACAGAACGGCGTCGGGGACGATGCGCGGGTCGGAGGTGCCGCGAGGGGAATCGACACGGAACTGGTTGACGACCAGGAAGTCATTGTTTGCTGGATTGTCGAAGTCGATGAACCGGATGCGCTGGCTACGATCGTGGTTCCAACCGGGGAGGCCGGACACGGTTACGCCGCTGAGGATCAGTTCGGTCATGGCGTCGTTGATCTCGAGAAGCGCACCGCGCCTGGGCCGCTGCAACGCGGAGACAGCTTCAGAGATCCGCGCCTCATCGAGCCAGGGCTCACCATCGGGACCGAGGTTTATCCGCTGCAGAGCGGCGCGAAGGCGCGGCTCGATTAGTACCTCAGAATATGAGGCTCGTTCTGTGATACCAGGATCACGAGTTGATCCCTCAATATGTTGCCAGCCCAAGGCGATCAGCTGGTCGAGGAGGGGGTGCTCGACTTCGATGTACTCAGCTCCGGAGGTCATACAGAAGTTTCTACCGGAACCCGAACCCGCCCACTCAACAGGTCCTCCATGAGTCCTTCCTTCAAAGCGTGCAACTTCTCCAGTCCTTCAACTTCGCTGTCCATGCGACGCTGGTACTGATCAATAATCGAGGCAATGCTCAGCTGTTCTGTATACGGTGGAACTGCGATGAGCATGTTCTTGAGCTGGCGTGAATTAATTGTATTCAGGCCTGAACTGCTAGTGCAGGTCGCCCTCCAATAATCCATCGCGTATTGCGAATTGAGCCATGCTTCTGCAAACACGGCGTTCATAGTCCGGGGCCGTAGCCGAAAGAGGTGGTTCTGATACAACAGGCCGGCGGCCTCGTCTCCCACCCTGGCGCAACGGCCGATTTGATTAATGTCAGCATGTCCTTCAACGATCAGCAGATCATCTTGAGCAAGACGGTACCCCTGGCGCTCAGAAGGAGAGGCCTGCAAGCGTGCAACTTCAGCCATTCTGATCGCGCCGCGTTGCACATTCGCGACCCGAAGATACCCTGAGGCATCGTCTTTCGGAAGCCGATGCGGCCCAAGAGTGATTCCTGATTTAATCTCAAATTGCTCGTCAACAGAAGACAAAATCCAGTCCTTCCCGAGAAGGTCATTAATCATCCCTTTTCGAGTGAACTTGAGTTTGGCTACGATTTGCTCGACCGCATGGATCTGAGCTTCCAAGGTTTCGAGGATTTCTGCGATTCGGTTTTGCTCACTGGGCGAGGGCAATGAAATCGGCATTGCAAGCAGTCGGGACTTCGCGAGATTCTTCATACTGCCGCTTGTGCCGGTGGCGTTGCGTTTTATGTATTGTCTGGCGTGCCAACCTTGCAATATGTATGCAAGCCACTTCATGTTGATCCGCGAGGAGTCGTTTGCCTTGACTTGCCAGAGTCGATCCGGAAGGAAGAGCTCGGGCCAGTCTTCAGCGACAAAACATGATTCGCCGACAAGATCAGGAGTATTCATTCGGCTGATCAGAATCGATCCGCCGCGCACAGGCTCTGATGCGTGAATTTTTTCAGATGGATTGACTGCCTTGTTTTCATTCGCATGAAACTTTCCGCCGCTCACCGCACTGGTCTTCAGTACGCCAATTTCGCCGGATCCGTGAGGTCTGTCTTCTGAATTGACGCTTGTTCCAGCATCGAGAGAATCGACGCACTCGCTCAAGAATGTTTGACACCAGTCTTGGGAACGGTCGTTACTCATATCCAAGATCCTTAAGAAAGAGGTTTAGGGCCGCCGAAAGCGAATCGCGCTCAGCATTCAGGTCCGAGAGGGTGCTCTTATACTTGTTCCACCAAGTTTCGAAGGCGCTCGTCATCGATCCCCTGTGGCGAGAAAGTCGACTCTCTGCTTGCCCGACAAGGCTTGTTAGGAACAAGCCTAGTACCAACTCTCTCGCCTCTTCGTCCGAGAGTGCGGCGCGCGTAGTTTCGAGTTGCAGGCCGAACATCGCTTTTTCGCCTCGGAGGCGGCTTCGGACTATCGTTCGTTCTGCTCTTAGTTTCTTCAGGGCTGCCGGGGTAAATATGCGATCCTGTTCGAGTCCATCATATTCGTCGACCGGAAAAACGGCGCCCTTGATCTGGGCATCGATTTCGACTAGCCTGGCCTCCAGACTGGCGAGGGTTGCAAGATACTCGGGCAACAAGGCCTTGGAGATCTTGTGATCGAGAGGGTTTTCGCTGTAGTCACCTGTTTCGAGAGCATCGAGCACTGTTCCGACCCAGGATCCGAGTAGACCTTGATATCCGATGGCCGCCAGCCCTTTGAGATCCATTTCGTTCTCACCCCACCAAGCTGCGATGATGCCAACCACTGCGAAGCGATCGAGCATCTGGATGGGCCGCAATGCATCCGAGAAGGTATCGATGAAACTCTTACGAAGTTCTGCGAGGTCGCCAGCGGTTTTCAGCTTGTCCAAGCGATTGCGCTCTTGCTGCCACCATCCATCGATGGCTGCGTCTACCTCGGCCTCAGTAGCGATCACTCCACTGTCGCCCTCGATAAGTACCTTGATCTGCCGTTTCGATTCGATGTTCCGAGCGAAGTCCATATAGTCGGTGTTCTTCTCCACCAACAGGTTTGAGACATCAAGGCCGTGGTTACGAAACAGGCTGCCTTTCGCCTCGATCTCGGACTTCGGAATACCGCCGTGCAGGTGGGCTCGCACATCCTGCGGTTCAGGCTCGGGCGTGGTGTCGACATAGCGGCGGATATTGAGGTTGTCGTCGTTCTCGGCGAGTTCGGCCCGGGTGACGATCCTCGCGAACTTCGGGATGTCCTTGTACTCCCGGTAAGCCGACACGACCTTCTCAATGTGCTCGGGCTCAAGGTAGTTCTGCGCTCGGCCTTCCCGGAACTCACGGTCGGCGTTGATGAACAGTACTTTGCCCTTCCTCCGCTCATCAGGCTTTGAGTGGGCCGGTCGCAGAACCAGAATGCAGGCAGGAATGCCGGTGCCATAGAACAGTTGCGGCCCAAGACCGATGACGGCTTCGATGACGTCATCATCGAGGAACCCGGTTCGGATGTCGCCCTCGTCGCCGCCTCGGAACAGCACACCATGCGGCATTACGGTGGTCACCAGCCCGCCAGGCTTGGTCACTGCCAACATGTGCTGGACGAACATCAGGTCGGCTTTCTTGCCCTTCTCCGGCGTGTACCCGTAGGGGAACCGCTCCGAGGCGAATGTCAATGCGCTCATGTCGTAGTTCATGGAGAACGGGGGGTTGGTGATGACCCTGTCGAAACGCTGAAGCTCTCCGCCGCTGACGTGCTTGGGCTTTTCAAGCGTGTCCTCGTTGTACAGCAGGCTGTCAGTGATGCCATGGAGCAGCATGTTCATTTTGGCGATCGCCCACACGCTGCCGTCGCGCTCCTGGCCGGCAACGGTGAGCTTGTTCGGGTCCCTGCCGGTTGTCTCCAGGTACTCCTTCGACATGATGAGCATCCCGCCCGAGCCGCAGCATGGGTCGTACACGCTCGTCCGTTCGCCAGGGTCGCTTATCTGGACCATGAGCCTAACGATGTCGCGCGGCGTGTAGAATTCGCCGCCCTTCTTTCCGGCTGAGTCGGCGAAGTCCTTGATGAGGTACTCGTAGGCCGCGCCTAGCAGGTCCGGGAACTCGAACGTGTCACGGCGAAGGCTGACTTTGTTGAAGTGGGCGATAAGGTCACGCAGCCGCTTGTCGGACATGGTCGTCTGGCCGACCTTGCGGTTGAAGTCGATGTGTTCGAGGACCCCTTCGAGCACGGCGTAGTTCGCCGTCTGGAGTGCCTGCAGCGCCGTGTTGAGGTGGTTCCCGACATCCTTGTGCACATTCTTCAGCTGTCCCCACCGGGCAGCTTCGCGAACGTAGAGGAGCTCGTACCAGTTAGGATTGTTGGCCCGTTTCTCGGCTTCTTCCTGGCTCCGGCCCTTGGCGAGCTGCTTGCTGATGATGTCGGCGCGCTCGACGTCGAACTGGTCCGATGCGTACTTGAGGAACAGCATTCCGAAGATGTATTCCTTATACGCCGCCGCGTCCATCGACCCCCGCAAGATGTCAGCGGCGGTGAAGAGGTGGCGCTCCAGCTTCCGCAGCGTCAAACGCCCCCGGATGACCAGTTTCGATTCCGGCTCGGATTCGTGCTGGTCTTCGCCGATTGGGAACGCCTGGGCGGGGCTGCGGTTCGCAGCGAGCGCCTCGACAGCGGCAGGTCCCCAGGCCGGCTCGCCGTTCTTCTCACCGTCGGGTTCGGGGAGGTCCTTGCTCTCACGGAAGGCGTCGACGGCGCTGGGCATGATCTGCAGCTTCTCAGCGATCTCGGCACGAGTCAGGAACTCGAGCGCTTCCTCCGACATGGCAAGGTCTCCTCGGTCAGGACGTGGGCATACTGTTCACGGGATCGATTGTCTTCTGGGGCGGGTGTTCCAGCCTATCGCCAGGCGAACGCTGCGCAGAAGATGGTGACCGCCGCTGAGACCTCGCGTGTCGCGATAGGTACAGCCTCGATGAGGGGGCCGACACTTTCCAAGCTGCGATTGATGTCGGCTATCTGACATATACCTGCACACCTAGCACAGGCGGGTTGATCTTGTAGCGAAGTACGCAGACTATCTACAATCCGTGAGCATGACGGATCTTGAAGAAGACCTCCCTCCAGGGCCGCCTCCGCTCATGGAACTCGCGCGACAGCTCGTCGCCGAGCGGACCCGTCCTCGAACTCACCTCGCGAAGGGCTACCAGAAGACCGATATCCCGCGAGACATCTGCTCTACGAAGACCCTGGGTCGCTTGGAGTCCGGGCGATACCGAGGGGTCAATCTCGGGACGGTGCTCAAACTGCTCCGGTTTTATCAGACGCCGTACGACCAGGCCGACCACATCGCGCGGCTTGCTGAAGCGTCGAAGGCGCGCGACTGGTGCGGCCACTACGCAGGCGTTGTAGAGGATCGCGGCTGGTTCTACCAGCAGTGTGAGGACAGCGCCAGCTATATGCTGTTTCACTCGAATTCCGTGCTGCCCTCGCTCATTCAGGGCCGGGCATACTACCGGATGCTCAGGGACACAACCAGGATCGCGATCGAGGGCGAGTTCGACTGGGAAGAGGGTGAAGAGTTCCGAATGGCGCGGCGTGAACGCTGGATTGAGTCTGAGCGTCCGGCTCAGCTCCTCATCGGGGAGATGGCCCTGACAATCGATCTTGGCCCAAACAAGGAGGCGATCCTGGCTGATTTGCGCGAGATCGCGGCGCTGCCGTTCGCCGAAGTCCGGGTCATCCCGTTCAACGCGGGGCGATACGAACTCCAGACCTGGACACTCAACCTGCTCGAATACGATGACGGCGAAGAGACCGTGATCAACGTCGAGTCGCCCCGGGGATCCGGCTTCGTACCTGTCGATTCTTCGCGGGGTAAGTTCTTCACTGGTGCCGCCAAGCTGGCATCGGGCATGTCGATCGCATCGGAGGACTTCCTACAGTGAGCAACACAGGGCCCTGGCGCAAGTCGAGCCGCAGCGGAGGGAACCAGGACAACAACTGCGTCGAGGTGCGCCTCTGCGGCGACGCCCCCCAGGTGTCGGACAGCAAACTCGCCGACGACCGCCCCATCCTCACCGTCACGACCGAGAGCTACAACGGGCTCCTGGCGTGGGTGAAGGACCACGGCGAACAGTAAGCCGTGAGTCGGTGGACGGCCCGGCGTGGAGGCAAGAGGGCCGTCACCGAAACCAGTCCGAATATCGAACGCAGCGGCAGGCTCCGGTCCGCCGCTCGTTCGCTTTCCCAGCACCGCAACAGCACCCGAGGAGTCGTATGGGCGAGAACAAGCGCGAACACCCCCTCAAAGGCGAGTTCGACACTGCCACCGCCCGTTGGGTACGGCCCGACGCCGACGACGGGACCCCCGGCGAGCTGGAGATCGGCTTCGCCGACAACGGCCTGGTCGCCATGCGCCGCTTCGACGACTCTGACGGCACGATCCTGATCTACACCCCCGAGGAGTGGGAAGCGTTCGTCGAAGGCGTCCGCGACGGTGAGCTCGACCTGTCCGTCCTTGCCGAGGACGCCCGAGAATCCGGGGAATAGCCCACAACCGGACACCGTGACAGGACACCGATGCCGTCGATCTTGTCCCTTCGGTTTGGCGTCTCACCGGGTCGGTTCACCAGAACCGGCGGACACACCGGTCAGATCTCATCGTTGTGCCAGTGTTTCCGCTGGTCTTAGGCTCGTGCCAATGCTCCGCCGCTTCGGTGCGGAGTCCTAAGGCGACCTGATACCGGCCGCGGAGGGGATGGCACGGGCATGGTGCGAAGGCAGCAATCGCCGCTGGAGCCGAATCAGGTCTACGGCGGATTCGTCAACGCGAACGGCACCGCATTCGTCCTGCGTGCCAGCGCGAGCGGTCGCCGCATGGAGGTGCGCCTCCATCACGACGAAGGCCCGCAGATCGCCGTCGTCTGCAATCCGACCGACCCGGCCGCCCGGTTCATCAGATGGCAGGGCCGCCTCTGGTCATCGAACCCCGCCACCTGGAAGGAAGAGGTCAAGCGGCTCGCCTTCAGCAGCCTCGATGCGGTCCCCTCCGACTCGCCGGAAGCGGCGGCCCGCCCGTGAACGAGTTCGCAGACCTCCTGTCCCGCAGCGTCTTCACCATGCGGCTGCCGAAACCCACCCGCCCCGACGCTTTCACTTATAAGACGAACGGCTACGCCGCCGTCGTCTTCCACGAACTTGATTCCGACACCGTCGACGACGGGCAGGGCTTGGTGGAGCCGCTGCGCCGCGTCACGGTGTCCTGCTGCCTCTGCCCGGCCGCGATCCGACTCTCCGCTTCCGGTTACGGAGAGATGGCGCGCCGGGCAGAGGCGGCCGGGTGGCATTACACGCCAGGGCTTCACCTCCACGAACGCGCCTGGTGTCCGCGATGCCGCCCGAACGCAGGGAAGGTCGTCATGTGACTGCTCGACAGCACCGCCTCCCGGCAGGGCCGACCCCCGCCACGCTGACCTCCCGCGGCGGTCGGCCCGAATCCGAGCCGCGGGCGGCAGCGGTCCCGCTCGGGTCCGTCGAGGTCGACGGCAGGCGGATCGAACTGGTGTGGCTGACGCTCACCGACTCGGTCCTGGTCGACTTCGCCGACATCGAGCCGAAGCGGATCGGCACCATCGTCACAGGGCCGTACGGTCCCCGCTTCATCGCACAGCCGGGCCATCTCGACTGGCTCGCATACGAGGAGCGGGAGAACCGGGTGCTGCGCGCCGCGGTCCTGTGCCGCGCCGAGCGAACGTTGCCCGGACCCCGGCTGCGGACCTACTGATCCGCTTCGCCGCGCAGGTGCTGCTGCATGATCTCGTTCAAAGTGCGGCCGTCAGGGGTGGTCCAACAGTCCGGCCCACGGACCGATTTGATCCGGGCCCCGGTGATGTGCTCCAGGATGTCGACCGCGAGCGGCGATGGCGCGTAACGCTTCCCGTCGCTGCCCCAGCGCAGCGGCGTCTTGCGGTTGGCAACCCAGTACGCTCGGCACTCGTCCGGGTGTGCTTCGGTCCAGGCGTCGACCTGCTTTCGGCGGGAGATCGTGTGGGACTTGAAGGTCAGGACTGTTCCCTCGGGGATGAGGTCGTGGTCGACGAGGTACGCGACCGTGTTGGGGGCCCGCTTCGGCCGCTGGTCGGCGGGGGACTGCGGGGTGGCGATGGTGCCCATGCGCAGTGCGGCCAGTGCCTGGCTGGCGATCAGCTTGACACGGCTCCCGTCGGTGAAGGTCTTGGCCGCTTGATCGTCGCTGTACCGTTCCGTCGTGTAGACGATGACCGAGTCGAGGACCTCATCGCAGCGCGCCGTCGCCGCGGTGATGACATGCGCCCACTCGGATTCGTCGGCCTCGCGGATCGATGCGGCGTCGGTGAGCCGCAGCAGCAGGTGGGCGATGAGCAAGTTGGCCTGCTGGGCTATGGCCTCTGCGCGTCCCCGGCGGCGTGCAGCGACGCGGTCCATCGTTCCGAGGACCGCCCGGACGAACACCGCTCCGTTCCACGCCTCTCTCGCGTCGGGCGTGCCTCGGAGGAACAGCTGCTCGTAGATGCCGCCCGGTTCGCGCTCCCAGAGTGTATCGGGATTGTGCTTGATGCGGGCCACGAGTGCCGCGTCCTTCTGCATGCACACCAGTGCGCGGGCGACTTCGAAGATCGTGCAGGTCTGCGCGTCCGGCTTCGGTGCATCGACACTGCGTCGGTAGATGTACCGTTTTCCCAGGGCGTCGAGTTCGAGCTGGAGCTCTTCCTGGACGTCGTCGTTTCCGGCGAAGTCGCGGGCGAGGATGGCGTTCTGGGTGTTCGCGGCCATGGTGATGCGCTTGGCGAGGTCGTGGGGTGCGCCGTCGAGCGAGATGACGCGCACCGGAATGAGCGCTTCACCGGATGCACCCGAGCCTCTGAGCCCGGTGAGGACTGTGTGTACCTGGGTCACGGTCTGGGCCCCGTCGACCACGCTCGCGCCCAGCAGCGTCAGGTGCGCTGGGTCGCTGTACGCGCCGGAGTTGGCGACGGCCTTGTCGACGCGGTTCGCGATCAGCGTGAGGCCCTTGTTGAGGGTGAAGAACAGTTCGGGCGTGCTCTGGAGCGTGCCGCGGATCTTCTCGTTGACGGTGGTGTTGCCGAGCGAGCCCCGCACGTTCTGGTCGAACAGGCGCGAGCCGTAGCGCTCGACCCAGTCGAAGACGTCGCGTGCCCGGACCGTTCCGGTGTACGACTCAGGCTGCTTACCGCTCTGCTTGCGGCGGAACGACTCTTGCAGGGTCACCTGCAACTCGATGGTGGGGAGCGACAGGCCGGACTTGACCATTGGGTGGAAATCCCGCAGGTGCAGGTATCGAAACTCGAAAGCGCCTTCGCCGTGCTTCGTCTCCAGCCGCTTCAGCGCCCGCCGCTGGTCGGGGTGGACGGCATCGTCCCCCAGGAGTGCCATGACCACGATGATCTTGCAGTTCGGGTCGTTCTGGACTTGGCGGACCGGGTCGCGGAACGCCCTGATCCGGTCGTTGAAGTCGTCGAACCGGTCGTGGTTGAGATCGTCGTAGCCCTGGGAGAGACTGTTGACGGCGTCTGCGTTGAGTGTCGCGTTGCCGGGGCTGCGCCATTTCGACTGGACCAGGTACAGGCGGGGCGGTTGCTGCTGCACGTAGATAGCATCGATGCCGCCGTCCTTTCCGCCGTCGACAACTGAGGCCGCGGCCTCTTCGAGGGAGCACCCGACCTGGTCCCAGACCGTCACGGCTGCGAGCGCCCGGGTGAGCACGCGCGGCTCGTCCGGTTTCGCTCCGAGAACATGGGGGTCGGAGAGGTCGAGTAGTCCGATCACCTTCTGCTGCAAGGCATGAGAGAGCTGCCGGACACGGAGCGGCTGGATCATCGACTGAATGTATCGAAACTCTTACAACTGGGCAACCTCATGGTTCAGCACGTTGCCGGATGGGCTTCAGGAAAGCCCAACTGTGCCGTTGCTGAAGCAACCAAGGCCGAAGTTCCCCCAACGCAAGGAGTCTCGGACAATGTCAACTGTCAATATCCCACCTAGTTGGAGACCGTCGCCCAAGTCGGTCACCGAACTTCGCGACAGGCTAGTAGAAACGGATCTCCGACTGGCGGAAATGCGCGCCTTCCCGTTGTCGGGTGAAGTTGAGTTCGATCAAGCATGGACGGAGGTCATCGAGGCAGGCGAAGCGGCTAACTGCCGTATTCGCTGGTTGCTTGATGCCGAGGACTGGCCAACGTTGATGGCTGAGCTCCTTGACGCCCGCGAGGCCCGAGCTGCGGGTGAATCGGCCGAAAGCGATGCTTGAGGTCCGCAGAACGCGGACAGCAAGAAAGCCGGATCATCGACCCGGCTTTTCTGTGGTGGTGCGCCGCGAGGGATTCGAACCCCCAACCTTCTGATCCGTAGTCAGATGCTCTATCCGTTGAGCTAGCGGCGCCTGGCCCGGTTGAGCAGGCCGGGCATAACCTTACCTGGCTCGGGAACGGGGCTGCAACCGGGTTCGGTGGTGTGCTGTGGGTCATTCGTCCCGGTCAGCAGTTGTCCAGGACCGTCTTCGCGAAGGTGCGCCAGGCTTCGGGGAGGGCGTCGGTGCCGACGGCGGCCCAGACGGCGGTTTCGGCCTCGGGGACCTCGTCGCCGAGGAGGTAGCGGGTGATGAAGTCGGCGCGGTTGGCGTGGCCGGGGAAGAAGTAGCCGCCCGCGGCGAAGAGGGCCACGTAGGCGCGGTGGAGGCCGACCGTGAGGGCCTCGGCGGTCTCCCACGGGTCGGTCGCGTCGGCGAGGCGCGCGGCCAGGGTCTCGGCCTCGGCGGCGACGGCCTCACGCGACGCGTCGGCGAGGGCCTGCGGGAACTCGGTCACCTCGGCGCGGGCCTTGGACCCGAGCTCGGAGTCGTCGGCGAGGAGCGTCCCCTCAGCGAATGCGCCGATGACCTTGAGCGATTCCGAGGAGGGGTGCTCCCAGTCCTCTCCGCGGCCGAGGGCTTCGAGCAGCTCTTGGAACCGCGCGACCGTCAGATGCACCGCCTCGGTGCTCGCGTCCTCGGGGACCTCGTCGGTCTCCCAGACGCACACCAGCGCCGCGTCCTCCCCGAACCCGGACAGGGCGGGGCCGTGCGCGTACGCGAAGGCGAGGCGCTCGTCGTCGTTGATGTCGGCGAGGACGTCGGTGGAGAGCCTGAGGACCGCGTTGGGAAGGGACATGCCGCAATTGTGCTTGCTCCTCGCAACCGCGTCCACCCGTCTGAGCAGAGGAACCATCCGTGATTCCGGCCATCAAGGCGAATGGGGCGGGTGGTTCGGCGGAGGGCTCATGTCGCCTTCTCCCGCTAGCATGAGCGGATGCCGACACCCACCCGAGACCTCACCCCGCGGGCCGTCGCCGCCTGGCGCGCCCGCTCGCAGCGGCTGTGGGGCGAGCCCCTCGCGACGCCGCTGGACGCCTTCGAGCACCTGGGCGCCGTCCAGTCGCAGGAGTACCAGCCCTCGAAGCTCACCCCCGCGATGCGCGCCGCCGCAGACGGGGACGGCCTCGTGCACGCGGGCGTCGGCGCCGTCGACGCGGCCATCGAGGAGGGCCTGGTCGTGCGCACGCACGTGCTGCGCCCCACCTGGCACACCGTGCCCGCCAAGGACCTGCGGATGATGCTGACGGCGAGCGCCGACCGCATCCAGCAGGTCGCCGCCACCCAGTACCGCAACGTCGGGCTCGACGCGGGCGAGCTCGCCCGCGGGGACGAGGCGCTCGCGGCGCTCACGGCCGGCGGTCGGCACGTCACGCGGGAGGAGGCCGCCGAGGCGCTGGCGGAGGCCGGGATCGCGGACCCGACCGGGGGACGCCTGATCCACCTGCTGTTCCACGCGGAGCTGGAGTCGCGGATCTGCTCGGGCACGCCGCGGGACGGCAAGCAGACCTACGCGAACTTCGACGAGCGCGTCCCGGCCGGCGCGATCGGGAAGGACGAGGCGGTCCGCGAGCTCGCTCACCGGTTCTTCGCCTCCCGCGGCCCCGCCACCGTGAAGGACTTCACGCGCTGGGCGACCTTGAAGGTGGCCGACGCGAAGGCCGCCGTGGACGAGCTGAAGCTCGGCGGGTCGGGCCTGCGCGAGCTGCGCTACGACGACCGGGTCTTCTACTACGAGGGCGAGCGGCCCGAGCCGGAGGACGGCGGGCCCGTCGTGGACTTCGTGCAGGGCTTCGACGAGATGCTGTGCTCCTACACCGACTCCAAGGACCTGGTCCTGCACCACTCGGTGTCCCGCGCGCTGTTCCCCGACCGGCCGCGGTTCAACTCCGCGATCCTCCTCGACGGCCAGGTGATCGGGAACTGGAAGGCCGCCGTGAAGAAGGACCGGGTGGTCATCGAGACGTGGCGGGTCCGCGGCTTCACCGCCGCCGAGATCGCCGCCCTGCGCCGCGGCGCCGACCGCCTCCGCGCCTGGTACGGCAGCCCGGAGATGGAAATCGGCCTCGACCACGCATAGCGGTCGAGGCCGAGAACAGCGTGCTTAGAGGCGCGCGAGCGCCTCGCTGAACGGGGTGAGGCCCATCGAGCCCAGGTTCAGGGCGTCGGTGTGGAACTGCTTGAGGCTGAACTCGGAGCCCTTGCGGTCCTTGTACTCCTCGCGGGCCTGCATCCAGAGGCGCTCGCCGACCTTGTACGACGGGGCCTGGCCGGCCCAGCCGAGGTAGCGGTTGCGCTCGAACGACAGCATGTCGTCCTCGATGGTGCGAGTGTGCGCCTTCATGAACTCGAACATCTTCTCGCCGTCCCACTCCTCGCCCGGGCGCCAGCCGAACGGGTTGTCCTCGGGGATCGCGAACTCGCAGTGGAGGCCGATGTCGACGATGACGCGGGCGGCGCGGAACGACTGCGCGTCGAGCATGCCCAGGCGCCCGGCCGGGTCGTCGTCGTAGTACCCGAGCTCGTCCATGAGCCGCTCGGAGTACAGCGCCCAGCCCTCGCCGTGCCCGGAGCACCACATCATCTGGCGCTGGAACCGGTTGAGCAGCTCCGTGCGGGCCATCGTCTGGCCGACCTGGAGGTGGTGGCCGGGGACGCCCTCGTGGTACACCGTGGACTTCTCGCGCCACTTGCCGAACAGCTTCTGGCCCTCCGGCACGGACCACCACATCGCGCCCGGACGGGAGAAGTCCTCGCTCGGGCCCGTGTAGTAGATCGCCCCGTCCTCGGTCGGCGCGATCTTGCAGTCGATGGTGCGGATCTGCGCGGGGATGTCGAAGTGCTTGTCCGCGAGGTCGGCGATCGTCGAGTCGGCGAGCTCCTGCATCCAGTCGCGGAAGACCTCCTTGTCGGTGAGGTTCTGCTCGCCGTCCTGGTCGAGGAACGCCACGGTCTCCTCGATCGACGCGCCCGGCTTGATCCGCTCGCACGTGGCGCGCATGTCCGCCTCGATGCGGGCCAGCTCCTGCCAGCCCCACGCGTACGTCTCCTCCAGGTCGATCGCCGCGCCGATGAAGTAGCGCGACGCCCGCGAGTAGCGGTCGCGGCCGACCGCGTCCTTCTCGGGCGCCTGCGGGGCCAGCTCCTCGCGCAGGAACCGCGCGAAGTTGTGGGTGGCCGAGCGCGCCCAAGCGGCGCTGTTGCCCAAGGCGATCTTCAGCGGCCCGGACGTGATCGGCTCGCCGTCGATCGTCACCGAGCTGATCAGGTTCGCCCAGAAGTCCGTGCCGGGGCCCTTGACGCCGTTCCAGTTGTCGCAGTGCGTCGCGACTTCGAGGACCTGGCGCTTGGCCGCGACGCGGCCCTCCGCGGCCTCGGCGCGCAGCGTCTCCGTGTACTGGTTGAACGCCTCCGTGACGGCCGCCAGGCGCGCCGCGATGTTCTCCGCCGCGACCTTCCCGTCCTTCGGCATCAGGTCGAAGATCTGCCGCACGTCGTGCACGGGGGACGCCAGCACGTTCAGGCTCAGGTACTCGTCGCCCGCCTCGTACCGCTCCAACTGGAGGCGCAGCCGCTCCAGGATGGCCTCCTTGGCGACCCGCTCGCGCTCGTCGACCGGCTCCGCGGCGTCCAGGTCGGCGATCCCCTGCCGCAGCAGCGCCGCCTGCGCCGCACCGCCCGCGGGGGAGAGGTCGTCGATCTCGTGGTCGTGGCCGGGCACGCCCATCCCGGTTGCCATGAGCGGGCTGAGGGCGATGAAGTCCTCGACGAACTTGTCGGCGATCTGATCGATTCTTCTCATGGAGTGGACTGTACGCGAGGTCGCCGCCCGATCGCGACCTCACTTTCCACGGCCTCGACCCACCCGCCGGCGGCCCCCAGATCCAGCAGCGCCTCACGCGTCAGGGGGACCCGCTCGGCCTCCCCGGGCTCCGGCGGCCAGGCCGCGCGCTTGGCCCGCGCCCGGTCGAACCACTCGGCGATCCGGTCCGGGTCCTGCTGGTACTCGACGACGTACTGGTGCGCGGTGCCCAGCTCCTCGCCCAGCTCGTCGAGCGCGTCCTCCAGCATCGCCCGGTTGCCCTGGACCATGCCCGCGAACAGCGTCGTCGAGCTCCCGGCGACCCGCGTGCCGTCCCGGAACGACCCGGCGGCGAGCGTGCGCGACAGCGGGTCGTCGGCGACCAGGACCAGCGCGGCCGCGACCAGGTGCTCCAGGTGCGAGATCCGGGCGGCCGCGGCGTCGTGGTCGTCGGCGCGGACCGGCACGACCCGGGCGCCGATGGAGGTCCACAGGCGCGCGAGCAGCAGCCAGTCGTCCAGGTCCGTGTCCGCTTCGAGGCACAGGACCCAGACGCGGCCGCGGAACAGGCCCGCCTCGGCGCTGGCGAAGCCCGCGGTCTCCTTGCCCGCCATGGGGTGCCCGCCGACGAAGCGGTCGTGGGCGGCGAAGGCGCGCGCGGCGTCGGCCTTGACGGAGGCGGTGTCGGTGACCAGGCCGCGGAAGCCGGTGAGGGCCGCGGCGACGGAGGCGAGGTGCTTGACGGGGGCGCCGACGACCGCGACGTCCGCGTCGAAGAGCCCGGCGGGGTCGGCGGTGACGGGGAAGCGGGCGGCGGCGGCCGCGCGGACCGCGGGGTCGGGGTCGTGGCCGACGACCTCGTGCCCGGCTTCGGCGAGGGCGAGGGCGGCCGACCCGCCGATGAGGCCCAGGCCGGTGACCGCGACGCGCATCAGAGGTAGAGCCCCGTGCCGTCGTTGTCGACGCGCCTGGCGGCGACGGCGTGGATGTCGCGCTCGCGCAGGAGGATGTAGGTGCGGCCCTGGATCTCGACCTCGGCCTTGTCCTCGGGGTCGAACAGGACGCGGTCGCCGTTCTCGACGGAGCGCACGAGCGGCCCGACGCCGACGGCGGCGGCCCAGTGCAGGCGGCGGCCCATCTGGGCGGTCGCGGGGATGACGATGCCGGCGGCCGAGCGGCGCTCGGAGTCGGCGTCCTCGCGCACGAGCAGGCGGTCGTGGAGGAGCCGCACGGGCAGGCCGGTCGTCGAGTCCAACGGTGTTTCGGTCACAGCGCCCGAGCCTACGCGAGCAGCGGGTGGTGGTGCTTGCAAGACCGGTCTCGGTGGTGCTGGCTGGATGGGGACAGTCGCACCGAACCGGTACGGTACGTGTTGACGTTGCACCCGCCTCCTTCCGGAGGAACCGTCCTTGGAGACACCGTGAGCCGATTCCGCCGCACCACCGCCCGGGCCAGACAGCTGTGGATCGGCATGCGCCTCAACCCGGTCGCCGAGCGCGCCGTCGCCGGGCGCGCCGACGAGGAGCCGGACGTCGGCGGGGGCGGGGCGGACCTGCCGCCCGAGGACCCGGCCGCCGCCCTCGGCGGCGACCCCGAGCGCCGGTACGTCCCCACAGGACTCGTCGTCGGCGCCGCGTGGTCGTGGCGCCTGCTCATCATCGGCGCGCTGCTCGCCGTGGTCCTGTACCTGCTCAGCCAGGTCACCACGGTCGTCATCCCCGTCGTGATCTCGTTCCTGCTCGCCGCGATGCTCCAGCCGCCCGCGGCCTGGCTGATCCGCCACGGCTGGAACAAGTCCCTCGCCTCGATCCTCATGCTCGTCGCGGGCCTCGCCGTGGTCTCCTCGGTCATCACCTTCGTGATCCAGCAGTTCATCGCGGGCGTCCCCGACTTCTACGACTCGATCGTCACCGGCCTGCGCGACGCCCAGGCGTGGCTCGAATCCGGCCCGTACGGCCTCGACGGCGCGCAGGTCGCGGAGATACTCGCCGACGTCCAGGCCAACATCACCAACTGGTACGGCGAGAACCAGGAGACCATCGTCCAGACCGGCCTCAGCGTCGCCGGCTCGACCGCGTCCGGGCTCGGGAACTTCGTCACCGGCCTGTTCCTGGTCCTGTTCACCACCTACTTCTTCATCCGCGACGGCCGCCGCATCTGGACCTTCCTCACCGGCTGGCTCCCGCGCCCCGCCACCGAGTCGCTGCGCTACGCGGGCGGCGCGGGCTGGTCGACGCTCGTCCAGTACATGCGCACGGTCGTGGTCGTCGCCGCCGTCGACGCGATCTTCATCGGCCTGGGCCTGTGGCTCCTCGACATCCCGCTGTGGCTGCCGCTGACCACGCTCGTGTTCCTCGGCGCGTTCATCCCGATCATCGGCGCCACCGTCTCGGGCGCGGTCGCCGTCGTCGTCGCGCTCGTGGGCACCGAGAACGGACTCGTCAACGCGCTCATCGTCCTCGGCATCGTCCTGGCCGTGCAGCAGCTCGAATCGAACCTGCTCCAGCCGTTCCTGATGAGCCGCGCCGTCAAGCTCCACCCGCTCGCGATCGTCCTCGCGGTCACCGCGGGCGGCTTCGTGTGGGGCATCGTCGGCGCGCTCGTCGCCGTGCCGCTCCTCGCGATCGTCAACGGCACCGTCCGGGCGCTCAACCGCTTCCGCGACGCGCGCCGCGAAGCCCAGTCCCGCGGCGCCGAGGACGGCGACGCGACCGCCGAGGCCGACGCCGCAGGCGACCCGATCGACGCGGGCGAGCGGGCGGCCCGGGAGCGATGAGCGCCGACACCGAAGCCCTCAAGATCCTCGACGCCGCCGTCGCGGCCACCCCCGGCGGCGCGTCCCGCGACGGCCAGCGCGAGATGTGCGCGGCCGTCGCCACCGCCGTCGACTCCGGGAAGCACCTGCTCGTGCAGGCGGGCACCGGGACGGGCAAGTCGCTCGCGTACCTGTGCGCGGCGCTGGCCACGGGCAAGACCGTGGTCGTGTCGACCGCGACGCTCGCGCTCCAGCACCAGCTGGTGGCCGTGGACCTGCCGCGCCTGGTGGAGGCCGTGGCGCCGGTGCTGGGCCGCAAGCCGTCGTTCGCGCTCCTCAAGGGACGCCACAACTACCTCTGCAAGCGGAAGATCGCGGGCGATGAGGAGGAAGACGACGGGATGCTCGAAGGGACCGAGCAGCTCAAGTGGGCGGGGCAGCAGGCGTCGTTCGCGAAGCAGGTGCAGCGCCTGTACGACTGGGCGAACGACACCGACACCGGGGACCGCGACGACCTCGACCCGGGCGTGAGCGACCGGGCGTGGAAGCAGGGCTCGACGACGTCGAGCGAGTGCCCGGGCGCGAAGGACTGCGCGCAGGGGCCCGACTGCTTCGCGGAGCTGGCGCGGGCGCGGGCCCACGAGGCGGACATCGTCGTCACGAACCACGCGCTGCTGTCGATCGACATGATGAACGAGCGGTCGGTGCTCCCCGAGCACCAGGTGCTGATCGTGGACGAGGCGCACGAGCTGGTCGATCGGGTCACGAACGCGGCGCGCGCGGAGCTGCACCCGGCGCGGCTGCGGTTCCTCGCGCAGCGCGGGCGCCGCCTCATCGACTCCGATGCGGCCGACGAGATCCGGGAGGCCGCGGACTCGCTGGAGAACGCGTTGAACATGGCGGGGGAGCGGCGGTTCTCCGGTGAGCTGCCCGCGCCGCTCCAGGAGGCCCTGAACCTCGTCAACGCCTCGTGCGTGAAGGCCACGACCCATCTCAGCGCACTGGACGCGGAGACAAAGAAGCAGCTGAGCGCCCAGCAGTTGAAGGCGGGTCTGGTGGAGGCCGTGGAGACGGCGGGCCGGTGCATCGGCCCGGCGGGGGACGACGTGATCTGGGCGGAGCCGAACGGCCCCACGCTGGTCGCGGCGCCGCTGTCGGTCGGGGGGCTGCTCTCGGCGATGCTGTACGAGGACCGCACGGTGGTCGCGGCGTCGGCGACGCTGACGCTGGGCGGGAAGTTCGACACGGTCGCGCGGAACATCGGCCTGCCCGCGGATGGGCACGGCTGGACCTCCCTCGATGTCGGTTCGCCGTTCGACTACCCGAAGCAGGGCATCCTGTACGTGGCGGCGGCGCTGCCGCGCCCGACGGCGTCGGGCCTGTCGGACGACGCGGGCAAGGAGCTGCTGCGCCTGGTGGAGGCGAGCCGGGGCGGGACGCTGGGCCTGTTCTCGTCGAAGAAGGCGGCCGCGGAGGCCGCGGAGCTGCTGCGCGCCAAGACGGACTACTCGATCCTGCTCCAGGGGGAGGAGACCCTCGGGTCGCTCGTGAAGCGGTTCAAGGAGGAGGACTCGACGTGCCTGCTCGGGGTCATGTCGCTGTGGCAGGGCGTGGACGTGCCGGGCATGACGTGCCGCCTGGTGGTGGTGGACCGCATCCCGTTCCCGCGCCCGACGGAGCCGCTGACGGCGGCCAGGTCGGAGGCCGCGGACGCGGCGGGGCGCTCGGGGTTCGCGGAGGTGTCGGTGCCCGCGGCGGCGATCCGGCTCGCGCAGGGTGCGGGGCGGCTGATCCGGCGGACCTCGGACCGCGGGGTGGTGGCGATCCTCGACTCGCGGCTCCAGACGAACCGGTCGTACGGGAAGTTCATGCGGGACTCGCTGCCGCCGTTCTGGTACACGACGAAGTCGGACTCGGTGGCGGGGGCGCTAGGCCGTCTGGCGGACACCGCCGCCGAAGGTTAACAATTCATGAACTTCATTAGAACTCTTGTATAACCCCAGCTTAGAGCGGTTTCGTGGATTCTCACACAGGGAACTTCGCTAGCTTGTGTCACGTTCACCTGGATGTTAACTTCGGCGTGACGATTTCCAGCCGTCCCCTTGCCTGATCGGTACAGTGAGGACAGTCAAAGCGACCGAAAGCAGGGGTGCCCGGTGCGGTTCTCGCTGAAGCCTCAGGACGACGCGTTCTACACCTTCTTCAACGACGCCGCGGACAACATCCGCCGCGGCGTCGGGATCCTCTCGGAGCTGGGCGACGACCAGCCCGACTTCCAGAAGATCTCCGAGCGCCTCGTCGACGTCGAGCACGACAACGACCAGCTGACGCACCGCCTGTTCAACAAGGTGAACTCCACGTTCGTCACCCCGATGGACCGCACCGACATGTACCACCTGGCCGGGAAGCTCGACGACATCCTCGACCACATCGAGGCCGCCGCGAACCTGGTCTACCTGTACGGCCTCTCCGACCTCCCGGCCCTGCCGCGCGAGATGATCGAGCAGATCACCGTCCTCTCCCAGCAGGCCGACCTGCTCGTGGAGTACATGCCGAAGCTCAAGGGCCTCAACGCCACCATGCAGGAGTTCTGGGTGGAGTGCAACCGCCTGGAGAACGACGGCGACCGCGCCTACCGGATGCTCTTGGTCCGCCTGTACTCCGGCGAGTACGAGGCCCTGACCGTCATGAAGCTCAAAGAGGTCGGCGACGAGCTCGAAGCCGCGTGCGACTCGTTCGAGTCGGTCTCCAACGTGGTCGAGTCCGTCTACGTCAAGGAGTCCTGAGCGTGGACGGTGTGCTCGTCGCCGTCGTCGTCTGCATCGCCGCCGCGCTGCTCTTCGGCTACACCAACGGCTTCCACGACTCCGCGAACGCCATCGCGACCTCGATCTCGACCCGGGCGCTGCGCCCGCGCGTCGCGCTCGGCATGGCCGCGATCGGCAACTTCATCGGCGCGCACCTCGGCGGCAAGGTCGCCGCGACCGTCGCCAGCGGCCTCGTCGAGCTCCCCGGCGGGATCGACGGCATCCTCATCGTGATCGCGGGCCTCCTCGGCGCCATCACGTGGAACTTCATCACCTGGTACTTCGGCCTGCCGACCTCGTCCTCGCACTCGCTGTTCGGCGGCATGGTCGGCGCGACCATGGCCGGCGGCGCGGTCGTCCTGTGGAGCGGCATCGTCGACAAGATCGTGCTGCCCACGATCATCTCGCCGGTCGTCGGCTTCGTGCTCGGCTTCCTGGTCATGATCGCCGTCTACTGGCTCTTCCGCCGCGGCCGCCCCGACAAGCTCAACCGCGGCTTCCGCCACGCGCAGACCGTCTCCGCCGCCGCCATGTCCCTCGGGCACGGCATGCAGGACGCCGCGAAGGTCATGGGCATCATCGTCCTCGCCCTCACCGTCGGCGGGTACTACAACGCGAGCGACCCGATCCCCGAGTGGGTGTACCTCGCCAGCGCCGCCGTCATGGCCGCCGGTACGTACGCGGGCGGCTGGCGCATCATCAAGACCATGGGCCGGCGCATCATCGACCTCGGCCCGCCCCAGGGCTTCGCGGCCGAGACCGTCGCCAGCGCCGTGCTGTACGCGAACACGTTCCTCCTCGGCGCGCCGATCTCCACCACGCACACCATCACCTCCGCGATCATGGGCGTCGGCTCGACCGGCGGCAAGCGCGCGGTCCGGTGGGGCGTGGCCCGGTCGATCGTCATCGCCTGGATCATCACGTTCCCGATCGCGGCACTGGTGGGCGCGCTCTTCTACCTGCCCATCCAGTTCCTCGGCTAGCGCATCCGCGGAGCGGCCCGGTCCCCCCCGGACCGGGCCGCTCCCGTTTCTCCCGTTGCGCACCGGCGCCGCCCCCGTTTCGGCTAGCGTCAAGTGCATGTCCGTACAGCGCTTCGGGAAGTGGGACTTCAGGGCGGTCGACTCGGCGTCGGCCGCCCGGGCTCTCTCCCGACTCAAGGAGCAGGGCGCTCCCGCCGAACCCGAGCGCGCCGCCGTCGTGGTGCTCCTGCGCGAGGCCCCGCTGCGGGTGTTCCTGCTGCGGCACGCCGCGAAGGAGCCGTTCGGCCTCCCGGCGATCGGCCGCGCCGACATGCCCGGTACGACCGTGCGCGAGCGGTGGGCGCACCTGGACGTCGACGGCGGGTACGAGCGCTCCGGCACCGGCCCCCGCGGGTCCCTCTATGGGTTCCCCGGCGGGCGCCACAAGCCCGACGACCCCGACGTCGCGATGACCGGCGTGCGGGCCGTCGAGGAGGAGACCGGCGCGATGGTCGCCCTCCAGCGGGCGTGGGCCCGGTGGGTCACCCCCGAGTACGAGCCCGTCCGCTTCGATACGTGGATCTACGTGGCGACCCTCGCCGAGGGCTTCCAGCCGCGCATCCGCGTCCGCGAACCCGAGTACGCCACCTGGATCGGCCCCGAGCAGGCCGTCTGCCAGTACGGCGGCCAGATGTCGATGCCCGAGGCCACGGTCCTCGCGGAGCTGTCGCGCTACTCCACCGTGGGCGAGGTCTTCGCCGCGGCCGAGCAGCGCGAGATGGGGCCGATCCTGCCGCGCGTCAGCCTCCAGGAGGGCGAGGCCCGCCTGGTGCTGCCCGGTGAAGAGGGCTACCCGGCCGGGGCGCTCGCCCGCGCGTTAGGGGCGGGTCCAGGCCAGGGGCCGCGACCACTGCACGTCGGTGCGCACGACCGCGAAGCCCTGCTTGCGGTACAGGCCCACGGCCTTCGCGTTCGACTCGTCGGCGTACAGGTCCACCTGCCGGATGCCGTGCGCCGCAAGGTGTGCGAGCCCGGCGAGCGTCAGCGTCCGGCCCAGGCCGGTGCCCTGCGCGCGTGGGTCGACGCCCAGCACGTACACCTCGCCGACCCCGCCCTCCACTTTGGTCCAGTGGAACCCGAGCATGCCGTCGTCGTCCTCGGCGACCAGGAGGCCGTCCGGGTCGAACCAGGACTCCTCCTCGCGCGCACGCAGATCCGCGGCACTCCAGCGGCCCTGCTCGGGGTGGTCGGCAAACGCGGCCGCGTTCACCCGCAGCCACTCGGCCTCGTCCTGCCCGGTCCTGAACGGCCGCAGGCGGACCCCGGCAGGAAGGGAGGCGGCCGGGGCGTCCCCGACGGGCCAGTTCCTCCCGGCGCCCTGCGGCCACGCCGCGGGCCACGGGAACCCTTCGAGGCTCCGCGAGAACTGGAACAGCACCCGCACCCGGTCGAAGCCGCGGGCCTCCGCGAACCGCGCCGAGGCGGGCAGGTCGCCGTGGCCCCACACCCGCAGTTCGCTCGCGGCGGGCCCGATCCAGTCCAGGACGGCGTCGAGCAGGCGCCCGCCGACCCCCTTGCCGCGGTGGTCCGGATCCACCGCCAGCTCCGCTTCCGCGACGTCCCCGACGACCTCCGCGCCCGCGTACGCGACCACCGTGTCGTTAAGGGGCACAACGAAATGCCTGCGGGCCTTGTCGGGGTTCTTCGACATCGCCAAGGTGGTCTGCTCGTTGAACGGGGCGATGCCGTCGGCCTCCTCGCAGCGACGCGCCATGGTAACGATTCTGTGAATATCCCGACCCGGAAGTGAAGCATGTTGCGCCATGGGGTTACTCTATTCCTGGACTCAGCACCGTGCCGGGGTGCTGAGTCCTTTTATGTGCCCAGAGCACGGCCGGGCGACCGCGGGAGCACACCCGGGGGGCGTCCTCCCGCGGCGGTGAGCGACTAGTTGATCGCCGTTGTGCCGTTGACCGTGAGGTACGAGGTTGCGCCGAGGGTCACGCCGCTTCCTACATGCACGGTGGGCCCGAAGCAGCCGCGCCTGAACCCGGGGTTCAGGGTGGACGAGTAGCAGCTGGCGTCGGCTCCGAAGCTGGTGTCGATGACGCCGGAGAGCTGGATCGCGCTCGACGAGTTGTTCACCACGACGAGCACGGCCTGGGCGTCGTAGTTGGCGTTGACGACGATGCAGGTCTGGAAGCCGACTCCGGCTTTCGCCGGGTGGATCTTGGTCGGATTGCAGCTCCAGGTCGGGCCGGTGTTCACTTCCTGCCAGTAGGGCGCGGCGGACGCCGGCGAGGCGGTGAACGCCAGACCCACGGCGGTCAGGACGCTGAGGACGGCGGCGGTGAGGATGCGGCTGAAGGCGCGGCTCTTGAGTCTGCGCAAGGGGGTCACTCCCTGAGGTCGTGTGTCGCGGAAGGGCGCAGTCGGGGTCAACTGCACACAGAAGGCACTCACGTGCCGAAATTCGCCGAGCGGGATCAACTGGATCTCGTTGCGCTCAGTGGACACTGTAATGCAAAAACCGTTGCTTCGCAATGACTCTCAGTGAGGTTGCTTCGCAGAGGCGTGTTGGTACTGGTCTGGCGGAGAAGGTGGGATTCGAACCCACGGTGGGTTTTGACACCCACGGCGGTTTTCAAGACCGCTGCACTAGTCCACTATGCGACTTCTCCAGAGCCTGTGAAGGCACGCGTCAATCTATCAAACGCGGTCGCTAGCACCGATCGGTCTGGACGCAGCAGGTCGCGCAGGTGCGCCCGCCCTCGATGGTCAGCGCCAGGCAGCAGGTGCGGCGCCGGTAGGCGAGGCGGCCGTCCTCCCCGGTGGCGACGTCCACCAGGTGCGCCACGTCGAACGCTTCGAGCAGGGTCTTCGCGATGACCTCGTCGGCGTCCGGCACCGCGGGGGCCATCGACGCGACCGCGTACGACAGGCCCGAGGCCAGCGACCCCATGAGCGTGCGGCGCCCGACCCGCACCCGGGCCAGGAACGCGTCCAGGACCGGCGCGAGGTGGTCGTCGAAGGCCGTGGCGCGCAAGCGGTCCAGCAGGACTTCCTCGTTCGCGACGACCTCGACGTCCGGGTGGCCCGCGCACGGGTCGTGCGGGAGCGCGAGGAACCGCGGGCGGGCCTGGCGCACCGAGAACATCGGGGCGTCGGCGCTCACGCGGAAGACGGTGTTCGCGGCGTCCATGACGGGGACGCGGCGGGCGGCGATGTAGCCGAGGACGGCGGGTGCGAGGGTCCAGTAGCAGTAGGTCTTCCACGCCAGGGCCGCGTTCGCGTGGGCGGAGCCGCCCCACAGGGCGGCGGCGGTCGCCATGAGCTCTTCGACGCGGACGCCCGCGGCGAGCTCGGCGGCGGGGAACTCGACGGCGTCGGCGACGGGGTCGCCGTAGAGCCAGGACCTGATCCCGGCGACCGGGTGGGGGCCGCTCTCGCGCTCGACCCGGGCCGCGACGGCGCGCAGCGCGCGCATCGGGTTGGTGAGGGGCGCGAGTGCGAGTACGGGGGCGCCCGTGAAGGCTTCCGCAGTCGCGAGCCGCATCAGGATACCCCTCTCAGGTAAGGACTGGCTAACCTTACCTGATTCCGCAAGCCTAGTGTCAATAAACCGACAGACGCGGCGCGGCGACGGGGTGTAGGCAGGCGAGGTGCCGTGAGGGTGAGCGTCGCCGAGTGGGATGAGATTCACAGCACCTCGCCTAACGCCTTCGATCATGCCCCTGACTTGCGGCGACGCGTCGCACACGCGGTGCGACCGGTCCCGTCGCGGCGTCCCCTTTCGTGTCTCTGGCACTCTGGTGCGCATGCCGCAGACCGATGCCCCTCCGCTCCTCCCACGCCGCACGATCGGCCGCGAGGTCGTCATCGTGCTCCTGCTCTCCCTGGGCGCCTCCGCGATCTGGTCGGCCGTCGACATCGTCGGGACCCTCACCGAGCCCGGCGGCCTCGCCGACTCCGTCCAGTCCATGAACTCGGCGCGCGCTGAAGCCGAGCGCCCCTGGTACGACCTCGCGCAGCAGATCGTCAGCCTCACCCTCGCCATGGCCCCGGTGGCGCTGGCGCTCCACCTCCTCAGCCTCGACCGCGGGAACCCGTTCCGGCTCATCGGCTTCGACGCGCGCCGCCCCTGGTTCGACCTCCTCGGCGGGGCGGGCCTGGCCGCGTGCATCGGCATCCCCGGCCTCGCGCTCTACTTCACCGCCCGCGCCCTCGGCCTGAACGCGACCATCGCGGCCGCCAACCTCAACGACGTGTGGTGGGCCGTCCCGGTCCTCGTCCTCGCCGCCCTCAAGAACGCGATCGTCGAAGAGGTCGTGGGCGTCGGCTACCTCGTCACCCGCCTCCAGCAGCTCGCCTGGCGCCCCGTGACCATCGTCGTCGCGCACTCGCTCCTGCGCGGGACGTACCACCTCTACCAGGGTTTCGGCGGCTTCATCGGCAACGCCGTCATGGGCGCGGTCTTCGCGCTGTGCTTCCTCAAGTGGAAGCGCACCGGCCCCCTCGTCGTCGCCCACACCCTCCTCGACATCGCCGCCTTCGTCGGATACCTCCTGGTCGCACCCCACGTGAGCTGGCTCTGACCGACCCCAACCCGCTTGGCCCCCCTCGCGCCCTACCGGTATGCTCGATGCTCGTACGTCTGACGTGCGGCTCCTGGAGGATTCGCATAGTGGCCTAGTGCGCCCGCCTGCTAAGCGGGTTTCGGGTGATACCCGATCATGGGTTCAAATCCCATATCCTCCGCAACGAAGTGGAGGAGGTCAGAAAGTATGGCCTCCGCCGTGAACCGTGGGACCCTGCCGAACCGGCAGGGTCCCACGGTCGTTTTCGCGCATCCAGTGGCCGCTGTGCCGCGCATCATGGTTGACCTTGACCCGGGGTCAGGGTGGAGGGTTTCCGCATCGGCGACGAGCCGAGGGGAAACGACCGCTTGAAGGAGCGAACCGCCATGACCGACAACTCTTCTGCCCGTACCGGCGACCTGCAACGGACTCTTGAGTCGATCGTCGGGTCCGGCATCGTCGGGATCACCGCCCGCGTCAACGACCGGCACGGGGAGTGGACCGGCAGCGCCGGGGCCGCCGAGCTCGGCGGGGGCGCGAAGCCGCACGTCGACGGGTACGTCCGGATCGGCAGCAACACCAAGACCTTCACTGCGACGATGGTGCTGCAACTGGTGGCCGAGGGTCGGATCGGCCTGGACGACCCGGCCGCGGGCCACCTGCCCGAGTTCGGGATCGACGAGCGGATCACCGTGCGGATGCTGCTCCGGCACACCAGCGGCCTGTTCAACTTCACCGGCGAGGTGTACGAGGACGGCTCGGTCGTGCTCGGCGTGCCCATGCCTTACGGCCCCAACGGGAAAGAATGGCTGGACAACCGGCTCAAGACGTACCGGCCGCAGGAGCTGGTCGAACTCGCGCTCGCCAGGCCCGCGCGCTTCGAGCCCGGTGCGGGCTGGAGCTACTCGAACACCAACTACGTCCTCGCCCGCCTGCTCATCGAGCGGGTCACCGGCCGCACGGTCCAGGAGGAGATGCAGCGGCTCATCCTCGCCCCGCTCGGCATGTCGCACACCGCGGTCCCGACCGGCGCCGAGATCCCCGAGCCCTACGCCCACGCCTACTACCGGGACGGGGAGGACACGGTCGACATCTCCCGCCAGGACCCCTCCTGGGTGTCCGCGGGCGGCGACATGATCGCCACGACCGGCGACCTGCACACGTTCATCGCCGCGCTCACCGGCGGCAGGCTCCTCCCGGACGAGCTGCGCGAAGAGATGTTCACCCCGCACGCCACGGGCATCCCCGGCATGGACTACGGGCTCGGCGTGTTCGTGCTGACCACCGACGACGGCGCCACCGTCATCTCCCACAACGGCGCCCTGGCCGGGTACGCGGCGCTCATGTACGCGACCCCCGACGGGTCCACGACCCTCACCGCCGCCCTCAACTGCGTGGACGACGCGGGCCTCACCGTGGCCGCGGCATTCCAAGGCGCGCAGCAGCGCCTGCTCGGCGAAGTGTTCAGCAGCGGCCGGGCCGCATAGACCAGAGACGCTGGGGCCGCGCCCGGCCCGCCGGGCCGGGCGCGGTCTGGGTCCGGGACGCCGACGACCCCAGGGAGGATGAGCGCATGCGCAACGGAGTCACGATCGGCCGAGCGGCCGCGTTCGTCGGCGTCACGGTCAAGACGGTCCGGCACTACCACAAGCTCGGCCTGGTGGGCGAGCCCGAACGCGACGCCTCCGGATACCGCCGCTACGGATCGGACGACCTGCTCCGGCTCGTGCGGGTCCGGACCCTCGCCGCCGCCGGCGTGCCCCTGGTCGAGATCGGGTCCCTGCTCGACGCCGACCCCGCGCGGTTCGCGACCGGGATCTCCGGAGTCGAACGGCGGCTCGACGAGCGCATCGCCGAGCTCACCGCGCGCCGCGCCATGCTCCACCGCCTCGCCGACGGCGACCGGGCGCTGCTGCCCGACCGGGCCGTCGCGATGTTGCAGGGCATGCGCGACAACGGTTACACCGCCGCCGAAATCGAATCCACAAGGGATAGCTGGATCCTCGCCCGCGCCCTGGTCCCCGAGGGCTTCGACGACTACCTCGACCAGTTCGAGCACGTACTCGGGGACGCCGCCCTGCGCGATTTCTCCAGGCGCGTCGCCGAGGCCGCGGCCTGGGACCCCGACGATCCCCGCATCGAGCGGCTCGCCGCCGACGCGGCCGACCACTACCTCGCCGACCCCGTGCTCCTGAAGACCGTCACCGGCTTGCAGGCCCGCACCGACACGGCCGCCCGGTACGCGATGATCGCCCGCCACGGCGAACGGCCGACCCCGGCCATGGCGCGGCTCTCCTCGCTGTTCGAAGCACGACTCCGCGCCGCCGGAATCCGCATCCCCGGCCCGAGCACCCGATGACCGCGCCGGGCGTCGGCCGCCCGTTCTGTATTGGTTGCGCCGCCTTTTTAGGATGCGGCGAAGGCCGAGACGCGGAGGGGGCCTCGTGGGCGATGAGGGCGGCCGGGCGAGCGGCTGGCACTGGCATGAGTACCGGGTCGGGTTCGCGGGTGAGACCGCGCGGGCGTGCGCAAGGTCGTTGACCGCGTTCCTGATCGGGTTGGCGGCGGCGTTCGTGCTGCTGATGGGTGCGGGGATCATGGCCGAGGAGCACCTGATCGGCGATCCCGGAGCCGAAATGGCCGTCGACCACCTCAGCCGGATGAGCGCGGGCCTCCTGCTCGGGTTCGCGCTGGTCGCCGCGGTCCTGTGGGCGGTGGCGGGGTGCTTGCAGGAGACGGCCACGTCGAAGGCGCTCGTCAGGGCCGCGGAGCGGGGGGCGTCGCGTCAGGCCGTCCCCTCGCCCGAGCAGGTGGCGTCGGTGATCAACGAGCCGGCGCGGACGCTCAGGTACTTCGCGTGGTGGAACGCCGCGTGCGTCGGCGGGCTCGGGCTGATCGCACTGCTCGTGGTGCTGGCCGACAGCGACCCCGACGGCTGGAACGTCACGTGGGCCTGCCTCGCCTACGCGGCGCTCATGGGCCTCGTCGGGTACGCCTGCCAGAAGTGGCTCCCCGCGATCCACCGGCGCCGCCGCGCCCTGATCGCTGCGCACTGGAAGTCCGGGGACGAGACCGAGGCGTGGAAGCGGGCGAAGTCCGGGGGCCGGGGCCGCGGCGCCAGGTTGACGTTCTCGAAGGGGGAGGGCCTCGTCCACGGCGGGGCGCTGCTCTGCGTCCTCGGCTTCGTCGCGCTGTCGGCGTCGCTGGGACTGCGCTGCGGGTCCGCCCCGAGGGCCGGGGCCCAATGCGACGAGGTCCACTATGCGGCGCCCG
This sequence comes from Glycomyces sp. NPDC047010, assembly GCF_040644205.1. Taxonomy (NCBI): domain Bacteria; kingdom Bacillati; phylum Actinomycetota; class Actinomycetes; order Glycomycetales; family Glycomycetaceae; genus Glycomyces; species Glycomyces sp. NPDC047010. Next base: position 100,419 of record NZ_JBEYVY010000002.1, on the reverse strand, counting down.
TCGAATTCGTGATTTCGGGCGGGATCTGGATCTTCGCGGTCCTGCTCCCCATCGCTGCACTGCTCGCGGTGGCCGGGGTCCTGATCGACTGGCGGCGGCGGCAGTCCGAGCGCGCCGAACTGCGCGCGGCGCTGGCCGACCCCCGGTCCTCCCGCCCCGACGGGGACCTCCTGGACTACCACGTGGCGCGGCGCATCCACCCCCTGGCGCGCGTCGCCACGGTGCTGTCCGGGATCGGCCTGGTGTTCGGCACCGCCGCCTCCCTGCTCGGGCAGGGCTACGGCCTCGGCTCGCAGGAGTTCTTCGCCCTCTACCGCACCGAATCCCTTGCGGCCGTGCTCGTCTCGGCGGGCCTGTTCGTCGCGGCCACGGCCGGCACCGGGATCGCCAACGCCCGCGGGCGCGCGCTCCGCAACGCGCTCATGGAGCGCTGGCCCCTCCACCCGCACGTCCCGCGCGACGCCAAAGGCAAACCCAAGCGCCGCGTCCGCGGCCTCGCCCTCTGAGCTCGGCGAGGTTCGTGGTGAGGAGTTGAAGTCGGCCCCGCGGTCAATCGGCGGGGGGCTCCTGGAGGGCGGCGAGTTTTGCGCGGACTGATTCGGTGTCGGCGTGGCCGAGGTCGGTGAAGGTGTCGAGGGCCTGCTGCCAGGCGGTGCAGGCGGCGGCGGGGTGGCCGGAGGCGAGGTGGAGGTCGCCGAGGGACGTGAGGGCGTGTGCGGCGTCGAGGTGCTCGCCGAGTTCGCGGTCGCGGGCGAGGGCGCGGAGGTAGTAGGAACGGGCTTCGTCGTGGTTGCCGAGGCGGAAGTGGATGAGGCCGAGGCTGTCCCAGGTCATGGCCTCCATGGGGGCGCGGTGGCCCGGTTCGAGGCCGCGGGCGGCGGCGAGGGCGCGCTCGCAGTGGTCGAGGGCCTCGGGGTAGTCGCCGAGCTGCGCGTGGAACCAGCCGACGGCGTTGAGGCCGCGGGCGATGCCGACGGGGCTGCCCGCGGTCGTGAAGAGCTCCAGGACGCGACGCGAGTGGTCGAGCCCTTCGGCATGGCGCCCTTGCTGTCCGGCGAGGCCCGCGAGGCTGTGGTACGTCGCGGCGCGGCCGATGAGGTCGCCCGTCCCGGCGGAGAGTTCGAGGGCGCGGAGGAGGTGCGCGCGGCTCTCGTCGAAGCGGCCGAGGCGGGTCTCGCTCCAGGCCAGGGCCCGGAGCGTGTTCGCCTGGGCCGCAATGGAGCCGAGGCGTTCGGCGGCGGCGAGGGCGGTGCGGCAGAGGGCGAGGTGGTCGCGGAGGCGGCCGCGGACGGAGAAGAAGCCGAACAGCGCCCATGAGGACTGCCAGACCTGGGCGTCGAACGCGCCGGGCGCCTGGCGGATCGCCGTTGCGGTCATCCCCGGGTGCTCCGCCTCGAACCAGGCGACGGCGGCGTCCCGGTCGGCCAGGGTTTCGGGGGCGGCCCCTGGTGCCGGTTCGGCGAGGGGGACGGCGAGTTCGTGGGTGCTCGGCTGGATGAGGAGCGCGGCCGGGTACGCGGTGTGGACGTAGTGGTCGAGCAGGCGGCGCATCGCCTCAAGGCGCTCGGCCTCGGAGCCGCTGCGGCCCAGGAGGACCGCGTGGTCGCGGAGGAGGTCGTGGAAGGCGAAGCGGCCGCGGGCGCCCTCGGCGAGGAGGTTCGCGCGGGTCAGCTCCAGGAGCGCGGCCGCGGTGTCGGCCGGGCCCTGCCCGGTGAGGCTCGCGGCGATGGCGGCGGTGAAGTCCGGGCCGGGGTGGAGGCCGAGGAGGCGGTAGGCGCGCTGGGCCGCGGGGGTGAGGTGCTGGTACGAGGCGTCCATCGCGGCGGCGACCGAAGTGGACGGATCGGTGGGACCGACCTGCAAGTGGCCGAGCCGGTCCGCGGCGAGGGTCTCGGCGTACTCGCCGATCGAGGCCGTGCGCGAATGGTGCGTGAGGTAGTTGGCGGCCGCGATGTGGATCGCGAGCGGCAGGCGCCCGCAGGCCGCGGTGAACGCGGCGATCTCGTCCCCGCCGGCGCCCTTGACGGCGAGGCGCCCGAGCAGGCTCCGCAGCAGCGCGTCGGCCTCGGCGCCGGTGAGCGCGTCCAGGGCCAGGTCGGTGACGCCGGAGCGGGTGGCGTGCAGGCCGTCGAGCCGGTTGCGGCTGGTGACGACCGCGAGGCACCCGGGCCCGGCGGGCAGGAGCGGGCGGACCTGCGGCTCGGCGTGCGCGTTGTCGAGGACGACGAGAATCCGCCTGCCGCGCAACGACTCCTGGTACTGCGCGCTGAGCGCCGCGGGGTCGGCGGGCAGCGCCTGCGGGTCGGTGCCGAGCTGCTCCAGCAGTCGCGTCATCGCCTGCTCGGGGGTCACCGGCGGCGCCTCCGCGTAGCCGTTGAGGTCGAGGTACGCGCACCCGTCCGCGAACGCCGCCCGCACGGCCCGGCTCCGGGCCCAGTGGACGGCGAGCGCGGTCTTCCCGACGCCGCCGGTCCCGGTGAGCACGGCGACGGCCGCGTCCTTCCGGTGCCCGCGCAGCAGCCGGTCGAGGCGCCGCAGCTCCTCGCCGCGGCCGGTGAACGCCCGGTCGCCCGCGGGCAGGGCCCGGGCGGGCCAGTCGGCGGCGGGGGTGGTCAGGGACGTGCCGGTGAGGCGGCGGCGCACCTCGTCGAGCTGCACGCGCTCGCGCAGGCTCAGGCCGAGGCGCGGGTTGCTGAGGAGGAGGTCGAACCGGTCGGGCTCGTCGCCCGCGGGCGGGCGCGGGAGGTGCTCGCCGCGGATCCAGTAGTACACCGTGACGCGGCTGACGTCCTCTGTGGACTCTGCGATCTGCCTGACGGTGCAGCCGGAGTCGGCGATGCGGGCGCGCAGCCACGCGCCGAGCTTCGCGGGCGTGTCGAGGTGCGCGAACTCCCCGTCCTCGGGGCGGTGCCCGGTGAGCCAGGAGCGGACGACCGCCTCGCCGATCCCGAGGTCGCGGGCGGCCTCGGCGGCGGTCCGGCCGGTGTCGGCCAGGTGTGCGGCCAGCCAGGAGGACAGCTTCGCGACGGTGTCGGAGCCGGGCGGTCGCGGACTCTCGGTCACGGGAGGGTGCCTCCACTGGGGTCGGCGCCGAGGACCGGTTCAACGTAGTTCAACGGCTCCTTCTCGTCAACGCCCGCACGGGATTCAATGGCGCGGACCGCCGCGGTCCACCAGGCCGCGGCGGCCCGGGACGTACCGAGGGAGGCGCATGACCGAGCAGGCGGCCAGGTTCCGCGACGTGTTCGCGGTGGGCGAGTTCCGGGTGCTGTGGATCGCGCAGACCCAGTCGCGCATCGGCGACCAGTTCGCGCGGGTCGCGTTGGCGCTCCTGGTGTTCGACCGGACGTCCTCCGCGGCCCTCACCGCGCTCGTGTACGCCTCCACGTACCTGCCGCCGCTGCTCACGGCCCCGCTGCTGGCCGGGCTCGCGGACCGGTACTCGCGCCGGACCGTCATGGTCGCCGTGGAGCTGATCCGCGCGGTCCTCATCGGGCTCATGGCGGTCCCGGCCGTGCCGCTGCCGCTGCTCGCCGTCCTCGTGGTCGCCGCGTCCTGCCCCGACCCGCTGTTCTCCGCCGCCCGCATCGCGACACTCCCCAGGGTGCTCCCGGACGGGCGCTACCAGGTCGGCATGAGCATCGCGTCGTCCACGGACGGGATCGCGCAGATCGCCGGGTTCGCGCTCGGCGGCGTCATCGTCGCGGGCACCGGGAGCCCCCACCTGGTGCTCGCGATCGACGCCGCCTCGTTCCTCGTCTCGGCCGCGCTGCTGCGCTGGGGCCTGCGCCCGCACCTGCCCGAGCCCGAGACCGACCAGAAGTCCGCCCGCGCCAGCGGGTTCGCGCTCGCGGGCATCAGGCTCGTCGCGGGCGACCGGCGCCTCATGGGCCTGGCCGCCCTGGTGTGGACGTTCGGGTGCTTCGTGGTCCCCGAGGCGATGGCCGCCCCGTACGCCGAGCAGATCGGCGAAGGGGACGCCGCAGTCGGCGTGCTCATGGCCGCGGACGTCGTCGGCATGGTGGTCGGCGGCCTGCTCGTGGCGCGGCTCGGGACCGGGCTGCGGCGGCGCCTCACGGTGCCGCTCGCGTTCGCCGCGGGACTCCCCTTGGCCGCCACGGCGTTCGCACCGGGCCTGCCGGTCACGGTGGTGCTGTGGGCGGTCTCGGGCCTGGCGTCGAGCTACCTCGTGCTCGCGCAGGTCAGGTTCGTGCAGCTGGTGCCCGACGGGATGCGCGCCCGTGCCGTCGGGTTCGCCGCCGCGGGCCTCCAGACCGCGCAGGGCCTCGGCATGGTCGCGGCGGGCGCGCTCGCCGAGGCGATGCCCCCGTCGACCGCGATCGCGGTGTGCGGCGCCGCCGGTTCCCTCGGCGCGCTGGCGATCGCGTTCGCCTTCGGGCTCACCGGCACGGACGGGCCGCGGACTCCCGAGCGGTCGCCGGACCGGGCGGAGCCGATTCGCACATGAGGAGAGGAGGGGCCATGACGAACAACCACGTGCAGAAGGACAGCGCCTGGCGCTAGCAGTCGCCGGACCGGATTCGCACACGAGGAGAGGAGGAGCCATGACGAACAGCCACATGCAGAAGGACAGCACCTGGCGCTAGCGCCACCAGCACTGCGGGGACGCCGGGTCGGCGTCCCCGCGGTCGTGTCAGCGGTTCCAGGACTGGGGCGGGAGCTGGGTCCAGGCGTGGCAGGCGGCCACGAGTTCGGCGATGTCGCCGGGGCGGGCGAGGCTCCTGCCGGTGACGACCTCGATGCGGCGGAGGCGGTGGCGGATCGTGTTGGGGTGGCAGGTGAGGGCCTCGCCGGTGGCCTGGGCCGAGCCGCCCGCCTCGATCCAGGCGTTGAAGGTCTCCAGGAGGAGGTCGCGGCGGTCGGGGGCGAGGTCGAGGAGGCCGCCGAGGACGGTCCGGGAGGTCTCCTGGGCCGCGTCGGGGGCGGATGCGACGAGGACGTTCATCGGGTTGTCGCGGAACTGCTCCACCGTGGCGGTCCCGGGGTGGCGGCGCAGCACCAGCTGCGCGAGGCCCATCGCCCAGGCGGCGCGGCGCAGCGGCACGAAGACCGGGCTGACGCCGATCGGGCCGGAGGCGTGGCGCTCCAGGACGTCGAGGACCGGCCTCATGCGGGAGGTCTTGTCCAGGGACAGGACCCCGTACAGCGCGTCCTGCGCGAGGTGCCACACCGACGCGACGTCGATCGCCGAGAGGCTCGAACCGACCCGCGGGATCGGGTCCTCGCCGAGGCCGGTGGCCGCCGCGACGACCACGAACTCGCCCTCGACGGGCAGCCGCAGCTTGTCCGCGACCTCGACGACCGTGGCGAGGCCGATGTCGCTGGTGAGCAGCACGTTCACGAGGGCCGCGCGCTCGCGCTCGCGGGTGAGCAGGAGGTGCTGGGCCTCCTCGCGGTACGCGTGGATGAGGGTGTCGCCGACGAGGTTGTGCAGGTGGAACCAGTTGCGGGACAGGTCGACGACCTCGTCCGCGGGGATCGGGGGCGCCAGCCGCGCGGCGTTGATGATGGCGTCCCACGTCTCGTCGTAGCCCATGCGGAACGATGACAGGAGGTCCGCGAGCGGCATGCCCTGCTGCGCCCGCAGGCGGCCGGTCTTGACGGCCATCGCCAGGTCGAACTTGCGGCCGGACAACCGGTCGAACGCGTCCTCGACGTTGCCGACGACCGACGCGAGCACCATCTCCCGCGGGATCGCCCCGGCCGCGTAGACCGGGATCTCCGTGAAGATCCGCTGCGTGATGAGCTCGGCCAGCGCCGGGACGCCGCCGCCGATGCGCCGGATGATCTCTTCCGCTGTCCTGCTTGTCGATTCGATGCTCTCCACCGTCACCTCCGCCGGGATCGCCTGCGCGCGGACTGTGTCGGGGAACAACGCGCCGGCCGAAACGCTGTCCCGCCTGCCAATGACCGGAATCGCGCTCACCCGTCAATCTATATGGCACGACGCACAGTCGCAGGACCGTATGCGGTCGCCAGCCCGTGCCGACCAGCTCCGATCCCACCACGGGCCCGCACCGCGCGTCCACGGCCGACAGGAAAAGCATGCTTTCGGTACTCATCTGCTCCCGCACGTTCGCCGCGACGCAGCGCATGGCCGCCGTCGCCGCCCGGCACGGCATCGACCACGCCGTGCGCACGGCGGGCACCGGCGACGACGCCCTCGCCATGCAGGCGCAGCGCCCCGCCGAGGTGGCGATCCTCGATGCGGCCGTGGCCCTCTCGTACGGGGCGGCGTTCCTGACGCGGGTGCGCCGCACCTGGCCGCGCACGGCGATCATCGTCGTCGGGGTGACCGGCCCGCAGCTCGCGGCCGAGGCGGTGACCGCGGGCGCCCGCGGCGTGTTCGGCTCCGGCGCGGACGCGGACGAGCTGGTGTCGGCCCTGACGTGCTCGATGCTGGCGAACTGGCCGCGGCCCGGCGTCGCGGCGAAGCGGAGGGCCGAGCCGACGTTCGGGGCCGCGCCCACCGAGCGCGAGCTCGAAGTACTGCGCGCGATGAGCGAGGGCCACAGCAACGCCGAGATCGGCCGGCTCCTGTTCCTCAGCGAGGACACCATCAAGACCCATGCGCGGCACCTGTACCGCAAGCTCGGGGCCCGCGACCGGGCGCACGCCGTCGCCGCGGGGTTCCGCATCGGCATCATCTCGTAGCGCCCGGGACGGGAGTTGCGGGTGGGGCGGGGCGGTGTGAGAATGGCTCCCATGGCGATCCCCGACCTGGACGAACTGCGCGCGGACATCACCGCCCGGCAGGGGCGGCGCGCCCGCGGGCCCGAGCTGCCGCACGTGGAGGACCTCACCGGCCCCGGCGGGCTGCGGCTGCGCCGGTACGGGCACGGGGAGCCGCGCCCGGTCGTGGTGTTCGTCCACGGCGGCGCGTGGGTGATCTGCGACCTCGACACGCACGACCGCACCTGCCGCCGCATCGCCGCCGAGTGCGGCGTCGAAGTGCTCGCCGTGGACTACCGGCTCGCCCCCGAGCACCCGAACCCCGCCGGGATCGAGGACGTCGCCGCCGTGCTCCACTGGGCCCGGCCGTGGGCCGTCGCCGGGGACTCCGCGGGCGGGTTCCTCGCCGCCATGGCCTGCATCCGACTGCGCGACAACGGGGAACCCGTCCCTGACGTGCAGATCCTCCTGTGCCCCAACACGGACCTGACGCTCTCGCAGCCGAGCGTCGAGGAGAAGGGAACCGGCTTCGGGCTCGACGCGGACTTCCTCGCGTGGGCCGCCGCGCAGTGGGAGCCCGACCCCGGGCGCCGCGCCGACCCCGCGAACAGCCCGATGCTCGTCCCCGACCTGCGCGGCCTCCCGCGCGCCGTGATCGTCACCGCCGAGGACGACGCCCTGCGCGACGAGGGCCGGGTCTTCGCCGACCGCCTCCGCGAGGCCGGGAACGACGTCGTCTACCGCTGCGAGCCGGGCCTCGTCCACGGGTTCATCCAGGGCATGGACCTCACCTCGCCCGAGGCCGCCGCCGCCCACGAACGCGTCTTCGCCGACATCCGCGCGCTGCGCTGACACCGGGCCCGCCGCCGTGTCAGCGGCGTGTCAGGCCCCGCCCGCACCCTTGCGGGCATGCACACCACCGAACCCCCCGTCGACCTTGCCGGCGTCACCCGCGTCTACGGGAAGGGCGCCACCGCCGTGCGCGCCCTCGACGGCGTCGACATCGCGTTCCCCGCAGGCTCCTGGACCGCCGTCATGGGCCCCTCCGGGTCCGGCAAGTCCACGCTCCTGCACTGCGCCGCCGGGCTCGAACGCGTCACCGCCGGGACCGTGCGGGTCGGCGGCCGCGACATCACCGGCGCCACCGACGCCGAACTGACCCGCCTGCGCCGCACCGAGATCGGCTTCGCGTTCCAGACGTTCAACCTCATCGCCTCCCTCACCGCGGAGCAGAACGTCGCCATGCCCCTGCGCCTCGCCGGACGCAAACCCAAGCGCGCCGAGGTCCACGCCGTGCTCGACGCCGTGGGCCTCGCCGACCGCCGCAGGCACCGCCCCCGCGAGCTCTCCGGCGGCCAGCAGCAGCGCGTCGCCATCGCCCGCGCCATGGTCACCCGCCCCGCCGTGCTCTTCGCCGACGAGCCCACCGGCGCCCTCGACACCAAGGCCGCCCGCGCTGTCCTCGCCCTCATGAGGTCCATGGTGGACGAACGCGGCCAGACCACGATCATGGTCACCCACGACCCGGCCGCCGCCGCGGCCGCCGACCGCACTGTTTTCCTCTCGGACGGCCGCATCGTCGACCGCCTCGAACGCCCCACGACCCGCCAGGTCGCCGAGCGCCTTGCGGCCCTGGAGGACTAGATGCCGCTCCTCGCCTGGAACACCTTCCGCGACCGCTGGCAGGTCTTCGCCGGGGCCCTCCTCACCGTCTGCCTCGGCGTCGCCCTCGTCCAGTCCTCGCTCCTCGCGCTCGTCGCCGCCGCGACCGCGCCGATCCCCGCCGGACTCCCCCCGGAGGACGCGCTCGCGCTCCAGGGCGCCTACGACGGGGCCCTGACGCTCCTGTCGATGGTGCTCGCGCTGGCCGCGTTCACCGCGGTGTTCATCGTCGCCTCGACGTTCGGTTTCACCGTGGCCCAACGGCACCGGGAGCTCGCGCTGCTGCGGCTCACCGGCGCGAGCCGCGGCCAGGTGCGCTCCCTCCTGGTGGGGGAGGCGGTCCTGCTCGGGCTCACCGGGTCCGCGCTCGGAATCGTCCTCGGCCTGCCGGTGATGCGCGTGCAGACCTGGGTCCTGGACCGGTTCGGGTTCGCCCCGCCGGGGTTCACGGCGCAGTGGCGGCCGTGGGTCGTCGCGGTGTCGCTCGGCACCGGCGTGCTCATCGCCGTCCTCGGGGTCCTCGCCTCGTCGCGGCGGGCCGCGCGCATCCGCCCGCAGGAGGCCCTGCGCGAAGGCGCGGAGGCCGCGCAGGTCATGACGGCGTCCCGCTGGGTCATCGGCCTGGTGTTCGTCGCCGGGGCCGTCGTCCTCTACGTGCTCTTCCCCGGAGGCGCCGCGCCCCTGCCGGTCTGGTTCATCCAAGTGACGCCGTTCCTGGTCTCGGTGCCCCTCGTCATCGGGTTCAGCGCGCTCGCGCCGCTCATCGTCCCGCTCGCGGCCCGGCTCTTCGGGCTCGTCTTCCGCGGCGTCACAGGGGAACTCGCGCTGTCGAACCTGCGGTCGGACGCCCGCCGCAGCGCCTCGACGGCCGCGCCGATCATGGTGCTGTTCGCGCTCACCGCGAGCATCGGCGGCACCCTCGCCACCGTCGGCGAGGCCGGGCGCCAGGAGACGATGAGCACTGTGGACGGCGATTTGATCGTCGCCGCCGACCGTCCCGAGGCCGGGATCGCCGAGGCGGACGGCGTCGCCGCGGCGTCCGCGCAGGCGCAGGTCCTCTTCGAGCTGGCCTTCGAGGAGTCCGGCGCCGCGTGGACCGAGGCGCACTACGGCCTCGCCGTCGACCCCGCCGACTACGCCGCGACCCATCACGTGGAGCCCGTCGCGGGCGACCTCGCCGACCTCACGGGGAACGCGGTCGCCGTGAGCCCCAAGGAAGGGCGCGAACGGGAGTGGGGCGTCGGCGACACGCTGCACGCCACCCTCGGCGGCGCGTCCTTCGACGTGCGGATCGCCGCGATCCTGCCGCCCTCGGTCGCCGGTCCCGAGTACCTGCTGCCCCTCGGCCTCGCGCCCGAGGGCGCCGGGGCGTGGGAGCACGTGGTCCGCCTCGACGAGGGCGCGGACGCCGACGCGGTCGCCGCGGACCTGCGCGGTTTCGGCCGGGTGACCACTGTGGAGGAGTGGGCCGACGCGGCCGCCGCCGCGGACGAGCGCTTCACCCGCGACACGATGATCGTCCTCCTCGGGATGACCATGCTGTACACCGTGATCGCGATCGTCAACGCCGTGGTCATCGCCGCCTCGAACCGGCGCCGCGAGTTCGCCGCCGCCCGCGTCACCGGCCTCGCCCGCGGCCAGGTCGTCGCCCTGGCGTTCCTGGAGTCGCAGGCCGTCGTGTGCATCGGCGTGCTCCTCGGCGCCCTCGCCGCCGCGGCCTCCGTGCTCGGCGTCTCGGCGGCCCTGGAGACCCTCGCCGGGACGAGCGCCCTCGCCGTCCAGTGGCCGCTGCTCATCGCACTGGCCCTCGGCGCGGCCGTCGTCGTCGGTGCGACGAGCCTGGTCACGGCCCTGTCGGCGACCCGCACGCCCCCGATCCGCCTCGTCGCCTCCCGCGAATAGCCCGGACCCCGCTTGACATATTCCGTTATGGGTATATGATCGGTGCATGGCACGAGCCGCGACCACCTCCGACGCGTTCAACGCGATCGCCGAGCCCCAGCGCCGGCGCATCCTCGACCTGCTCAGGGGACGGGAGCTGGCCGTGTCCGAGCTCGCGGGCGAGCTCGGCCTGCCGCAGCCCGGGGTGTCCAAGCACCTGCGGGTCCTGCGGGAGGTCGAGCTGGTGCGCGTGCGCAGCGACGGCAAGCAGCGCCTGTACTGCCTGAACGCCGAGGCCCTGCGACCGGTCCAGGAGTGGGTCGGCGGCTTCGAGCGGTTCTGGGAGGCGAGCTTCGACCGGCTGGACGAGTACGTGCAGGAACTGAAGGAAGAGGAAGGGCGAGATGGCGACTGACGAGCAGACGACCGACCGGGAGATCGTGCTCTCCCGCACGGTGAACGGCCCCAGGGCACTGGTGTTCAAGGCGTTCACCGAGGTCCGGCACCTCTCGAAGTGGTGGGGCCCCGACGGGTTCACGACCACGACGCGGGCCTTCGCGTTCCGCGAGGGCGGCGACTGGGACTTCACCATGCACGGCCCCGACGGCACCGACTTCCCGAACTGGATCACGTTCACCGAAATCACTGCGCCCGAGCGCATCCGGCTCGTCCACGGCACGTTCAAGGGCGACCCCGAGAGCTTCGACCAGGTCCTCACCTTCACCGACATCGGCGAACGGACCGACCTGGAGATGCGGACCGTGTTCCCGTCGAAGGCCCACAAGGACCTCGTCGTGGAGAAGTACGGCGCGATCGAAGGCGGCAAGCAGACACTCGGCCGCCTCGCGGCCTACATCGAGAAGGAAGGCCAGATCTGATGGCGGGCAAGGTGTTCTTCAGCGTGACCATGAGCCTCGACGGGTACACCGCCCCGGTCGACGGCGGCGCCATGAAGGCGATGAACGAGGGCCGCACCCACGACCCCGAGTACAAGCAGTGGATGTCGCAGTGGGCCGAGCTCCAGGGCTGGGCCATGGGGCAGGCGTTCTTCCGCGAGAACCTCAAGATGGGCTCGGGCGGCAAGACCGGCCCCGACAACGACGCCCTCAAGGCCGTGTTCGACCGGACCGGCGCCACGATCATCGGCAAGCGCATGTTCGACGGCGGCGAGGGCGGCTGGCCCGAGGACGCCCCGTTCCACACGGACGTCTTCGTGCTCACCCACGAGGTGCGCGAGCCCTGGGAGCGCCCGGGCGGCACCGTGTTCCGCTTCGTCAACGACGGGATCGAGAGCGCCCTCGCGCAGGCCCGCGCGGCCGCGGGGGACCGCGACGTGCGCATCGGCGGCGGCGCCGAGACGATCCTCCAGTTCCTCAACGCCGGGCACGTGGACGAGTTCTCGCTGACGCTGCGGCCGGTGCTCTTCGGCGGGGGCGACGCCCTCTTCGGCGGCATCGACCACGCCCGTGTCAAGCTCGAACCCGTCTCGTCCGTGGCGACCGAGTCCGGCACGCACCTGACGTACCGGGTCCGGTCCTAATCAACCACGGGTTTGACCCAATCAACCAGACGGATAATTAAGTGGTAGGGTTCGTCCTGTGGAACCCAGGACGAACCGGCGGGCCCCTGAGCCCTCGACGCGCGTACGCGATGCGGAGCGCACCAAGGCGAAGCTGCTCGACGCGGCGCTGACCGAGTTCGCCGCGCACGGCTACCAGGGCGCCCGCGTCGGCGCCATCGCCGAGCGCGCGGGCGTCAACAAGCAGCTCGTCAGCTACTACTTCGGCGGCAAGGAGGGCCTGTACCGCGCCCTCCAGCGCGGCTGGCTGGAGCACGAGCGCGACCACGCCGAGTCCGGCGTCCCGCCCGAGGAGCTCATGCGCTGGTACCTGCGCAAGAACCTCTCCGACGTGCGCACCGTGCGGCTCGTCCTGTGGCAGGCCCTCGCCGAGGGCGGCCCGCAGGAGGAGACCCAGGCCGACGTCGAGGCCGAGCAGGAGCGGATGCGCGAGCGGCAGGACCGCGGCGACTTCGCCCCCGACCTGGACACCGCCGCCGTGCAGCTCGCCATGATGGGCATGGTCTTCGCGCCCGCGGTCTTCCGCACCACCGCCCGGCGCCTCTTCGGCGTCGACATCGACGATCCCGATTTCGAGACCCGTTACGGCGACACCCTGTCGCGCATCCTCGCGCGGCTCGCCGTGGACACCACCACCGAAGGAGACCACCCATGACCGTCCTGGTCACCGGCGCGCGAGGTTCCATCGCGCGCAACGTCATCGCGCAGCTGATCCTCGCGGGCACGCCCGTCCGCGCGGCCAGCCGCACCCCGGTCGAGGTCGAGCTGCCGGGCGGCGCGCTGCCCGCCCGCTTCGACCTCACCGCCCCCGAGACCCTCGCGCCCGCACTGGAAGGCGTCGAGAAGGTCTTCCTGTACGCGGCCCACGAGGGCATCGAGCACTTCGTGCCCGCCGCGGAGGCCGCGGGCGTCAAGCACGTGGTCCTGCTGTCCTCGGCCGCCGCCGCCGGCCCCGAGACCAACCCGATCGCGCAGGTGCACCTCGCCGTCGAGCGCCCGCTCGAAGCGTCGAACCTGTCGTGGACGTTCGTGCGGCCGGGCATGTTCGCCACCAACTCGCTGTGGTGGGCCGAGTCGATCAAGACCGAAGGTCTGGTGCGCCTTCCCTACCCGGACGCGCCCGTGAACCCGATCCACGAGCGCGACATCGCCGACGTCGCGGCGACCGCGCTCCTCAGCGGCGGCCACGAGGGGCAGAAGTACATCGTGGACGGTCCGGGGCACCTGCCGCAGCGCGAGCAGGTCGCCTTGATCGGCAAGGCGATCGGCCGCGACATCGCGGTCGAGGAGCTGCCGCGCTCGGCCGCCGAGCGGTTCATGCCCGCGGCCCTGCTCGACATGCTCGCCTCGGCCCAGGCGATCTCCTACGGCCCCACGTCCGAAGCGGTCACCGGCCGCCCGGCCCGCACTTATGAGCAGTGGACCGTGGACCACGCCGCCGACTTCCGCTGAACCGGCGGAGCCCGAACAGGATCAGTCGCTCCGCGCCCGGTTCAGCCGCGCCGCCTGCTTGAGCAGGTGGGTCATCTCGGCCGAGCTGGGCGCGGTCCGCGCCGCGGCCGCGTAGTACCGCGCCGCCTCTTCGAGGTTCCCGGCCCGCTCGTGCAGGTACGCGGCGACGGCGTCGCGGCGCGGCAGCCCCGCGTCGAGCGACTCGACCAGGCGCAGCCCCGCGAGCGGGCCGTCCACGTGCCCGACCGCGACCGCCCGGTTCAGCGCCACGACCGGGTTGGCGGGCACCAGCTCCGCGAGCTCGTCGTACCACTCCAGGATCTGCGGCCAGTCGGTCTCGTCGGCGCTCGCCGCGTCGTCGTGCAGCGCCGCGATGGCCGCCTGGACCTGGTACTCGCCCAGGCGGTCCCGCACGAGCGCGCCCTGGAGCAGCGCCACGCCCTCGCCGATCATCGCCGCGTCCCACAGGGACCGGTCCTGGAGCGCGAGCGGCACGAGGTCCCCGGCGGCGTCGGTGCGGGCCGCCCGGCGCGCGTGGTGCAGGAGCATGAGCGCGAGGAGCCCCGTGGCCTCCGGGTCGCCGGGCACGGACGCGGCGAGCTGGCGGGTGAGGCGGATCGCCTCGGCCGCGATGTCGGCCTCGCCGCCGCCCGCGAACCCGCGGTCGAACATCAGGTACAGCACGCGCAGCACGGCGCGCACGTCCCCCGGGGCGGCGAAACCCGCGCCGACGAGGGACTTCTTCGCGCGCGAGATGCGCTGCGCCATCGTCGCTTCGGGGACCATGAACGCCTGCGCGATCTGCGCCGTGGTGAGGCCGCCGACCGCGCGGAGCGTCAGCGCGATGGCCGACGCGGGCGTCAGCGACGGGTGGCAGCAGCGGCTCAGCAGCAGGAGCGTGTCGTCGGCCTGCCCGGCCGGTCCCGGCGTGGGCTCGCGCCGGACGGTGATCTCGCGCAGCGCCCGCGCCGAGGCGGAGCGGCGCGCGTCGAGGAACTTGCGCCACGCGACGGTGACGAGCCAGCCCTTCGGGTCGTCGGGGGCGTCGCCGTCCCAGCGCCGCAGGGCCTCCAGGAGCGCGTCCTGGACGGCGTCCTCGGCCGCCGCGAAATCGGCTCCGCGGCGGACGAGGACGCTCAGCACCTGCGGGGTGAGGTCCCGCAGCAGGTGGTCACCGATCACGGGTACTCGACCGTGGAGGGCACGCCGTAGAAGGGGCGGACCTCCAGCCACTCGTGGAGCGGCTTCCCGTCCTTGCCCGGCGCCGCCGACAGCTCCGCGGCGGCCTCGTAGGCGCGCTCCTTCGACTCGACGTCGATGACCATCCACCCCGCGATGAGGTCCTTGGTCTCGGCGAACGGGCCGTCCGTGACGGGCGCCCTGCCCTCGCCGTCGTAGCGGACGAACGCGCCCTCGGGGGACAGCGCCTGCCCGTCGACGAACTCGCCGCGCTCGCGCAGCTTCTCGGCGAAGTCGTCCATGTACTTGATGTGGACCTCGATCTCCTCGGGCGTCCACTCGTCCATCATCGCGGCGGCGTTCGGGTGGGGCTGCGGTCCGCCGCGGTAGTGCTTGAGCAACAGGTACTTGGCCATGACTGGGTCCTTCCGTTCCGGCGGCGTCCTTCGCCGCCGACACCCCTGGGACGGTGCCGCGCCCCGGTTCTCGACATCCTGCCGCAGATTTCCCGGAACTTTCTCCCAACGGGGTTACGCCACAGCGCTGAGGTGCGGTTACGTCCCCGCGTTGATGTGCGGGCGTATCGCCCGCCGCGACGATGGAGACATACGACACCTCTTGAAGGAGCCCGACATGAACGTCAAGCAGCACTGGACCCGCACTGAGACCATCGCCGTCGCCGGCCTGCTCGCGAGCGCCTCCGGCATCGCGGTCCTCTGGGCCGCGGGGATCGAGTTCCCCGTCTACCCGCCGCCCGGCATCGTCCTGCTCGTGAGCGGTGCCGTCGCCTTCGCGGCCATGCGGACCCGTGTCCGCTGGTCCTTCGTCGTCCCGATCGTCCTCGGCGCCTTCATCCAGGCCGGGTTCATGATCGAGGGCCTCAACGGCGGGATCGGCTTCGCGAACCTCGCGGGGGACGCCGGGACGGCCGCCCAGATCGGCCAGATCGTGCAGCAGCTCGGCGCCGTCACCGCCATCGTCGGCGGGGTCCTGACACTGCGGGCACGCATGGCGCGCAAGACGCCGCAGACAGTGTGAAAGGACACGAAAACGGGGCGGTGGCTGACAGCCACCGCCCCGTTTCCTTTTTTCGCCTAGAGCACGCGAATGTTCGCGGCCTGGGGGCCCTTCTGGCCCTGCTCGATGTCGAACTCGACCTGCTGGTTCTCTTCGAGGTCGCGGCGACCCGTCCCCTGGATGGCGGAGAAGTGCGCGAACACGTCCGCAGAGCCGTCGTCGGGAGCGATGAAGCCGAAGCCCTTGTCGCCGTTGAACCATTTCACAGTGCCGGTGGCCATGTGTTTCTCCTCTTTGTTCGGCGGACCGCCTGGGCGGCCCTAATTCCGCGCCGATGACGCCGGCGCGGAAGTCGGTGTAGGGGTGGTGGTCGGGGCATGCGGCGACCGGCCGCGGTCGAGAGACCGCGTGCCTCAGGGTGATCCGATTCGTCGTGACTCCGGACCGCGTGATCGAAAAGATTGGTCGCCTGATTCGTTCGAAGTGATGAAACGCCGCTCTGCCAACTTGCCGGCGGCGTTGAGAAGCTTGCCCGACCCTACACCAACTCAGCGGCGCGTCACCCTGTGCAGCACCTCTCGGCCGCGCTCCGGCAGCTCAGAGGCCGCTGATATCAGCGCGTCCCGGGCGTCCTCCAGCTGGTCGAGCGCGCGGCGGTAGCCGCTGGCGGACTTGCGGCGGTCGTACGCGATCTTGAGGCCGACGACCGCGACCGCGGCGACCCCGGCTGCGACGAGCGCCACGACCACCGGGCTCACCCCGCGGCGGGGCTCCCAGTCGTCGGGGTCGAGCAGCTCCTTCCCGTGCAGCTCACCGATATCGGCGCCGTCGTCCGCCGTCAGATCGGCCATGCGGATGGCGTCCGCTTCGGCTCCGGCCTCGGCCGGCAGGTCCCTCTGTGCGCTCATGTGCTCGCCTCCTCCTCGGTGCGGGAGGGTTCCCCGCGGGGCGACCTGGGAAACCTCCCGCACCCGGTCCGGATGGCCCCGGCATCCGGATGCGGCCGTATCCTGAGCGCCGTCGGGCGGAGGAGCGAACATGGCGAGACTCACACGAGTCCAGCAGCAGGCGCGCACCCGCGCCGCGGTCCTGGCCGCCGCGCGGGCCGAGTTCACCGAGCACGGGTACGCGGGCGCGAAGGTCGACCGCATCGCCGACCGCGCCGACCTGACGCGCGGCGCCGTCTACTCCAACTTCCCGGGCAAGCGGGCGCTCTACCTGGCGGTTCTCGTCGCGATGGTGGAAGCGGCGGCGGTCGAGGAGGCCCAGGGGGCCGCCGCGGCCCCGCAGAGCGCAGAGGACGCCCTGACACGCTTCGCACACGCCTGGCTGGCTCGCCTCCCGCTCGCGGGCGACAGCGCCGCAGGGGGCCGCCTGCGGCTCCGCTCGCTCGCCGGGGTCCTGGACGAGGGCGGCCGCGACGCGCTCGCGCAGATCGCCCGCCTGGAGGCCCTGCTGCTCGCCGTCGGCCTCGAAGCCTGCGAGGCCGCCCCGGGGCGCCGCGTGCGCGTCGCGGAGCTCGCGCTCACGCTCCTGAACGGCTCGGGGCTCCTCGCCGAGCTCGCCCCCGGCTTCGGCGACCCGCTCGACCGGGCCCGCGCCTGCGGGCACCTCGCCCGCCTCGACCTGGACGACGCCTGGACCCCCGCGCCCCCGCCGCCCGCCGAGCCGGTCCGCGAGATCCTCGCGCCCCTCGACGCCCCGCTCGACCTCACGGGCGGTGGACGCGTGGACCTCGGCGCCGACGGCGTGATCGCCGTCCTCGGGACCGCGCGGCTCGCCGCGGCCGAGGACGCGTTCCGCTCCGTCGGGCCCGGCGGACAGGCGACCGTGATCGTCGTCGCAGACGGCGACGAGACGCGGAACCTGCTGCGGCTCAGGCTCACCGACCTCGCCTCCTGCCTGCGACCGGTCCTCCCCGCCGACGCCTGGCGCCGCCTGCGCGTCGTCCTCGACGACGGGACCCTCACGGCCGCAATCGGGATCGCGGGCACGGCCGAGGACACCGAAGCGGCCCTGCGCATCCGGGACGGCATCGTCACCGCCCGCGCCGCCGGTCCCGGCGCCGCCTGCGCGGTCGCCGCATCGGACTAGACCGGCACGACTCGGCGGCCCGGGGCTCCGAGTGTTCACCGATTCCGGATGGCGTAATCATCCGGAGAAAAGCGTTACCGCTCACCGCTCTCACCTCCCGATCCGCTGGATACACCTGTGTCCCAGCGGATTGCGGCGCGGGCACGGCGTGGGTAGTCTTGACGCGTCTTGACACCCTCTTGACGAAAAACAACAAGAACATCAGTCATTTCAACGTAATAACGGTGAAATCTGTGTGAATCAAGGGTCCGTCAGAGAGTCGCCAAGGAGACGTCAACAGGTCCGAAACGGGCCGCCGACCGCAGTACGTTGGTCGCCGGATCCGCCTCCCCCCACAGTGAAAGGCACCCACCCTTGCCCTCCGTGTTTGAAGACCCCGAAGGCTATATGCGCGACTTCCAGGGGCGCATGGCCTCGATGGTCGAGCGCGCGTCGTCCCTCAACGAGGCCATGGCGACCGCCTCGGCCACGGCCGCGTCCCCCGACGGCGAGGTCGAAGTCACCGTCGCCGTCGGCGGATCCCTCCAGGAGCTGCGCCTGACCCCCGCGATCAGGCAGATGTCCGCCCAGTCGCTCGCGGAGACGATCAAAGCCGTGTACCGCGAGGCGGCCGAGGAGGCCGGGCGCAACGCCACCGGCGCGCTCGCCGACGTGTTCGGCGAGGACAACGACCTCGTGCGCCAGGCGCGCGCCCGCACGCAAGGGGAGGACTGACCATGGGAGACGGCTTCAACGTCCCGGACCCGGCCGCGTTCCAGACGCACGTGGACAACGTGGACTCCAAGGTGATCGGCCCGGTCGCCGAGTGCTACGCCGCCGCCGAGGCCAAGGGCTTCGGCTCCGTGCTCGACTTCGGGCTGGTCAACGTCGCGTTCGCCGGTGCGGCCGCGGCCATCGCCGAGATCGCCACCAACCTCATCGAGACCGCCCGCGAAGCGGCCCAGGAGACCACGACCCGCGTCAAGACGACCTGCGACGCCTACCAGGAGTGCGACTCCTCGGTGGCCGAGACCTTCAACGTCTACATCAGGGGGAACTAGTGAACGACCTGATCGTCAACGACACCGCCGACGCCCCGCCCATGGGCGAGCTCGACGGCGCCCGCGCCCTGGCGAGCGCGCAGGACCTCCTGAATTCCGACTCCGGTCTTGAGTACGCGCTCAACGGGACCGTGGCCGCCCTCGACCTGCTCGCGTTCGTGGCGAACCCCTTCAAGGAGTTCCTCATGGCGGGCGTCGGGTTCCTCATCGAGCACGTGGACTTCCTCAGGGAGCCTTTGGAATGGGTCGCCGGCGACCCGGGCGCGATCAACGCCACCAAGGACACCTGGAACAACATCGCCGCGGCGCTCGACCAAGCGGGAGCCGACCTCCAGACCGAGGTCGCGAGCCTCTCGGAGTGGCAGGGCGACGCCGCCGAGGCGTACCGCACCCTCACCGCGGACTTCGGCAGCGCCATCCAGGGCGCGGGCACCGCGTCGAGCGTCATGGGCGGCTACATGATGGTCATGGGGATCTGGACCGCCGTGACGCGCGGCCTGATCCTGGAGCTGATCTGCGACTTCGTGTCGCGCGCGATCATGTACGCCCTCGCGGCCCTGGCCTCCTCGTGGATCACGCTCGGCGGCTCGTTCGCGGCGATGATCGGCGGGATCGTGGTCGACGCGATGAACGTCGGCGCGAAGATCATGAAGCACCTGACGAAGCTCGGCGACGCCATGCAGATGCTGAACACCCGCTTCACGAAGCTCAACGAGATCGTCGGCGACCTCGGCCGCGTCCTTTCGAAGTTCGCCGCCCACAAGCAGATCGACCTCGGCTTCGACGCCCTGAAGAAGGGCACGGGCATGAAGTTCGACCAGCTGTCGGGGGCGATCAAGAACGACATACCCATGCCCGGCAACGGGTTCCGCTCCGGCTACCAGAGCGAGAACACCAGCGCCATCCGCGACGCCATGGGCAACCTGTGGGGTTCGGGCAAGACCCCGGGCATGAACAACCTGTACAACACCGACGTCTTCGGCAAGGGCTCGCTGGGCGACATGCTCACCGGCTACCCGATGACCGGCATCAAGAGCGGGCTCGGGGGGACCCCGGGCGCGGTGCAGGACGGCGGGTGAGCGTCAACCAGGCCGGCCTCGTCGAGATCGCGGTGGCCATCGGCGGGATCGCCTTCTGGCTGGCGGGCGTGGCCGCGGTGTTCTTCCGCGGGTTCGTCATCCCGGGGGCGAAGCTCGTGGACCTCAAGTTCGAGATCGCCGAGCGGCGGGGGCTGTTCACGCAGATCCCGCCCGACGACGTGCCGCGGACCGAGGCGGAGCTGCGGGAGCGCGTGTCCCGCAACGAGGTCGGCCTGTTCGCCGCTTCGCAGGGGAAGGAGCGGGAGTTCGCGATCTGGGAGGCGTGGCGGGACGACCCGGGCTTCAAGGCCGAGGTCACGGGTCGCCTGCGGGAGTACTACCCGCCGCGCCACACGTACGTCGCGCTGCTGCTCGGCGGCGTCTGGGACGCGGTGTTCCTGGCGTCACCGCTGCGGGACGCGCTCGTGCCGGAGCAGGTGGGGGTCCTCACGGCCGTCTGGGTCCTCGTCGTACCACTGTGGATCGCGTTCGGTGCCATGCTGGTGATGGAGGCATGGAAGACCGCGGCCCGGCGGCGGAAGGCGAAGGTTTTGTGAAACCGGAACGCGGCGGAGGGGTGGCCGTCATGCGGAGTCCCACTCCTGTTCACCCGCACCGCAATAGCATTGTCCAACTACCTCGCGGGGGAGCGGTCTCCGTTCCCGAAGGGCCGCGTGAGAGCAAGGAGAGCAAGTGAGCGAGACCCCCGAGCATGCGGAACCGGCCGAGGCGTTCGACCTCGCGGCCTTCATGCGGGACTTCGAGAGCCGGATGGGCGTGCTGCGCGGGGAAGCGGCGTCCGTCAAGCACCTCGTGGACGCGACCAGCGTCCGCCTCGTCTCCGACGGCGGCGAGGTCGCGGTGACCGCGAGCATCACCGGTGCGCTCGTCGACGTCGAGTTCCTGCCGGCCGCGGCGAAGCTGGCCCCGGTCGACCAGGCGGCGTTGATCATCGAGACGTACGAGCGGGCCGCGGACGCGGCGCGCGAGCGGACCCACGACGTGGTCGCGGGCTTCGTGGACGAGTCGGCCCGCGCCCGTGAACTGGCGCGCCGCCTCGTGGAGGAGGCGCGCGAGCGCAAAGCCTGAGCAGAAGCGAACCGAAGGCCGCCAGGCGCATCCGCGCCCGGCGGCCTCGCTGCGTCAGCCCCTCAGCAGCGGGAGGAGTTCGTCCCCTTGGCGCTTGATCTCCTGGAGGTACGGGGTGTCGGAGAGCACGAAGTGCGTGATGCCGAGGTCCTGGTACTTGCGCAGGGACGCGGCGACGTCGGCGGGGGAGCCGACGAGCCACGTGGTGCCTGCGCCGCCGCCCCCGAACTTCCCCGGGGCCGTGTAGAGGTTGTCGTCGAGGACCTCGCCGCGCTCGGCGAGGTCGAGGAGTCGCTGCTGCCCGACCGCGGTGCGGCGGTGGGCGTCGCGCAGGTACTCCTGGTTCCCGGCGGCCATGGTCGCCACTTTCGCCTCGGCGTCGACCCATGCCTCCTCGGTGGTGTCGCGCACGAACGTGGTGATGCGCAGCCCGAATTCGAGGGGCTGGTGCTCGCGGCCGACCTCTTCGCTGAGCTTCTTGAGCCGCTCGATGCGCTCGCGCACGCCGTCCAGGGGCTCGCCCCAGAACAGCTGCACGTCGGCTTCGGCGGCCGCGACCCGTTCGGCCGCTTCGGAAGCGCCCCCGAAGTACAGCTTCGGGTGGGTCCGCTCGCCGTTCGCGACGGGCCGGAGCTCCAGGGCGGAGTCGGTGACGGAGAAGTGCTCGCCCGCGTAGGTGACGCGCTCCTCGGTCCAGAGGCGCCGCACGATCTGCATGAACTCCCTGGTGCGGGCGTAGCGGTGGGCCTGGTCGCCCTCGCTGTCGCCGTAGGCGGCGAGGTTGTCCTGCCCGGAGACGATGTTGACGAGGACGCGGCCGCCGGTGAGGTGGTCCAGAGTGGCGGAGGCGGACGCGAAGTTGGCGGGTCGCCAGTAGCCGGGGCGGATCGCGATGAGGGGCTTGAAGGTGGTGGTCCTCGCGGCGAGCGCGGCGGCGACGGTGAACGTGTCGGGGCGGCCCCAGCTCGTGCCGAGGAGCGCGCCGCCCCAGCCGTGGTCCTCCAGGGCCTTCGCGTGGCCGGTGAGGGTGTCCAGGCTGTTGTGGCCTTCGACGGCGTCGTCGCCGCGGTGCCCGGGGCGGGCCTGGTTGGGGATGTACCAGAGGAATTCGGCGCTCATATGTCTCCTCGCAGGGAATTCTAGTTCTCCTATCAAGCTAGTATAGTTTCTGGCGGGGCTACCATCCACCCGTCACCGCTCACCGTCTTCCCTCAACCTTGAAAGGGCGTATCCCGTGTCATACGGCGCATTCGAGACGACCCACGCCGCCGCCGAGGACCGCTACGAGCGCCTCGCCTACCGCCGCGCGGGCCGCACCGGCCTCGACCTGCCCGCGTTCTCCCTCGGCCTGTGGCAGAAGTTCGGCACCGACCACCCCTACGAGACGCAGCGCTCGATCATCCTGCACGCCTTCGACCTCGGCATCACCCACATCGACAACGCCGACCGCTACGGGCCCCCGCACCGCGCCGCCCAGCAGGTCTTCGGCCGCGTCCTCGCCAAGGACCTCGCGCCGTACCGCGACGAGCTCGTGCTCTCCACCAAGGCGGGCAACCCGATCGGCCCCAGCCCCTACCTCAAGGGCGGCTCCCGCAAGTCGCTCCTGAACTCCCTCGAACACAGCCTGCGCGACCTCGGCACCGACTACGTCGACGTGTTCTACCACCACCGCGCCGACCCGACCACGCCCCTGGAGGAGACCGCCGGGGCCCTCGCCGACGCCGTGCGCCAGGGGAAGGCCCTGTACGTGGGCGTCTCGAACTACAGCCCCGAGCAGGCCCACGAGATCGGGGAACTGCTTCGCGCGCAAGGCGTCCAGCTCCTCGTCCACCAGCCGCGCTACTCGATCTTCGACCGCACCCCCGAGCGCAGCGGCCTCCTCGACACCGCCGCGGCCGACGGCTTCGGGCTCGTCGTCTACTCCCCGCTCGCGCAGGGCCTCCTCACGGACAAGTACCTCCAGGACATCCCGTCCGGGGCGCGCGCCGAGAACAGCGCGTTCCTCAAACCGGACGTCATCGACGAGGTCTACCGCGCCCGCGCGGCCGCCCTGAACGACCTCGCGAAGCAGCGCGGGCAGTCGCTCGCGCAGCTCGCGCTCCAGTGGGTGCTGCGGCGCCCGGAGGTCACCTCGGCGCTCATCGGCGCCAGCTCGACCTGGCAGCTCGACCACAACGTGCAGGCCCTCGACGCCCCGGCGCTCACGGACGAGGAGCTCGCCGTCATCGACGAGCACGGCGTCCACGGCACCGGCCTGGGCCTCTGACATGTCCGTGGCCGAACGCTACGGCGACCCCGACGCGCGCCTCGCGGCCGTCAACGACACCGTGCGGATCCAGCTGGCGCACCGCTCGGTGCGCCGGTTCGGGCCGCGCGACGTCACCGGCGACGAGCTGACGACGCTCGTGGCCGCGGCCCAGTCGGCGCCCACCTCCTCGAACCTCCAGCCGTGGAGCGTGGTCGCGGTCCGCGACCCCGAGCGCAAGGCCCGCCTCGCGCACCTCGCGGGGGAGCAGGCGTTCATCGCGCAGGCGCCGCTGTTCCTCGTGTGGATCGCCGACCTCGGCCGCGCCCGGCGCCTCGCGGCCCGCCGCGGGACCGACGTGCACGCCGCGGACTACCTGGAGACGACGCTCATCGGTTTCATCGACACGGCACTGGCCGCGCAGAACGCGGTGACCGCCGCTGAGTCCCTCGGGCTCGGCTCGGTCTTCGTGGGCGCCATCAGGAACCGTCCCGAGGAGGTCGCCGCGGAGCTGAAGCTCCCGCCGCACACCGTGGCCGCGTTCGGCCTGGCCGTGGGTGAACCGGACCCGACGGAGCCGGCGGGCGTCAAGCCGCGGCTGCCGCAGGCCGCGGTGCTGCACCGGGAGCAGTACGGGGAGGGCGCGGACGCGCACCTCGACGTCTACGACGAGCGCCTGGCCGCCTACAACGCCCGGTACGGCCTGAAGGGGAACTGGACCGACCGGGTCCTGGCGCGCCTGCGCGGGCCGGAGTCCATGGGCGGGCGCCACAAGCTGCGCGCGGTCCTCGAATCCTTCGGACTCCCTTCGCGCTGAAGGGGAGAGGCCGTTCTCGCACCGGGGTGAGAACGGCCTCAATGGATCATCGCCCTTGATCAACTTGGCCTGGCGTGCGAGGATTCGCGCGAGACCCCCTTGTCCCCTCCCCGGAAGGACCGTCCCGTGCGACGCGTATCCCGCCTGGTCGTCCCCATCAACACCGCCATGCAGTCCTCGATGCGGCGCCAGACCGCCGACGTCGACGGCTTCTTCGACAAGCTCGTCCGCCAGGCCGAGGCGGCCTCCGGCGGCAGCGCCGCGGGCGACGAGGAGTTCCTGGAGGGGTACCGGTTCCTGCTCCGCCAGGTCGCCAAGGTCCGCACCATGTCCCCCCTCGGCTGGACCGGCTTCACCGCTGACCTCAAGGGCCGCATGACGAACCGCTTCCGCGTGCGCCGCCTCGTGGCCGAGCACCCGGAGATCCTCGACGAGCCGATCGAGCGGCCCATCGTCGTCACGGGCATGCCCCGCACGGCGACCACGCTGGCGCACAAGATCCTCGCCTTCCCCGAGGGCAACCGCGCGCCGCTCATGTGGGAGCTCCAGGCCACCGACCGGGCCGACATCGACCCGAAGATCCGCAAGCGCCGCATCAACGTCGCCCGCGCCTCGGCCCGATTCGGCCACTTCTTCTCGCCCGTGCTGCCCGACATCCACGCGATGGAGCCCGAGTCGCCCGAGGAGTGCGTGTTCGCGCTTCCCCACGGCCGCAACCAGCTCGTGACGTTCCGGATGCCCGGCTACCGCAACTGGCTCGACGAGCACGACTTCCTCGCCGACTACCAGTACTACAAGACCGTGCTCCAGGTCCTCCAGTTCGGCGCCCCCCGCCGCCGCTGGGTCCTCAAGTCCCCGTACCACCTTGAGCACCTGGGCGTCCTGATGAAGGTCTTCCCCGACGCGCAGATCGTGTGGACGCACCGCGACCCGAACACCGTCATGGGCTCCTGGTGCTCGCTCATGGAGACCGGCGTGGCCATCTGCAACCGCGAGTACGACCCGTACCAGATCGGCGAGGACTGGCTCGGGATGCTCTCGCGCATGGTCGACATCGGTCGCGACGTGCGCACCACCCTCGCCCGCGACCGCGTCGTGGACGTCTCGTACCACCAGCTCACCGCCAACCCCTACGAGGAGCTCCCGGAGATCTTCCGCCGCCTCGGCATGGAGTTCACGCCCCGCGACGAGCAGAACCTCGCCGACGTCCTCGCCCGCCCCGGCATGAAGCGCGGCCACGAGTACAGCCTCCGCCACTACGGCCTCGACCCCGACATGATCGACAAGGCGTTCGGCGACTACGCCCGCATGGTCCACGCCATGCGCTGATCGCGCGCCGCCGCCCCCGCCGCGGCCTAGGATTGCGGCGGGAGGCGGCATGAGCGCATTGACACCGGGGTTCCGCGGACGGCGGCGCACCGTGGACGACCGGGTGCCCCCGGGCCAGTACCTGACGGAGGACTTCCCGGTGCTCAGCGCCGGGCCGACGCCCTCGGTCGCGGCCGCCACCTGGACGTTCAGCGTCACCGCCGAGACCGGCGAGCGCCGCGAATGGGACCGCGCGCGGTTCGCGGCGCTCCCGCACGAGACCCCCACGGTCGACATCCACTGCGTCACGAGATGGTCGAAACTCGACACGAGGTGGAGGGGCGTCTCGGTCGACACGCTCCTGTCGGGGCTCGACACGAGCGCCGTCTTCGCGGTCGCCCACTCCTTCGACGGCTACACGACGAACATGCCGTTGCAGGACCTCCGCGGCGGCAGGGCATGGGTCGTCACCGAGTACGAGGGCACGCCGCTCCCCGCCGAGCACGGCGGCCCCGCGCGCCTCCTCGTCCCGCACCTCTACTTCTGGAAGTCCGCCAAGTGGGTCTCCGGGCTCACCTTCCACACCGAGGACCGGCCCGGCTTCTGGGAGCGCGCCGGGTACCACGACTACGGCGACCCATGGACCGAGCAGCGCTACCAGGAGGGGTTTTGACGGGCCTCTGGCAGCGCGCCCGCCTGGTCGAACGCCGCATCGAGACCCCCACCGCGGTCACGCTGGTCCTCGCGCCCGCCGAATGGCCGGGCCACCTGGCGGGCCAGCACGCCGACATCCGCCTGACCGCCGACGACGGCTACACGGCGGTCCGCTCCTACTCGATGTCCGCCCCGGTCCGGGACGGTCTGGTGGAGTTCACGATCCAGCGCGTCCACGACGGCGAAGTGTCCATGTACCTCTGCGACGACCTCCCGATCGGCGCCGACGTGGAACTGCGCGGCCCGATCGGCGGCTGGTTCGTCTGGCGCGAGACGGAAACGCGCCCAGTCCTGCTGGTGGCGGGAGGGTCAGGGATCGTTCCGCTCCAGGCCATGATCCGCCAACGTCGCGCGGCGAACTCTGACGTCCCCTTCCGCGTGCTGTACTCGGTCCGAACACCGGAAGACGTCATCTACGGTGACGAACTCGCCGACTCGGCCGACGGAGTCGAGACCACGATCCTCTACACGAGGACTGCCCCAGCCGGTTCCGGTCGCCCACCCGGCCGCATAACCCAGGCCGATCTGAAGACCCACGGCTGGACCCCGGGCTTCGACGCGTCCTGCTTCATCTGCGGCCCAACAGGCTTCGTTGAAACGGCCGCAAAGGCCCTAGTCGCGATGGGCCACGACTCCCACAGGATCAAGACCGAACGCTTCGGCTGATCGGACCCGGGCCCTACTCGGCTCCGGTGTACGCGGGCCACTTGCCCGGGTTCAGGTGGTAGGCGGCGAGGGCGTTCGCGTGGCCGTGCCCGAGCCCGTGCTCGGCCTTGAGCCAGTCGACGAGCGCCTTGTGCCCGGTGATGCCGCTCGCGGCGATCTCGTTGAGCCACTGGTCGATCGAGCGGCCGTAGGTCTTCTCGATCGAGGGGAAGTAGGTCAGCGGTCCTTTGGGCTGAGCGGCCATGATGCCTCCGGGGTCGTAGTGGTTCGAGCGGTCGTTGTTGTAGACGAGGCTCCCGCACGGAATTCATCGCCCGCCCGAAGACCGCTTCGTCCGGCCGTCAGGTCAGTTCAGGCGCTGGGTGAGGTGGACGTCGACCTCGTCGCCGTCGGTCTTGCCGATCTGCTTGCGGATCGCGGCCGCGACGGGGAGCTTGTGGGTGCCGTCGCCGAGGGCCATGAAGGCGCCGCGGAACGGGACGCCGTCGATCGTGCCCTCGACCTTGACCAGCCCGCGGGTGCCGAACACGGCGGCGGAGTCGGGGAGCTGGACGCAGGTCCAGGTATCTCCGGGGTGCACTTTGCCGAGGGCGGCGGTGAAGTCGATGTCGAGCGGTCCTGCGGTCATGGTTCCTCCTCCGTTTTCGCAGCTTAGGCGAGTGCGCCGACGAGTGTGCCGATCACGGCGAGTTTCACGACCCAGTCGAGGGAGTGGATTCCCGCGAGCGCGACCGGGATGCCCTCGTGCACGACGGCGCCGGAGAGGATGGCCGTGGGGAGTACGCCGAGTGCCAGGCCGAGTATTGCGCCCGCGGCGGTGCCGCTCCATCCGGCCGCGTGCATGAGGCCCGCGACCAGGCAGGCGGCGACGAGGCTGCGGGTGAGGACGGCCGCCATCTGGACCGCCGTCGGCAGTCCGGGGCGCGGGGTGCTGTGGCGCTGCACGTAGGCGGCGACCGGCGGTGCGCCGTACAGGACGGCGCTCCAGACGAACGAGGCGACCGTGGCGGCCGCGATGGCGAGGATCATGGCGAACTCCTTCAGTACTCAGCAGTACTGAATCAACGTAGCCCTTGGTTTCAGTCCCGTCAAGTACTAAAATGACGACATGACCGACACCGCCCGCCGCCGCGGCCGCCCGTCCGGCAGGACCGGGGCCGACCTCATCGCCGCCGCACGTGAAGTGTTCCTCGAATCCGGTTACGCCGGAACGACAATGGACGCCGTCGCCGCCCGCGCGCAGATCTCGAAGGCGTCGCTCTACCGCGAGCACCCCTCCAAGGACGCGCTCTTCGCCGCCGTCGTCCGCAGCTGGGCCGATGCGGGCCGCGACGCCATGCGCCCGCACCTGGACCGCGTCGTGGAGGGCGCCGACACCCGCGCCGACCTGATCACCCTCGCTGAGATCATGCGCGCCGGCGTCCTCAGCCGCGACGTGCTGAACATGCGCCGTCTCGTCACCGGCGAGGCCCGGCGCCTGCCGCACGTGGCGGCGAGCTACCTGGAGGAGAGCTGGGAACGAAACATCCGCGCCCTGGCCGAGACGCTCCGAATCCTCGATGACCAAGGGCGCCTTGCCATCCCCGACCCGCTCACCGCCGCCGACCAGCTGACCTGGCTGGTGATCGGCTCACCTCTCAACCGCCTGCTCCTGACCGACACCGACCGCATCGAGACCCCCGCCGCCCCGGTCGCGAACGCCGTGGACCTCTTCCTCTCGGGCTACGGCCCTAGGGCATAAATGTTGAAATCAGGGCCGAAATGTCGCTAGCCTCCGTCTCACCCTGAGAACGGAGCACCGCCATGAACGACCTCGCCTACTACGCCGAGCCCGGACCGCTCACCAAGGGCGCCAACGAACTCCCCGCCGACATCCACGACCTCCTGGCAGCCGTCCAGGCCCTCCTCGTCCACGAGCCCGGCAACCCGGACAGCCCCACGGGCCACCTCCGCAGCACCGAGGAGATCCTCACCCACCCGCTGCGCCCCGTCCTCGGCTCATGCCGCCACTTCACGCTCCTGGTGGTCGCCGCCCTCCGCGCCCACGGCGTCCCGGCCCGCGCCCGCTGCGGCTTCGCGACCTACTTCCTCCCCGGCCGGCACATCGACCACTGGGTCGCCGAGTACTGGCACGACGGCCGCTGGCGCCTCGCCGACGCCCAACTCCGCCCCTCGCTGACCACGGCGCTCGGCATCGACTTCGACCCTGTAGACGTCCCCCGCACCGCCTTCGAAGTCGCCGGAACCACCTGGACCCGCTGCCGCACCGACGACCTCGACCCCACCCGCTGCGGCCTCGAAACCCCCGGCGACAACGGCCTCTGGTGGATCGCAGGCAACCTCATCCGCGACACCGCCGCCCTCACCAAACTTGAACTCCTCCCCTGGGACATCTGGGGAGCAATGCCCGGCCCCACCGACCCAATCACCAAAGGCCTTGAGCCCCTCCTAGACAACCTCGCCCACATCACCGCAGACCCCGAATTCGCCGCAGACTCCCGAACCCTCTACCCAACCGAAGCCCTCCAAGTCCCGGACAAAGTCTTCAACTTCCTTCGCAATACCCACGAATTGGTACTTCCGTGAGTTTGCGGTTGGTCATTGAGTACTCGCCGGGAATTTAGAAAGGCCGGGTGCTCTAGCACCCGGCCAATTGAGCCAACCCCCGCGGAGGCGGGGCATATGTGACGCCGCGACGTCTCTTGGGCTCACACCCGTGTCGACGGGTAGGTCATCTCTGATGGCGACCCCTGTTTGCGGGCACCTGAGCGGCATAGTGTTGTGCGTAGAGGATAAGGCCCGTAACGCTCAAGATGGCTATCCCGCCGAGAAGTAGGAATGGGATGACTTTGGTATTCACGAAGGTTGCGCCTCCGGTACTCAGAAGAGGGGCGATGGAAGCGACGCTCAGCCAACTCTAATAAGACCCGTCGGAGGCGGCCCCATCGGGGCGTTCGAGGGCGGCCAAGTGATCTAATTAGTCCGAGTGTCGTTGACGAGTGGCCTTCACCTGCGAGGTGCCCGTTGAAGATTGCCTGGAATGCGTCCGAATTCGACAGTGCCGTACTGACATGCTGGGGCAAGTCGTCCCATTCCGATGACGGCGGGTGGATGCCGCTGCACCGGCATCTCTCCGATACTGCGGCGGTCGCCCGCCATCTGTTCCACCGGTTCCTGCCCGACTCGGTGCGGCGGACCCTGGCCGCGGCGCTGCCGGGCGGCGAGGACGACGCCGCCGTGCTCTGCGCCTGGCTCGCCGGCGTGCACGACATCGGCAAGGCCACACCGGCATTCGCGATGCAGGTGCCGAAACTGTTCGCGGCCATGGAGGCGGAGGGGCTCACCGCGCAGGAGCAGGTGAAGGCCGACCGGCGCCAGGCGCCGCACGCCACCGCCGGGATGCTCATCCTCGACGAATGGCTGGAACAGCGGCACAACTGGGATCCGCAGCGCACCAAGCAGATCAGCATCGTCGTGGGCGGCCACCACGGACTGCCGCCCGACGGCATTCAGTGCGAGGCCGCCCTCTCCCGTCCCCACCTGCTCGGCTGGTCCCGGCAGGACCACCCGCACTGGCGGCGCACGCAGTTCGCGCTGCTCGACTGGGCCGCCGAGTCGAGCGGGGCGGTCGACCGGCTCGGCGACTGGCGTCAGGTGAAGCTCCCCCAGCAGGTGCAGGTCCTGCTCACCGGACTCGTCATCATGGCCGACTGGATCGCGAGCAACCCGGCGCTCTTCCCGTACCGCACCGACACCGCCTTCGACCAGGCCCGCATCAGGTCCGGGCTCGCCGAGCTCGATCTCACCGCGCCCTGGAACGCGGTCGTTCCCGAACCCGGCGATCACCTGCTGAGCGCCAGGTTCGGACTCCCGAAGCACTACCGGCTCAGGCCGGTCCAGCGCACCGCGCTCGCCGAGGCCGCCGCCGCTCCCGGTGCCGGCCTGATGATCATCGAGGCCCCGATGGGGGAGGGCAAGACGGAGGCCGCGCTGCTCGCCGCCGAAGCGCTGGCGGCGAAGTCCGGTGCCGGGGGCTGCTACATCGCGCTGCCGACCCGCGCGACCTCAGACGCCATGTTCGACCGAGCCCTCGAATGGGCCCGCCGCCTCCCCGACCGGCGCGTCGAGCGGGGCGACCACAGCATCGCGCTCGCCCACGCGAAGGCGTTCGCCAACACCAGGTTCACCAGGCTCTTCCATCGCGGTGCCGCGAGCGCCGTAGCGCAGGACGAGACCGGGAGCGGGCCGGACGCCCGGCTCATCGCCCACTGGTGGATGGCCGGGCGCAAGAAGACCATGTTCAACAGCTTCGTCGTCGGCACGATCGACCAGCTCCTGTTCGCCGCGCTCAAAGCGAAGCACCTCGCCATGCGCCACCTCGGCCTCGCAGGCAAGGTCGTCATCATCGACGAAGCCCACGCCTACGACGTCTACATGGGCGTCTACCTCGACACCGCACTGGAATGGCTCGCCTTGTACGGCGTCCCCGTCGTGATCCTCTCCGCCACCCTCCCCGCGCAGCGCCGCTGCGAACTCGTCGCCGCATACGAGAAGGGACGCAACGGACCCCGGCCGAAGCCAGGACGGCGCAGGCGCGCCGTGCCCACGCCGGCGGAACTGCATCCCGAGCTGCTCGGCGACATCGGCTACCCGGCGGTGATCACCGCCGGAACCGAAGGCCCCGTACGCATCACACCGGTCGAGTCCTCCGGCCGCGCCACCGCCGTCGAAGTCCGCGCCCTCAAGGACGACCCCGCGTCACTGATCGCCTTGCTGCAAAGGGAACTCGACGGAGGCGGCTGCGCGCTCGTCATCCGCAACACCGTCAAGCGAGTGCAGCAGACCGCCCAAGACCTCAGGGACGCCTTCGGACCCGAACTCGTCACGGTCGCCCACTCCAGGTTCGCCGCACCCGACCGGGCCGACAAGGACGAGCTGCTGCGCACCCTGTTCGGCCCGCCTGGCAACGGCCACAAGCGGCCCGCCAAGCACATCGTCGTCGCCAGCCAGGTAGCCGAGCAGAGCCTCGACATCGACTTCGACCTGCTCGTCACCGACCTCGCCCCGGCCGACCTCGTCCTCCAGCGCATGGGCCGCCTCCACCGGCACGAACGCCCCGAGCGCACACTGCCCGCCCGCTGCTACCTCACCGGCGTCGACTGGGAGGCGGAGACGCCCGAACCCGTCCCGGGATCGGTCCGCGTGTACGGCGCATGGACGCTCCTCCGTTCCGCCGCGGTGCTGCACCCGTACCTCGACGGCGGCCGCATGGTCATCCTTCCGGGTGACATCGCCCCGCTCGTGCAGTCCGCGTACGGCACCATCGACATAGGACCTGCGTCCTGGCTCCCTGCCTTCGCGACCGCTGAGGCCCGGGCCCGGGCGAAGCGGGCCGACCAACTTCACCGGGCGACGACCTACCGGATCCAATCGCCCTCTGCCCCAGGCAGCCCCATACTCGGATGGCTGCACGGCGGCGACCCCCTCCAAGACGAAGAATCCCCCGAAGGCCGCGCCATGGTCCGCGACATCCCCGTCGACACCCTCGAAGTCCTCCTCATCGCCCGCGACGGCGACCAGTTCACGACCCTGCCCTGGCTCAAACGCCACCGCCGCGTCGTCCTCCCCACGACCACCTGCCCCGACGACGACCTCGCGAAG
Organism: Glycomyces sp. NPDC047010; assembly: GCF_040644205.1. NCBI lineage: Bacteria > Bacillati > Actinomycetota > Actinomycetes > Glycomycetales > Glycomycetaceae > Glycomyces > Glycomyces sp. NPDC047010. Next base: position 68,243 of record NZ_JBEYVY010000002.1, on the reverse strand, counting down.
GCCGTCGCGGCGACCACCCTCAACCTGCCCGTCGAGATGTCCACCCCCGACGTCATCGCCGCACTCGAACGCCGCCACCCCTGGCTCGACGCCTGGCAGTCCTCCAGGGACCTCGAAGGGCAGCTCGTCCTCGACATCGACCCCGACGCCGGCACCGACCTCGCGGGCTTCCACCTCGACTACGACCGACACGACGGATTGCGGGTGCGCCGACTGTGACCCCACGCTTCAACCTCGTCAACGACCCCTGGATCACGGTCCGGCGCCTCGACGGACCACCCGAGACGGTCTCCCTCACCGACTGCATCGCCAATGCCGCCAACTACACCGGTCTCACCGGCGACCTCCCGACCCAGGCGCTCCCGATCCTCCGCCTCCTCCTGGCGATCGTCCACGCGGCGACCGACGGCCCCGCCGACGGCGACGAGTGGCGCCGAATGTGGGAGACGAAGCGCCTCCCCGCCGACGACGTCACCCGATACCTTGCCGCGCACGCCGACCGGTTCGAGCTGTTCCACCCGGAGACGCCCTTCTACCAGGTCGCCGACCTCACCACCAAGAAGACCGGAACGGGCCTGAACGCCTTCATCGCGGACGTCCCCACCGGGAACCCGAAGTACGCCACCCGCGCCGCCGAGGGCCTCGAACGCATCGGTTTCGCCGAGGCCGCCCGCTGGCTCGTCCACTGCCAGGCATTCGACCTCTCAGGGATCAAAGGCGCCGCGGACGGCGACCCCCGCGCCAAAGGCGGCAAGAGCTACCCGATCGGACCCGGGTCCCTCGGCCGCCTCGGCGGCGTCTACGCCGAAGGTGACAACCTCGCCGAGACCGTCCTGCTCAACTTCATGCCCCTCGACTTCCTAGAAACCGCCGGAACCCCGATCGACGGCGACCTGCCCGCCTGGGAACGCGAACCCCACGGCCCCGCACCCGAGCACCGCGAACCCGAAGGCGCCCCCAACGGTCTGCTGGACCTGTACACCTGGCAGTCCCGCAGACTCCGCCTCACCACCGACGGGCACTCCGTCACCGGCGCGGTCATCTGCCAAGGCGACCGCCTCGAACTGCGCGACCAATGGGCCGCGGAACCCATGACCGCATGGCGCCGCAGCGAGAACCAGGAGAAACTGCTCAAGCTCGAACGGGTCTACCTGCCCCGCAGGCACGACCCCGACCGCGCCTTCTGGCGCGGCATCGCCGCGAACCTCCCCGCACTCTCCACGGGCACCGCCGCGGGGTCGAGATGGACGCCTCCCCTGATCGCGCGGTGGATCGGCCACGCCCACGCCGCCGGACTCCTCGAACGCGACCGGAAAGTCCACTACCACGCGGTCGGCCTCGCCTACGGCACACAGGAAGCGGTCGTCACCGACCTCGTCGACGACCGCCTCACCATGGCCGCCGCCGTCTTCGACGCCACCCGCCCGGAACTCGCCACCGCCGTCGCCGACGCGGTCAAGGACGCCGACAACGCCGTTCGCGCGCTCGCCGCCCTCGCCCGCGACCTCGCCCGTGCCGCGGGCAGCCGCGACAGCGTGGACGGCGCCGGGACCGCGGCCGCCAGCGCCGGGTACGCGGCACTCGGCGCCCGCTACCGGACCTGGCTCGCCCTCCTCGACGCGGACGAGGACACCGGCGCGGCCCGCACCGCATGGCAGGCGGCCGTGTGGGCCGAGGTCCGCGACGCCGCCGCCCGGCTCGTCCGATCCGCCGGCGAAGCCGCCTGGAAGGGACGCGGCACCGGCGCCGACCGGATCAACAGCGCCATCGCCGAGAACCGCTTCCGCCGCAAGGTCTTCAAAGACCTCCCGCTCGCCTTCGCCACCCCCATTGGAGCCACGGACCGATGACCGACACCCTCGAACCCGCCGCCCGCAAGCGGCCCAGGCACTCCCGTGAGCCGGAAGCCCTCGGCAGGCACGTCGCGTCCGTCATCGACGACCTCCAACGGCGCTACCTCAGGCAGGCGCCCGCCGCGATCGCGGCCCTCGCGCAGCTCCGGCAGGCCGTCAACGCCGAACCCGGCACCGCCGGGCTCGCCGCGGTCTGGCTGCCCGACGCCCTGATCGAACCGGAGCTCCGCTCCGAGCACGCCGAGCATCCGCGCGCGACCCCCTCGGAGCAGGCGCTCCACACCGCGGTGACGCTCTTCGCGATCCACCAGCAGTCCCAGCGGGACCAGCGCATGCACACCCCGGGCACGACGTTCGCCGTCGCCTGCCAGTGGCTGGCCGCCGTCCGCGACAACGACGAGACCGTCCACCGCCGCTTCGCCGCCGTGGGCACCGCCGCGACCTATCCCGAGCTCGTCTACCACGTCCGCAACATGGTCACCCAGCTCCGCGCCGCGAAGATCGGGTTCGACTACGGGGTGTTCGCGGACGACCTCCGCCTCTTCCAGCGCGGGCCCGCGCTGGCCAGCGGACTCACGGGCGCCGACCACGTCCGGGCCTTGTGGGGGCGCGAGTACTGGCGCGCGAGCGCGGGGCCGTCCCGTCCCGCCGCGTCCGGCCCCGACACCTCCGACATTTCCGATCCTGCCGACCCCTCGACTTCTCAGGAGTAGCCATGCCCCGCACCATCATCGAACTGCACGCCCTCCAGACCGTGCCTCCGGCGAACTTGAACCGCGACGACACGGGTTCGCCGAAGACCGCCGTGTTCGGCGGGATGCGGCGTTCGCGCGTCTCCAGCCAGTCCTGGAAGCGGGCGATCCGGCTCGACTTCCGCGAGACGCTCGACCAGGCCGACCTCGGGTGGCGGACCAAGCAGATCGTGAAGCTCGTCGCCGAGCAGGTCGAGGCGACCTCGGCGATCGGCACCGAGGAGGCCCGAGACCTGACCGTGAAGGCGTTCAACGAGGGCGGTGTCAAGGTCAAGATCCAGAAGAAGGGCGACGAGATCGAGGAGTCCGGGTACCTGGTCTTCCTCAGCCGCAACCAGATCGCCAACCTCGCCGCCGCGATCGTCGCCGCGTCCGAGGGCGGGGAGAAGCTCGACAAGAAGGCCGTCAAGTCGATCCTGAACGACCGGCACTCCATCGACGTGGCGCTGTTCGGGCGGATGATCGCCGACGACGCGTCCCTCAATGTCGACGCCGCCTGCCAAGTGGCCCATGCGATCAGCGTCCACCCCGTCGAGACCGAGTTCGACTACTTCACCGCGGTGGACGACGAGAAGGAGGACCAGGACGAGACCGGCGCGGGCATGATCGGGACCGTGGAGTTCAACTCCGCGACGCTCTACCGGTACGCGAACCTGGACGTGGACCTGCTCCGCGAGAACCTCGGCGACGACGCCGCGACCGCCCGGGCCGCGAAGGCGTTCGTGCGCAGCTTCATCTGCTCCATGCCCTCGGGGAAGATGAACACGTTCGCGAACCGCACCCTCCCCGACGCGGTCCTGGTGACCCTCCGCGACTCGCAGGCGATCAACCTCGTGGGCGCGTTCGAGCAGCCGATCACGGAGGCCAACGGCCGCATCGAGCGCGCCTGCGAGGAGCTAAAGAACCAGCTCGAAGCCGTCAACAGCACCTACAACGAAGCGCCGCTGCACGTCTGGACGGTGCGGCTGGGCGGGCGCACCAAGGCGCTCGGCGACACCGGCGAGCAGGTGGACCTGCAAGGGCTCCTCGACGGCGTCGAGGCCACCGTCGCCGCGCGGGTCGGCGGATCCTGATGGGCCGCAAGACCCTCAGACTCAAGCTGGCGGGGCCGATGCAGTCCTGGGGCACCTCCAGCCGCTTCACCCGCCGGGCCACCGACGCGGCGCCGTCGAAGAGCGGCGTCCTCGGGATGCTCGCCGCCGCCAAGGGCGTCCGGCGCACCGAGCCGCTCACGGAGCTGCTCGACGTGCGCTTCGGCGTGCGCCTCGACCAGCCGGGCACGCTCCTGCGGGACTTCCAGACCACGCGCCCGCTCGACGTCCCCGACGCCAACGCGACCCTCGCCGAGCGCTTCTACCTCACCGACGCGGTCTTCCTCGCCGCGGTCGAAGGCGACGGCGACCTGATCGACGACCTCGCGGAGGCGTTGCGCCGCCCCAGGTTCCAATTGTTCCTGGGACGCCGCTCCTGCCCGCCCTCGGACAAGGTCCTCCTCGACGCCGTCGGCATGCCGCTGGAGGAGGCGATCGCGGCCCAGCCCTGGCTGGCGGCCGCGCACCACCGCCACCGGTGCCCGCCGCGCGTGGACCTGGAGGTCGTGCGGGACGCGCGCCCCGGCGAGCAGGGCGACGCCGTCCAGGACGTCCCGGTCAGCTTCGACCCGCGGCACCGGCGGTACGCGTGGAGGCAGGTCGTCCCCGACAGTGTCACTGTGGACAATCCCGGGTCGCGCCTCCGGCGCCACGACCCCTTCGCCGTCTTCGAGGTCTGACATGTACCTGACCCGCTTCCGCTTCAACACGGCCCGCCGCGGCGCCCGTGGCCTGCTCTCCGGCCCGAACCGGCTCCATGCGGCCGTCCTCCACGGCTTCCCCGAACCCGAACGGCTCCAAGGGGACGGCGGCCGCATCCTCTGGCGGCTGGACTCGACCGCCCGCCACGACGCGGTCCTCTACATCGCGAGCCCTGAGGAGCCCGATCTCACCCATCTGGTCGAAGAGGCGGGCTGGCCCGCCCGCGGCACCGGCTGGGACACCCGGCCGTACGGGAAGCTGCTCGCCTCGCTCGACACCGGCCAGCGCTGGGCGTTCCGCCTGACCGCCAACCCGGTGCACTTCGCGCGCACGACGCCCGAGGGCCCGAAGCGGTGGCTGCCGCATGTGACCCCGGACCAGCAGCTCGAATGGCTGCTCGACCGCTGCGCGGGGCGGGGGTTCACCATTCCCGCGGGGGCCGACGGCGGCCCGAACGTCACGGTGCACGACCGCGCCTGGCTGCGGTTCACGAAGTCGCAGGACCGGCGGGAGGTGACGATCCGGGCGGTCACTTACGAAGGCGCGCTGGAGATCGGTGACGTCGAGGCGCTGCGGCATTCGCTCGTCCACGGCATCGGAAAGGCGAAGGCGTACGGCTGCGGCCTGCTGACGCTCGCTCCGCTCGGCGGTGGTTGATGGCCTCGATTCCGGGCGTTCCTCCTCCGGAGCTGCCGGACCTGGTCCGCGTCGAGGATCGCATGTCGTTCCTCTACACGGAGCGGAGCACGCTCGGCCGGGACGCGAACGCGGTCACGATCAGCGACGCGGCGGGCGTGGTGCACGTGCCCGCGGCGTCGCTCGGCGTCCTGATGCTCGGGCCGGGCACCCGCGTCACGCATCAGGCCATGTTGCTGCTCGCCGAGAACGGCTCGACCGTGATCTGGGTGGGGGAGTTCGGGGTCCGCTACTACGCCCACGGCAGGGCGCTCGCCGAGACCAGCCGCCTGATCGAGGCCCAGGCCCGCCTGGTGAGCGACCGCTCCCTGCGCCTCGGCGTGGCCCGCCGCATGTACGCGATGCGCTTCCCGGACGACGACGAGGTCTACGCGCTCACCATGCAGCAGCTCCGCGGCCGGGAGGGGGCTCGCGTGCGGGCCTGCTACCGGGAGCACTCGAAGCGGACCGGGGTTCCTTGGGGCTCAAGGAAGTACGACCCGGCGGACTTCGACTCGGGCGACCCGGTCAACCGGGCGCTCTCGGTGGCGCACTCCTGCCTGTACGGGGTGGTCCACGCGGTCACCGTGGCACTGGGTGCTTCCCCGGCGCTCGGTTTCATCCACTCGGGGCATTCGCGGGCGTTCGTCTACGACATCGCGGATCTCTACAAGGCCGAGGTGACGATCCCGGTCGCCTTCGACGTCGTCGCCGCTGCGCCGCAGGACGTCTCGGCGGCGACTCGCCATGCGGTCCGCGATGCGCTCCGCTCCGGGAAGATCCTGGCCCGCTGTGTCAAGGACATGCGGGACCTGCTGGCCGCGGAGGACATGGAGCTGGAGGGCGACGGGCGCGAGGACTACTGGATGCAGACGGCCGAGGTGCGGTTGTGGGACGAGTCGGGCGAGGATGTCGCGGGCGGTGCGAACTACGACGATGCCGCTGCGCCCGTTGATGAGCCTGAGGTTCCGTTCTGATGACGGTCATTGTGCTGACCGCCTGCCCGGCGGGGCTCCGCGGGCACCTTACGCAGTGGATGCAGGAGATCGCCGCCGGGGTATTCGTCGGCAAACTGAGCCGACGCGTTCGTGAGCGCTTGTGGGCCAGTGTCTGCGAGCTGTCGGCCGGTGGCCGGGCCCTGATGGTCTACCAGAACCGGAGTGAGCAGGGGTATACCTTCGAGACGCACGACCACCACTGGGAACCGGTCGACTTCGACGGCATCACCCTCATGCGCCGACCTAGCGGCGGCGCAGGCGCCAGCAGCAAACTCAAGCCGGGCTGGAGCAGGGCCTCGAAGCGTCGAAAATACGGAGGCAGGAGTGGCCGCTGACGACAATCCGACCAGCCAGAATTGCCGCCCGCTTTTGAAACCACAATGGTCAGTGATCGGACTGCGCGCAATGCGGTCGCGGCACCCCTGATGAAGAAGCGGCAAGCCCCGGACCCGCGGGGATGAGCCGTCACCCGGGTCGCCAGCAAATGGTCGTCGTCGGGCAAGCCCCGGACCCGCGGGGATGAGCCTCGTGGGTGGGCTGGTAGCCGTCGCTGCTCATGGCAAGCCCCGGACCCGCGGGGATGAGCCCACGCGCCACTTCGAGCCGCCGCCGCACACGCTGCAAGCCCCGCACCCGCGGGGATGAGCCGTGGCCGCGGAAGCCGAGCATGTGCGCCCAGCGGCAAGCCCCGCACCCGCGGGGATGAGCCTGATCCGGGCGTGAGCATGGGCAAGGACCCGGTGCAAGCCCCGCACCCGCGGGGATGAGCCGGTGACGGTGATCGGCGGCGGGGGCGGCGGGCAAGCCCCGCACCCGCGGGGATGAGCCGGCGTACGACCTCTCCAAGCCCAAGGACTGCGTGCAAGCCCCGCACCCGCGGGGATGAGCCCCGCCTGCTCATCAACCCGATCCTCCTCGACGAGCAAGCCCCGCACCCGCGGGGATGAGCCGTTGTCGAGTAGACAACTAACTAAATACAACACGCAAGCCCCGCACCCGCGGGGATGAGCCCCGGCCCGACTCCAGGGTGACCCAGCGGGTCGTGCAAGCCCCGCATCCGCGGGGATGAGCCCAGGCTGTTCCAGAAGTCCCAGGCTGCGCAGCGGCAAGCCCCGCATCCGCGAGGATGAGCCCGAGCGCGTATCCACCCCGTGATGATCGCACCGGCAAGCCCCGCGCCCGCGGGGTCGCTCCTTGGCGACGGCGATGCGGAGTAGATACCGCAAGCGAGCCCCATCTGCGGGGTGGGCTGTTGATCCATCGAGCATTGTTTCCGTGGCGGTTGCTTGAAAGCCTGGGGCACAACGGAGTTAGAGAAGGTGTTGCTGACTGCGGTTACGATGGAGCAACCTCTCGGCCCATCATTGGAGCCCCGTGTGTCGCTGCTCTCCGAGTTGATCGCACAGTTGAACGCGCTCAGCGAACAGAACCGCGAGGCCCAGGCCGAGCTCTCCAGCGCGCATGACCAGATTGAGGGCGCGCTCGGCCAGGTGCGGGACGCGACGATTGACTCCAGCAACCCGCTCGTCGCGGAAGGCATCGGCCAGTGGCAGGCCGGGCTCGACAAGCTCGACGAAGCCCGCGCGCTCATGGCAGCAGGCGACCAGTCCATGAGCGCCTACATCGCCGGCCCCCTCCTCGGTGGGGGTTCAAGAAGCGGTGGTGGCAATCCACCAGGGGCACCGCCAACGGCCGCTCCTCCGCCCGCGCCAGAGCCCTCACACGGGGACGTGACTCGTCCCCGGTTCGCTCCCGACCCTGATCGACGCCCGAGTGGGCCGCCCACTGAACTCCAGGGCACGGCCTCCAACAAGGAGGACCTTCGCCGAGAGAACGAGGCCGCGAAGGTGCTGGCTGAGGCCGGATACGACATCGAGCAGAACCCGGCGACGACTTCGAGCGGCAAGAACCCCGATTACCTGATTCAAGGGGAAATCTGGGACTGCTACTCCCCGAGAGGCAGCAGCACCCGCACCATCCACACCGCCATTCGCGAGAAGGTCGGGCGAGGCGGGGAAGACCAGCAGGCTGACCGGATAGTCTTGAATCTCGACGCGTCCGGCGCCAGCCCTGCGGAGATCCGGGCTCGTCTTGAGCGGTCCCCGATCCGAAGGCTCCGTGAGATCAAGATCGTCAAGGGCGGCAAAGTGACTCAATTCTACCCGTGGGATTCGGAGGTCGACTCGGATGGCGATTGAGTACCATTTCGACGCGTCCCCAGTATTGGATGACCGGGCCGCACTCGACTACTTTGCCGGGGCGCTCGGATTCGAGCGGCGCTACACCGATCATCGCGCGGGCAGTGACGAGCTCCAGGCCACGGTCTCAATGGTCCCCGCCGAGGAAGACCCTGAGATGGCGGCCATGCTCGGGGGCGTGAAGGCGATCCTGTCGATCACCTTCCGCCAGGCCAAGAATCTCGGCGACGTGGGGGACGCCCATGTCGTCCGCGATCTGCTGACCGCGATCACGCGCTTCCTGGAGGAGTTCCCCGACGCCAACGGCGTCTTCGCCTACAACTTCGAGACCATCCTCGTCCAAAAGCTCGGCGACGGCGGCATCGAGCTCGACCAGCGGCTCCGCGAACCCGGCGGCGACAACCGACACGGCACACTTGCCGATCTACTCGCCAAGTACCCGGTACTCGAGATCGACCAGGTGCTGCTCTGACACCGTTAGCGCGTAACCCGGATGTGCACGACCCAGGCGTAGGAATGAGCTGACTCGCCAACGAGTGGCCGGAATCCGACAGCGGCAAGCCCCGCCTCCGGCGGGGATGAAATCAAGATCATCAGGCTAGGTCTCGTCGAGCAATTCCATCCATGGGAATCAGAGGTTCAGTCGAATGTCGATCGAATACAACTTGATCGCTTCGTCGGCGCTTCCTGAACGGGCCGCGCTTGAATATTTAGCGAAGCTTCTGGCCTGTGATCGTGAATATAGCGATCCGGATGGTGTTGCCCGGGGCAGCGAGCTACGCGTTGGTGTTCTACGGACGAGTGTCGACCATGACCCCGAGATGAGCGAGTTGCTCGGCGGCGTAACCGAAATTCTGACGCTGTTCTTCCATCCATCGAAGTTTCTCACCGAGGACCACGATGCGCGAATCTTCGCTGAACTGATGGAGGCTGCGGCTCAGTTCTTCGAGGATTTCCCACAAGCGAAGGGCCTCTTTACCTTCCAGGGAGAAGAGATCTACTTGCAGAGGCTCGGTGAGGATGGGATCATCCTGGATGAGCGCTTGAGCGGGCCCGACTATAACCGAGACGGTGTGTTGGATGCACTGCTTGCTAAGTACACCGTTCGCGAGATTGACCAGGTACTGCTCTGAGGAACTCGGCGCGTCTAGAACGAGTAGGAGGCGATCGGAATGGGTCATACGCTGAGCTTCAGCACGGATATCCGTTTCGTCTCATCGACCAAGTTCGTCAGACTTAGCGAAGGCTCCACCCACGCGAGGATCACCAGCCAGAATCGCACGTCGTTCAAAATGCCACAATGGTCGGTGATTGGCTTTTGCATGCAGAGGCGCTAGAGTGCCTGATGACGAAGTGCAAGCCCCGCACCCGCGGGGATGAGCCCGCCCACATCTACGGCGCGGCGACGCTGCTGCGGCAAGCCCCGCACCCGCGGGGATGAGCCGACGGGATCGACGGCCTCCAAGGCGCCATCAACGCAAGCCCCGCACCCGCGGGGATGAGCCCTCCATCAGCGCCGACTTCATCGGCTCCAACAGGCAAGCCCCGCACCCGCGGGGATGAGCCGTTCGCGAGCTTGACGACGTCGGTGTAGCGCTTGCAAGCCCCGCACCCGCGGGGATGAGCCGAAGTTCCGCGGGCTCCTGCCCGGATAGACCACGCAAGCCCCGCACCCGCGGGGATGAGCCCCTGTGGCAAGAACGCGCCCCGGTCCCCACCAAGCAAGCCCCGCACCCGCGGGGATGAGCCCGCGGTGAGGATGAGCGCGAGGATGTTGCCCCCGCAAGCCCCGCACCCGCGGGGATGAGCCGGTCATGCCATCTCCACGTAGGCGAGGGCGACGGCAAGCCCCGCACCCGCGGGGATGAGCCTGTGATCAGGCCGAGGAGGGTCAGCGCGAACGCGCAAGCCCCGCACCCGCGGGGATGAGCCCTCCTCGCCGGAGTAGATCGCCGGGTCGGGGCAGCAAGCCCCGCACCCGCGGGGATGAGCCCAAGGGCGAGCAGACCATGCAGGCTGGGAACGCGCAAGCCCCGCACCCGCGGGGATGAGCCCCTAGGCCGATGCGGACCGCATGGAAGGGGTTGGCAAGCCCCGCACCCGCGGGGATGAGCCCAAGTCCCATGCCGAGACGCCGCCGACGCCCTCGCAAGCCCCGCACCCGCGGGGATGAGCCCACCACGTACGACGCGGCCACGCGTTGGGGTCGCAAGCCCCACACCCGCGGGGATGAGCCCGTCCCCGTCCGGGAGTCGTCAACAGTCCCGTTGCAAGCCCCGCGCCCGCGGGGATGAGCCCAGGTAGGACCACTGGTTGCCGGTAAAGCCCCAGCAAGCCCCGCACCCGCGGGGAGTTGTTGGGGTTATTTGGGTTTGCGGTGTTTGGTTAGCCAGAGGAGGTCTATTGGGAGGTTGAGGAGGAGGGCGGTTGCGACTCCGGGGGCGTAGCCGTTGTTGAGGATTGCGAGGGGGAGGTGGGGGATGGCGACGTTTATGAGCATGACTGTGGCGAGGAGGGTCACGGGCCAGGTGCGGTCTCGGCGGATGGCGAAGAGCACCAGAGCGAGGCCGAGGAAGGTGACTACGGTGGTCGCGATTTGGAAGGCGGCGGGTGAAGGCCAGGGGAGGGGGAGGCTGGGCGGGAGGTTGTCGAAGAAGGCGGGGGCGGTGAGGGCTTCTTCGAGGTTGTGGAGCGCGAAGGCGCCGAATACCGTCCACGCCCAGCCTTTTCGCATGGGGCAAGGCTAACGGGGATGGGCGGGGGTTGGGGATGGGGCGCCGCGGAGGATTTTGACGGCTATGCGGAGGGCCCGGGTGAGGCGTTTACGGAGTGGGGGACGGGAGGGCCGGGTGGAGACGTGGGCTTGGGCCAGTGGGGCCGAGGATTCGAGGAAGCGGGACCAGGCAAGGTCGCGGATCACGACTACCTGGTGGTGGCTGGGTGCACCGGGGAGCGGGTCCGGGGCTTCGTCTCGTCGGTGACGGCCTGTGCGGGGGTCGCGCTGGTAGGCGGCGTCGGCTCGCCAGAGCCACGGGCCGGGGTCGAAGGCGTCGTACGGGGCGGTCCGGAATTGGTGCCCCGAAAGGGTCATCCGGGTGGGTGTCGGGCGGTTTTCGGGCAGCGTCGACTGCGGTACTGTCGTGAACGACATTGGAAGTAACTCTCCTTGTGTCATGCCGCCCGGTGGACAAAGTTGGTAGCTATGGGCCACTGGGCGGCGCTTCTGATGAACGCCTTATGTGAAGTTGGTGCGACATGTTCACGGAACGTGTCGGTGCAAGCATGAGGAGTGGTTCTTGGTTTTGTCAACCCCCAGTCGCGGCGTGTCTTCGAGTCTTATATGGACAATGCCATCTAGCAGGCACGAGTAAGGGGCCCATCCGGAAGGATGGGCCCCTTACTCGCGGAATGGGGGACGCGCTACCCGCGCCGGGCGGCGTCGAGGAGGCCGACGAAATCAGCGGTCGCGAGATCGAACACGGGGGAGACCTGACCGAGCTTCGAGTCGCGGACCTGGAAGGTGCCGGATTCGGAACGAGCCTCCACACAGTTGGAGTTGTTGGTGGCATCGCTGCGGGTGCTCTTACGCCAAGCGGTCGCGCTTTGCATCGAGATACTCCTCCAGTGGTGTTGCACGACGCCAGTTCGGCTCGATCGGCCCATGGTACAACTTCACACGCTCTGCTTCCTCGATGCATGAGGTTCGATCTCGGATTTCGGTGAACACGAAGGCCGGGCCTGCGGCCGGGTTTCCCGCTGGGAGAAAGAGCACGAAATGTCCGCGAAGGGTGTGCGGCCTTGCCATGACGCGGAGCTCGAAATTGGCAAGTGCGTTCCACTCGCGCAGGAGCTCCAGTTGGTCGCCTCGGTCGCCCGCTTCGAGCTCGCGCAGCCAGAGCAGAGCCGGTTCTCCGAGAACGATCTGAGATTTGAACGGGTCAGTACGCCCCCGGAGACCCGTGGCGCGGCGCTCTTTGACCTTGCGGCCGAACTTTGCCCTCTCGTCGGTCGTTCCATCGAGGGGCTGGAGAACCTTGAAGTGGAAGGCATCGGTCTGGAACGGGCCGGGGAGCGTATCAGGCTCCCACACAAAGGTGTAGTTGTAATGGCGCTCGCCCTTCTCCAACAGGATCATGTTGAACCTCGGATCGAACTCCAATCCCGTCTGGTCAGCCTTCTTGGTGCGGACCACCTTCTGCACGTGGAGGATCCGCTCCTCGTCCGCGCCACCGAACTGGGTGATGATCTCGCGGACGTCGCCGACTGATGGTTGCCCCTTTCCCTTCAGCCAGTTGGTGATAGTCCCAGGACTCATGTCGAGTGCCTGAGCGACCTCCGCTATCGACTTCTCGCTGTCGATGATGCAGTCGGTGAGGTCCCGGATTCCGTACCAGTTCGAGAGCGTCGGTTTGGCCATGAGATGTACCCCGCATTTGGTGGGAAAAGCGCTGCTGGCCAATCATGATGACATATGAGGTCCTATTGCGAAACCAGCGTCATTGCGGTAAGGGGCTGCGGCGCAAAGAATTTGAGGGGTAAGGGGCGCCGAAAATTTTTGGGAAAAATTTTGGAGAGGTGTTCCGGAAGAAGAAGTAGCAGGTCGTGTCGGGTTGCTACCAGCGGAAACGTCGCCTAACTTGGAGTCACGGGGGTCGCACAAGCGGCTCCTGTCTGGTGGGAAAAGCCGGGAGGCCGGGTCAACGCTCTTGTGAGCGGCGGCCTTCCGGCGCCGCTCGATCGGATATCCGACACTCCCGAATGGAGGGCGAGCATGGCTGAAGAGGCCGAATTGGTGCGGGGCTCGTTCCGAGACGACTATCGGAGCTATACGGTCCGCGCGTCGAGTGCGGACGCACCCGACTCGTTTCAGGTGATCGCCGGAGCGCGCGAGGACATCGTGCTCGTCATCTCCGGCTTGAACTCCGGCGACCTCAAGGCGAGCTGGGGGCAGTACTGGGCGCGGCTCAAGCCGCAGGACAAGATCTGGCTTGAGGAGCAGGCGTTCCGCGTCTTCTACCGCGGCAGGCGCATCGTGGGCGCGGCGCGGTTTTGCGATGGGTAGCGGCGATGAAGGGCCCTACAACCTCCGGTCCGACGGGAAGCCCGGCGTCGACGGGTACCTGGGGGACTTCCGGAGGGGGCCGGCGGTGTTCACGCTGTACCGGCTCGGGCCCGACCATCCCGGCCGGGCGCACAAGATGATCGCGTACCTGCTGGACGTCGATGACGGGGCCGGCGCCCGTGAATGCTGCCGGTTCACCGACGACCCGGAAGACCTCCCCGAATGGGCCGCGACCTGGCTCGGCGACTCGTGGTGCGACTGGATCATGGAGCGCTGCAAGGCCCTCATCGACAACCCCGATACCGGCTGACCTTGCCCTCCCCAACGGCCCGGTCGGGAGCAGGTGGGCTCCCGGCCGGGCCACTTCGTTTGGCTCCCTTAGGCGTTGGTTGCTGGAGGCGTGTCGAGCGGGGACTCGTCGAACTGCCGGAAGTCGGCGTAGGCGACGATGTTGCGCGTGCGCAGGATCCGCAAGGCCCGGTGGCGCACCTTCAACAGCACGTCGAGCTCGTCCGGGGACAACGAGTCGAGGTCGACCGCGGGCGGTTTGCCGGTGGTGCGGAACCGGACGTCCGCGACGATGGCGCCGATCGTGAGGAGGAGCAGCACGATCAGCGGTGCGAGCAGCGTCCACAGGGGCTTGTCCGGGATGTCCTTGAAGAGGACCGATCCGAGCGACAGCACCGCGGCCGCCATCATCATCACCGAGATGCCGCACAGCGTGCGGTCCCACTGCCGGTACGGCGTCAGCGCCCAGGGGACGAGGAAACCGAGCACCGCGACGCAGGTCAGGGCCGAGCCGATGTACGCGATGGGAAGCAGCACTTCGGCATCGGGAATGGAGAGCATCGCCAGCGCCAGCGCGACACCCGCCATGAGGCCCAGAACGGTGAAGATCCGCCCGATCACCGCGCACGCGCGGCCCAGGCCCGTACGCCGGTACCAGCGCTTGGCCAGCGTCAGTTCGACGTAGGCGTAGTCGGTGACGACGCGGTTCAGGCTCTCGATGTCGAAGCCCTCGAAGTTCGGGTGGGTGGTCGCCCACTCGTTGGGCTGTATCGCCGCGGCTTTCGGCATCGCCGGTCTCCCTTGGTATCCGCCGGTCGTCAGGTCTGCGGGCCGAAGTCGCGCCAGCCGGTGTGGCGGCGTTCGAGCACTCGGCGCCATTCGCGCTCGTCGAGGCCGTCGAGCTCGGACCAGTATCCGAGGGGGAACTCTCCGACGCGGATCAGGTCGGCCTCGTCGAGCTTGACCAGGCCGCGGTGGACGACGACCTCCAGCAGGCGCCCGCGTGCGCGGATCGCGCGGGCCCGCTTGTCGGAGCTGCGCGGGCCGCGGCGGGGCGGTTTGCGGGGCCGCTTGCGGTTGTTCGTGCGGCCCTCGGGTTTCGAGGCGAGGCCGAGCACCAGCGTGACGGCGCTGATCAGTGCCGACGCGGGCATCAGGACCGGGAGCCAGGACTCGGCCGTGGCAGGGGAGACGGCGAACATGATGATCGCGGCGGTCGAACCGACCATGTTGAGCGCGTTGACGATCAAGACCGGAGTGCTGCGGCGGCGCGTCTCCCACCAGAGGGTGAACGTCGTGATCGCGGAGAGCGTCGCGACCACGAAGGCGAAGTTCGACAGGGAGAACCAGCCCTGCGCGGCGTCCGTGCTGCTCTCGTTGACGCCGAACGCGACCAGGGCGAGTCCGATCAGCGGCGCCCCTGCCAGCGGGATCGCGAAGAGCACCACCACGGTCCAGCCGACGACGCCGAGCAGGCGCGCCACGCCGGAGCCGGGCAGGCGCCCGTACTCGCGCGAGAGCACGGCGGCCTCGGCCTCACCCCAGCTGAAGGGGTGCGAGAACTCGGCGGTGCGGGCCCAGGAGTCGACTTCCCGGCGTCCCCATTCGCGCTCGGCGTGATCGACCTTGCGCGCCCATTCGGCGAGCGGTCCCGGAAGTCCCATCGCTGGAGTGTATGCGAGCGGTGCCAGGCGTGAATTAGCAGGTCGTGAGGGATGTCAGTGCGGTGTCAGCGGCGTGTCAGGCGGTCGGCCGATAGTTCTCACATCAAGGCGAACCGCCGAGAAAACGAACCGCTTGAAGGAGCACGAAATGACCGTCGACATCACCGCCCAGGACGAGATCACCATCCGCACCGCCGCTTGGGGCACCGTCTCCCTCCTCGCCGCCGCCGGGATCGCCGGGTCGGCCCACAAGGTCGCCACCGACGCGGCCCTGGCGCTGAACGCCACCACCGGCGCCGTCGGCCACGTGGTCGCCTCCGCCAAGGGCGCCAAGCTGAAGGGCAAGTCCACCGCGGCCCTCGCCGACGAGGTCTTCCCCGCGCTGACCGAGTCCGTGAAGCTCCTGGAGGCCCAGGACCCGGCCGAGGCCGAGAACTTCCGCAGCACGATCGCGGTCGTCATCGACGCGGCCACCCGGGCGCACAAGGGCGAGCCGAGCCCCACCCTCGCCGAGATGGCCCGCAAGATCAACGAGGCCCTCGCCGCGTAACACCCCACGCCGAACCGCACCACCCGCCGCCGTGCCGCAGGACCCCCGGGTCCTCATGGCACGGCGGCGAAACGCGTATTCACCCTTTGGCGGGAGGGGTCCCGGTATCCGTGCCGCATTCTGGGAGAGTCGAAGTGCCCCAGGAACGGAGACGCACATGCCCGCCTTGCGAAGCCTCGCGGCCGCACTGCCCGCCCTCGCCTTCCTCGCGGGCTGCGGCGCGCCCGGCGAGACGACCTCCTGCGACGAACCCGGGGCCACGTACTCGCAGGTCCTGCTGGTCGACCTCGCCGACTCGGAGGACTGGGACGAGTCGGTCGTCTTCCTCGTCTGCACCGAGGAGCGCACGATCGCGATCGTCGACGAGAACGGCGACGACTACACCAGCCTTGAGGACTTCCAGCGCAACAACGAGCTGTTCGAGACGGGCGACGAGATGCTCGTCCCCGCCGACTTCCCTGCTGTCGACTCCGAAGCCGACTTCGAGACCGTCCCTGCCAAGACCCCGCCGCTCAGCCTGTGGCAGATCATCGGCATAGCCGCCGCCGGCCTCGCCGTCATCGCCCTCGTCGTCCTCCTCATCACCAGACGCCGCGGCCCTAGCCCGACCGGCCTCGGCAACGCCTTCAACGCGGAATGAGCCAAGGACGTCGCTCTTCCCGCTCACCGCGCAAACGTCTCCCGAACCAGCTCCCCGAGCTCGACCGTCAAGTCCTCCACAGATTTCCCGTTCGGGCCGAAGTACTTCGGTTCGTTCTCGGTGCCTTCAGAGAGGTTCCGATTCGAGACGGTGAGGAGCAGGTTGCTGTCGGAGGCGGTGCACTGGTACTCGGGGTGAGTGACGATGCCGATCCGCTTCTGGCAGGTGCCGTGCTCCCAGCCGTTCAGCGACTCGTAGTCGGTGCTCCAGCCATCGCCAGGGGGCCGCGGCTCGTACACGTCGTCATCGTTGACCTCGATCTCGATCGTGAGTTCCTGCTTGGATTCGCCTTCCTGCCACCTCCACTGGCACACATAGGAGTTGTAGGAGGGCTCAAGCCGGGAGACGTCCGGCGCAGGAGCTCCAGCATCCCCCCAATCCAGGTACTCGTCCGCGGCGTCGCCGCCGCCGAGGCACGACTCGGCCCAGGAGTCGGGGGCCGCGAACCGGTAGTCGATCTGGAGCCACTTGATCAGCGGATACGAGGCCAGCAGCAGGATGAACGCGATGATGATCGCCGCGACGATCAGCATTCGCCGGTTGGACCCGGGCTCCCATCCCTGCGGAACCGGCGCGGCGCTAGAGGCTTGACGCATGGTGGAAGCTCTCTATGTCCGCCTCGTCGGTGCCGGGCGGGGCCGGAATCGCCACCTCGCGCATCGTCCATCCGCTGCGGAGCGAGTCGATCGCGTCGTAGATCTCGTCGTCGGCATGTCGGATCGCGCTTTCGACCTTGGAGAATTCCGTGCAGACGTCGTTTAGCAGCGTGTTCAGGTTCTGCGCGGACAGTTCGACCTCGCTCACCTGGAACGAGTACATGCCCCCTGCGAGCGCGGAGACGCCGCCGCCGATGCTGCCGACGAGTGCCAGCGCGCCCACAGCGGCTCCAGCGCTCAGGCCCGCCGCGATCACGCCGAGCACCACGAGGGTCATGGTGTTCTGCATGGCCTCCTGGGTGTCCCAGTAGTTCTGGATCATCTTGTCGGCGAGGTCGTTCGCATTCGTGAGCAGGCTGCTCATCGACTCCTGGGAGACCTCGACGATCGAGGCCATCGAGCCGCACGCATTGACCGCCGCCGCGAGCAGCTCGGCCTGTCGTGCCTGGGCGCCCTCATATCCGGAGAAGTACTCCTCGAACGCCTCGGCGGCGTCGCCGTACCAGTTGCCGATCTTGGTCAGCACGTTGCCGGGCGCCCCTTGGAGGTCGGCCATGTCGCTGGCCACTCCGTCGAGGAGCTCGGTCGCCCCTCGGAACTGCTCGGCGTCGATGCTGAAGATGTTGCGGCAGAGCTCGGGGATGGTTCGCAGCTCGGGGTAGTCGCCGCTGGAGATGACCCCGCCCTGCGATTCGATCGCCGCGTCGTAATACGCCTGGAAGGGCAACCCTGTGCCTACAGCCGCTGCGGCGGCGGCCACCGGGTTCCAAGCGGCGACCGCCGCTTCGAGGGCCTGCAATTCGTTCGCCTTGACGGCGAGGTCGTACAGCTTCGCGTCGACCTCTTCGGCGGTCAGAACCTCGATCATTTCAATCTCCCTCCAGGATCGGGTCAGTCGCGGGAAACGGGGCCGCCGGACCGTTCGCCGCCCGGGTAGACCGGGTTGTGGGGCGGGCTCGGCGTCTCGCCGTCGGGGAAGTCCTCGGCAATGAACGCGTCGAAGTCCGATCGGGTCTCGTCGTCCGCATCGGCGTAGCTCTCCGCCACGCCGATGAGTGTCGATGCCGCGCTTTCGACGTTCTCGCTGCTCTTCGCCAAGGCGTACTGCACATCGTCGCGGAGGGCGAGGATCGCGGAGCCGGAGCGGAAGATGCCGATGCCTCCGAAGACGGTTCCCGCGACGGGAGCCGGATCCAGGTTGTAGCCGGAGGACTGCTGGAGCTTCGCGGAGAACTCGCTGTACTGCTCGGCCAAAGGGCGCAGGTCGTTCTGGGCCACTTCGTAGAGTTCGTAGAGGTCGGCGGCGAATTGGCCGCCGGAGCCGGGGGAGTCGGGCATGCGGGGGCTCCTGGGGGTCAGTCGGGAGTCGCGTTGTTGCTCGGTCACACCAGGTTACCGTAGAAATGCCCTGGTTAGGGGTATTGAGACGGGTATGCGGAAGGGGCCGGACGCGGATGCGTTCGGCCCCTTGGGGTCTCAGCCCTATTCAGCCTTTGATGGCTCCGGTGAGGACGCCGGAGGTGAAGTAGCGCTGGAGGAACGGGTAGACGACGAGGATGGGGACGGTGGCGAGGACGATGACGGCCATTTGGAGGGTGACGCCGGGCGGGGGCGGGGCGTCGCCGGGGAGGGTGGCGCCGGGGATCTGGACGCCGGCGAGGACGTACTGCTGGAGGACGACCTGGATGGGCCACTTCTCGGAGTCGTTGATGTAGAGGAGCGCGTTGAAGTACGTGTTCCAGTAGCCGACCGCGTAGAACAGGCCCATCACGGCGAGCACGGGTTTGGAGAGCGGCAGGACGATCTGCAGGAAGATCCGCCACTCGCCCGCGCCGTCGATGCGCGCCGCCTCGATCAGCTCCTCGGGGAGGCCCTGGAAGAAGTTCCTGATGACGATCATGTTGAAGGCCGAGATGAGGCCCGGGATGATCAGGGACCAGGTGGAGTCCAGGAGGCCGAGGTACTTGATGAGCATGAAGTTCGGGATGATCCCGGCGCTGAAGAACATCGTCGCCAGGATCATCACCAGGACGACCTTCGCCCCCGGGACCTGGCGGGTCCGCACCAGGCCCCAGGCCAGCATCGAGGTGGCCGTGAGGGACAGGACGGTGCCGACGACGGTGATGAAGAGCGAGTTCTGGAGGCCCTGGGTGACGGTGCCGCCGTTGAAGATCGCCCGGTACGCGTCGAGGGAGAACTCGGTCGGGAAGAAGACCCCGGCGCGGGCCTGGGCGGGGGAGGCGAAGCTCATCGCGATGACGTACACCAGCGGGTAGAGCATGGTGATGACGATCAGGGCGATGACCAGGGCCTTCACGGCTCGCACCCATGGGGAGGGCGGGCTCATCCACGGGGCGCCGTGGCGGCGCTGCTGTGCGAGTGCGGTCATCAGAAGATCCCCTCTCCGCCGAGGCGCTTGGCGATCCTGTTGGCGGACAGGACCAGGATGGTGCCGATCACTCCCTTGAGGAGCCCGGCGGCGGTCGCGATGCCCCACTGGCCGCCCATCACGCCGCGGAAGTAGACGAACGTGTCGAGGACTTCGGCCGCTTCGGCGCCGACCATCGGCTGCTGGAGGAGCAGTTGCTCGAAGCCCACGGTCAGGATCGACCCGATGTTGAGGATGAGCAGCAGCGTCGCGACCGGGACGAGCGCCGGCAGCGTGATGTGCCAGGTCCGCTGCCACGGGGTGGCGCCGTCGATCGCGGCCGCCTCGTAGCGCTCGGAGGGGATCCCTGCGATGGCCGCGAAGAAGATGATCGTGCCCCAGCCGCACTCCTTCCACACCACCTGCGCGACGACGAGGAGCTTGAAGGTGTCGGCGTTCGTCATCGCGTCGAACCCGCTCACCCCCATGTCCCCCAAGAGGTTCGCGATGAGGCCGCCGCCGCCGAGGACCTGCTGCCACACGGAGATGACGATGACCCAGGACAGGAAGTACGGCAGGTAGACGACGGTCTGGACCATGCGCTTGACGCGGTCCGACAGGAGCGAGTTCAGCAGCAGCGCAAGGGCGATCGGCGCGGGGAAGGCGAAGACCAGTTGCAGCACCGCGATGATGAGGGTGTTGCGCAGGGCCATGAGCACTTCGGGGTCGGACCAGATCGCGGTGAAGTTCGCGAAGCCGACCCACGGGGAGCCGTCGATGCCGCGGAACGGCGTGTACTCCTGGAACGCGACCACGTTGCCCAGCATGGGGACGTACGCGAACACCAGGAAGAACAGCGCGCCCGGGACGATGAACGTGTAGGCCCACCGCTCGCGCCAGATCC
The DNA here is from genome assembly GCF_040644205.1 of Glycomyces sp. NPDC047010. NCBI lineage: Bacteria > Bacillati > Actinomycetota > Actinomycetes > Glycomycetales > Glycomycetaceae > Glycomyces > Glycomyces sp. NPDC047010. Next base: position 47,782 of record NZ_JBEYVY010000002.1, on the reverse strand, counting down.
GCTGGCGCAGTGAGCCCTTCCGCTTCGGGAGCGGGGTGGGCCCCGGGGCCCGCGCGGTGCGGGCCTCGGGGCTTTCAGCGATGTTCACGCTCACTCGGACGCGTCCTTGAGCGCCTGCGTGTACTCGTCCCTCACCTGGGTGCCGCCCTGCGACATGTAGTTGGAGACGAAGGACTCCAGGTCGCCCGCGGACTCGCGGCCGGTGACCACGCCGCGCTCGTAGTCGTCCCAGAGGGTCTGGAGCTGCGCGCCCTTGGCGACGAACGTGTCGGAGGCGCCTTCGAGGCCCGTCAGCGGACGGTCGATCGAGTTCTGCGCCATGGACTCCATGACCTGCGAGAACGACTCCGCCCACGGCGTCTGGTTCGGGTGGCCGCGGTAGGAGTTGTCGCCGGAGACGACCGCGACGTACTGGACGCCCAGTTCGGTCGGGAAGTCGCCGGTGGCGATCGGGATGTGGTTCTCGTCGAAGTCGTAGTGTCGGCCCTCGATGCCGCTGCCGATGAACAGGGCCTCCTCGGAACCGTAAGGGGCCGAGAAGTAGTCGAGGACGTCGAGGATGCGGTGGAGCTGCTCCTCGTCTTCGGCGGCCTTCGCGGAGACGCACGTGGAGCGTCCGTAGGGGATGTTGCGGACCACGAGCTGCTCGGAGCCGTCGAAGCCCGGCAGGCCGAAGTAGTCCCAGGTCGCGCCGGGCAGGTCGTGCTGCTTGAGCGCCAGGCCGTCCGGGGTGGTGAACGTGCCGGAGACGGCCTCCCAGGCGAAGGCCGAGCCGGAGATGATGTCGGCGGGGTTGGTGGTCATCGCGACCGGGTCGAACACGCCCTCGGCCCACGCCTGCGCGAGCCATTCGAGCATCGCCTTGTAGTTCTCGGTCTCGGTGGCGTGCACCAGGTCCCCGTCGCCGTTCAGCTGCCAGTCGGGGCCGACTTTGAACAGGCGCCGCCACATGACGGGCTCGTACTTGTTGACGCCGTAGACCTGCTGGCCGCCGGGGCCGGTGCCGAGCGCCGTCACCTCCTTGAGCACGGTGAGCAGCTCGTCCGCGTTCGCGGGAGCGAGGCCGACGCTGGTCTGGCCCACCAGGTCCGTGCGCACCGTGGGGAGGTTGGTGAGCGCCCAGACGATCGAGGGGACCTGGTAGATGCGGCCGTCCTTGAGGCTCGCCTTCCAGATCTCCTCCTTGCGCGCGGCCAGGTTGGGCCACTTGAGGATGTTGTCGCCCGAGAGGGTCTCGGAGAGGTCGGCGAACGCGCCGTCCCGGATGCCCTGGAGGTTCACCGCGGACTGGTCGTTGACGAACACCAGGTCAGGGACGTCGCCGGAGGCGAGCATCGTCGCGAACTTCTGGTCGAACACCGGCTGCGGCACGAACTGCGGCTCGAAGGAGACGCCCAGGCGCTCGTTCAGCTCCTGCCAGTACGGGTTGTCCTCAAGCGGGGTCGAGGGGTCGCCCCACGTGAGCTGGAAGCTCGTGACGGTGCCGCCGGAGGCGGGCCCGCGCTCCACGGACTTGAAGAAGGTCTGCACCGGCTCGGTGTAGACCGACTCCATTCCCGCTGTCTCGCTGGTGAAGTACGGCTGCACGTCCAGTTCGGGGGCGGCCTGGAACGTGGGGATGTCGTAGTCGCCGCCGGTGGCGCCGCGCGCGTTGTCGGAGCAGGCGGCGGTGGAGCCGACGGTCGCGGCCGCGGCGGCGGCGCCGACGGCGCCGAGGAGCCGGCGGCGGGAGAATTCGGCCATGAGGGGCCTCCTTGATCAACGTTGATACTGGTGAGGGATATTGCTGGTCACGGGATAGAGAACGGTATCACTAGATATGGAGACCGGTCAATCTCAAGCCCTGTCTTACTGGAATGTTAAGAGAGATAACGATTTCTATGGATGGGTCACGCCTGCCGCCACAGCGTCGACGGGTCGACCCGGTGGGCCAGGTCCTCGCCCCGCGCCCACCGCTCGGCCTCCTCGACCATGAACAGCCCCATGCGGGAGAGCTCGTTGCCGTGGGAGCCCGCGACGTGCGGGGTGACGAAGGCGTTCGGCAGGTCGTAGAGCGGCGACTCGGCGGGGAGCGGCTCGGGGTGGGTCACGTCGATGACCGCGGAGAGGCGCCCGGCGGCGACCTCGGCGGTGAGCGCGTCGGTGTCGACCAGGCGGCCGCGCGCGGTGTTGACGACGACGGTGCCGTCCTTCATGGCGGCCAGGCGTTCCGCGCTGATGAGCTTCGCGGTCTCGGGCAGGTCGGGGGCGTGGACGCTGACGACGTCGCAGCGGGCCACGAGCGAGTCGAGGTCCACGAGCTCCGCGCCGAGCTCGGCGGCCTCGGCCTCGTCCAGGTACGGGTCGGCGACGAGCACGTCGAAGTCGAAGGGCCGCAGCAGTTCGATGACGCGGCGGCCGATCTTGGACGCGCCGACGATGCCGACGGTGCGCCCGAAGTTCCCGACCTCGGGGTGGACGTGCCCGAGCGTGAACGACCGCTGCGTCCGGAAGTCCTCGCGGAGGTTGAAGATCCCCTTGCCGGCCATGAGGATCGAGGCGAGGGTGTACTCGGCGACGGGGAGCGCGTTCGCGCCCGAGGACGAGGAGACCGCCAGGCCCCGCGCCCAGCCCTCCTCGGCGACGATCGACTTCACCGTCCCGGCCGCGTGCAGCACGGCCCGCAGCCGCGGCGCCTTCGCGAGCGCCTCGGCGTCGAGCCGCGGTACGCCCCAACTGGAGACGAGCACCTCGGCCTCGGCGAACACCGGCTGCACGGCCGGGTCGGCGAAGTCCTGGGCGACCAGGCCCGGGTCGAGGTCGAGGGCGTCGCGCAGGCGCCGCATGAGGGGGTCGGGGAACAGGAGGGGGAGGAACTCGGGGCTCATGGCGAGCAGCGCCCTCGGTCGGTCAGCCACGCGGGGTCCTTCTGTCGGCCGGATAGATATCGGTTTCTAGATTAGGGATCACTTGACGGCTTGTCGAGCCTCCGTCATCGACGAATCCCCATGCCCGGGCGTAGTCGTGCCGTAGTTAGGGCCTGATCTTCCAGCTAGCGGAGCCATTCAGGGAACATAACGATTCGATAACCGCACGAGTGGCATCTCCCGGAAACGCCCGATTGTGCAGAGACCGTTATCTGTCACCTCCTTGATTCGGGCCCGTGCAACCGCTATCGTCCGCATAGATGGATGCTGATATCCGGAAGGACAGTGCATTGGAAAGACGTGCATCGGGGCATGTCCCTCACCGAAAGCGCCTGCGCCTCTTGGCGACCGGCGCCGCCCTCGCCACGGGCCTCGGCATGCTCTCGCTGCCTGCCCAGGCGCAGGCGGCCGACTACGACGACCTCCTCACCGACCACGTGGTCGCGGTCAACGAGACGGTCAGCGACGCCGGGTTCGTCCACCCGGGCGTCGGCCTGACCGCCGACGACCTGCGCAACGCCCAGGAGATGGCCCGCGCGGGCCAGGAGCCCTGGGCCTCCTACTTCGCGGCGATGGCCGACACCTCGTTCGCGTCCACGACCTACCGGGCGTCGAACTCCAAGTCCGCCGCCGAACCTGACGCGCCGCTCGACCCCACCTTCGTGCAGGTCGGCATGCGCAACCGCGAGACCAACGACTCCTTCGGCGCGCTCACCCAGGCGCTCATGTGGACGATCACCGGCGACGAGGTGTACCGGCGCAACGCGATCCAGGCCCTGCGGACCTGGGCGAACATGGACCCCACGAAGTACGCGTACTTCGCGGACGCCCACATCCACACCGGGCACCCGCTGTACCAGTTCCTCATGGCCGCGGAGATCATCCGCGCCACCGAGCCGGTGGACGACGACACGCCCGGCGAGTACGGCGGGTACGACGTCGTCTGGTCCGAAGAGGACGACGCGGACCTGCTCACGAACTTCGCCGACCCCGTGGTGGAGACGTTCCTGTTCTCCAACGAGCGCTGGATGAACCAGCACAACTTCGGCCTGTTCGGGCGCATCGCGACCGCGATCTACGCCGACGACGCCGACGCGTACGCCACGGGCGTGGAGTGGTTCACCGTCAACTCCGGTGACACCGCGTACGACAACGGCGCCCTGGCGCCGCTGCTGCCGCTCATCGACGCCGACGACCCGCTGAACCCGTACGGCACCGACTTCGTGCAGATGCGCGAGATGGGCCGCGACCAGGCGCACGGCGAGTGCAACATCGACAACTTCACCGGCCTCGCCCGGATGCTCGAAGTGCAGGGGACCACCGTGGACCCGACCGCCGGGACGGTCTCCGACGACTCGGACGCGGTGTCCGCGTACGACTTCCTCGACCAGCGGCTCCTCGACGGCGCGGACGCGTTCTACGGCTTCATGATGGGCGCGCCCACGCCGTGGATCGACGAGACCGGCCAGGGCGTCACCATCGCCCAGGCGTACCGCGGGCGCCTGTTCAACCCCGTCAACGAGCTGTACTACGAGTACGCGCTCGAACGGGGCGTCGACGTCGCCGCCGAGGCCCCGTACCTCGCCGAGCTCTCGGACCGCATGACCGGCCCGTACTACTGGTACGGCACGGGAGTCGCGAACTTCTGGGCCCCCGGCGACAAGAACCCCGAGTACTGGGTGGCGTTCCCCGAGTCCCTCGCCGGGACCGAGCCCGCGCCGCTCCCCGAGACCCCGCAGCTGTCGTTCGCCGACGCCGGCCTGGCCCTCGACGCGGGCACCGAGCTTGTGACCGAGGACGGCGCGACCTTCGCGCGCGCCTCGCTCTCCGAGGACGGCACGACCAGCGTCGTCGGGCGCATGATGTACGGCGCGAACGCCCGCATCGGCCTGCGGTTCCGCAGCGACGGCCCCGCCGACCTGGAAGTGCTCTACAAGGAGGAGGCGAGCGGCCTCAACCCCGACGAGGCGCCGACGCGAACGCTCGCGGCGCTCGAACTCCCGGACACCGGCGGCGAATGGCGGTACGTCACGTACCCCGCGGGCGGCCAGAACGTCAACTTCTACCGCCTCACCGGCGCCGAGGGCACCACGGTCGACCTCGACTCGGTGACCCTCTCCGGCGCCACCGATCTCACCGCGCCCGTCTTCAATTCCACTCAGGACGCCTACTTCCTGACGGCCCGGGACGAGGCGGTCATCGACCTGTCCGCCACGGACGCCGAAGGGACCGTGGCCTACTCGGTCGACGGCCTGCCCCGCGGCGCGGACTTCAACGCCGCCACCGGGGTCCTCACCTGGGAGCCCGCCAAGCGCGAGACCCGCACCTACGAGATCCAGGTGGTCGCCGACGACGGCGAGTCCGTGGCCGCCCGCACCGTCGAACTCGTGGTGTCCCCCAACCGGAAGCAGACCGTCGACAACGCAGTCAAGCACGGCACCGACCGCCGCACCGAGTACACGACGGTCACGCACGAGCCGTTCGAGGCCGCCCGCGACGCGGCGAAGGACGCCGCCCGCCACGGCACCGAAGCGGAGTTCAACGACGCCATGGCCGTCCTGCTCGACGCGATCAAGGCGCTCGTGCCGCTCAACCCGCAGCTCGCCGACGACACGTTCGACTACTCCGACGCCGTGACCCCCAGCGGGATCAACGCCGCCGCGGTCGATGCGCTCGCCGACGGCGACAACACCTCCCACCACGGGGACCTGCGGTCGGGCTCGTTCACGCTCGACTTCGGTACCCAGTACCGGATCTCGGCCGAGTCGTTCGCGTTCCAGGCCCGCTCGCTGTTCCCGAACCGCTCGCAGGGCACCAACGTGTACGGCTCGATCGACGGCGTCACCTGGGAACTCCTCACCGAGCGCCCGACCACGGAGACGAGCCGCTGGGAGTCGATCCCGGTCGTCGCCGAGCACGCGGGCGAGGCCTACCGGTACCTGAAGGTCCAGCTCGACGAGCCCGGAATCCCGACCGACCCGGCCTACCCGGGCATCTGGTCGATCGGCGAGTTCCGCATCGGCGGCGAACGCAGCGAGGTCCCCGGGACCATCACCACCGCCACCGTCGCGTCCCCTGACGCGCTGGCGGGCAGGGTGACCGCGGGCGACACCGTGAACGTCGCGTTCACCAGCCCGACCGCGATCACCGGCGTCTCGGCTTCCCTCGCGGGCCAGCCGCTCACCGTGGCCTCCGAGGACGGTCGCAACTGGACCGCCACCGGCGTCCTCGGCGACCTCGACGGCGGTGGCGCGCTCGACCTCGCGATCGAGCACACCACCGCCGACGGCACCGCGGCCGCCACCGTGCACGGCTCCACCGACGGGACCGCCCTCTACGGCTCCGACGAGCGGAACCTCGTGGACCTGTCCGCCGCCCAGGTCGTCACGGCCGCAGGCGAACCGGACACCGCAAAGGCCCCGCACTCGGCGGCGATGCTCGACGGGAACGCCGCCACGTTCAGCGACGTGCCCGCCGTCGACGGCAAGTCGACGCTGATCTGGGACTTCGGCGACGGCGCGGGCCTCACGCTCGACCGCGCCGACTTCCTCGCGCGGCAGGACAACAACGGCATGATCCGCATGGCCGACCTCGTCCTGGAGGGCTCGAACGACCTCGACTCCTGGACGCGGCTCACCGACCCGACGGTCAAGACCCTGTCCTGGCAGGGCCTCGATGCCGAAGGCGCCGAAGGCTACCGGTACCTGCGGGTGTCGAACGGCGCGCTCATCGACATCGCGGAACTGCGCGTCTTCGGCAGCCTCGACCTCGACCTGGACACCATCACGGCCCGGGCCGAGGCCGTGGACCTCGAAGCGCACTCGCGGGCCTCGGCGATCCTGTTCGCCCGCGAACTCGACGCTGTCAAGACCGCCGCCGATGCCGAAGGCGCCGACGAGACCGCGCTCGCGCGCAGGCTCCTCGACGCCTGGGGCCTCCTCGAAGACCCGGCCGTCACCGAGGCGGCCACAGTGGACGCGTCGTGGGTCGTCGCGAGCACCGCCTCCTGGGACGGCACGAAGAACGCCGCCGCCAACGGTTGGGCGCTCTTCGACGGCGACACCGCGACGTACACCGACACCACGACCGCGAGCGGCTGGGTGCGGGTCCTGCCCGGCGCCGACACCGCGTTCACCGTGGAGACCGTGCGGTTCCACCCGCGCTCGACCCACGTGTCGCGGGCCGTCGGCGTCCAGTTCCAGGGCTCCAACGACGGCGGCGCGACCTGGACGACCTTCGCCACCGCCACCACGGCGAGCGCGGGCTGGAACACGATCGACCTCGCCGCGGCCGTCGAGTACGGGGCGCTGCGCGTCAACGCCCCCAGCGGGAACACCAACCTCGCCGAAGTCGAATTCCTCGTCGAAGTCGCCGACCGCACCGGCCTGGAACTCCTCCTCGACGAGACCGCGGACCTCGCCGAAGCCGACTGGACGCCCACGTCCTGGACGGCCCTGACCGCGGCCCGCGACACGGCCGCCGCGGTCGGCGCGGACGCCGCCCAGGCGGACGTCGACGCGGCAGCGGAAGCGCTCGCCGCCGCTATTGAGGGCCTTGAACAGGCATAACACTGCTCGACAAAAAGGGCCCCGGCCGCTGACAGCGGCCGGGGCCCTGCCGTGTCCTCGGTTCAGCGGGATGTCAGCGCCCTGTCAGCGGCCGCGCCGATAGTTGCGGACATGAGCGGAACACGACCGATGCCGACGACACCCGGCTTATCGTCGAAACCACCGCCGCCGAACGAAACCGCAACCAGGAGAGCAACACCATGACCGTCGAACTGACCGCCCAGGACAAGTCCACCATCCGCACCGCCGCCTTCGGCGCCGTCACCCTCATGTCCTACGCGGGCATCGCCGGATCGGCCCACAAGGTCGCCACCGACGGCTCCCTCGCCCTCACGGCCGCCACCGGCGCGGTCGGCCACGTCCTCGCCGAGAAGCAGCGCGACTTCAAGCTCCAGGCCAAGTCCTCCGCCGCCCTCGCCGACCAGGTCCTCCCCGCCCTGACCGACTCCGTGAAGCTCCTCGAAGCCCAGGACCCCGCCGAGGCCGAGAACTTCCGCCGCACCATCACGGTCGCCCTCGCCGCCGCCAACCGCGCCCACCGCGGCGAACCCAGCCCCACCATGGCCGACATGACCCGCAAGATCACCGACGCCCTCAACGCGTGACCGCCCCCGACGAGGCCCCGGACGCACCCGCGCCGGGGCCTCCGGCGTTACCCTCGGCCGATGACCGGGACACGACTCACGCTGACCTCCATCACCGTCACCGCCCCCGACCCGCGCGCCCTCGCCGACTTCTACGCCCGCCTCCTCGGCGTCCCCGTCGCCGTCAGCGAACCGCCCCGCCCCGGCGAACCCGACGAAGCCGGATGGGCCCAGGTCCGCACCGGCGACGGCCCCACCCTCAACTTCGAGTACGAGCGGCACTGGCAGCCCCCCGTCTGGCCCGCCCGACCCGGCCGCCCCCATGCCACCCAGCACCTCGACATCCACGTCGACGACCTCGACACCGCCGTCGCCCACGCCGTCGAACAAGGAGCCCGCCTCGCCGACCACCAGCCACAGGACGACGTTCGCGTCCTCTTCGACCCCGCCGGCCACCCCTTCTGCCTGTTCCTTTAGGGCTCTCCGGGCTGGACGGGGGGATAGCATCGGGGGATGGCGGGGTCCACAGTGAGCGCGGGAGGTGGGGCGGGCGTGGGGGTTGTCGTCGGTGTCGCGGTCGGGCTCGCCACGGTCGTCGTGCTGTGGCGGCTGTACCGGACCGGGACCCGTGGCGCGGCGTTGGGGCTCATGGGGGTCGGGGCCGTGGCGACCGTCGTCGGGGCGGCGCTCGTCGTCGCCGAGCCGTTCGGGAGCGCCGGGGCCCTGACGGTGCTCGCCGTGGTCGGCGGGCCCGTCGTCTACCTGGTGGGGAACCTGATCGCCGTGCGGGACGAGACCGGCCGCATCTCCCGCTCCCGCATCGCCGCCATGGTCGGACTCGTGGTCGTCGCGCTCATCGGATTGGTCCTGCCCGCGCTCGTGCTCGCCGCGCTGGCGTTCGCGATCCTGCTGCTGCTCGCGCTCGGGGCCTCCGGGTGGTTCAAGCCGCCGTCGTTCAGCGTCGAGGACTGAGGCCCTTGCGCTTTCCTCTGCTTGTCTTCGGATGTCTCGCAGCCTTGCTGCTGTACGGAATCGTCACCGGAGTCGGGACCGGTGGGCCCGTCGAGGCCGACTGCTTCCACGTCGACGCGACAGGGGACGTCGGCACCTGCGCCGATGCCCCCGAACCCTCCCTCACCGGCGCGCTCGCCGCCGCCAACTGGGCGTGGTGGGGACCGGCCGCCGCACCCGTCGCGTTCGGGGCCCTCGTGCTGTGGATCTGGTGGCGGATCAGGTCGACAGCCGCATCGCGGGCTCGTCGGACACCGTGAACCCCAGCTGCTCGTACAGGCCCAGCCCCTTGTCGGTCGCCAGCAGCTCCACCGTCCCGACCCCGTTGGCGCGGAACCACTCGATCAGCGCGTCCATGCACGCCCGGCCGTACCCGCGCCGCCGCCACTCGTCCTCGGTGACCACGTTGAACACCCAGCCGTACAAGCCCGAAGGATTCCGCGGGTTCGGCAGCCGCTCGCTCACCGTCCCGATCGCGCACGAGGCCAGGCGCCCCGAGCCGTCCGGGGCGTCCACGACCACGGCGTGCATCGTCGGGGAGGGCTCCACGAGCCGCCGGGCCAGGGCCGCCGCCGTCATCGCGCGCCACTCCGGATCGGACGTGTCGAACCATTCCGAGAGCAGGACCGCCCGGAACCGGACGAGCTCGTCGATGTCGCCGGGGCCGGCGCTGCGGGTCTCAGTCATGGCGCGAGTCTAGGCCGACACGCACGGTCACCCGAAACGGTTCACGCGGGTACCGTTGCGCCCCAAACCATGCCATGATGGGACCTATGTCCCGCCGCCCCAAGGACCTCACCCCGCAGCAGCTCCGCTTCGTCCCCCAGAAGCCCGTGCGCTGGCTGTCGCCGCGCACCCTCATCGACACGAGCATGCGCTTCGGCCTCGCCCGCGTGTTCGGCGGCTACGTCGACAAGCGCGAGATCATCGGGGGCCGCCCGCAGCCGGTCTACGACCACTCCGGCGCCGAGGAGCTGTGGATCGACTACGTCGCCGACATCGGCGACGGGTTCAACGCCACCTACTCCGTCGCGTACCTCATGGCCCAGGACGAACTGGACGTCGGCGGCGAGCGCCTCCCGCGCGGCTCCGTGCTCGTCATGGGCGGCGACGAGGTGTACCCCGCGGGGGACTGGGTCGAGTACGAGCAGCGGATGAAGGGCCCGTACGAGGCCGCGAACCCGGGGAGTCCCGTTGCGCTGTACGCGATCCCGGGGAACCACGACTGGTTCGACGGCCTGACCGCGTTCGCGCGGCAGTTCACCGAGGGCCGCACGATCGGCGGGTACCGGACCTTCCAGAAGCGGTCGTACTACGCGCTGAACCTGCCGCACCGGTGGTGGCTGTTCGCGCTCGACGCGCAGTTCGACACCCACCTGGACCAGAACCAGATCGAGTACTTCCAGCGCGCGGCCGAGCGGATGCAGCCCGGCGACCAGGTGATCCTGTGCGTCGCGCAGCCGTCGTGGCTGTGGACCGCGGAGGACCCGCGCTCGTTCGACCGGATCGACCACTTCATCCGGGACGTGATCGGCGCGAGGGGCGGGCGCGTGCCGCTCATCCTCACCGGGGACCGCCACCACTACGCCCACTACTCCGAAGTGGACGGCGTGCGGCACCTGGTGGGCGCCGGGGGCGGCGGGGCGTACCTGTCGCCGACCCACACGCTGCCCGAGTCGCTGACGGCGCCGCGCAAGTCGGTGCCCGAACCCGATGCGCCCGAACGGGAGTACCGGCTCACCCAGACGTACCCGTCGAAGGCGAAGTCGCTGAGCTACGCGTTCGGGATCTTCGCGCGGCTGCCGTGGCTGAACAAGGGCTTCGTGGCGCTCATGGCCGTGGTCTCGCTCATCGCGACGGTGTCCATCCTGGAGGGTACCGGGACCACCGTGGCCGCGGCGGCGGTGCTCCTCGGTGCGGGCGTGGGCTTCGCGCACCCCGGGCAGGGCAGCCGCACCGGCAGGCACTACATCCTCGGGGGCCTGCACGGGCTCGCGCAGGTGGCCCTGTCGTGGACGGGCGCGCAGATCATCAAGCAGTTCGACGACGTATCACTGTGGACGTACCTGGTGTACCTGCCGCTCGCCGGGCTCGCGGGGACATGGCTCGTGGGCCTCTACCTCGTGGTCGCGAACCGCCTGGGCGTCAACGCCAACGAGCTGTTCGCGGGCATGTCGGTGATCGACCAGAAGTGCTTCCTGCGCATCCGCGTCGACGCCGAGGGCGCCACGGTCTACCCGATCGGCGTCGACCGCGTCGGCCGCCACTGGGCCGCCGACCCCGAAGGGGCCGAGACGGACTCGTGGATCAAGCCGGTGTACCCGCTGAAGCCGCGGCTCATCGAACCGGGCTTCGCCGCGTCCCACGCCGGGCCAACCGCCGCGTCGCTGCCGCGCCAGAACCCGGTGCGGCGCATGATCGCCCAGGCCGAGGAGTGGCTGCGCCGCTAGTCCTCTCCGCGCGGCTCGGCCGGGGTCTCCATGACCGCGTCCGGGCCGTGGCCGCCGCGGCCCATGAGCCGGTGCAGCGCCGGGCTGAAGACCGCGAGCACCACCGCGGTGAGGATCGCGATCCCCGCGAGGATGTAGAAGAACGCCTGCTCGCCGACCTTCGGCACCATGAACGCGTACGCCTGGCCGCCGAGCGGCGTGCCCACGGCCGGGCCGAGGAACCACACGCCCATCAACTGGCCCTTCAGGTTCGAGGGCGCCAGCTGCGTCGTCACCGACAGGCCCACGGGGGAGACGCACAGCTCGCCCCACGTCAGCAGCAGGTACACCACGACCATCCACCCGAGCGCGACCAGGATCCCCGAGTCGGCGCGCCCCTGGAGCCACCCCAGGAACACCCACGACAGGCCCGTCAGGCCCACGCCGAGCGCGAACTTGTACGCCGTGCCGAAGCCCGACCCGGTCTTGAGCCAGATCGCGCCGAAGATCGGCGAGAACACGAGGATGAAGATCGTGTTGAAGTTCTGCACGCCGCCCGCGGGCAGGTGGAAGCCCCACGAGTCGAGGTCCACGGAGTTCGACGCGAACGCGGTGAGGATCGAGCCCATCTGGAGGTACAGCATCCAGAACACGACCGAGGCGATGAACAGGCCGACGTACGCGCGCAGGCCCGCCTTCTCCGCGGGCGTCACGTCCTTCGCCTCGCCGAAGATGTAGATGAAGTACCAGACCGCGGCCGCGATCGACAGGATCGTCACGACCGTGGGCACCGTCGAGAGCGTCAGCGTCCCGGTCGCGGCCCAGATCGCGATGGCGACGGCGGCGATGACCAGCGAGATCACGATGACCCGCACGACCTTGCCGCGCTCCTCGTCGGCGAGGGGCCGCGAGGGCCCGATGCCGGTGCCGGTCAGGCGCGACCAGCCGCGCACGTACCAGAGCAGGCCGAGCGCCATGCCGACCGCGGCGGCGCCGAAGCCGAGGTGCCAGCGGTCGTCCCCGGCGAGGTACGGCGTGAGGAGGATGCCGAGGAACCCGCCGAGGTTGATGCCCATGTAGAACACGGAGAAGCCGGAGTCGCGGCGCGCGTCCGAGTCGCCGTCGTAGAGGCGCCCGACCATCACCGAGATGTTCGGCTTCAGCAGGCCCGAGCCGAGCACGACCAGGAACAGGCCGAAGAACACCAGGCCCGGCCCGCTCACCGGGATCGCCATGGAGATGTGGCCGCACATGATGATCACGCCGCCGATGAGGACCGCGCGCCGCGCGCCCAGCACCCGGTCGGCGAGCCACCCGCCCGGCAGCGAGGTCAGGTACACGGCGCCGGAGTACAGCGACGCGATCGGGATGGCGACGGTGTCGCTCAGGCCCAGGCCGTTGTGCAGGATGCTCGCGGTGAGGAACGTCAGCAGGATGCCCTGGAGGCCGTAGAAGCTGAACCGCTCCCACATCTCCGTCCCGAACAGGACGGCGAGGCCGCGCGGATGGCCGAAGAAGGTCTTCTCGCGGCCGGCGGCCGGGTACTCGCGATGGGACATTCCGGTCCTCCCCATGTCGATGGCGCTGCACTGCGCTCTCCGGTACCCGGCGCGACCGGCGCCGACACCTGCCGACGCTAACCTTTCGCAGGCCCGGAGGCGGTCGGAACGGGCGAACCGGCGTCCCCGAACGGATGCGGTGCGGTCATTTGTCTGATATGCGCGTTTACGTGGTCTACGATCCGGCCTATGAGCGACGATCCTTACTGGAACCCCGGTCAGACCGACGAGCCGTCCGGCCGCTTCTCCGGCGGCGACCCGCTCGTCACCGACACGTTCGAGGGCTGGTGGCACGCCTCCTTCGACGTCGTCCAGCGCTCCTGGCGCACGGTCGGCCTGATCCTCCTCATCGGCGTGGTCCTGCCGCGCTGGATCTTCGGCGCCTACAACAACAACGTGCGAACCCCCGAGAAGGACGTCGTCGTCACCGACTGGGGCGCGTTCGTCCGCGAGTACTCCCCGGGCGTGCTCGCCGGGATCATCGGGCTGATCCTCACCCTCGCGGTCCTGTACGTCTCGGGCTCGGCCGTCCTCGGCGCCGTGCGCACCGCCGCGGCCGAGGCCGCCGGGGGCTTCCTGTCCCTCGGGGAGGCGTTCTCCTTCGGGTTCAAGCGCGGCGGCCGGTTCTTCCTGTGGCTGCTGCTCGCCTGGGTGACCATCGGCGTCGGCCTGGTCCTGTGCATCCTGCCGGGCCTGTGGGCGATCTTCGCGCTCAGCCTCATGGCCCCCGCGGCGGTCTTCGAGGCCCGCCGCAGCCCGTACGCCCGCTCGATCCAGCTGACGCACTCGGCGTTCTGGCCCGCGCTCGGGCGCCTGTGCATCGTCGTGCTCGTCGCCATCGCCGCGAACATCCTCATCGCGATCATCGGGCTGCTGCTCGCGGGCGTGTGGCACGCCATCTTCGCGGGCTGGCTCGCCGCGGTCCTCACCGTCATCACCGAGGCGGTCATGGCGCTGCTGCTCCTGGCCCCGATGATCTGGGTCCTCTCGGCGTCCCTGTGCACGTACGCATGGCTGCGCGGGCGCACCGAGTCCGTCTCCGCCACGTCCCTCTCGGCCGAAGCCTCCGGCGCGGCGGCCCCCGGCGGCTACACCGGCCCCGGCGAGCCCGGCCACCCCGGATCGCCCTCGCCGACACCGTAGGAATCGCCGCCATGCAGTGGACGCCGGGGCGATCGCCCCGGCGTCCGCGCTTTCCACCACTGGTTCCGTGCCCCGGATTGGCACTCTCACGGCGAGAGTGCTACAACTGGGTTTGGCACTCGCCGCTGGGGAGTGCTAAACACGCGATGAGGTGGTCGGGTCCTCAGGGCTCACCGTCGCGGGTACGCCGCCTCACCGTCGACCACGAACGTTATCCGAAAGGAAGCCATCCACATGGCGAAGATGATCGCATTCGACGAGGAGGCTCGCCGCGGGCTGGAGCGGGGCTTGAACACCCTCGCGGAGGCCGTCAAGGTGACCCTCGGCCCGAAGGGCCGCAACGTCGTGCTGGACAAGAAGTGGGGCGCCCCCACGATCACCAACGACGGCGTGTCCGTCGCCAAGGAGATCGAGCTCGAGGACCCCTACGAGAAGATCGGCGCCGAGCTCGTCAAGGAGGTCGCCAAGAAGACCGACGACGTCGCGGGCGACGGCACCACCACCGCGACCGTGCTCGCGCAGGCCCTCGTCAAGGAAGGCCTCCGCGCGGTCGCCGCCGGCGCCAACCCGATCGGCATCAAGAAGGGCATCGAGAAGGCCGTCGCGGCCGTCGTGCAGCACCTTCAGGACTCCGCCAAGGAGGTCGACACCGAGGAGCAGATCGCGAACACCGCGTCCATCTCCGCGGGCGACACCACCGTCGGCGCCATCATCGCCGAGGCGATGGAGAAGGTCGGCAAGGAAGGCGTCATCACCGTCGAGGAGTCGAACACGTTCGGCCTCGACCTTGAGCTCACCGAGGGCATGCGCTTCGACAAGGGCTACCTGTCCGGTTACTTCGTGACCGACCAGGACCGCATGGAGGCCGTGCTCGAAGAGCCGTACATCCTCGTCGCGAACCAGAAGATCTCCGCGGTCAAGGACCTCCTCCCCACGCTGGAGAAGGTCACCCAGACCGGCAAGCCGCTCCTGATCATCGCCGAGGACGTGGACGGCGAAGCCCTCCCGACCCTGGTGGTCAACAAGATCCGCGGCATCTTCAAGTCGGCCGCCGTCAAGGCCCCCGGCTTCGGCGACCGCCGCAAGGCCATGCTCGGCGACATCGCCATCCTCACCGGCGGCCAGGTCATCTCCGAGGAGCTCGGCCTCAAGCTGGAGAACACCGACCTGTCCCTGCTGGGCCAGGCCCGCAAGGTCGTCATCACCAAGGACGACACCATCATCGTCGACGGCGGCGGCGACGAGGACGCGATCCAGGGCCGGATCAACCAGATCCGCGCCGAGATCGAGAACTCCGACTCCGACTACGACCGCGAGAAGCTCCAGGAGCGCCTCGCGCGCCTGGCCGGCGGCGTGGCCGTCATCAAGGTCGGCGCGGCCACCGAGGTCGAGCTGAAGGAGCGCAAGCACCGCGTCGAAGACGCCGTGCGCAACGCCAAGGCGGCCGTGGAAGAGGGCATCCTCCCCGGCGGCGGCACCGCGCTCGCCCAGGCCGACTCGGCGTTCGAGAAGGTCGAGGCCGAGGGCGACGAGGCCACCGGTGTGGAGATCGTGCGCCGCTCGCTCGGCGCGCCGCTCCGCGCGATCGCCGAGAACGCCGGCCTCGAAGGCGGCGTCGTGGTGGAGAAGGTCAAGGGCCTCCCCAAGGGCCACGGCCTCAACGCCGACTCCGGCGAGTACGTCGACATGCTGGCCGCGGGCATCCCCGACCCGGCCAAGGTCACCCGCTCGGCGCTCCAGAACGCCGCGTCGATCGCCGCCCTGTTCCTGACCACCGAGGCCGTCGTCGCCGACGCCCCGGAGAAGGAAGGCGCCGGCGCCGCCGGCGGCGGCATGGGCGACATGGGCGGCATGATGTAAGCAGCCCTTCGGGACTGCTCACTCAGGCCGACTGAGTACTGCAAGGGAGGACCCCTCACTGTAAAGTGAGAGGTTCTCCCTTTCTCTGTACTGGCTGCCAGTGCAGACGGCGCAGCCGCTGCGCAAGCGGCATACCGCCCCAACCACGGGCGGTATGCCGCATCGCCCGAAATGTTTGCGGCCCAGCCGATTCGCGGCTCTTCACACCGTGTGCGACGCGGGCTAACCTGTGCACGTGCCCCCACACCCGTCGCCCCACCCGCACCCCGAACCGGAGCGGCTTCGCCGCGCTGTACCAAAAGGGCCCCGCCCGCACCGTTCGGACCGCCGACTCGCAGCGCTCGCATTCATGACCGGCATCCTCGCCGTGCTCGTCTTCACCTGCTACGTCGGCGGCACCGCCACGGAGTCGCGGCTCGCCGAGCCCGACCCGTTCCCCGCCGTGCCCGAACCCGAGGCGCCCGCGTACCGCGAGGACGGCCCGCTCCTGCTCGTGTGCACCGACGACGTCGAGGACTTCGCCGAGCGGAACGAAGGCGTCGTCTACAGCGAGCGCATCGCCAACGAGCGCCTCCAGGACGACTGCCTCGCCGACGGCTTCCGCGACCTGACCGCCGCTGTCGCCGCCGCGGAACCGAACGCGCGCATCCAGATCCTCCCGGGCCACTACACCGTGGACGCCACGATCGTCGTCGAGACCGAGGGCCTCCAGATCGAGGGCGTCGGCGACAGCCCCGACGACGTGCAGGTCTCCGCGCACTTCGCCGCCGACACCGTCCTCACCGCCCACGCCGCCTCCGGCCTCTACGTCAAGGGCGTCTCCTTCGGCCAGGCCCGCGGCGCCGCCCTGCGGCTCACCGCCGTCGAGTCCGCGACCCTCGACGAGGTGGGCGCCTTCCAGAGCGACGGCGCCGGCATCCACGTCGCCGACTCCTCCGGCGTCGAAGTCCGCGACTGCCGCGCCGAGGCCGCCGACACCGCCGGGGTCCTCATCGAGAACTCGCACGCCGACGTCATCGGCTGCGAGGCCACCGGCAACGCCGCGGGCATCGAGATCCGCGGCACCGAGACCACCGCCAGCGCCGTCGGGAACCGCCTGCACGCCAACACGACCGGGCTCGTCGTCGCCGACTCCGGGCCCGCCGCCGACATCGCCGTCAGCGACAACACCGTGTACGGCAACAACGCCGACCACTACGCCCTCCTCGGCACCGCCGCCTGCGAAGCCGATGCGGCCGAACGCGACTGGACCGGCGGCGTCCTGTGCCCCGACCGCACCTACCCCTCGGGCGTCGGCATCCTCGTCGCGAACGGCACCGGCACCGCCGCCACCGGGAACCTGATCTGGAACCAGCAGACCGCCGGGATCGCGACCTGGGGCACCCCGGGGCAGGACGCGGGGCTCGGCGGGGACCGGAACACGTTCAGCGGGAACACGTTCGGCGTCCGCGAGGACGGCGCCCGGCACCGCAACCGGCTCGACGTGTGGTGGGACGGGACCGGCGCCGCGACCTGCTTCGACGAGCCCGGCACCCACCGCACCACCCCGGCGGTGCTCCCCGCCTGCGGCGGCGACGTCGCGCGGATCGCCGGAGACCCGTTGCGCACCTTGAAAGTCTGGGAGTGCGGGCTGGGGAGCAGCGACGACCCGTCGGCGACCTGCGACTGGCTCGGGGCGCGCTTCACGGACCGGCTGGAGTTCCAGACGGCCGTCGCGTTCGCCGCGGTCCTGCTGTTCCTCGCGGGCGCCGGGTGGCTCGGCGCCGCGAGGTCGCCGAATCCGCCGCGGGCCGGCGCGATGACGTTCTCCGCCATAGCGACCGGGTGCGGGGCGCTCCTGTTCGTGCTCGCGGTGTGGTCGGGCCGCGCCGACTACGAGGCGCTCGCGGTGGCCCTGTGGGGCGGCGGGTGGCTGCTCGCCGGGCGGTCCTGGTACCGGTCGGGGGTGCGGTTCCTCGGCGGGTTCACGGTGATCGTGGGCGGGCTGGCGGTGCTCGACGCGATCGACCGGGGGCTCGTGACGCTCGCACCGATGCCGGTGTCCCCGGCGTGGCTGTGGCTCGGGCTCCTGCCCTTGTGGACGCTGTTCGCGCTCGGCGCGGCCTTCGGGCCGCGGCGCCGGGAGGAGGAG
This sequence comes from Glycomyces sp. NPDC047010, assembly GCF_040644205.1. NCBI lineage: Bacteria > Bacillati > Actinomycetota > Actinomycetes > Glycomycetales > Glycomycetaceae > Glycomyces > Glycomyces sp. NPDC047010. Next base: position 29,591 of record NZ_JBEYVY010000002.1, on the reverse strand, counting down.
CCGGTGCAGGTCGAGCGCACTCCGGTGACCGCGCCGATGAGCGACCGCTGGGACTGGTGAGCGCCCGGGCCGGGGAAAACCGGCTCGGATTCACGGAACCGGCGCGGGGCCCGATCGCGTACTGTTGCCCCATGACTTGGACCTGGAAGCTCGAAGACGCCGACGGCAACGCCATCGAAACCCCCGACAGCGACCTGGGCAGCCAGGGCGACGCGGAGTCGTGGCTGGGCGAGCGGTGGCGCGAGTTCGCCGACCAGGGCGCCGCGGTCGCGGTCCTCGTGGAGGACGGCGCCACGGTCTACCGCATGGACCTCACCCCCGCCGAGGAGTAGCCCGCACCCCCGCGACCTGTCCGGGCCGGGCGGCTCGCGTCGACCGGCCGTCCCGCCCCGCCGCCGCGTCCCGTTGTCGCACCCCGCAGGCACTCTTGCAGCCGGGGGCGACCGCGAACCGACACCCCCGACCGCGGGGGCCGGAGGCGAGCGTCGCCGACCGGCCCCGGTCCGTAATAGGCTGGGCCGCGTGACCACAGCCGGCACCCTCACTCTGACCGCCACCCGCGCCCGCGCCGCGCTCGACGCGCGGCGCGGCATCGTCCGCCTCCACCCCGAGGCCCTCACCGCCCTGGGCCTGCGCCCCGGCGACGCCGTCGGGATCACGGGGCGGCGCACGACCGCCGCGATCGCCCTCGAAGCCGACCGGTACGCGTCCCGCCGCGCCCTCTACGCCGACGACCTGACGCTCGGGAACATCGGGGCCCGCGACGGCGACCCCGTGCGCCTCGCACCGATCGCCCTCACCGCCGCCGACCGGGTGGTCCTGTCGGGCCCGGCGTCCGCGGTCGCCGTGGTCGACCCGGACACGCTGCGGCTCGCGCTGCTGTCGAAGGTCGTGTGCGAGGGCGACGACGTGTCGCTCCTGCCGATCGAGCTCGGCGCCTCCGCGCGGGACGCGGTCACCGCGACCCGCCGCACCCTGAACAACACGCTCGGCATGGGCTGGACCACCATGGTGCTCAACGTGGTCGAGGCCGATCCGGCCCGCGGCGCGATGATCACCTCGGACACCCGCGTGGAGTGGGCCGGCGAGGTCCGCACCGCCGTCGACCTCCCCGCCGACCTGCCGCTGCCCGCGGGCCGCACGCCCGGGGAGCGGATGCCGACCTCCTACGGCGGCACCGCGAGCGCGGCCCGCCCGCGCACCGAGTCCCGCGGCCCGGTCGCCGAGGCGCCTGCGCCGCAGGCGGTCCCGGGCGTCGCCCCGATCCCGTACGACGAGCTCGCGGGCGCGAAGATCCCCGCCGAGGAGCTGCGGGAACTGCTCGACCTGGGCTTCAACCACCGCGAGGTCCTGAAAGTCGTGGGCACCGACATGGCGCTGGGCGTGCTCGTCTCGGGCCCCTCGGGCGCCGGGAAGGCCACGATCGTCCGCTCGGTCGCCGAGGCGGTCGGCGCGCGCGTCAGCGAGGTCTCGGGCTCCGACCTGGCGGCCCTGGAGGCGAACGCCGCGGCCGACCGGCTCCGCTCGGCCGTCGCCGCGCTCGCCGTCCCCGGGGTGCTGCTCGTCCGCGGCGTCGAGCACCTGGCGCCCGCGGGGCGCCGGACCCCGTTGGGCACCATGTTCTCCCGCCTCGTGGAGGAGGTCCTCGCGGAGGCGGGGGAGCACGCCGTGGTGTGCACGACCGCGCGCGTCGAGGACGTCGACGCGACGCTTCGCTCGCGCCTGGAGCACGAGGTCGTCGTCCCGATGCCGGATGCGGAGGCCCGCCGCGACCTGCTCGTGTACTTCACCCGCTCGATGAAGGTCGCCGAGGATGTGAAGCTCGAAGGGGTCGCGCACCGCGCCCCCGGCTACGTCGCCTCCGACCTCGCGGTGATGGTCCGCGAAGCCGGGGTGCGGGCCGCGCTGCGCGCCAAGGACGGCGGGGCCACCGCGCTCCAGAACGCCGACTTCGACGGCGCGCTCGAATCGGTGCGGCCCACCAGCCTCGCGGGGGACTCCGTGGAGCTCGGCGGGCTCACGCTCGCCGACGTCGGCGGCATGGAGGACCTGAAGCAGACCCTCACCGAGACGGTCCTGTGGCCGCTCACGTACCCGGACGCGTTCACGCGCTTGGGGATCGAGGCCCCGCGCGGCATCCTCCTGTACGGCCCGCCCGGGTGCGGGAAGACCTACATCGTGCGCGCGGTCGCGGGGGAGGGCCACGCGAACGTCATGAGCGTCAAGGGCTCCGAGCTGCTGAACAAGTGGGTCGGCGAGTCGGAGAAGAACGTCCGCGAGCTGTTCCGCCGGGCCCGCCAGGCCAGCCCCACCCTCATGTTCTTCGACGAGCTCGACGCCCTCGCGCCGGTCCGCGGGGGCGGGACCGACGGCGGCACCGCCGACCGGGTGGTCGCCGCGCTCCTGACCGAGCTCGACGGCGCTGAGGCCCTGCGCGACGTCGTGGTCGTGGGCGCCACCAACCGCCCCGACATGATCGACCCGGCCCTGCTGCGCCCCGGCCGCCTGGAGCGCCTCGTCTACGTCCCGCCGCCGGACGCGCGCGGCCGCGCGGACATCCTGCGCGCCAACGCGAAGAACGTCCCGTTCGCCGAGGACGTGGACCTCGACGCCGTCGCCGACGAGCTGTGGCTCTACTCGGCGGCCGACTGCGCCGCCCTGGTCCGGGAGGCCGCCCTGACGGCCATGCGCGAGTCCCTCGACGCGAGCATCGTCACCGCCGGGCACGTCGAGCAGGCCATGGAGCGGGTCCGGCCGAGCCTGGACCCCGAGCAGCTGGAGTACCTGGAGAACTACGCCCAGAACCGCGAGGGCTGAGCGCTCGGCCTGTGTGTCTTGCGGGCGGTCGGCCTCGTCAGGCCGGCCGCCCGCTTGCTCCGCGCGGAGCGTGTGCTTTCGGCGGGGACCCGAGCGCGGGTGGTTTCCCGCGCTCGGGTCTCGGTATGGCGACGTTCGCGAATTCCCCTCTGTCGCCGCCATCCCGCCGAAAGCGGATGACGTTTTTGCTATCTACTACAACATGTGGGGTAGAGAAGTGACGAATGTGAAGATCGTACTTGTGGATAACTCTGTGGATGAGTGCGGGTGCTCATAAAAGAGAGCACTGCTCTTGTTTTCTCGGCGAGGGTGTGCGATCGTTGTTCTCAACAGAGAGCAGTGCTCTCGATTGAGAGATAGGGAACTCCCATGACCGACCACGTCATCCTCGGCAAAGGCCAGATCGGCTCCACCGTCGCCTCGATCCTCGCTGAACGCGGCGAGCGGGTCCGGGTGCTCAGCCGCTCCGGCGGCCCCTCGCGGCCCGGCATCGAACACGTCAAGGTCGACGCCCGCGACGCCGCCGCCCTCACCGCCGCCACCAAGGGCGCCGACGTCATCTACAACTGCGCCAACCCCGCCGGGTACCACCAGTGGGCCGACGAGTGGCCGCCCATGTTCGCCGCCATCCTCGCCGCCGCCAAAGCCCACGGCGCCGGCCTCGTCAACACCGGCAACCTCTACGTCTACGGCCCCGTCACCGAGCCCATGACCGAGCGCAGCCCCCTCGCGTCCCCCGGGCACAAGGGCCGGATCCGCATCAAGATGTGGAACGACGCCATGGCCCTCCACGAGAGCGGCGACCTCCGCTTCACCGAAGCCCGCGGCTCCGACTACTTCGGCCCCGGCGCCCTCGCCGACGCCATGCTCGGCGAGCGCGTCGTGCGCCCCGTCGTCCAGGGCAAGCACACCGTCACCGTCCTCGGCGACCGCGACGCCCCCCACTCCTTCACCTACATCCCCGACGTCGCCCGCGCCCTCATCCGCCTCGGCGGCGACGACCGCGCCTGGGGCCGCCCCTGGCACGTGCCCACCGCCCCCGCCGCCTCCCAGCGCGAGATGATCCAGGCCATGGCCCGCCTCCTCGGCCGCGGACCCGTGCGCGTCGCCGCGATGCCCTGGTGGTTCCTCATCCACGTCGTCGGCACCGTCGCGCCCGCGATGAAGGGCATGGCCGAGACCCGCCACCAGTGGGACGGGCCGTACGTCATGGAGTCGGCGGACTTCACCGACACGTTCGGGGACAAGGCGACCGACACCGACACGGCGCTGGCCGAGACCCTGGAGTGGTGGCGCCGCCGCCTGGCCGCCTAGCACCGGTTGTTTGTGGACAGTTCACCCGAGCGCAAGCAACCGGCCACGGGGCCGGAGCGTTCTCACGGCATAGTCACGCTCCCGCCCAGAGGAAGTGAGCCCATGCGACTGTCGCCCCTCGTCCCTGAAGCCCTCAAGCGCCGCCTGCGCTGCCCCGCCCCGCGGTCCAAGGAGTTCCTGCACGTCATCGCCACCCGCCACGGGATCGGCGTCTTCGACGAGCAGTGGTTCGCCTACCGCCAGCTCATGATGGAGCACCTGACGCTCGCCTCGCTCGACGCCCAGGCGGACCGCGACTTCGTCTGGGTGATCGGGGTCGACCGGGACATGCCCCCGGCGGCCCGCAAGCGCCTCGACGGCCTCGCCGAGGGCCGCCCGTACATCAGGATCGCCGAGACCGAGCTCAAGCGCGACTTCGTGCCCGACCTCGCGGCCTGGGTCCGCCAGGAGGCGAAGGCCCGCAAGAAGGGCTGGGTCCTCACCACCCGCCTGGACGACGACGACGCGATCCACCGCGACCTCACCGGGCGCCTCCACGAGGAGGCCGCCGCGTACCTCGCCTCCGGCGCCGGCCAGCCCGCGATCCTCTCGCCGGTCCTGGGCTGCAACTGGGTCCCGTCCCGCGCCGCCGGGCACCGCGCCTACCACCACAGCCCCTCGATCGGCCTGAGCCTCCTGGAGCGGGCCGGGGACCCGGGCACGGTGTACCGCAACAACCACCGCACGCTCGCGCAGGTCCTCGCCCCGTGGAACTACAACGTGCGCCACCTCGACGGCGAGACCATGTGGTGGCTGTACGCCCACACCGGCCTCTCCCACATGCAGAGCGAGGGCAGCGACCGGATGGACAAGGTCGCCGGCCACCGCCGCGCCTTCAAACTGGACGCGGCGAGACTGGCCCCGTTCGGCGTCACCGCCGCCGGGGCCAGGATCATCCGCGAGACCCCCGAGCCGGAGGTGGGGGGGACGCTGTTCGAGCTCAACCGCCGGGGCCTGGACCTGGAGGACGAGATCCACTCGCTGCGCGACGCGGCCCGCGACGGGGACGCGGCCGCGAGCGAGCGGATCGCCGAGCTCCACGCCCAGCGCCGCGCGATCCACGAGGACCTGATCCGCTAGCTCAACTTCTTCTAGCCGAGTTTCTTCTGGAAGACCGTCTCGTGGCCCGCGAGGCGGTACCCCACGGACTCGTTGATGCTGATCATCTGCGAGTTCGACTCGGCGTTGCCGGTCCACACGTACCGCATCCACGGCCGCATCGACTGGAGCCGCCGCTGGTTCGCGATCTTGAGGACCGTGCCGAGGCGGTGCCCGCGGAAGCGCGGGTCGACGATGGTGTTGCCCTGCATGCAGTGCCGCTCGTCCCCGCCGACGAGTTGGATCTCGGTGAGCCCGGCGACCTCGCCGCTCTCCTTGTGCACCACGGCGGTCTGGAGGTTGACCTGGCCCTTCTGGAGGCGCTGACGCTCCCACAGGCGCAGGGTGTCGGCGGTGATGCGCCCCTCCTGGAGGTCCCAGTCGCCCAGCGGCATGTCGGTGTACATGCGGGCCTGGAGGTACGCCAGGCCCTCGATGACGCGCTCGGGCGGGACGCCGTGGAAGGACACGAGCTCGAAGCCGTCGGCCTTCTCCCAGGACGCGTCCCAGAGCCGGTCGATCTCCTCGTCGTCGACCGCGGCGAGCTCGCAGACGCGCACGGCCGCTTCGAGGGACCGCTTGTAGCCGTTGTCGACCAGGAACGGGCCGCCGTCGCCGCGGACGTCGGGGGAGCTCTCGTGGGGGACGGCGACCCACGTCGAGATCGTGGAGCGCCCGTCCTCGGCGGCGCGCTCCTCAGCGTGCCGCAGCAGGGCCGAGCCGATGCCGCGGCGCCGCGACTGGGGTAGGACGCCGATCTCGAAGCCCGCGAGGTGGGTGTTGTCGCGATCGGAGAGGCTGAGGCCGAGGTAGCCGAGGACCTCGCCGTCGCAGACGGCCGCCCACTTCTCGCGGCGGCCGTCGGGGTCGGGGAGGACCAGGCCGACGAGGGGGCCGAGCGGCAGCCACGGGCGCAGGCCCTGGAAGTCGTGCGCGTCCACCTGCTCCTGCGCGTCGAGCCAGGACTGGACGAGCACGTGGTCAGAGGGGTCCACCGGGACGATGTCGAAATGCGTCATGGCCTGAGCCTGGCAGAGGGGTGCGGCGCGGGCAAGCCGATAGCGGCGGCTTCTGCCGGAAAGGTTTGGGGGAGCGGGGATCCGGTTACGGGAACACGGGGGGAGCGTGGTCGGGAGACCGCAGTTCCTGACACCGGCTGGCGCTGCTCGACACGTTCTAGCCCCAGGACTCGCAGTCAACCGGGTGAGTGGCGACAGGACATCTGCGGCCTCCCGCACCAAGAATTCTTGCTCATTCAGTGAATACGGTCAAGACCCGAAGTTCTCTTCTTTTTGTCGGGTACCCGACACTCCACTTCACAACGGTCACTGTGAGTGATAATTTCAGGAGTTCGGAAAGCGTTTGACGAGCCCGAATTCCGAACTCCCGACTCCACTTAAGAAACTAGAATACCCGCGTCCTTCGCCGCTTTCAACGACGGCTTCACGGTATGCGTCGGCCCCACCAGCGACGACACCGCGTCAAGTGTCTTCAGGCCCTCACCGGTGTTGTAGATGACGGTCTCCGCCTCCGGGTCGAGGCTCCCCGCCTCCAAGAGCTTACGGAGCGTAGCGACGACGACCCCGCCGGCCGTTTCAGCGAACACGCCGGTGGTCGAAGCGAGAAGCTTCACTCCTTCGCGGATCTCGTCGTCGGAGACCTTCGCCATCCCGCCGCCCGTCGAACGGCACGCCTCGATCGCGTAAGGCCCCGCCGCCGGGTCGCCGATGTTCAGGCTCTTCGCGATCCCGGTGGGCTTCACCGGGGTGATCACGTCGGTGCCCGCACTGAACGCGTCGGCGATCGGGCTGCACCCGGCCGACTGCGCCCCGAACACCCGGACCTTCCCCGGGGCCGTCAGGCCGATCTCCGCGGACTCCTCGAACGCCTTGTGGATCTTGGTGAGCAGCTCGCCCGAGGCCATCGGCACCACGACCTGCTCCGGCAGCCGCCACCCCAGCTGCTCGGCCACCTCGTACCCGAGGGTCTTCGAGCCCTCCGCGTAGTACGGGCGGATGTTCACGTTGACGAACGCCGTCGACTCGAAGTCGTCGGTCTCGGTCAGCTCCGAGCACAGGCGGTTCACGTCGTCGTACGAGCCCTCGACGGCCACGAGCGTGCCCCCGTAGATCGCCGACTGCACGATCTTCCCCGGCTCCAGGTCCGAGGGGATGAACACGATCGACGGGACGCCCGCGCGCGCCGCGTGCGCCGCCACCGAGTTCGCCAGGTTCCCCGTGGACGCGCACGCGAACCGGTCGAACCCGAGCTTCACGGCCGCCGACACCGCGGTCGACACGACCCGGTCCTTGAACGAGTGGGTCGGGTTCGCGCTGTCGTCCTTGACCCACAGCTTCCTCATGCCGAGGGCCTTCGCCAGGTGCACCGCGTCGACGAGCGGGGTCAGGCCCGGGTTCAGGCTCACCCGGTCCCCGGGGTGGACGCCGACCGGCAGCAGCGGCGCGTACCGCCAGATGTTCTGGGGGCCCGCCTCGATCTGCGCCCGCGTCACCTTCGCGAGCTCGTCGAGGTCGTAGTCCACTTCGAGCGGCCCGAAACACTGCCAACAGGCGTGCTGGGCGACCAGGTCGTAAGTGGCGTTGCAGTTGCGGCAGACCAGTCCCTTGGCCGGACTGTCGGCAAAAAGGGCATTCGACATACGAGAAGGCTCCTCCCTCATCTTCCCCGCTCGTGGCGGGCCGGATTTGGCACCTGCCGCGACGCCCTCGGGCGTGTCGGTGGTTGCCGCAGCTTCGCAGGGCCGGACCCCTCAGCTGCTCTGGATGAAGTACGAGCGAAATGCTACGGGCGCGCCACCGGAATCGGCAACACCCGTTCCAACTTCCGAGACGAGACGCGCAGCACCGTCTAACGGCCCGCCCGGGTCGCCTCCCACACCGCGCGCGCGTCCGCCGTCCCGGCCACGTCGTGGACCCGCACGCCCCACGCGCCCGCCTCGAACGCCAGCACGGACGTCGCCAGCGTCGCGGCCTCCCGCTGCCCCACCGGGCGCGGCTTCCCGCTCTCGTCGCCCAGGAGCCGCCCCAGGTACGACTTCCGCGAGGACCCGAACAGCACCGGGTACCCCAGCGCCACGAACTCGTCCAGGTGCGCCGACAGCCGCCAGTTGTGCTCCGCGGACTTCGCGAACCCCAGCCCCGGGTCCAGGATCAGCCTGTCCCGCTCCACGCCGTTGTCCAGGGCCGCCTCGGCCCGGTCCTCCAGCTCGGCCTTCACGTCGGCCACCACGTTCTCGTACTTCGCGAGCTGCTGCATGTCCGCCGAGTGCCCGCGCCAGTGCATGAGCACCCACCGCACGCCCGTGTCCGCGACGACCCGCGCCATGTCCGGGTCCGCGAGCCCGCCCGACACGTCGTTGACGACGCTCGCGCCCGCCTCGATCGCCGCCGCCGCGACCGCCGCGCGGGTCGTGTCGATCGAGACCGCAAGGCCCCGTTCGGCGAGCGCCGCGATCACGTCCACCACGCGGGACGTCTCGGTCGCCGCGTCCACCCGGTCCGCGCCCGGGCGCGTCGACTCGCCGCCGACGTCGATCAGGTCCGCGCCGTCGGCGCCCATCTGCTCGCCGTGCGCGACCGCGTCGCCGAAGTCCAGATAGCGCCCGCCGTCGGAGAACGAGTCGGGGGTGATGTTGAGGATCCCCATGATCTGCGGGCGGATCGGCCCGGTCCCGGCGCTCTGCGGTGTGGTCACGGACTCGACGTTACCCGCGCCCGGAGCGGGAACGCCTCGCATTAAGCCAGGTCCGTGAGGTCGAGCACGTGCCACACCAGGAGCTCCCCGGTGCCCGTCGACCACCACAGCCGCCGCGCGTCCGCCCCGGCCCGCCCCGCACTGGACGCGACCAGGAACGCCTCGCCCGCTTCGAGGTCGAACAGCGTCACCTCCGTCGCGTCGCCCGCGGCCACCGCCCGCTCGGCGAGCGGCTCGAAGCGGTCCACCAGTCCCACATCGGGGGACACCGCGGACGTGAACCCCTCCGCGACCGTTACCCTCCCGGTCCCGTCTGGACGGACGAGGTCCGTGCGGGCGCCGTCCTCCGCGTTCACGATCAGCCGGCACCATGTCGCCGAGCACAGTGTCAGCTCCTCCGACCCGGAGAAGACCTTCACGCCCGCACCGGTGTCGGTGCGCACCAGCTGCGCCCCGCCCAGCGAGTCGGACCCGGCGCTGGCGAGCCACGGCCACGCGGCCGCCTGCCACGCGCCCCGGTGGCCCGTCACCGTCACCTCCCCGCCCTCGACGGGGACCGACCGGTGCTCGGTCACGAGCGTCTCGGAGCGGGCCGTGGCGAGCCAGTGGAGCCCTTCGGCCGCGAACTGGAGGTCGTACGCCGAACCGGACGCGATCACGTCCCCGGTGTCGGCGGTCAGCAGCACCGCCTCACCGGGCTCCCCGTCGGCGCCGCGCGGCGCCGTCCACAGCTCGGAGGCCACGCGGCCCTGCGCGTCCGGCACGGACGTGAGCCACGCGAGCCGCTCGTCCGTGGCCGCCGCGGCGACCACTCCGGGGACGGTCCCGGGCTCGGCCAGCACGGTCGCCGCCGCGTCGCCGGCCTCGCCCAGCTCCACATAGAGCAGGCTCCCGGCGCCGTCCGTGGCGAGCGCCTGGTCGTCGTCGAGGATCTTCAGCGGCGTCCACGCCCGGCCGTCCGCGGTCCCCGGCCAGTCGACCGGCTCGGCGTCCCACCTCTCCCACACCGTCGGCACCGCCACGGGCGCGGCGGCGGTCTCGGGGCGGTCGGGCGAGGGCCATGCCAGCCACGCGAGCGCGAGCACCGCCGTCCCGGCGAGTGCGAACCGCTGCGCGTTGTCCAAGCCCTGGTCGTCCCAGCTCTAGTCGCGTTCGCGCGACTTGTACAGGTAGAGCAGGCCCGCGCCGACGCCCGCCGCGGTGGCGGCGGGCAGCGCGAGCTTCGCGGCGCGTCGGCCGCGCCGGTAGTCCAGGACCGGCCAGCCGTGGTGGCGGGCCTGGCGTGCGAGGCGCGTGTCCGGGTTGACGGCGATGGCCCGGCCGACCTTCCGCAGCATCGGCAGGTCGTTCGCCGAGTCGGAGTAGGCCGTGCACTGGGTCAGGTCGAGGCCGCGCTCGGCCGCGAGCTGGGCGATCCCCTCGGCCTTCGCGGGGCCGTGCATGAGGTCGCCGACGAGGCGGCCGGTGTAGCAGCCGTTCTCGATCTCCGCGATCGTCCCGAGCGCGCCGGTCAGGCCCAGGCGCGCGGCGAGGACCCCGGCCAGCTCGACCGGGCTCGCGGTCACGAGCCAGACCTCCTGCTCGGCTTCGAGGTGCCGCTCGGCGAGGCGCCGCACGGGCGCGAGGATGCGCGGGGAGATGTCGCGGTCCACGACCTCCTCGCACAGGGCCCGCATCTCGTCCACCGGGTACCCGGCGACGAGTTCGAGCGCCGAGGACTTGATCTGCGAGATGTGCCCGTGGTGCTCGACGCCCTGGAACTTGAACCGCGCCTGCTTCCACGCGAAGCCGAGGATGTCGCGCCCGGAGAGCACGCCGTGGCGGGCCAGCGCGCGGGCCAGGTAGTACGTGGACGCGCCGTGCATGAGGGTGTTGTCGACGTCGAAGAACGCCGCGGAGGGGGTGTGGGCGAGCTCGTCCTCGCCGGGCGCACCGGGCTCGACGACGACGGAATGGGGGTTGGGCTGGGTGCGAGCGACGCCGCCGCCCCGCACTGCCGTGGAACGGGGTGTGGCGGAGGCGCTGGAGGAAGCCTCGATCTCTGACACCCTGAAAGCCTACAAGCCCAAGGCAGACGGCCTGTAACGCGAGGACGCGAGCCCGGTGAATTTCCAGTGTGGCCTTGTTCATGTATGGCCCCGGTCGCGTGCCTCGGCTACGGGTGGGCGGAAATGCGGCCTTCGCCCCCGCCCCGGTCGGGGGCGTGAGGAAGGGCCGGGTCGCCTCGCGGCTCCCCGGCCCTGCTCCGCACCTTTTCCCGCCACCTTGCGGTGGCGGGTGATCAATTGAACAGGTCCGAGATGATCCCGGTGAGTTCGCCGAGGACGTCGTCGTCCTCCTCGGCGCCGGTGGTCGGCCCGTCGGAGGCGGGGCTGGTGGCCCCGCCGCTGGTCGGGTCGGACGCGGGCGCGTCGGTCTGCTCGGCAGGGTCGGTCCCGGTGGTCGCCCCGGCGTCGGAACCGGTGGCGTCGCCGTCCGACGGCTCGGTGCCGCCGGTCTCGGCGGTGCCGCCCGTGGACCCGGGCGAGGCCGGCTCGGTGGCGTCGACGTTCCCCTGCGCGCAGGTGCCGGGGATCGGCCCGAGGTCGTCGGCGCTGCCGCCGGCCTCGGTGCAGTCGAGCGACTCGCGCAGCTCGACGGACCTGACGGCCGCGGCCTCCAGGACCGACGCGAGCTCTTCGCCCGCGCTCCGCGCGTCCCCGCCGAGGTCGCCGACGAGGTCGTCGAGGACCCAGCGGTGCTCGTTGGCGAACAGGTCGAGGTAGTCGAGCGGGGCGGGGTCGCCGTTCGCGACGGCGAGCTCCCCGAGGAGCGCGCTGGCGCTCTTCAGCTCCGAGGTGGCGTCGGTGAGCGCGTCGGCGGCCGCGTCGTCGTCGTCCGCGACGAGCTGGGCCTCCTGGATGCGGGTCCGCGCGAACTCCAGGTAGAGCTGCGCGCGGCCGAGGTCGTTGCCGGCGAGCGCCAGCTGCGCCCGCTCGGTGGACCGCTTGACGTTGTAGAGCGTCTCGCCGGGGAGGGCGTCGCCGGAGGCCGCGGAGACCCCGGATATGGCGACGGTCCCGGTGAGCAGTGCCGCGACGATCGCGATGCGCCTGCCGCCGCGGGGGCGGCGGGGGAACATCTCGTCGAGGACGGGCGCGCGTTTCGTCTCGGGGACGGCGGCGCTGGCGCGGTGCCTGGCGGTGACGCCGATCCCCTCTTCCTGGGCGACGGCCATGAGCCGCCTCCTGGTGGCGTCCTGCCAGTCCCTTGACGGGCGCGCGGCGTTGAAGAGCTGGTCGCCCAGTCCTCCGAGCCGCTCGGTGACGCCGACGAGTTCGGCGAGTGCTTCTGCCGACGCACCCGATGCGTCCGCGCTGCGGCGCGAGTGAGGGAGGGTGGGTCCTTGGGAGTCAAGCAGCCGCGCGAAATCCTCCGCGCGTCGGCGCTCCATAGGGTTCAATGTCACCGGGCACACCCCCTCTCACTGCATGGATCCTGCTCCTGTACTGAGAACAACGCACGAGTAGCCCCTGAGGTTACGGTTCGCCGCGAACCTTGCGTTTCGGACCACATCGTCCTCGTCGCGGAAGGGTCTCGCGGCGGTATCGGGCCGGTAAAGAGCCCTGACCTGGCAGTTCCGGTCCGCCGTGAGGAGGCGGATCGTCGATTACGGGATAGGGGGCCGGAGCCCTTGGGAACGGGTGGTGTCGGGTTCCCGACGCATGCGGCCGGGAGGGGGCGGTCGGGGATCGGACGGCCTCTCAGCCTCGGAAGCCGTCGGGGAGGAGCCGGGCGAGCGTGCGCACCGCCCGGTACTGGAGCGCTTTGACCGCGCCCTCGTTCTTGCCCATGGTGCGGGCGGTCTCGGCGACGGTGAACCCCTGGAGGAAGCGGAGCACGATGCACTCCTGCTGGTCGGGGTTCAGCTTCTTGACGGCCGTGAGGAGCGTCGCGTTCGTCAGCTTCTCCAGCGCGGCGGTCTCCGGCGACGTGCTCGGGTCGTGGTCCTTCTCGTCGGCGCCGAGGACGTCGGGCTTGACGATCTCCAGCCGGTACCGGCCGGACTTGAAGTGGTCGACCACGAGGTTCCGCGCGATGGTCACCAGCCACGCGCCGAACGCCCTGCCCTGCCAGCTGAAGGAGGAGATGCGCCGCAGCGCCCGCAGGAACGTCTCGGACGCGAGGTCCTCGGCGAGCTGGGCGTTGTTGACGCGGAAGTAGATGTAGCGGTAGACCGTGTCGTTGTACCGGTCGTAGATCTCCCCGAAGGCGCCCGGGTCGCCGTCCTGGGCGCGTGCGACGAGGTCGGCGACCTCGTCGCCGTCGACCTGGTCCTCGTGCTGGTCGGTGCCGCGGTCGGCGGTGCCGCCCGCGGAGCCGCCGGCCGCGCCGGGCCCCGTGCCCCGGCCGGGCCGCACCTGGTGCTGCTCGGCGGTGCCGGTGTCCAGGCTGAGGACCGTCCACACGGCCTGCTTGAGGCGCGCGAAGGTCGGAGCCGGGTGCTGCGCGAGCAGCGCACTGATCGATCCTGGGTTGAAGAAAGGGGCGATGTCTGCTGTGAGCACTGCCGAGTCGTGGCTTGCCACAGCCAAGGTCGGTGCAATACCGGGCACTATTGGCCTCCTCGTGTGAGGGGTCGTCGGGCCGAGTGGAGCGAACGGATCCCGCAGGGACTGACCCGCCTGAGTCTAGAAATCCGCGGGGTCGGCGACGCGTATTTGCGTTCGGCGTGTCGCGCTCGGTGACGGGTGTGCGGGGGTCGATGTCGGCGCGCGCCCGATGCGCCGGCGTACCCTTCGTTGCGGGGGCGGAATCCCACCATTACCTCCCCAAACGTTCGGTGGTCCGCGGCCGCGGACCGGTTGTGCCTCAATAGTGATCGAGGAATGACGGAGGGTGTCGCACAAGCTGTGCGATCCGGGCCGACTTCTTGGAATGGCGGATGGAGCAGGGTGAACAGGCTGACGCTGCTGACTACAAAGGAATGCCATCTCTGCGTCGCGGCGCGCGAGGCGCTCGACCTGGTGGCGGCTCGGACCGGCGAGGAGTGGACGGAGGTGGACGTCGCCGACGACGCTGCGTTCGCGCGCGACTACGGCGACCGGCTGCCGGTGCTGCTGCTCGACGGCAGGGAGCACGGGTACTGGGACGTGGACGTCCCGCGCCTGCTCAAGGACCTAGCCGCGCCGCGGGCGTGAGGCGCGCCGCGGGGCGACACACCGACAATTATCTGAAATACCGTCCCACAACGGTCTTTTAGGGCAAAATTCTGGCAGACGGCGGCTCGCCGGGACGTCTGCAATTTCGGTACAGCCGGGCCTCGCCCGGTGATACGGGGGTGTACCGCGCAGCGACCGCGAGCCGCCGAGTCCGTTCACCCCTCCGTTCCCCCCGCGACACCCGCCTCCTTAAGCTGAGTGGCGCGCCGGTGCACGGCGGCGCGGATCGGACCTGGAGCTCCAGCATTGACGACCACCGGTGAAGGCACAGGCCAGCGGGCCGCAGCGGTCCCGCCTGCGGCGGCGGCCGACCTCCCCGCCGCGACCGTCAGGCGCCTGCCCGAATACCTCCGCGCCCTCGGCACGCTCTCCGAGTCCGGCGTGGACACCGTCTCCTCCGAGACCCTCGCGGCCGCCACGGGCGTGAACTCCGCGATGCTCCGCAAGGACCTCTCCCAGCTCGGCGCGTCCGGGATGCGCGGCGTCGGCTACTCCGTCGCCAACCTCGCCACCCACATCGCCGGTGTGCTCGGACTCACGAAGGACTCCCGGGTCGCGATCATCGGCCTCGGCCACCTGGGGCAGGCGCTCGCCCGCTACCCCGGATTCTCCGAACGCGGCTTCGACATCGTTGGCCTCTTCGACGCCGACGCGGGCATCATAGGCAAGGACCTCGACGGCCTCCAGGTGCGCGACGTGGCGCTCCTCGCCCGGGCCGTACGTGACGAAGGCATCAACATAGGGGTGATCGCCACACCCGGCGCGGCCGCCCAACACGTGGCCGACCTCCTCGTAGATGCTGGTGTCACAAGCATTCTCAACTTCGCCCCGTGCGTCCTCGCCGTCCCGCAGGGAGTGGCGGTCCGCAAGGTCGACCTGGCCGTCGAGCTCCAGATCCTCTCATTCCACGAACACCACAAGACGCTCAGCAGGCCGGAAACAGACGTCTAGAGACGGGAACGGTGCAGTGAACCTCCTGGTTGTCGGCATCTCGCACCGCAGCGCAGCGGTCGAGACACTGGAACGGCTCGCGGTCGGCCCCGACGCCGCCGCCGCCCTCGCGCGCGCCCTCCTGCGCGGCGGCGAGGTCCGCGAGGCCGTCGTCCTCTCCACCTGCAACCGGGTCGAGGTCTACGCCGTCGCCGCGTCCTTCCACGGCGGCCTCTCCGCGATCGTCGACGAGCTCCACCGCATCTGGGGCCTCACCGAGATCCAGGCCGACCTCGACTTCGCCTCCTGCGGGTACGTGCGCCACGGCGCCGACGCCGTCGCCCACGCGTTCCGCGTCGCCGCCGGACTCGACTCCATGGTCGCGGGCGAGCCGCAGATCCTCGGCCAGCTCCGCGACGCCTACGACACCGCCCGCGAGGCCGACCAGGTCGGGCGCCACCTGCACGAGCTGTTCCAGCAGGCCCTGCGCGTGGGGAAGCGCATCCACGCCGAGACCGACGTGGACGCCGCCGCGCCCTCCATCGTCACCGCCGCCCTCGACCTCGCCGAGCGCGCGCTCGCCGCGGCCGGGTTCGCCAACGGCCTCACCGAGACCCGCGCCGCCGTCGTCGGCGCCGGGTCCATGGGCTCCCTCGCCACCGCGACCCTCGCCCGCGCGGGCGTCAAGTCCCTCGCCGTCGCCAACCGCGACCGCGCCAAGGCGCAGCGCCTCGCCGACGTCTGGGACGCCGAGGCCGCCGACTACGCCGACCTGCCCGGCCTCGCCGCCGGAGCGGACCTGCTCGTCTGCGCCACCTCCTCGCCCGAGCCGGTGCTCCGCGCCGCCGACCTCGCCGGGCGCACCCGCCCGCTCGTCGTCTGCGACCTGGCACTGCCCAAGGACGTCGCCGAGGACGTGGCGCTCCTGCCCGGCGTCACCGTGGTCGACATCGCCGAGATCCAGCGCGCCGACGCCGCCGGGGCCGCCGCCGACACCCTCGCCGAGGTGGAGCGCCTCCTCGCCGAGGAGATCGCCGCGTTCAACGAGAGCCTGCGCGCCGACGCCGTCACCCCCACCGTCGCCGCCCTGCGCTCCGCCGCCGCCGACATCGTCGACGCCGAGCTCGCCCGCGTGGCCCGCCGCGGCGACTTCACCGACGACCAGCGCGCCGAGGTCGCCCGCACCGTCCACCGCGTCGTGCAGCGGCTCCTCCACGAGCCCACCGTGCGCGTGCGCGAGCTCGCCGGGCAGCCCGGCGCCCCCGACTACGCGCGCGCCCTGCGCGACCTCTTCGCCCTCGACGCGGCCGTCCTCACGGCCGCCGAGGGCGACCACCTCATCGAGGCCCTGAAGATCAGCCCCGCGTCGGCCCCCGTGGCCGAGGCCCTGGGGACGGTCCCCTCCGCCCCGTCCGAAACCGGAACGGCTGCAACGCAGCAGTCTTGAGAAGGGAAGCACGCCCGTGATCCGAGTCGGGACCAGGGGATCGAAGCTCGCATTGGCGCAGAGCGGCATGGTCGCGGACGCGATCGGCCGCCTCACCGGCGAGCACGTCGAACTCGTGGAGATCAAGACCACAGGAGACGGGACCACGGTGCCCGTCGCGGAGCTCGGGGTCGGCGTCTTCGTCAACCAGCTCCGGGAGGCCCTGGAGCGCGAGGAGATCGACATCGCGGTCCACTCGTACAAGGACCTGCCGACCGCGCAGCCCGAGCACCTCGTCATCGGCGTCCCGCCGCGCGAGGACCCGCGCGACGTGCTCGTCGCCTCGGACGGGCGCACCCTCTCCGACCTGGGCCCCGGCGCCCGGATCGGCACCGGTTCGCCCCGGCGCATCGCCCAGCTGAACGCCCTGGGGCGCGGCTTCGAGTGCGTGCCGATCCGCGGCAACGTCGACACGCGCATCGGCCGCGTCGGCAAGGACCTCGACGGGGTGATCCTCGCGGCCGCCGGCCTCAAGCGGGTCGGCCGCCAGGCGGAAGTGACGGAATACCTGGACCCGTTGGTGATGCTTCCCGCTCCCGCACAAGGGGCATTGGCGGTCGAATGCCGCAAAGCCGACATGACATCTGCGCTGATCTCGGCTAAGCTCAACGACCGGTACTCCCAGGCCGCCGTCGCCGCCGAGCGCGCGCTGCTGCAACGGCTCGAAGCCGGTTGCAGCGCTCCCGTCGCCTCGCTCGCCGACGTCGCCGAAGGCGCCGATCCCGGCGAAGTCGACCTGTATCTGCGCGGCGCCGTGGGCGCCGTCGACGGCTCCGTCATCGAACGGCTCTCGACCACCGCCGCGCTCGCCGACAACGGCGGCCCGGAGCTGGCCGAGCAGGCCGCGGCCGCGGGCAGGCGGCTCGCCGAGGAACTGCTCGACGCGGGTGCCGCACAACTGTTGAAGTAGACGTATCTCAGACGATTGCTGATGGAGAGAACATGACCAGTGCCCGTAAGCCGGTGGGCCGCGTGCGTTTCGTCGGGACCGGCCCAGGCGACCCGGGACTGCTGACCAAGCGCGCCCTCGACGCGATCCGCGAGGCCGACCGCGTCTACTACGACCGGTCGCTGCCGCAGTCGCTCGTCGAGGCCGCCAAGGAGATCAACGGCGACGACGCCAAGCTCAAGCTGATCGAGTCCTCCCCGTCCGACCAGGGCAAGCTCATGGCCGCCGCCGCGCGCGAGGGCGAGAACCTCGTCCGCCTCATCGTCGGCGACGCCTACCCGAACCGCCTCGCGCGGGCCGAGATCCGGGCCGCCTCCGCGGAGCAGGCCCGCTTCGAGGTCATCCCGGGCATGAGCCACGCGCAGGCCGTCGCGGTCTACGCTGGCATGCCCCCCGGGGAGATCCGCACCGTCATCGAGATCGACGACATCGCCTCGGTCGAGCCGCTCGTCATCGCCGACGCGATCAAGCGCGGCTCGCTCACCGTCACCGCCGACGTCTCCGACCTCTCCTCACTGCGGGACATCCTCCTCTCCGGCGGCGTCTCCGGCGAGACCGCCGTGGCCGTCACCGGCGACGCGACCGGCGAGACCGAGTACACCACCACGTCCTCTGTGGACACGTTCGTGGAGGCCGCGCTCGGCTACGCCGGGCAGGTCGTGCTCACCATCGGCCCCGGCGTCGACGACCGCCACGAGCTCGCGTGGTGGGAGGGGCGCCCGCTGTACGGCTGGAAGGTCCTCATCCCGCGCACCAAGGAGCAGGCCGGCGTCATGTCCGAGCGCCTGCGCGCCTACGGCGCCATCCCGTGCGAGGTCCCGACCATCGCCGTCGAGCCGCCCCGCACGCCCGCCCAGATGGAGCGGGCCATCAAGGGCCTCGTCGACGGCCGCTACGCGTGGATCGTCTTCACCAGCCAGAACTCCGTGAAGGCCATCTGGGAGAAGTTCAAGGAGCACGGCCTCGACGCCCGCGCCTTCGGCGGCCTGCGCATCGCCTGCATCGGCGAGGCCACCGCGAACGCCGTGCGCGAGTTCGGCATCGAGCCCGAGCTCCTCCCGACCGGGCAGCAGTCCTCGGAGGGCCTCCTGGAGGTCTTCCCGCCGCACGACCCGATCCTCGACATGGTCGGCCGGGTGCTCCTGCCCCGCGCCGACATCGCCACCGAGACGCTCGTCCAGGGCCTCTCGGAGCGCGGCTGGGAGGTCGACGACGTCACCGCCTACCGCACCGTGCGCGCCTCGCCGCCCGCCGCGGACATCCGCGACGCCATCAAGTCCGGCGGCTTCGACGCGGTCCTGTTCACCTCGTCCTCCACGGTCCGCAACCTGGTGGGCATCGCCGGGAAGCCGCACCAGCGCACCGTCGTCGCGTGCATCGGCCCGGCCACCGCGGACACCGCGACCGAGTTCGGCCTGCGCGTGGACGCCAAGCCCGAGAACGCCTCGGTGCCCGACCTCATCGAGGCGCTCGCCGAGTACGCCACGGAGCTCAAGCAGCGCCTGGCCGAGGGCCCGATCAAGACCCGCCGCGGCCAGAAGGTCCAGGGCCCCACGGCCCTGAGGTTCCGCTAAAGAGTTGTTACGCAAGAAGGGAAGTGGCCGCAGTGCCGCACAGCTCCGAATACCCCGTCATCCGGCCCCGGAGGCTGCGCCGCACTGCGGCCCTTCGCCGTCTCGTCGCCGAGACCCGCGTCCATCCGAACGAGCTCGTACTCCCCGTCTTCGTCAAAGAGGGCCTCCACGAGCCGGTCGAGATCGCGACGATGCCCGGCGTCTACCAGCACACCGTCGACTCCGTGCGCAAGCTCGCGGTCGAGGCCGCGCGCGCCGGGCTCGGCGGGCTCATGCCCTTCGGCGTCCCCGCCGTGCGCGACGCCGTCGGCTCCGCCGCGACCGACCCCGACGGCATCCTCAACCGCACCACCCGCGCGATCCGCGAGGAGGTCGGCGACGACCTCGTCGTCATCCCCGACCTGTGCCTGGACGAGTTCACCGACCACGGCCACTGCGGCGTCCTGCGCGAGGACGGCTCGGTCGACAACGACGCCACCCTCGACCGCTACGCCGAGATGGGCCTCGCCCTCGCCGAATCCGGCGCCGACCTCCTCGGCGCCTCCGGCATGATGGACGGCCAGATCGGCTTCGTGCGCTCCGCACTGGACGAGGCCGGGCACACCGACACCGGGCTCCTCGCCTACGCCGCCAAGTACGCCAGCGCGTTCTACGGCCCGTTCCGCGAGGCCGTCGAGTCCCAGCTCCAGGGCGACCGCCGCACCTACCAGCAGGACACCGCGAACGCCACCGAAGCTCTCCTGGAGATCGACCTCGACATCGAGCAGGGCGCCGACATCGTCATGGTCAAGCCCGCCCTCCCGTACCTCGACGTGGTCCGCGCCGCCGCCGAACGCTCCCCCGTTCCCGTTGCGGCCTACCACATCTCCGGCGAATACGCCCAGCTCGTGGCGGCGGCGGAACGCGGCTGGATCGACCGTGACGCCGCCATCCTGGAGTCCCTCACCTCGATCAAACGAGCGGGAGCCAGGATCATCGCCACCTACACCGCCCTCGAAGCGGCGGCGCTCCTCCGCTAGAGGGCCATCACGGGTTCGGGGTGGAGGCGGACGCCGAAGTCGGCCTCGACCTTGTCGGCCACTTCGGTTGCGAGGGCGAGGAGTTCGGTCGTCGTCGCGCCGCCCCGGTTCGTCAGGGCGAGGGTGTGCTTCGTGGAGAGGCCGACGTTGCCGCGGCCGTAGCCCTTCTCGAAGCCCGCGGCCCCGATGAGCCAGGCGGCGGAGATCTTCACCCGGCCGTCGTCGGTCTTCCAGTGCGGGGGTTCGCCTCCGGTCCTGGCCGCGATGTCGTGAAGGGTGCCGGCGGGGACGATCGGGTTGGTGAAGAACGAGCCGGCGCTCCACGTGTCGTGGTCGGACTCGTCGAGGACCATGCCCTTGCCCCGGCGCAGTTCCACGACCGCCGCACGCGTCTCGGCGAGGGGCGCGCGGTCGCCGATGCCGACGGCGAGGCGCTTCGCGAGCTCCGCGTAGGCGATCGGCCCGGACAGCGCCGACGCCTCCAAGGCGAAGTCCACGCTCAGGACCAGGTACCGGTCGGAGTGCTTGAACACGCTGTGCCGGTAGGCGAAGCCGCATTCGGCCGGGGTCCAGTCGCGGATCTCGTCCTTCTCCCGGTCCCAGACGCGCACGGACTCGATGGTCTGGGCGACCTCCTGGCCGTAGGCGCCGACGTTCTGGATCGGGGTCGCGCCGACCGAGCCGGGGATGCCGCTGAGGCACTCGACGCCGGAGCGGCCGCTGGCGACGGTCCACGCCACGAAGTCGTCCCACACCTGGCCCGCCTGGACCCGCACGGTCCGCCCGCCGAGCTCCTCGATGCCCCCGCCGCGCAGGAGCACGACCGTGCCGTCGAAGCCCGCGTCGCCGATGACGATGTTGCTGCCCCCGGCGAGGACCAGCGTCGGGCCCTCGGCCGCGCGCAGGGCCGCGACCGCCTCCTCCGAGGACGCGGCCTCGACCAGCTCGCGGGCGGGGCCGCCCAGGCGGAGGGTCGTGTAGGCGCCGAGGACATTCCGATCGGCGGCGCGAGGCGTCGGACTGGCGTGTGTCACGCCCGAAAGCCTAGACTTTTCGCAGGCTACGAGGAACGGCGGTCACCATGGCTAAGCTGCGCATCACCGACTACCTCACCGAACTGAAGACGGAGGCCGCGGGCCTGCGGTCGGTCTGCGAGCCCGGGGTGCTCGACCGGGTCGCGCCCTCGCGCCCGGACACCACCGTGGCCGGGATCCTCCTGGACCTCGTGCGCCTGTACCGGTGGACCGTGGACGCCCTGTTCACGGTGCCCTCGGAGGACCGCGAGGTCCCCGAGCCCGCGCGCCCCGAGGCCACCGGCCCGGCCGTCCTCGACCTGTTCGACCAGTCGCTCGCCGCCGTCCTCGACGCCGTGGAGGCCCGCGGGCCCGAGTCGCCCGCATGGACGTGGGCGCCCGTGGAGTGGCGGGCCGAGTTCTGGCACCGGCGCGCCACCGTCGCGACCGGGCTGGCGAGGTGGGACCTCCAGATGGCCGTCGGCGCGACCGCGCCCGTGCAGGTGGCGCTCGCGGCGGACGCCGTGACCGAGGCGTTCGAGGCGTTCCTCCCCGTCGGCGCCCGCAGGGGCGCGCACCCCGACGCGAGCGGGCTCGTGCAGCTGTTCGCGCAGGACGCCGACTCGACGTGGTTCGTGCGCCTGCGCGAAGGCCGGGTCGCGCTCCTGGACCAGCCGGACGCGCGGACCGAGCTCCAGGCCCGCGCGGCGGGGTCGGCGTCGGACATCGCGCTGGCGCTGTGGGGGCGGCTGCCGTTCGGGATCTGCGACGTCGTGGGGGACGAGCGCCTGCTCCAGGCGCTGCGCGTGGAGTAGCCGGGGCCGGGTAACGGTTCGGTAAAGCACACCGATAAACCGGACAAACGTTCGGAGCCGACTTGGCAAAGGCATTCACCCGAGGCTAGGCTCACACCACGCTCCGCGGTGCTCGCACCGCGCTGCGCGCGTCCCAGCGCGGGGACCTGGTGTTCCCGTCCTGCGACGGACAACCGCCTTTTACCACGGATCGTCTGGCACGTGCCTGCCAGTGAAAGGGAACATCATGGCAACAGTGACGTACGCGGGCGCCACCCGCATCTACCCGGGCACCGAGAAGCCCGCGGTGGACAAGCTGAACATCGAGATCCAGGACGGCGAATTCCTCGTCCTCGTCGGCCCCTCGGGCTGCGGGAAGTCCACCTCCCTCCGGATGCTCGCCGGCCTCGAAGAGGTCGACGAGGGCTCGATCTTCATCAACGACACCGACGTGTCGAACCTCCCCCCGAAGTCCCGCGACATCGCGATGGTCTTCCAGAACTACGCGCTCTACCCGCACATGTCCGTCTTCGACAACATGGCGTTCGCGCTCAAGCTGCGCCGCATGCCGAAGGCCGAGATCAAGCAGCGCGTGGAAGAGGCCGCGAAGCTCCTCGACCTCCAGGACTACCTGGGCCGCAAGCCGAAGGCCCTCTCCGGCGGCCAGCGCCAGCGCGTCGCGATGGGCCGCGCGATCGTGCGCGAGCCGCAGGTGTTCCTCATGGACGAGCCGCTCTCGAACCTGGACGCGAAGCTCCGCGTGCAGACCCGTTCGCAGATCGCCTCGCTCCAGAAGCGCCTGGGCATCACCACCGTGTACGTCACCCACGACCAGGTCGAGGCGCTGACGATGGGCCACCGCATCGCGGTCATGAAGGACGGCCTGCTCCAGCAGTGCGACACCCCGCGCACGCTGTACGACAAGCCGAAGAACACCTTCGTCGCGGGCTTCATCGGCTCCCCGGCCATGAACATCAAGACCGTGTCCCTGACCGAGGCCGGCGGCCTGTTCGGCGACGTGACCCTCCCGCTCTCGCGCGAGGTCCGCGACGCGGCGACGGCCGAGGGCGGCGACCAGCAGGTCACCATCGGGATCCGTCCCGAGCACTGCAAGATCGGCACCGAGGGCTCCGGCGGCATCCCGATCGAGGTCGACCTCGTCGAGGAGCTGGGCTCCGAGGCGTACGTCTACGGCCACGCCGCCTACAACGGCTCCTCGGAGCGGTTCGTGGTGCGCACCGAGTCGGCGAAGGTCCCGCGCCTGGCCGAGACCGTGTACGTCGTGCCCGAGCCGGGCCACGAGCACGTCTTCCACGCCACCACCGGTGAGCGTCTGAACTAAGGCTGTACGAAAGGGGGCCGCGCACTGGCTGCGCGGCCCTTTTTCGCTGCCCGTAACGCGAAGGCAACCCTCCGAGAGCTACCGTGGACGCATGGCCGCCCTCACCCCCAGGCCGAGAGTGGAAGGCGCCGACGAGTTCACGGTCGGCACCGGGTTCCACCGCGCCCTGGACGACGGGCGCGTCGAGTGCACCGTCTGCCCGCGGGCCTGCCGCCTGCGGGAGGGCCAGCGCGGGCTCTGCTTCGTGCGGGCCCGCATGGGCGACCAGATCGTCCTCACCTCCTACGGCCGCTCCTCCGGCTTCTGCATCGACCCCGTGGAGAAGAAGCCGCTCAACCACTTCCTGCCCGGTACCCCGGTCCTGTCGTTCGGCACGGCCGGGTGCAACCTCGCGTGCCGGTTCTGCCAGAACTGGGACATCTCCAAATCGCGTGAGATCGACACCCTCTCCTCGCAAGCGGATGCCGTGACGCTCGCCGCCACTGCGAAACGCCTGGGGTGCAACTCCATAGCGTTCACCTACAATGACCCCACGGTGTTCTTGGAGTACGCGGCCGACTGCGCCGACGCCGCCCGCGACGCGGGGCTGAAGGCGGTCGCGGTGTCGGCGGGGTACATCAACGGCCCCGCCCGCCGGGAGCTGTACTCCCATATGGACGCCGCCAACATCGACCTGAAGGCCTTCACCGAGGACTTCTACAAGCGGATCGCCTTCGCGTCACTGAGGACGGTCCTGGACACACTCGAATACCTGGTGCACGAGACCGACGTGTGGACCGAGATCACGACGCTGCTGATCCCGGGGCACAACGACTCGGACGCGGAGATCGCGGCCGAGTCGGCGTGGATCGCCGAGCACCTGGGCCCCGGAGTGCCCCTGCACTTCACGGCCTTCCACCCGGACTTCAAGATGCGGGACGTGCCGCCCACGCCCCCCGCGACCCTCAGGCGCGCGCGCCGGATCGCGCTCGACGCGGGCCTGCGGTACGTCTACACCGGCAACGTGCACGACCCGGAAGGGCAGACCACGGTCTGCCACGACTGTGGCGAAGCCCTCATAGTGCGTGATTGGTACCGGATTGACCGGTATGCAGTGTCGGATAGCGGACAGTGCGTACGTTGCGGGGCGCGCGTTCCCGGCATCTTCGAGGGACCGGCGGGAGACTGGGGTCCCAAGCGGCAACCGATCCGCATCGCCGCACCGTCAGTCAGTCAGCGATAACCCACCACCGGAAGACCTGCGATGCCTTCGACGAAATCCGAAACCGTGCGGCCCCCGGCCGTCGCCGGCCGCTTCTACCCGGCCGACCCCGGGCAGCTCCGCCGCGACGTCCAGCGCCTCATCGACGCGGCCGGGCCCGTGAGCGAACCGCTCGCGGCCGCCTACATCGTGCCCCACGCCGGATACCGCTACTCGGGGCCCGTCGCGGCCCACGCGTACGCGCGCCTCGCCGCCCACCGCGGCCGCGTCAAGCGCGTCGTCCTCGTCGGCCCGTCCCACCACTACCCGCTCCGCGGCCACGCCGCCGCGCCCTACACCGCGTGGCAGACCCCGCTCGGGCAGGTGCGCGCCGCCGCCACGAACGTCGTCGGCTCCTCGCGCCTCCCGCACGAGGCCGAGCACTCGCTCGAAGTGCAGCTGCCGTTCCTCCAGGTCGCCCTCGGCGACGACATCGAGGTCACGCCCGTCGCCTGCGGCATGAGCCAGACCCCGGACACCGCGCGGATCATCGCCGCGCTCCTCGAAGAGGCAGGGGAGGACGCCGTCCTGGTCTGCTCCACCGACCTGTCCCACTACCACGACCTCGCCACGGCCCAGCGCATCGACGCCGCCACCGCCGAGGCGATCAAGAGCCTGCGGCCCCGCGAGATCGCCCCGCAGCACGCGTGCGGCGTGTTCGCCCTGCGCGGCACGCTCGCCTGGGCCGACGCCACCGGCCGCCGCCCGCGCCAGCTCGCGCTCGCGACCTCCGCGGACACGGCCGGCACGCCCGACCGCGTCGTCGGCTACCCGGCGTTCGCGATCGAGCGCCCCGCGCTGTGACCTGCGCTCGCGGGGGCGAAACTCGCACGACCGCCGCAAGGGGCGGCGTTTACCCTGTAAGACGTGACCGAGCACGAGCAAGACAGCACTGAGACCGGCGACGACCTTCCCGAGCAGATGAAGATCCGGCGCGAGAAGCGCGCCGCCCTCCTCGCGGAAGGCAAGGAGCCGTACGCGCTCGGCTACCCGCGCACGCACTCGCTCGCGGAGCTCCGCGGGCTGTTCGGCGGGCTGGCCGACGGCGAGTCCTCGGGAGTCACCGTCTCCACCACCGGACGGGTGATCTTCGTGCGCCTGGCCGGGAAGCTCGCCTTCGCGCGGCTGCGCGACGGCGACGGCACCGAGTTCCAGGTGATGCTCTCCCAGGGGAAGATCGGCGAGGAGGCCCTCGCCGAATGGAAGCGCCTCGCCGACATCGGCGACCACATCGGCGTCACCGGCGAGGTCGTCTCGTCCAAGCGCGGCGAGCTGTCGGTCATGGCCGACTCGTTCCAGATCACCGGCAAGGCCCTGCGCCCGCTCCCCGTGGCGCACAAGGCCCTCGCCGAGGAGACTCGCGTGCGCCAGCGCTACGTCGACCTCATCGTGCGGCCCGAGGCCCGCGACACCGTGCGCAACCGCGCCCGCGTCGTCAAGTCCCTGCGCGACCAGCTCGACGCCGAGTCGTTCATCGAGGTCGAGACCCCGATGATGCAGGTCCAGCCGGGCGGGGCCACCGCGCGGCCGTTCGTGACGCACATGAACGCCTACGACATCGACCTGTACCTGCGGATCGCGCCCGAGCTCTATCTGAAAAGGTGCGTCGTCGGCGGGATCGACCGCGTATTCGAGATCAACCGCAACTTCAGGAACGAGGGCGCCGACTCGTCGCATTCGCCGGAGTTCGCGATGCTGGAGGCCTATCGCTCCTACGGCGACTACCGCACGATCGGGGCCCTCACGAAGTCGCTCATTCAAGGCGCGGCGCGATCGGTCTTCGGGACCGAGACCGTCGAACTCGCGGACGGGTCGAGCTACGACCTGGGCGGCGAGTGGGCCGAGATCACGCTCTTCGGGTCCCTTTCCGAAGCGCTCGGAGAAACCGTGACGGTCGACACGCCGTACGAGGAGCTGCGCGCGTACGCGGACAAAGTCGAACTCGGCGTCGACCCCAAGTGGGGTCCCGGGAAACTCGCCGAGGAATTGTTCGAGCACCTCGTCGTGGACGACCTGCACGCGCCGACGTTCGTCCTCGACTACCCCGAGGAGACGTCCCCGCTCGTGCGCGGCCACCGCACCACTCCCGGCCTCACCGAGAAATGGGACCTCTACGTGCGCGGCTTCGAGCTGGCGACCGGCTATTCCGAGCTGATCGACCCGGTGGTCCAGCGCGAGCGCATGGAGGCCCAGGCCAGGCAGGCCGCGAAGGGCGACGACGAGGCCATGGGCGTCGACGAGGACTTCCTGCGGGCGATGGAGTACGGGATGCCGCCGCTGTGCGGCATGGGCATGGGAATCGACCGGCTCCTTATGGCGCTCACCGGACTCGGCATCCGCGACACCATCCTCTTCCCGCTGGTGAAACCCGAATAGCAAAGCAAAGGGACCGCATCGGGACCCGCGGAGCCGCTTGCGCGGCCGACTGCGGATAACCCGATGCGGTCCCTTTTCGCCCACCTCCCGGGCCCATTCCCCGATGATGTTTGCCGAGCGGTTTGCCACGCTGCGAGCGGCGCGGTAGCGATCCATTCACAAATCTTTCGCTCCACCCTCTTTCCTTTCTCTTAGGGACTCGTATATGCTCTGGCACTAGTAAGAGCGAAAAGCACTGTTGGGCCGGGTCCGAGGGGAATTTGCCATGGCGAAGAAGACACAGGTCATCCTGATCGACGATATCGACGGCAGCACCGCTGAGGAGACGGTCAAATTCGCCATCGACGGGCAGGCCTACGAGATCGACCTGTCGGCGTCGCACGCGAAAGAACTGCGCGACGCGCTGGAGAAATTCCAGGAGGCGGGCACCCGACTGGGCCGCTACACGCTCGGCACCCCGCGCGGGCCGGTCCGCGGCGCCGTCGCGCCCCCGCGCCGCCAGTCCGTGGACCGCGAGCAGAACAAGGCCATCCGCGAGTGGGCCTCCCGCTCCGGCAAGAACGTGTCGCCCCGGGGCCGCATTCCGGCCGCCATCGTCGAGGAATACAACGCCGCGCACAACTAGTAGTCCGGCGCCCGATCGCACCGCCCGCTTCCCCCGCCCGGGAAGCGGGCGTTTTCTCATGTCCCGGAACGGTGCGGCCTCGCCATTGATTGGGACGCGGGGGCGCGGGTATTGCGCTCAGAGCGAACCTGTTATCACGGGGAATGGCTTAGGGTGCACGCTTGTTGTCACCCACGTGGCACCCGCCGTCCGCGGACCCGGGGGATAAGGTGTACCCACAGGGTTTTGCAAGCCACGACCAGTAACGACGACGAAGTAGCGGCGGACGCGAGGAGCAGAAGCGCATGTTTGAACGGTTTACGGACCGTGCCCGACGCGTGGTCGTCCTGGCTCAAGAAGAAGCCAGGATGCTGAACCACAACTACATCGGCACGGAGCACATCCTGCTCGGCCTCATCCATGAGGGCGAGGGCGTGGCGGCGAAGGCCCTGGAGAGCCTGGGGATCTCGCTGGAAGGCGTGCGCCAGCAGGTCGAGGAGATCATCGGCCAGGGGCAGCAGGCGCCCTCCGGGCACATCCCCTTCACCCCCCGGGCGAAGAAGGTCCTGGAGCTGAGCCTGCGCGAGGCGCTCCAGCTCGGCCACAACTACATCGGCACGGAGCACATCCTGCTGGGCCTGATCCGCGAGGGCGAGGGCGTCGCCGCCCAGGTCCTCATCAAGCTCGGCGCGGACCTCAACCGGGTCCGCCAGCAGGTCCTCCAGCTGCTCTCCGGCTACCAGGGCAAGGAGCCCGCGGGCGCGACCGCCGGCGGCACCTCCCAGGAGTCGCAGCAGTCCGGGTCGCTCGTGCTGGACCAGTTCGGCCGCAACCTGACCCAGGCCGCGCGCGACGGCAAGCTGGACCCGGTCATCGGGCGCCAGCGCGAGATCGAGCGCGTCATGCAGGTCCTGTCGCGCCGCACCAAGAACAACCCGGTGCTCATCGGCGAGCCCGGCGTCGGCAAGACCGCCGCCGTCGAGGGCCTCGCGCAGGCGATCACCAAGGGCGAGGTCCCCGAGACCCTCAAGGACAAGCAGCTGTACACGCTCGACCTCGGCGCGCTCGTCGCCGGGTCGCGGTACCGCGGCGACTTCGAGGAGCGGCTCAAGAAGGTCCTCAAGGAGATCAAGACCCGCGGCGACATCATCCTCTTCATCGACGAGATCCACACGCTCGTCGGCGCGGGGGCCGCCGAGGGCGCGATCGACGCGGCCTCGATCCTCAAGCCGATGCTCGCCCGCGGCGAGCTCCAGACCATCGGCGCGACCACGCTCGACGAGTACCGCAAGTACCTTGAGAAGGACGCCGCCCTGGAGCGCCGCTTCCAGCCGATCCAGGTGGCCGAGCCGTCGCTCGCGCACACCATCGAGATCCTCAAGGGCCTGCGCGACCGCTACGAGGCGCACCACCGCGTGTCCATCACGGACGGCGCCCTGGTGCAGGCCGCGACGCTCGCCGACCGCTACATCTCCGACCGGTTCCTGCCGGACAAGGCGATCGACCTCATCGACGAGGCGGGCGCGCGCATGCGCATCCGCCGGATGACCGCACCGCCGGACCTCCGCGAGATCGACGAGGAGATCGCCGAGACCCGCCGCCAGAAGGAGTCCGCGATCGACGCGCAGGACTTCGAGGCCGCCGCGCGCCTGCGCGACACCGAGAAGCGCCTGCACGAGAAGCGCGCCAAGCGCGAGCAGGAGTGGAAGGCCGGCGACCTCGACCAGGTCACCGAGGTCGACGAGGAGATGATCTCCGAGGTCCTCGCGAACTGGACGGGCATCCCGGTCTACAAGCTGACCGAGGAGGAGACCTCCCGCCTGCTCAAGATGGAGGAGGAGCTCCACAAGCGGATCATCGGCCAGGAGGACGCCGTCAAGGCCGTCTCGAAGGCGATCCGCCGCACCCGCGCCGGCCTCAAGGACCCGAAGCGGCCGTCCGGCTCGTTCATCTTCGCCGGCCCGTCCGGTGTGGGCAAGACCGAGCTGGCGAAGGCGCTCGCGGAGTTCCTGTTCGGCTCCGAGGACTCGCTCATCCAGCTCGACATGTCCGAGTTCCACGACCGGTACACGGTGTCGCGC